>NZ_JBFWPA010000143.1:0-14540 GCF_050250235.1 Pseudorhodoplanes sp.
GGGAGGGGCGAAGCTAGAGCGCCACCCAATTCACACAGCAAAGGACCAGAACCCCATGCTGGAAAAAACCACCCACCTGATCCGCACCGCCTATCTGGCGCCGCCCTACGATCATGACGAACTGGTGCAGCGCGACCGCGTGCATCAGCTGATCTATACCGACCCCGCGATCTTCACCGCCGAGATGACGCATGTGTTCGGCGCGGTCTGGGTCTATCTCGCGCATGAGAGCCAGATTCCGAAGAATGACGACTTCGTCACCGCGAAGCTCGGCCTGCGCCCGATCATCGTGCTGCGCGACACCAGGGGGAAAATCCGCGCGCTGTACAATCGCTGCACCCATCGCGGCACCACCTTGTGCCGGCTGGAAAAGGGCAACTCCAACGTGTTCCGCTGCCCGTATCACGGCTGGACCTTCAACAATGACGGCTCGATCCGCAACGTGCCGTGGCCGGACGGCTATGCCAACGACGTCACCGAGACACGATTCAACGCCGCGCAGATTCCGCGGGTGGAGAGCTATCGCGGCTTCATCTTCGGCACGCTCAACATGGACATGCCGCCGCTCACCGACTATCTGGGCGACGTGAAAGGTCCGCTCGACGAATGGCTCGATCGCCATCCCGGCGGCAAGGTCGCGATCTGCGAGGCCAATCGCCTGAAATACAACGGCAACTGGAAGCTCGCCTACGACAATTCATGCGACGGCTATCACGTGGTGTTCTCGCACCGCTCGCTGCTCGACATGGAGAACCGGCTGGTCGCGGAAGCCGACAAGGGCATGTCCTACTACAAGGGCCGCCCCGACGAGCAGCCGATGTACATGAAGTATTTCGGCCACGGCCACCACTTCAAGGACAAGCGGCCGAACATGGTGGTCAAGCCCGGCGCGATGTGGGCGATCGAAAGCCCGCATCCGGGCATGGAGCATTACGAAGCGGAACTGCGGCGCCGGCTCGGCGATCGCGCGCCGGAAGCGCTCGACCTCGCCTCGTCGGAGCCGGTGAACATCAACATCTTTCCGAACCTGTCGATCCTCGGAAACCATTTCCAGGTGTTCGAGCCGCTCTCCGTCAACGAAACCAACGCGATCTGGTACGGCACCGCCGTGGTGGACGAGCAAGGCGTGTGGGGCGACGAACTGCATCTCATCAACGCGCTGCGCATGCGCACGCAGGAGGGATTCCCGAATTTCGGCGAAGTCGACGATCTCGCCAATTTCGAGGAGATCCAGCGCGGGCTCGGCGCGTTCGAGGACGAATGGGTCTACATGCACCGCGGCATGGACATACCCGGCCGCACCGTCGATTGCGGCGACGGCGTGCTGAAGGCGCCGGCCACCGACGAAATGTTCATGCGCGAATACATCCAGTACTGGAAGCGGCTGATGCAGACCGAGCCGAATGTCCAGATCAGGCGGGAGCCGTGACCATGAACGCACCCGTCAAGCATGATCCGCACAAGACCTCGTTCTACATCACCGACGCGCTGTACGAGGAAATCATCGCCGATTTCTCCAACTGGCAGCGCGACGATCTGGTGATCCACGACATGGCCGAGCGCGACCTGTTCCGCTCGCTTCTGGAACATGAGGCGCGGCTGCTGGATCAGGACCGGCTCGAGGACTGGCTGACGCTGTTCACGCCGGAATGCGTGTACTGGCTGCCGTCGACCCCGACCGGCGGCGATCCGCGCAAGGAGATCGCGATCACCTTCGACGACCGGCGGCGGCTGGAGGACCGGGTCTACCGCCTGCGCACCGGCTATGCGTGGTCGCAGAAGCCGAAGTCGCGCACGGTACGGCTCGTCACCAATGTCGAGGTGTTCGACGTGGGCCGCCCCGACACCCGCATGGTGCGCTCCAACATCATGATCGCGGAATTCCGCGGGTTTGAAACCCGCTGCCTCTATGGCTGGTGCGGCCACCGCTACGTCAGGCAGAATGGCAAGTGGATGATCGCGGTGCGCCAGCTCAACCTGATCGATTGCGACCAGTGCATCCGCAATCCGAGCATTGTGCTGTGATGGTATCGGGAGAGCGCGCGGCGTCACAGTCTATGCTATAGAGCGCCGGTCTCGCCGATGCTCTTGGAAATGCCCGCATGCCCCGCCCTTTCTCCGCGATCCTGCTCGCCCTCGCATTCCTGACCGTCGCGGCGGCTCCCGCCCCCGCGCAGGATAAGTCCACCGCCTCGATGCAAGGCATCTGGCGATTCGAGAAGGATGCCGCCGACGCACCGAACCTGTCCTTTGTCAGCGACGGCAAGGTGATCTTCCTGGCCCGCACCGGCCGCACCATCAGCATCTGGTTTGCGTGGCCCGAAGGACCGCAAACGAAGGGTGCCGTGCGCGTGCGGATCGACACCGGCGCTAAGCGCTGGCGGCTGGACGGCGATCTGATCACCGAGGAGCAGAACGGCAAGCCCGCGATCTATTTCATGCAGAACGACATGGGAATGAGCGAGCGCAAGAAGAAATGGGGCAACCTCGCGCAGCGCTATAACCAGTTTATCGAAAGCCTGACCGCGGCAAACCAGATCGTGATCACCACCAGGCAGGGCGTGATCCGGCTGCCGGCCGTCACCATCGCCGATGCGCGGCAGATGATGCAGCTCTGATCCGTGTTTTCGACCGCCAGGTTTCGCCGCCCTGTGCTAATGTTGCTCCGTCGCCGCACCCGGCAGTGAGCCTGCACCGATGCACCGCACCATCTCCCCATTCCTGGTCCTGCTGGCACTCACTCTTCTTGCGCCGATCCAATATGCCGGGGCGCAGGACAAGCCCGCGGCCGCACCGGACGATGCCGCGGCAAGCGGCTCCTGGCGCTTCGAGCGCGACCCCCGCGGGAATCCGGAACTCTCGTTCGTCCGGGACGGCAAGGTGATCTTCTATGTCGGCGTTGGACGTGCGGTCGCGGTGTGGATCGCCTATCCGGGTCCGCCGCAACCGGACGGAAAGGCGCAGGTCACGCTCAAGACCACGGCGCAAACCTGGACGCTGGAGGGCGAACTGCAGAACGAGCACGCCTTCACGAACAAGGACCAACCCGCGACGTATTTCGTGAACTGGGACCTGGGCCTCGACCGGAGCAAGAAGGAATACCGCAATATCTCGCGTCGTTATAACCGGTTCATCGATACCTTGTTCAGCTCGAAAGCCATTTACATTGCCTCGAGGGCCGGCGTCATTACCCTGCCGGCGATCAGTATCGGGCTCCTACCGGACGCGCAGCGTCAGATGAAATTGTGATGCCGGCATGCCGACGGGCGAGAGATCATCGATGAAACGCCTTCCCGTCCGCGACGACGACCGCCGCTCGATCGGAGAATTCTTCGGGCGCTGGGGGACGCTGGTCGGCCAGGTCGACTTCAACCGCGCCCGCGAACTCTACGCCGAGGATGTCATCGCCTTCGGATCGCTTGGCAAGATGATGACGTCGCGCGACGCGCTCGAAGCCGAACAATGGCGCAAGGTGTGGCCAACGCTCGCCGACTACCGGCACGATCTCGCGACACTGGAAGTCATTGTCTCGCCGGACCGGCTGATGGCGATGGGCGCGGTGATCGCGCGCACCATCGGCATCCACCAGGACGGTTCGCATTTCGACCGGCCGGTGCGCGTCACTGCGACGCTGATGCGCGAGGCGGTCGGCGCGCCATGGCACATGACGCATACGCATGTGTCGCTGGTGCCCGGCACGCCGGCGCCGTCTTACGGCAGCCGGCCGGAGGCGGAGTAGTGTGATCCTGAAAACGTCATTGCGAGCGGAGCGACGCAATCCATCTTTTCAAGATGGAATGGATTGCTTCGCCGCCAACGCTACTCGCAATGACACGAAGCTATTAGAACTTCGCCGACACCGTCTTCCCCTTCGGCGGCGTGATCTGCACCACGCCCTTCGGCTTCGCGGGAAGGTCAGCCGTTGCCTTGCCCGTCAGCTTTCCGTCGCCCGGCTCGAGCGCGATCCGCTGCGTTTTTCCGCCGACCAGAAGGAGCGCAAGACCCTTATAGCCGGCGACTGGGACCGGGCGGTTGTCATGATCCATCACATAGACTTCGACCGCCTGGCCTTTCGAAACCAGCTCGAGATGGTAATCGCCCACGGAGACCAGCTGTCCGCCGTTTTGGCCTTCTTCGGGATGGGCCGCGTGGTCGTGTTTCGGCTGAGGATAGGCATGGCCAGGCAGAGCGAGCGTGAGCCCGGCGGCCAGAACAAGCATTTTGAATCTCATGGTGGGTTTCTCCGTTCAGTAGGATGGCGTTGATCGGGGCGGTAGCCATTGCTCCGGGTTCGATCCTGTCAGCAACCCGCAGCCGCTCGACCGCCTTGCGGCCAAAGGCGAGCATCAGCAGCGGCGTCACGAAGGCGTCGAGCAGCGTCGCGCTGATCAGCCCGCCGAAGATCGTCACCGCGACCGGATGCAGGATCTCCTTGCCGGGGCTCGCCGCATCGATCAGCAGCGGCACCAGTGCGACACCGGCGGCAAGAGCGGTCATCAGCACCGGCGTCATGCGTTCGAGGCAACCGCGCGTCACCAGCGCGTGTCCCCACGGCATGCGCTCGTGCAGATGCAGGTTGATGATGTGGCTGATCTTGAGGATGCCGTTGCGTGAAGCGATGCCGGTCAGCGTGATGAAGCCCACCATGCTCGCGACCGACAGCGGCTGGCTGACCAGCCACAATGCCGCGACCGACCCGATCAGCGCCAGCGGCACGCTGCCGATGATGATCAGCGCCAGAACGCCCGACTTGTAGCGGCTGTAGAGGATCGCAAAGATCATCAACAGCGACACGAGTGACAGAAGACCGATTGTGCGCGCCGCCTGCTCCTGCGCCTGGAAGGTCCCCTCGAGACTGACGAAGGTGCCCTCCGGCAGCTTCGCGTCCGCCAGCAGCGCACGGATTTGCTCGACCAGCTTCGCCATGTCGGCCTTCCCGTCGGAATTGGCCAGCACGACCAGCCGGCGCCGTCCGTTCTCACGCAGGATCTGGTTCGGGCCCACGGTCTCCCTGATTTCGGCGATCTGCCGCGCAGGAATCCATCCGGAAGGCGTCTCGATCAGAAGATCGCTCAAGCCTTGCGTGGTTCGCATGCCGTCCGGCAGCCGCATCACCACATCGAAGCGACGATAGCCATCGACCACGCGCGAGATCACCCGTCCATTCGAGAGCCGGCTGAGCTGCTCGACCACCGCAGCCGGCTGCACGCCGTAGAGCGCAGCGCGTGCGTAGTCGACCCGGATTTCGAGCTGCGGGATCAGCACCTGCTTCTCGACCTGCACATCGGCAAGGCCGGGAATCGCGGCAAGCTTTGCGCGCAGTTCCTCGGCGGTAGTGCGCATGGTGTCGAGATCTTCGCCAAAGATCTTCAGCGCAAGCTCCGACCGGATGCCGGTCAGCATGTGGTCGAGACGGTGCGCGATCGGCTGGCCGACATTGACGGACAGCGGGAACACGGCAAGGCGCGCCCGGATATCCGCCACGATCTCGGTCTTGGGCCGCGACGACGGTTCGAGATCGACCTCCATCTCGCTGACGTGAACGCCTTCGGCATGCTCGTCGAGCTCGGCCCGGCCGGTGCGCCGTCCGACGGATTTCACCTCGGGCACGCCCATAATCAGCTTTTCGGCGATGGTGCCGACGCGGTTCGATTCCGCAAGCGATACGCCGGGATTGAACTGCACCAGGATATTGAACGTGCCTTCGTTGAACGGCGGCAGGAACGATCGCGGCAGGGTAAAGGCTGCGGCGGCCGCGCCGACCACGAGGATCAGCGTTATGCCGAGAATGAGTTTCGCATTGGCATAGGCGCCTGCGAGCGCCGCGCCGTACCAGCGCTTGAGCACGCGCACAAGCCAGCTTTCATGCTCGTCCAGGCGCCTCAGGCCCGGCAGCATGTAATAGGCCATCACCGGCGTGAGCGTGATCGACACCACGAGGCTCGCCAGGATCGACACGATATAGGCCACGCCGAGCGGCGCAAACAGCCGGCCCTCGATGCCGCCGAGCGCGAATAGCGGCACGAATACCAGCACGATGATCATGGTCGCGTAGACGATGCCGGACCTCACCTCCTGCGATGCGCTGACCACGATGTCGAACACCGAGCGCGGATTGCCGAGCGCCCGGTTCTCGCGCAGCCGCCGAAAGATATTCTCGACACCCACCACCGCGTCGTCGACCAGCTCGCCGATCGCGATCGCAATGCCGCCAAGCGTCATGGTGTTGATCGAGAGCCCGGCGAAGTAGAACACCACCGCGGTGATCAGGATCGAGGCCGGGATTGCAGTCAGCGAAATGACGGTGGTGCGCCAGTTCATCAGGAACAGGAACAGCACGATGCCCACCACGACGAAGGCCTCGAGCAGCACCGTCTCGACGTTCTTTACGGAAGTCTCGATGAAATTCGCCTGCCGGAACACCAGCTGATCCGCCTTGATGTTGTGCGGCAGGCTGGCGCTCAGTTCCTTCAGCGCGGCCTCGACGTTGCGCGTCAAGATGACGGTATCGACATTCGGCTGCTTCTCGACCGCGACAATCACCGCGGGCTTGCCCATGAAGCCGGAATCGCCGCGCTTGGCGCGTGCCGCGAATTCGACGGTCGCCACCTGATGCATGTAGATCGGTTTGCCGTCGACCTTCGCCACGACGATGTTGCGCAGATCATCGAGACTCGTGGTGCGCCCGATATTGCGGATCAGATATTCACGCGAGTTCAGATCGGTAAAGCCGCCACCGGCATTCGTACCGAACGAGGCCAGGGCCTTCTCGATCTGTTCGTAATTGACGCCGAGCGCGCGCAAAGCCGGCGGCTGCGGAGATACGCGATATTGCCGTACCTCGCCGCCGATCGGGATGACTTGCGCGACGCCGGGAATGCTCATGAGGCGCGGCCGGATGGTAAAATCGGCCACCTCGCGCAATTCCATCGGCGTCGCGCGGTCGCTTGTGATGGCGACCATCAGGATCTGGCCCATGATCGAACCGATCGGTCCCATCATCGGGGTGACATTGGCCGGCAACTGGTCGCGCATCAGGTTGAGGCGCTCGGCGACCAGCTGGCGGTTGCGGTAGATGTCGGTGTCCGACCAGCCGAACTCGACATAGACGAACGACAGGCCGACGCCCGATACCGAACGCACGCGTGCGACGCCGGGCACGCCGTTCATTTGAGTCTCGATCGGGAAGGTGACGAGCTGCTCGACTTCCGGCGGCGCGAGCCCCTCGGCTTCGGTCATGATGGTCACGACCTGCTTGTTCAGGTCCGGCAGCACATCGACCGGAAGCTTCGTGATGCTGTAGCTGCCGAACGCCATCAGCGCCGCGCTCAGCGCGAGGATCAGCATGCGGTTCTTCAGCGACTGGGTGACGAGGAAGGTGAACATGGAATGCTTTCCTCTCAGCTCACGACTTGGGTCGCTCCGCGCGCGACGCACGCGGTTTCACCCTCCCCCTTGTGGGGAGGGTCGCCTGCCGAGCGAAGCGAGGCAGGCGGGGTGGGGGTCTTCGTCTTGAGGCCAGCCCTGTCCGCAATCTGATCGCAACCACCCCCACCCCGATCTCCTTCGCTGCGCTCAGTCGATCGACCGTCCCCACAAGGGGGAGGGTAAAGACCCGAGATCGACCGCTCGCCGTCAGGCTGACGCGAGGCGGCAGGTGCGAGCGCGATATTCATCACCAAACCTCCCCCTCACCGCACGTGATCGAGCAGTTCGGCGCCCTGCACCACCACCCGCTTGCCCGGATCGATGCCGGCCGCGATCAGGATGCGTTCCGCATCGAGCGGCTCGGTCCGCACCGGCCGCGGCTCGAACCGCTCGGCGGTCGTGTGCTCGAACACGACGTCCTGGCCATTGGCGGCGCGTATCACCGCCGTGCGCGGCACGGCGATGCCGGAGCGCTCTTCGCCCGTCTCGGTGAACACGGTGACGAATTGCCCGGCGCGCAAACCCTTGCCGCCGTCATCGACCGAGAAATGCACCGGGATCGACTGGCTGCGGTCGGCAAGGCCGGAACCGCGGAAGGTCAATACCAGCGGCTTGCCGCCGGCCGTCTTCGCCGAGGCACGGCCGGTTCCGGCGACGGTATCGAAGCTCAGCGCCTCGACCCACAGCTTTTCCGGCGTCACGATGTGGAAGACCACCGCGTTGCTCTGGGCGATCTGGCCGGTGATCGGCGTTCCTTCGGCGATGATCCCGCTGACCGGCGCGATCAGCGGGATCGGATCGCTGCGGATCCGGTCGAGAGCGGCGCGGCGATCCTTCAGGCCCTCGAGTTCGAGCTGCGTTTCCTCGACCTGCGTGCGCGCGACCGCGCCGCTGGTGACGAGCTTCTCCTGGCGCGCGAGCCGGCGCTGCACGATCGCGATCTGCTGATCGAGTTCACCCTGCTTCTGGCGCATGTCGGAGACGTCGATCGCTGCGATCGGCGGCGTGACATAGGCGAGGATGTCGCCTTCCTTCACCTGCGTCCCGAGACGAGGAAATCCGCCGGGCGGAGGCGACAGCACGCCGCCGACCGCGGTCTGCACGTAGCCGCTCGCATTCGGATCGGGAATGATGCGTCCCGGAAGTTCGACCGTGCGTGCGAAGGTCCCGTGCTGTGTCTCGATGGTGCGGACGCCGAAGATGCGCTGGATCGGCTTCGGCACGAACACGGTGCCATCGGGCTGGCGCTGTGCGCGCTGATCGCCATTCGACGCCGCGGCCGGTTCGGGGGCGTGGTCGTGACCTTCATGCGCTTTCGCATCCGCCAGACCAGCCAGCGCGAAGACCAGCATGACCGCGCCGGCGCGCCTTGATCTGCGGACAAAGCCGATCAGCAGCGCCCCAAGAATGAACCCGGTCAGGCCCGCTGCGAGCGGCGATCGTGACAGCGACGCCAGGATCATCAGCACGCCGTTTCCGGGGGGAATCGCTCCGCGGGACGCGGTGGCATCGGATTGCGGAACATCGATGGAGATCGGCAAGATGTCCGGCTCGCCACCGGCAGTCACGGTAACGATGAGGTCGAGGTGACCGCCGTTTTCAAGAAACGGAGCCTCCAGACTGTAGACGCCGTTACCGATTGCCTTTGCCGCCACCGGACCGGAGGGCGTTTCAATCTCGATCTCGGCCTGCTCGACCGGAGCATTGGTCCTGTAATCGTCGAGGTAGATCGCAAGCGTCCTGCCCCGCACGACGGCGACCACTTCGAACCGTTCCGAATGCGCCTCGCCGCGCGGCGCGACGCTTGCGGGCGCAGCGGGCGCAGCGGAACCGTGGTCGTGACCTTCATGGGCATGAAGCCCGGTCCCAGCCGAAACCAGAAGCAATGCGACTGCAGAAAGAGCCGGCAGAATAATGCGAACCATGGAGGACGGTCCTTCGCATGAACGGAATCGATCCCGGCCGCCCGCAAGGCGACGGGTCCCGCATCAGGGACGCGGGAAAGCGGCGTTCAGGCGAAGAATTTGGGTGGCCGCGGCGGGCCCTCGCGAGCGAGACCGGTGGGGCGCGAGGCGTCGTAACCCGACAGCAGGGCAGCGGACGAAAGCCGCAGGCAGGTCCAGGTCGCTGGCGCGAGCGCCGTGCCGCAGCCGGAGCAATGTCCGGCGCTGCAGCAGCCGCGGTCACAATCGGCGTCAGCCGCGGACTGTGCCGGCATGCTCGCGGCACGGATTTCAGCACCAGCCGCGACAACGGCCGCAGGCGGGGCACTGGCGGCCGCGTGTTTGGCCGGGTGCCCGTGCGGCACGCCGCCATGAGCCGCCGCTCCGGTCGGCGCAAGCGCGACCAGCAGCAATGCGGCCAGGGCCATGACGGCCGGGGCGAGGCTCCGCAGGAACATGTCGTGTTCTTACACCGTGGCGAGATTCGGCGAAAGCCGAACGGCACATCGCCACACCACCTGGACCGGAAATATGGCGTCCGTGGGTTAACGCATCGACATATTCATATTTCGACAGGCCTCAGCGCAGATGCGCGCGCCCGCGTCGGTCAAAATCTGCCCGGCGTTTTGCCGGTGAAACACGGAAACGTCCCGTTGCGACACAACACCCGGCCAGGGACGGCGTAGCGCCGTTGACTTGGTTTCGCACCACTTTCAGAATGATCGGCGAGGGAATTGGGTCGCAAGAACCCGCAAACGCATCGCCGGCTCACGGCGAGCGCCCACAGGGACATACCAAGGAGAGACCCGCGATGGCCGCGCCGCTTCGCTTCAACGTCATGCATTTCATGCCGTATTCGTACCTCCCGGAAAACCACAAGGACTACAAGTCGACCTGGGTGAGTTTTCCGAACAAGTATTTCGATCCCGACAAGGGGCACGAACTTTACAACCGCTATATCGGCGAACTCGTACTGGCCGATCAGCTCGGCTACGACGCGGTGGTGGTGAACGAGCATCACAACACCGTCTATTCGATGATGGCGACGCCGAACATCATCGCGTCTTCGCTGGTCGCGCAAACAAAGAATGTGCGCATCTGCGTGTGGGGCACGCCGCCGAATTTCATGCTGCCGAACCGGCTGGCCGAGGAATATGCGGTGCTGGACGTGATGTCGAAAGGCCGGATCGAGGTCGCCTTCCCGCTCGGCACCGGCATGGAATACTGGTCGAACCCGGTGAACCCAGCGACCGCGCGCGAGAAATTCCGCGAATCGCTGAAGATCATCCTGCAGGCCTGGTCGGAAGACGGCCCGACCACCCATTACGGCAATCATTATACCTATCGCTTCCTCAATCCGTGGCCGCGTCCGTATCAGCGGCCGCATCCGCCCTGCTACATCGTCGGCACCGGCTCGCCGGAGACCATCGAGATCGCGGCGGAGCTCGGCTTCGGCTATGCCTCGGTGTTTGTCACGCAGGCGCGCGCCAGGGAACTGAACGAGCAGTTGCGCGAGCGCGCTTCGCATTACGGCCACACCATCCGCCCGGATCAGCTTCCGCTGCTGACCTTCGTCTATGTCGCCGAAACCCAGGAGCAGGCGGAAGCCGAGTACATCCCGCATCTGCAACGCTTCTTCGAGGATTACGCCCGCACCATTCCGCAATATCTGGCGCCTCCGGGCTATCTCTCGGTCGACCAGCTCAAGGTGCGCGCCGCCACCGCCGACAAGATGCATGGCGGGTTCGACTTCAAGGCGATCTCTTCGTCATTCTTCATATCGGTCGGCACGCCGGACAAGGTTGCGAACGACATCGGCGAGTGGACCGTCAAGATGAAGACGAACCACATCAACAGCGTGATGCATGTCGCCGACATGCCGCACTGGAAGACGGTGAAAAACCTCACGCTGTTCGCAGAGGAAGTGATGCCGCGCCTGCGCCAGCGCACCGGCTCTCCGCAACGCATGGCCGCCGAGTAACGGGACATAACGATAATGAGCAAGTTCGAGCGTCAGACTCTCACCGTCGACGGCGTGAAGACCGTCGTTCATACCGCAGGCCAGGGCGAGCCGCTGGTGTTCTTCCACGGCGCCGGCACGGTCGACGGGTTCGACTTCGCCGAGCGCTGGACCGACCGCTTCCGGGTGATCGTGCCCTACCATCCGGGCTTCGGCGAATCGGACGACGATCCGAGCTTCACCACCATGCATGATTACGTCATGCATTATCTCGAATTGTTCGACATGCTGCGGCTCGACCGCTTCAATCTGGTCGGGCTGTCGATGGGCGGTTATCTCGCCGCGAAATTCGCAAGCGAGCACGGCCACCGTGTCAAGAAGCTCACGCTGATCGCGCCGGCCGGCCTGATCGATCCGAAAAATCCGATGCTCGACATCCTGGCGGTCCCCGGCGAGGCGGTGCCGGGCCTCCTCGTTTCCGATTTCGAGGTCATCAAGAAGAAGCTGCCCGAGAAGCCCGACCTCGATTTCATGGGCGACCGCTATCGCGAGGCCACCACCGTGGCGCGGCTGTTCTGGGAGCATCCGGGCGATCCGAAGTTCATGCGGTATCTGCATCGCATCAAGGTGCCGACCCAGATCATCTGGGGTGAAGAGGACAAGATCATTCCGGCCGGGCAGGCGGAAACCTGGCGCAAGTTCATTCCGAACGCCGACATTCAGGTCTACAAGGGTGCGGGCCACCTCGTGCATCTGGAGCGGCCCGAGGCAGTGGACGCGGTCGCGCGCTTCATGGGTTGAGGCCGCTCGCATCATTCTGACGCAGAACGAACCGGGTCGCGCATGAGCGGGCCGGAAAGAACCGCAAGACCAAGCACAGGATGGATGAACGGCCACAGAAGCCGGCGCCATCAGAGGAAACAACGGGAGGATTCCATGGACAGACGCAGTTTCGTCAAAGGCAGTGCGGCCGTGGTCGGCGCCGCGACATTGCCGACCGTTTACGCACAGGCGCAGTCCGCACCGGACAAAATCCGGTTCGGCTACGCCATAACCCAGTCGGGCCCGCTCGGGCCGGGCGCGGAATCGACCAGCGTCTCGCAATACAAGCTGTGGCAGAAGCGGGTGAACGACGACGGCGGCATCATGCTGAAGAAATTCGGCAAGAAGGTCCCGATCGAGTTCGTCGCCTATGACGATCAGGGCAAGCCCGACGAGCTGCTCAAGCTGACCGAACGCCTGATCCAGCAGGACAAGGTCGACATGATCCTGAGCCCCTATGCGAGCCACATGAATCTCGCGTCGGCCCCGATCACCAACAAGCACGGCTACCCGGTGATCTACACCACCGCGACCACCAACAAGACCTACACGCTCGGCCCGAAATGGCCGTTCGCGTTCTGGAACATCTCGCAGCCGCACGAGTCGACCGAACCTCTCGCCAGGATGATGGGAGACCTCAAGAAGGACGGCAAGATCAAGGGGCGCGCCGCGGTCATCCATCCGAATGTCGAATTCGGCGTCGAAATGAATGCCGCCTTCCTCGATGCCGCCAAGAAGAACGGCATCGAAATCGTCTACAACAAGAGCTATCCGTTCGGCTCCTCGGACCTGCAGCCGCTGGTGCGCGAGGCCATGGCGGCGGGCCCCGACGCGTTCCTTGCAATGAGCTATCCGCCGGACACCTTCATGCTGCCGGAACAGTGCAAAATCGTCGGATTCAATCCGCAGATCATGTATGTTGCGATCGGCGGCGTGTTCCCCGGCCTGAAGGGCAAGTACGGAAACAACGTCAACGGCATCTTCGTCTATGGCGGCCTCAACCCGGACGAGCCCGGGATGGCCGAATACAACAAGGCCCATCAGGCGATGTTCAATCGTCCGTCGGAGGCCGGCGCCATCAACGTCTATGGCGGCCTGCAGGTCACGCAGCAGGCAATCGAAAGAGTGGGCGAGATCGACCGCAAGAAAATCCGCGACGTGATCGCCAGCGACAAGTTCAAGACGCTGTGGGGCGAGCTCTCCTACAAGGATCAGCGCAACGCCAATCCATGGGCCGTCGGTCAGTGGCAGAACGGCGAGGTGGTGGGCGTGTTCCCGGCGGACAAGGCCGGCGCGCGCAAGCCGATGTTCCCGAAGCCTGCATGGTCGTAGCGGAACGCCGTTCCATCGAACTGTCATCGCCCGCAAACTTGTCCCCGCGCAGGCGGGGAGCGGGCGATCCAGTCAAAGCGAATGCTGTTCGGCTGACTGGATGCCCCGCCTTCGCGGGGCATGACATCCCGGCCGTGGGACCTGACGGAAGTTGTTTTCAGTGATCCTGTTCGAAGTCTTTCTCAACGGGCTGCTCCTCGGCGGGATGTACGGCCTGATCGCGCTCGGACTGAACCTGCAATACGGCATCGCCCGCATTCTCAACCTGTCCTATGGCGAGTTCTTCGTTGCAGGCGCGTTCACCGCTTTCTTCACCATCATGCTGTGGAAGCTCAATCCGTTTCTCAGCGTATTCGTCAGCATCCCGATCGCGTTCGCGGTCAATTACCTGATCTACCGCTTCATGATGGTCCCGCTGATCAAGCGCGCCCCGGACCAGGACGCGCTTGACGCCGATGCGGTGCTGGTCACCTTCGGGCTGTTCTTCGTGCTGCAGGGTTTCGCCCTGATCTACTGGAGCGGCGACCTGCGCGGCTACAGCTACCTGTCGAGCCCGGTCCATGTCTTCGGAGCAACCATCGCGCTCAACCGGCTCGTCGCCTTTCTTGCGGCCTGCGGCATCGCGCTCGCGCTTTATGCCGTGCTCCGGTACACGCGGCTCGGCTCGGCGTTGCGTGCCATCACCATCGACCCGGTCGCGGCCGGCCTCGTCGGCATCGATGTGAAGAAACATTCGGCGCTGATCTTTGCCGCGGGTGGCGCACTGGCGGCGGTATCCGGCATGCTGGTCTCGACCTTCGTCTCGTTCACCGCGGCGTCCGGCGTCGAATACACCCTGAAGGCGCTGATCGTGGTGATCATGGCCGGCGTCGGCCGCGTCACCGGCACGCTCGCCGCCGGCATCCTTCTGGGCGTGGTGGAATCGGTTGGCGGATATCTCATCGATCCGGCACTGACGATCGCGATCAACTTCGCGCTGTTCATGCTGATCCTGCTGGTGCGGCCGACCGGATTGTTCACCCGTGCCTGACATCATCGACAAGAACCGCGGGACG
>NZ_JBFWPA010000144.1:0-14305 GCF_050250235.1 Pseudorhodoplanes sp.
GAGCGCGAATGTCATCCCTAGTGGTCCAATTCTAACGTTCGCATTCCTTTTCGGCGACCTCTTTTGCGAACGTTAGAATTAAAGGACCACTAGCAAGTATTGGATTCTAGTGGAGCTTTGGATTTGACATTCGCTTTGCGAGCCCTTGGCTGGGTGGGTAGCGAATGTCAAATCCGCTCCACTAGAACAGCGATTTGGCTGCAGCCGTCGCCGCGTCGAGCAGCGGGCCCGGATAGACGAAGAAAAGAAGATTGAACAGCCCGGCGACGCCCAGCACCATCGCCTGCTCGCCCGGCATCGGTTCGAAGCTCTTGTGCGGCTCGTCGAAATACATGGTCTTGACGATGGCGAGATAGTAATAGGCGCCGACCACGCTGGTCAGGACGCCGATGACCGCGAGCGCATAGAGCCCGGCATTGATGGCGGCGAGGAAGACGTAGAATTTCGCGAAAAAGCCGGCGAGCGGCGGGATGCCTGCAAGCGAGAACATCAGCATCGCCAGCAGGAACGCCATCATCGGCGAGGTGCGCGCGAGACCCGCGAGATCGGAAATATTCTCCACCATGCCACCGGCGCGCCTCATCGACAGCACGCAGGCGAAAGTGCCGAGCGTCATGGCGACATAGATCGCGATATAGATCAGCACTCCCTGCACGCCTTCCTGGGTGCCGGCCGCGAGACCGACCAGCGCGAAGCCCATATGGCCGATGGAGGAATAGGCCAGCAGCCGTTTGATGTTGGTCTGGCCGATGGCTGCGAACGAGCCGAGCGCCATCGACGCGATGGAGACGAAGACCACGATCTGCTGCCATTGCAACGTGACGGTCGGGAATGCCGTCATGGTTGCGCGCGTGAACACTGCCATCGCCGCCACCTTGGGTGCGGCGGCAAAGAACGCCGTGACCGGCGTCGGCGCGCCCTCATAGACGTCGGGCGTCCACATGTGGAATGGCACCGCCGACACCTTGAAGCACAGGCCCGCCAGCAGGAACACCAGGCCGAAGGTCAGCGCCAGCCCGCCCTGCGGCGCAGCCTGGGCGATGCCGGCGAACGATATCTGCCCCGTCGCGCCATAGATCAGCGAGGCGCCATAGAGCAGCATGCCGGAAGACAGGGCGCCGAGGACGAAATATTTCAGTCCGGCCTCGGTCGACTTCACCGAATCCCGGTCGATGGCGGCGATCACGTAGAGCGACAGGCTCATCAGTTCCAGGCCAAGATAGAGCGCGATCAGATCCGTCGCCGAGATCAGCATGCCCATGCCGGTGGCGGACAGCAGCATGAGGATGGGATATTCGAACTTGCGCATGCCGGCGCGCTTGACGAAGTCGAACGACATCAGGATCGCAGCCGCGGTGCCACCGAAGGCCAGGATTTTCACGAAGCGGGCAAAATCGTCGACCACGAAGCTGCCGCCAAACGTCGACAACCGCCCGGCCGGCAGCAGGACGACCGTCACGGCGGCCATGACCAGAAGCGCGATCGAAAGCGTACTGACAAGAATATTGGTGCGCTCGCCGCCATAGGCGCCAACCATCAGCAGTATCATGGCGCCCACCGCCAGAATGATTTCCGGCAGCGCGGGAATGAGATTGGGAAGCTCGCCGGTCATTGCCTGTTACCTGCGTTGCGCAGTTCTGCCTCGGCTTGTTTGGTCTTGCCGATCGCGGTCTGATATTGCGCCACCAGCGCGTTGACCGACGCCGAAGACATGTCGAGTACCGGCTTCGGCCAGAACCCGAACAGCAGAGTCAGGATCACCAGCGGCGCGAAAATCCCGATCTCGCGATAATCCATATCCTGAATGGATTGCAACTTCGGCTTTTCGAGCTTGCCGAAGATCATCTTGCGATACAGCCACAAGGCGTAGCAGGCCGACAGGATCACGCCCAGGGTAGCGAGCGTCGCAACCTCGACATTGACTTTGAAGGTGCCGAGCAGGGTCAGGAACTCGCCAACGAATCCGGAGGTCCCGGGCAAGCCGACATTGGCCATGGTGAACAGCATGAAAACCGCGGCATAGATCGGCATGCGCTCGACCAGCCCGCCATAGGCCGCAATCTCGCGGGTGTGGATGCGGTCATAGACCACGCCGACACACAGGAACAGCGCACCCGAGACGATACCGTGCGAGATCATCTGGAAGATGCCGCCGCCGATGCCCTGCGCGGTGGCAGCGAAAATGCCCATCGTCACGAAGCCCATATGCGCGACGGACGAATAGGCGATCAGCTTCTTCACGTCCTCCTGCATCAGCGCGACCAGCGAGGTGTAGATGATGGCGATCACGGACAGCGTGAAGATGAAGGGGGTGAAATCCGCCGACGCCAGCGGAAACATCGGCAGCGAGAAGCGCAGGAAGCCGTAACCGCCCATCTTCAGAAGGATGGCTGCGAGCACGACCGATCCCGCGGTCGGCGCCTCCACATGCGCATCGGGCAGCCAGGTATGGACCGGCCACATCGGCATCTTGACGGCGAACGAGGCGAAGAAGGCAAGCCACGCCCAGGTCTGCAATTCCCGCGGGAATTCGTGCTTGAGCAGCACGGTGATGTCGGTGGTGCCGGCGCTCCAGTACATTGCCATGATGGCGAGCAGCATCAGCACCGAGCCGAGCAGCGTGTAGAGGAAGAACTTGAAGCTCGCATAGACCCGGCGCGGACCGCCCCATATCCCGATGATCAGGAACATCGGGATCAGGCCGGCCTCGAAGAACAGATAGAACAGCACGAGATCGAGAGCCGCGAAGGTGCCGACCATCATCGTCTCGAGGACGAGGAAGGCGATCATGTATTCCTTGACGCGGTTCTGCACCGAGTCCCAGCTCGCGATGATGCAGATCGGCATGATCGCGGTGGTCAGGATGATGAGCGGCAGAGAAATGCCGTCGACGCCCATGTGATAGGACGCAATGCCGCCGAGCCAGCGGGTCTTCTCAACGAACTGGAATTCGGCCGAAGCCGGATTGAAACGCCACACCAGGACGAGCGACACCGCGAATGTGATCAGCGTGGTCCAGAGCGCGACCCAGCGTGCGTTGCGCTTCACCGACTCGGTGTCGCCGCGCAGCGCCATGATGAACAGGGCACCGACCAGCGGCAGGAAGGTGGTGACGGAGAGCACGGGCCAGGTGGTCATGTCAGCGCGCTCCCGCGAACATGAACCAGGTGATCAGGAGCGCCGCTCCGATCAGCATGGCGAACGCGTAGTGATAGAGATAGCCGGTCTGAAGCCGCACCACGTTGCGGGTCACGTCCAGCACCCGTGCCGACACGCCATCCGGGCCGAAGCCGTCGATCAGCCAGCCGTCGCCCCGCTTCCAGAGCGTATACCCAAGCCACTTGGCCGGCCGCACGAAGATGAAGTCGTACAATTCGTCGAAATACCACTTGTTGAGCAGGAAGCGGTACAGCAGCTGGTGGTCGCGCGCGAGCTTCACCGGGAGCGACGGATCGCGCAGATAGAATTGTGCAGCGATCAGGAAACCGACCACCATCATCACGAACGGCGATGCCTTCACCCAGAACGGCACGTGATGGATGGCATCGATGATCTTGTCGCTCTGCGCGATCGATTGCCGGAAGAAGTCCTGCACATGGTGGCCGGCGAAATATTCGTAGAAGGGATAGCCGGCCAGGATCGAGCCTGCGGCGAGTCCATATAGCGGCACCATCATCACCAGCGGGCTCTCATGCGCGGCATCATAGTGATGACGATCATGCGGCTTGCCGAAGAAGGTCTTGAAGATCAGGCGCCACGAATAGAACGAGGTCAGCAACGCCGCGAACACGGTGCAGGCGAACGCATAGGGCGCGAACGGATTGGTGCCCGCATAGGCCGCTTCGATGATCGCGTCCTTGGAGAAATAGCCAGCCGTGAGCGGGAACCCGGTGAGCGCCAGCGTTCCGATCACCATCAGCCAGAAGGTTTGCGGGATTTTCTTGCGCAGGCCTCCCATGTTGCGGATGTCCTGCTCGTGATGCATCGCGTGGATGACCGAGCCTGACCCTAAGAACAGGAGCGCCTTGAAGAAAGCGTGGGTGAACAGGTGGTACATCCCGACCGAATAGGCGCCCACGCCCATCGCGACGAACATGTAGCCGAGCTGCGAGCAGGTGGAATAGGCGACGATGCGCTTGATGTCGTTCTGGACGAGACCCACGGTCGCGGCGAACATCGCGGTGGTGGCACCGACCAGCGTCACCACCATCAGCGCAACCGGCGCCAGTTCGAACAAAGGCGACAGCCGCGCTACCATGAACACGCCGGCGGTCACCATGGTCGCGGCGTGGATCAGCGCCGAAACCGGGGTCGGCCCCTCCATCGCGTCCGGCAGCCAGGTATGCAGCAGGAATTGCGCCGACTTTCCCATCGCGCCCATGAACAGCATCAGGCAGATGAGAGTCAGCGCGTCGGCGTGCCAGCCGAAGAAATCGATGGTCTTGCCGGTCAGCGACGGCGCCTGCGCGAACACGGTGTCGAAATCGATCGCGTTCGTCATCATGAAGACGGCGAAAATGCCGATCGCGAAGCCGAAATCGCCGACCCGGTTGACGACGAAGGCCTTGATCGCGGCGGCGTTCGCTTCGGGTTTCTGGTACCAGAATCCGATCAGCAGATAGCTTGCGAGGCCGACGCCCTCCCAGCCGAAGAACAGCTGCGCCAGATTGTCGGCGGTCACGAGCGAGAGCATCGCGAAGGTGAACAGTGACAGATAGGCGAAGAAGCGCTGGCGGTGCGGGTCTTCGTGCATGTAGCCGATCGAATACAGATGCACGAGCGCGGATACCGTTGTCACCACGACCAGCATCACCGCGGTGAGCGCGTCGATCCGCAGCGCCCAGTCGACCTTCAAATCGCCGGACTGCATCCAGGTGAACAGCACGATGCGCTCGTCGACATGGCCGAAGCCGACGCGCGCAAACGCGATCCAGGACAGGATCGCGGAGACGAACAGGAACAGCGTGGTGATCAGTTCGGCCGGACGCGCGCCGATCAGCCGGCCGAACAGGCCGGCGATCAGGGCGCCCAGCAGCGGGAGAAAGACGATCGCCTGATACATCGCTCAGTGTTCCATGCGCATGATCTGGTCCGAAAACCGCCGCCCACGTTTCGGGATCATGCGCTCAGCCCTTCATCAGGTTGACGTCTTCGACCGCGATCGAGCCGCGATTGCGGAAATAGACCACCAGAATGGCGAGCCCGATGGCCGCTTCGGCCGCCGCCACGGTGAGAATGAGCAGCGCGAAAATCTGGCCCGCGATGTCGCCCATGAAGCTCGAGAACGCGACGAAGTTGATGTTGACCGACAAAAGGATCAGCTCGATCGACATCAGGATGATGATGATGTTCTTGCGGTTCAGGAAAATGCCGAAAATCCCGAGCGTGAACAGGATCGCAGCGACCGAGAGATAATGACCGAGCCCGATAACCATTATTGCAGCCCCTGCCCCGGCTGGACCTTGACCACTTCGATCGCGGTCGCAGGTGTGCGCGCGACCTGGTCCGAGATGTTCTGGCGCTTGACGCCTTCCTTGTGGCGCAGCGTCAGCACGATCGCGCCGATCATGGCGACCAGCAGCACGAGGCCGGCCGCCTGGAAATAGTAGATATATTTCGTGTAGAGCACGAGGCCGATGGCTTCGGTGTTCGACACATCGGTCGGCGTCGGCGCGGCCACCACGCGTGGTGTGCCACCCCCGATGGTCCATGCGCCTACCACCAGCAGAATCTCGGCCAGCAGCACGATACCGACCAGCGCACCCACCGGGAGATATTGCAGAAAGCCCTCGCGCAATTCGGCGAAGTCGACGTCGAGCATCATCACCACGAACAGGAACAGCACCGCGACCGCGCCGACGTAAACCACGACCAGAATCATCGCCAGGAATTCGGCACCCAGCAGCAGGAACAGGCCCGCCGCATTGACGAAGGCGAGGATCAGGAACAGGACCGAATGCACGGGATTGCGCGAAGCGATCACCATCAGCGCAGAGGCGATGCAGATGGCGGAAAACAGATAGAAGAACAGGGCGGCGATCATGAAGGAAGCCTCTCGGCTTGCGCAGGTGCGTTCCCTCCCCCCTTGCGGGGGCGCGCTAGGGAGGGGGGTAAATCGAAAAACGATACTTCAGGAAGGACAACCCCCTTCCGGCGCACTTCGCGCGCCGACCTCCCCCGCAAGGGGGGAGGTGAGACGGAGTGTGTGGCGGCGTCAGCGAGCATCGTCATCTGTTACCGGTACGGCGCATCCAGCCTGATATTCTGCGCGATTTCCCGCTCCCAGCGATCGCCGTTCGCGAGCAGGCGTTCCTTGTCGTAGAACAGTTCCTCGCGGGTCTCGGTCGCGAATTCGAAATTCGGCCCCTCGACGATCGCATCGACCGGACAGGCCTCCTGACACAGTCCGCAATAGATGCACTTGACCATGTCGATGTCGTAGCGCGTGGTGCGGCGCGTGCCGTCGTTCCGGCGCGGTCCGGCCTCGATGGTGATCGCCTGTGCCGGGCAGATCGCCTCGCACAGCTTGCAGGCGATACAGCGCTCCTCGCCGTTGGGATAGCGGCGCAACGCATGCTCGCCGCGAAAGCGCGGCGAGATCGG
The DNA here is from genome assembly GCF_050250235.1 of Pseudorhodoplanes sp. GTDB lineage: Bacteria > Pseudomonadota > Alphaproteobacteria > Rhizobiales > Xanthobacteraceae > Pseudorhodoplanes. The sequence goes on from NZ_JBFWPA010000144.1 coordinate 6,604, forward strand.
GCCCTTTTCGAACGGGTAATTCAGCGTCGGCTTCGGTTTGAAGAAATAGCGCATGCCGAGGACGAAGGCCTGGATGAACTCCGTCAGAAAAACCGAACGTGCTGCCTGATCGAGCCGCATGGTTCTATCCTCTGCCTGTCGGCCGCCCGGCGAGCGGCACTACGCGATCAGCCATGACCCAACCCAATATCCGACGATGGCGAACACCGTTGCCTCGATCGCCACGACGATCCATCGCAACGCGAGGATCTTGCGTTCCAGTACGGCGCGATCCGCCTGATTTTCGGAGCGATCCAGAGCGCGCAGCCGCTCGGCTACGGCGGAGACAACCAGCAGCGCGCTGATGACACCAAACACCGCACCGATTGCCGCGCCTGCGAGTGCCGCTGTCGACAGGTTCATGATCACGCTCGCTCATTTCGGCGCCAGGCCTCCGAATTGAAGCACGGCGGCGACGATCACGACCATCGCGAGCGATAGCGGAAGAAACACCTTCCAGCCGAGCCGCATCAACTGATCGTAGCGATAGCGCGGCACGATCGCCTTTACCATCGCGAACAGGAAGAACATGAACAGGCACTTGAGCGTGAACCAGACCACGCCCGGCACCCAGGTGAAGGGCGCGACATTCACCGGTGGCAGCCAGCCGCCGAGGAACAGGATCGTACCCATCGCGCACATGGTGGCGATGGCGACATACTCGCCCAGCATGAACATCATGTACGGGGTCGATCCGTACTCGACCATGAATCCGGCCACCAGTTCGGATTCGGCTTCCACCAGGTCGAATGGCGGACGGTTGGTCTCCGCCAGCGCCGACACAAAGAAGATCACGAACATCGGCAGCAGCGGCAGCCAGAACCAGTTGAAGAGGCCGTAACTGCCATTCTGCGCGTTGACGATGTCGGTCAGGTTGAGCGAGCCGACACAGAGCAGCACCGTGATGATCACGAAGCCGATCGAGACTTCGTAGGACACCATCTGCGCCGCCGAGCGAAGGGAGGCGAGGAACGGATACTTGGAGTTCGACGCCCAGCCTCCCATGATGATGCCATAGACGCCGAGCGAGGAGATCGCAAAAATGTAGAGGATGCCGACATTGATGTCGGCGATCACCCAGCCCGCACTGACCGGTATGACCGCCCAGGCCGCCAGCGACAGCACGCAGGTGACGAGCGGCGCGAGCAGGAAGATGCCCTTGTTGGCGCCGGCCGGGATCACCGGCTCTTTCAGGACGAATTTCAGCAGGTCGGCGAAGGACTGAAAAAGCCCGTATGGTCCAACCACGTTCGGACCGCGCCGGATCTGCACCGCCGCCCAGATCTTGCGGTCCGCGAGCAGGATGTAGGCGATGGCGACGAGCAGGATCACCATCAGTAGCAGACTCTGCGCGACAATGATGATCAGCGGCCAGAGATATGCCCAGAAGAAGTCCGTCATGCGCAGCACTCCGGCAGGGCAATGATCCGCTCGTCCCCGCGAAGGCGGGGACCCAGAATCCAAGCACTGGATTCCCGCCTTCGCGGGAATGAGCGGAGTTTGTGGATGGCCCCTGCCCTCATCACATCACTCCGCCGCCGTCATGGTGCGCTGCTCGGCGAGCGCCGAGCATTCCGCCATCACCGCGCTGGCGCGCGCGATCGGATTGGTGAGGTAGAAGTCGTCAATGACCGAGACGAACGGTGTCTTTTCGGGCGCGCCCGCCAATTGCGCAAGCCGGCGCAGGTCGGCTCCGTCGCCGGCAGCGATTTCGCCGATCCGCTGCAGATGCGGATGCGCGGAGAACAGAGCCTGCCGCAACTGCGCAAGCGAATCATAGGGAAGGCGCGCGCCGAGCTGGTCCGACAACGCACGCAGGATCGCCCAGTCCTCCCGCGCATCACCTGGCGGGAAGGCGGCGCGCGCCGCCATCTGTACCCGCCCCTCGGTGTTGACATAGAGGCCGGATTTTTCCGGGTAGGCCGCGCCCGGAAGGATCACGTCAGCCCGGTGCGCACCGGCATCCCCATGGGTACCGATATAGATCACAAAGGGCCCACGTTCGACATCGACCTCGTCGGCGCCCAGCGAGAACAGCACGTCGATGTCGCCCGCGGCCATCTGCAATGCGGTCTTGGCGTTCTCACCGGGCACGAATCCGACATCGAGAGCGCCGACCCGCGACGCCGCATAATGCAGCACCGAAAAGCCATTCCACAGATCGGAGACGGCGCCGATTTCGACTGCAACGCGAGCTGCCAGCGCCGCAACCCGCGCGCCGTCGTTGCGCGTGAAGATCGAGGCGCCGACCAGCACCAGCGGCCGCTCCGCCTTGTACAGGATGTCCGCATAGTCGCCCTTGCCCTCCGCAAGCGCTGCAAGCGACTCGGGTCCGGCGCCGATGTGATGATAGGGATAGGTCAGGTCGACCCGCTCGCCGATCAGCGAGATCGGGAAATGACCCATGCGCCAGCGCTTGCGGATGCGCGCGTTGATGATCGCGGCCTCCTTGCGCGGGTTGGAGCCAACGATCAGCAGCGCGTCGGCCTGCTCGATTCCCGGGATCGTCGCGTTGAACAGATAGGCGGCACGGCCCCAGCGCGGGTCGATCATCGAGCCGCGCTGACGCGCGTCGATATTCTTCGAGCCGAGCCGCAGCATCAGGTCCTTCAGCGCGTACATCTCCTCGACCGCACACAGGTCGCCGGCGATCGCGCCGATTCTGTCGGGCTTCGTGCCCTTCACCTTTTGCGCTATTGCAGCAAGCGCCTCGTTCCACGTTGCCGGACGCAGCCGCCCGTTCTCGCGAATGTATGGCGAGTCGAGCCGCTGCGCGCGCAACCCGTCGACGACATGACGGGTCTTGTCGGAAATCCATTCCTCGTTCACGTCCTCGTTGATGCGCGGCAGGATGCGCATCACTTCGCGCCCGCGGGTGTCGATGCGGATCGCCGAGCCGACCGCATCCATCACGTCGATCGACTCGGTCTTGTTCAGTTCCCAGGGCCGCGCGGTGAACGCGTAGGGCTTGGAGGTGAGCGCGCCGACCGGGCAAAGATCGACCACGTTGCTTTGCAGCTCCGAGGTCATCGCCTGTTCGAGATAGGTGGTGATCTCCATGTCCTCGCCGCGACCGATGGCGCCGAGCTCCGGCACGCCGGCAACCTCGGTCGCGAACCGGATGCAGCGCGTGCAATGGATGCAGCGATTCATCGAGGTCTTGACCAGGACCCCGATATACTTGTCCTCGACCGCGCGCTTGTTCTCCCAGTAGCGCGAGGTATCGACGCCATAGGCCATGGCCTGGTCCTGCAGATCGCATTCGCCGCCCTGGTCGCAGATCGGGCAGTCCAGCGGATGGTTGATGAGCAGGAATTCCATCACGCCTTCGCGCGCTTTTTTCACCATCGCGGTGCGGGTATTGACGACCGGCGGCTCGCCGTTCGGGCCGGGACGGCAGTCGCGCACGGCCCAGGCGCAGGAGGCGACCGGCTTCGGCGAGCCCTTCAGTTCGACAAGGCACATGCGGCAATTGCCGGCGATCGACAGCCGCTCATGGAAGCAGAAGCGCGGAATTTCCGCGCCCGCCTGCTCGCAGGCCTGCAGCAGCGTGTATTCCGGCGGGACGTCGATCTCGATGCCGTCGACCACGAGCTTGGTCATCGTATGCACTCCTGCGGCATCACGGTTCCCGTCGCCATCCCGTGCCTCACGCCTTCTTCAACCGGCACGCGGGCGGCGTGACGCCGTTCGCTTCCATCACTGCCTTCACGAAATCGATGCTGCGCCCCCCGAACGTATCGAGAAATCCCGGATCGCTCGCCAGCGTTTCGCACAGGAACGGCAGATGCGCCCTGATTTCGTAGGCGCAGGACTTTCGCCATTCCTGCTGGTTCGGGAATGCGCTCATCACCTCGTCGCAGGCATAGAGCAGATACGACACGAAGGACTTGTAGCGCTCGAACAGTGCCGGTTCGCCGGATTTCAGCTTGTCGAGGTCGGGCAGCGCATATTCCGGATGTTTGAAGTTCAGGTCGGTATAGGCCAGATAGACCTGCCGTGCGCCGGTGGCGCGATTGTTGTGCCGGATCTCGCTGAGTTGCAGCAGCACCGCGGCAAAGCCGACCAGCGCGAAGACCGCCGACGCGATCTGCGCGATGTTGCCGTATCGCTGCCACCACTGGATGTCGGGCGCGGGCATCGGTCATCACTCCGCCGCCACCCTGACCGGATCGGAATGCGGATTGGCCGCATAGGCATCGATCCGTTCCTCGATTTCGTGACGGAAATGCGCGATCAGGCCCTGGATCGGCCAGGCGGCGGCGTCGCCGAGCGCGCAGATGGTGTGGCCCTCGACCTGCTTCGTGACATCGAGAAGCTGGTCGATCTCGCGCTTCTGCGCGCGGCCTTCGGCCATGCGAGAGAGTACGCGCCACATCCAGCCGGTGCCCTCACGGCAGGGCGTGCACTGGCCGCAGCTCTCGTGCTTGTAGAAATAAGAGAGGCGCGCGACCGCGCGGATCAGGTCGGTGGACTTGTCCATCACGATCACCGCCGCGGTGCCGAGCCCGGATTTCAGCTTCGCGAGCGAGTCGAAATCCATCGGGCAGTCGATGATCTGCGCGGCCGGCACCATCCGTACCGATGAGCCGCCCGGGATCACCGCCTTCAGATTGTCCCAGCCGCCGCGAATGCCGCCCGCATGCTTCTCGATCAGCTCCCGGAACGGGATGCTCATCGCCTCTTCCACGTTGCAGGGCCGGTTCACATGGCCCGAGATGCAGAACAGCTTGGTGCCGACATTGTTGGGAGCGCCGAAAGAGGCGAACCAGGCCGCGCCGCGGCGCATGATGTCGGGCGCGACCGCGATCGACTCCACGTTGTTCACCGTGGTCGGGCAGCCATAGAGCCCGACATTGGCGGGGAATGGCGGCTTCAGCCGCGGCATGCCCTTCTTGCCTTCGAGGCTCTCCAGCAGCGCGGTTTCCTCGCCGCAGATATAGGCGCCGGCGCCGTGATGGACGTAGACGTCGAAGTCGTAGCCGTTGACGTTGTTCTTCCCGATCAGCTTCGCCTCATAGGCCTGATCGATCGCGGCCTGCAGACGCTCGCGCTCGCGGACGAACTCGCCGCGCACATAGATGTAGGCCGCAACCGCGCCCATGGCGAAGCCGGCGATCAGGCAGCCCTCGACGAGAAGATGCGGATCATGCCGCATGATCTCGCGGTCCTTGCAGGTGCCGGGCTCGGACTCGTCGGCATTGACCACCAGATAGCTCGGGCGGCCGTCCTTTGATTCCTTCGGCATGAACGACCATTTCATGCCGGTCGGGAAGCCCGCGCCGCCGCGCCCGCGCAGGCCTGAGGCTTTCATCTCGTTGATGATGCCGTCGCGGCCACGTTCCAGGATCTGCCTGGTGCCGTCCCAGGCGCCGCGCTGACGTGCGCCCTTGAGGCCCCAGTCGTGCTGGCCATAGAGATTCTTGAAGATGCGATCCTTGTCAGCCAGCATGGTTCAGTCGCCCGGTTTCTCGCCGACGCCGCTTGCGGGCCGCCAGCCGCTTGCGAGCTTCCTGCCCTGCTCGATCCACTTGTCGCGCACCGCGCGGCCCTTGAAGCCTTCGAGGTTCTGGTCGACCCAGCGCAGATTCATCTCGGTCCAGGATGCGACCTGATCGAAGTGGAACACGCCCATCCGGTGCAGCATCGCTTCGAGCTTGGGCCCGACGCCCCAGATCAGTTTCAGATCGTCGGCCACACCGCCACGCGCTTCGGCAAGCAAGGTCGGCTTGTGCGCGTCGGACACCGGCGCATCGTCGGTCAGCGCCTTTTCGGTCGCTCTTGCGGATATGCCGTCCTTCGCGGCGGTCTTCACCAGCGTGTCGACATTCGCGGGCGCCTCGCGCTGGTTGGCCTCGGCGGTCGGCTTTTTCGGTGCGGCATCGGTCAGCGGTTCGGCCGCCGCGATGCCGCCGCTGCCGCTGATCGAGGGCGAGTCGAGCAGCGTGGTCGGACCGCCTTCGGGAGCAGAGTATTGCCGGTCGATCTGCGGGCCGGGCTTCACCTCTTTGCCGGCGGCGAGGTCGTCGAGGATCTTCGTCAGGATTTCCGGGGTCAGGTCCTCGTAGAAATCGTAGTTGATCTGCGCCATCGGCGCGTTCACGCAGGCGCCGAGGCATTCGACCTCGACCCATGACAGCGCACCATCCGGCGTCACGTCGAACTGGTGTCCGATGCGCTTCTCGCAGACATGGATCAGGTCTTCGGCGCCGCGCAGCCGGCACGGCGTGGTGCCGCAGAGCTGCACGTGGAAGCGGCCGACCGGCGCGAGGTTGAACATGGTGTAGAAGGTCGCGATCTCCATGACGCGGATATGCGCCATGTCCAACAAGTCCGCGACATAGCGGATCGCGGCTTCCGGCACCCAGCCGCCGGCCTGCTCCTGCGCTTTCCACAGAAGCGGGATCACGGCGGATGCCTGACGGCCGTCGGGATATTTCGTGAGCTGCCCGCGCGCCCATTCGAGATTTTCGGGCGTGAAGGCGAAATCCTTCAGCTGCAATTCTTTCGGGGCAAGACGACGAACGGCCATCAGCGATCGACCTCCCCGAACACGATGTCGATCGAACCGAGGATGGCCGAGACGTCAGCCAGCATGTGGCCCTTGCAGAGAAAATCCATCGCCTGCAGATGCGCGAAGCCGGGCGCGCGGATCTTGCACTTGTATGGCTTGTTGGTGCCGTCGGAGACAAGGTAGACGCCAAACTCGCCCTTCGGCGCTTCAACAGCAGCGTACACCTCTCCCGCCGGCACGTGAAAGCCTTCGGTATAAAGCTTGAAGTGGTGGATCAGCGCTTCCATCGAACGCTTCATCTCGCCCCGCTTCGGCGGCACCACCTTCTGATCATCGGCCGAGACGCGGCCCTTGCCTTCCGGTGCATTCAACAGCGCGATGCACTGCTTCATGATCCGCACCGACTGGCGCATCTCTTCCATGCGGATCAGGTAACGGTCGTAGCAGTCGCCGTTCTTGCCGATCGGAATGTCGAAATCCATCTCGGCATAGCATTCGTAGGGCTGGTTCTTGCGCAGATCCCATACCGCGCCCGAGCCGCGCACCATCACCCCGGAGAAGCCCCACTTCCACGCGTCCTCCAGCGACACCACTCCGATATCGACATTGCGCTGCTTGAAGATTCGGTTGCCGGTGAGCAGCGCGTCGATGTCGTCGACCGTCTTCAGGAACGGATCGCACCACGCCTCGATGTCGTCGATCAGTTTCTGCGGCAGGTCCTGATGCACGCCGCCGACGCGGAAATAGGCCGCATGCATGCGCGAACCGGACGCGCGCTCGTAGAACACCATGAGCTGCTCGCGCGGTTCGAAGCCCCAGAGCGGCGGCGTCAGCGCGCCCACGTCCATCGCCTGCGTGGTGACGTTGAGCAGATGCGACAGGATGCGCCCGATCTCACAATAGAGTACGCGGATGAGTTGGCCGCGGCGCGGTACTTCCAGACCGAGAAGCTTTTCCGCCGCGAGGCAGAAGGCATGCTCCTGGTTCATCGGCGCGACATAGTCGAGCCGGTCGAAATACGGGATCGCCTGCAGATAGGTCTTCTGCTCGATCAGTTTCTCGGTGCCGCGGTGCAAGAGCCCGATATGCGGTTCGACGCGGTCGACGAGTTCGCCGTCCAGCTCGAGCACCAGCCGCTGCACGCCGTGC
>NZ_JBFWPA010000145.1:0-14199 GCF_050250235.1 Pseudorhodoplanes sp.
CCTTGACGGCGGAAGCCGCTTGGATGACGTTAAGCAATATTCACTGACCTCGGTCAGTGAACGGAGGTCTGTTGCCGCTCCAATCCATTCAGTTTCTGACGTAGGACGTTGTCTGACACAATCATCCTCGGCTTCCCGCGAGCCTCGACCAGCATCGTCAGTTCGCGGGCCACCCGTTTGCCCGAGATCGAGGTGTCGGGGACGGCTGCCAGGCATTCGCGCGTGACGTCGTCTACGATGTTGAGGATGCGGAAGCGGCGGCCCAAAGCGAATTGGTCATGGACGAAGTCGAGCGACCAGCGGGCATTGACCCTGGCCTCGACCAGGATCGGAGTGCGGGTCCCGATCGCCCTGCGCCGGGCCTTGCGCTTGCGCACGGTCAGTACTTCTTCGCGGTAGAGCCGATAGATGCGGTTGATGCCCGACGGCTCGCCCTGTTCCCGCAGCAGGATGAACAGTCGCCGATAGCCGAACCGGCGACGCTGGTTGGCGAGATCGCGCAGGCGGCTACGCAACTCGATGTCGGGTGACCGCCGGGACCGATAGCGGATCATCTTGCGATCGGCAGCTATGAGGGTGCAGGCCCGGCGCTCGCTCATCCCCAGCACTTTCCGCAGGTGAGCGACAGCATCACGCTTGGCGGCGGGCCCTACCATTTTTTTGTCAGCAGTTCCTTCAGCGCCGCCTGGTCGAGCATCGACTCCGCCAACAGTTTCTTCAGCTTCCGGTTCTCGTCCTCCAGCGACCGCAGCCGCTTGGCATCCGATATGTCCATGCCGCCGTACTTGGCCTTCCAATTGTACAGCGTGGCTTCCGAGATGCCGTGCTTGCGAGCCAGATCGGCGGTCTTCGCACCAGCCTCATGCTCTCGCAGCACCGCGATGATTTGCTCCTCGGTGAACCTCTTGCGCTTCATCGTCCGTCCCCCTTCGTCGGGCCGGACTCTAACTCCGCGTGGAGGAAAAATTCAGTGGCAGGTCAGCGCGGGTCAGCTGAACGGTCGCCGCGGATGACCGCACGATTTGCGTGACCCAGAGAAGTGTTAGGATTCGATAGCTGGAAAGAAAAGGTCGACCGTCGTACCGCAACCAGGATCGCTGGAGACGGCCACGTGGCCTCCAATGTGCCGCATGAAGGCGCCGACCTGGGGCACGCCGAGACCATTTCCCTTATATCCCTTCGTTGTGAAGAACGGCTCGAACACTCTTCGGGCGACGTGACCAGGCATTCCCGAGCCATTGTCTTGCACTCTAACCCGGACGTAAGCGCTTTCGGAGCCTAACTTCGATAGTGCGTTGTCACTCTCACAGCGGGACGTATTAATTCGTACTTCGCCTTCACCCCCGGTCGTCGCATCACGCGCGTTGATGACGAGGTTCAAGATCGCTGCGGCAAATTGGTCCGGGTCGACAAGGCACTTCGGAATCGCTGGCGCACATTCAAGAACAACGCGTGTAGACGGCCCGGCGCCGTATTGAAGAAACCGCTCAAGATTCTTAAGAAGCGCGCTCAGATCTGCAGCATAGAGCTTGACCCCATCTTGCCGTCCAAAGTCCAAGAGCTTAGAGGTAAGCCTCACTCCCTCCTCGACTCCTTCACGTGCACCGGCGATGAAGGTCCGGACCTTGTCCGGATCACCGAGATTGGAATCAGCGAGTCTCAAACCGCAGTCAATTACCGAGAGTATGTTTCGGAAATCGTGAGCAATGCCGCCGGTCATCTCTCCAAGTGCCGAGAACCGCCGCGCGGCGCGCGCCGAAAGCGAGGCTGGCGAAGGGACGTTGTCTATCCGCGGCGTGCCGAAATAATTGCTGACAGTACTGAATGGTCTGTTGTTTTTTCCTTGGCATAATGCTCCCCCGTCTTTAGCTCGATTGATTCTAGCTTCGCTTTCTTGATCATATCGCTAAGACGTAGCGTGCGAACTTAACTGAGTGCAGACAAACGAATTTAATTAGCGTTTCGCAACAAGATTTTTGTCGAGCTCGGTAACAGGAGGCGGATACAACACTGTGCCGTCCGCTCTCACGCGAGCACCCTCGGTTAGATGTGCCTGGCCCACTGCCTTAGGCCCCAAGATATGAAAGACTATTTCTCCCGCCGCGATCAGATAGTCGGCAATAATCCTCCTGTGGCACCGCCACCAGACGGCTTCCGAGCACATGATCACGCATGTCGTGGCGTGGCCTCGCTCACGCAGCATTTTCAAGCCCGATCGGAACTCGTTGCTCGTCGCGTAGTCTGCATAATTGTGAAAACTCTGGTTCTTCCAGAGTGCGTTGGCCTCCTGCGGCAAACCCCGCATCCTGCCGCGGAGACCGCCCAGCGCAGCGATGTGTTGATAACCGACCTGGAACTCGGAAAGGGCTTCCGAGAACTCCTTCGAATTGTATTGTGGATTGGTCCGAGACTTGGGAACTGCGCGCACATCTACGACGAGCTTGATGTCGTGCGCGTTGAGCAAGGCGACAAAATCGTCGAACGAACGCGTCGAGTGCCCGATTGTGAAGAACGATCGGGGCATATGGATGTCCTGGTCCGACAACGCGAAGTGCTCTCCAGGCTATTTGGTCATCTCCGCGACCTTGCGCCTGAGCGCGCGTGTCTCCTCGAACCGTTCGGTCACATCGCGCATAATGGCAGCAAATCCGATCAGCCCCCTGGACCCGTCTCGCAACGGGACGATCGTAAACTCCAGCGATAGCTGCCGGCCGTCCTTGGCGGTGCCGGGAACCGCGAGCACGTCGCCCTGGCCATAGCGGCTCTCGCCGATCTCCATGACTCGACGGTAACCGTCCCAATGGCGCTTCCGCAAACGCGTCGGAATAATAATGTCCAGCGATCGACCGATGGCCTCCGCCCTCGCGAAACCGAAAATCCGCTCCGCGCCCGGATTCCAGAAGATGATGTCACCCTCTTTATCTGCGGCGATGATCGCGTCCGACGGCGCGGAGAGGATCGCGTCTCCTATGATGTGATCAACATCCACGGCTTCTAACCCAGACAATCGTCGCTCATTCGTGGCGTCTCAATCTTAACGCTCGCACTTTATGAAGAGCAATGTGATCCGTTTTGTCGCTTCTGATCTCGTATTGGGGATTTTCCAGCGAGGCGTGATGGGTGTATCCTTTATATTGCAAGTCCTTGTGGTGGACTTTGATGATTGTTCCGGCGACCCGTCCTGCTTCCGAATTCCAGCTTACGTGATCTCCAATCTTAAACGAGCGCTTCATTCACGCCTCCGACGTCCGGATGGAATAAACGCGTCACCAGAGACCTCGAGAACGGTAAGCCTGCGTTCCCCGCGGGCCTCAGTCCAGCGGATCGACTGTCCCGGTCCAAGGCCGATCAGAGCGCTCCCGACGGGACTAAGGACCGAGATGAACCGAGGTCCGGGACCCTCCTCCGGGAAAACTAGCCTGGCGCGATGAATACGTTGGTCCTCATGATCGATGAATTTCACATCGCTTCCCATTCGGACGACCAAAGTCGGCGATATATCACCCATCGCAACGTCTGCGCGCTCGACCTCTTCGCGTAGGAATTCTGCGCTTTGGGCGTGGGCAGATACAGGCAGCTCCCTTATCAGCGCGAGTAGTTTGTCACGGTCCGCCGGTGTCAGGACGATCGGCGGGCGCTGCTGCGCCGTCCTCTCATGCCAGTCTCTGGAGGATCGATCTCCTTGATTCATATCCCGCTGCCAGCTTGAGGTCCCTTGCTTTCACGGAATACAGACGCTTGGTCGCCGGCCACGTGAGCCTCACGCTTGAACGCATTCACTTCTTCAGCCAGGTCTTTCAAGAGTTGATGCTGCTCCGCTTCGGCAATGGCGCCGCTAGCCAGCTTTCTATATCGATTCAGATTCGTCGAACTAAAGAACCTACCCATTCCTGATGGCGGCTTTTGCCCTCTGACGGACGTAAGAATTGTAGCCATCACGTCACTCCTCAGGAGCCCGATTGCTGGGTGCGATGCTCGGTCCATTGCGACAGCCCGGGCACGCCGACCCTGTTTCATCCAAGATATCTCCGGAGGCAAACGAAGATTATTGACGTTTCAATACAATACAATTGCACCTGGAAGAGCAGGTTCGGTGGATCACGCTCCCATCGGATGCCGCCCCGAGAATCGGGCCCTTGACGCCTCCAGTTTAGAGACCCTTTCGCACAAATAACGAAACGGGGGACGCCGGGATATGAGAGCAAGATGTGAAAGGTCGTGGTAGCGGAACACAACCCGCGGAGGGAGATTCCGTGCCGACAAATAGGCGGCGCGCTGAGCGCGGCTCGTTAATTCACTTCCGCGGTGGACACTGCGCGGAGGACGGTGAGCGCCGTTCCCAAAGTAGCGGTATCGAAATTCGTCGAGTGCACGGCGTAGACCGGGAATGAGAAGTGGGGCGCTCCCGGGACGAGATGAAGTTCTCCAGATTCCAAGTATGGCTGGACCGCGTGCATCCTGAAGTAGCCTGAGCCGCCTTCCAAGAGCACGTAATTGAGAGCAAGCGGGCCAAGATTGGCGACCAGGCTCGGTGTCGTGTCGGGAAAGCTTGCTCCGTGGTGAAGGGTGAAATCCGGACCCCATTCTACATGAACGTAGCGAGGGTCATCTGCGCGATGGTTTGACAGATCGGTTGTCACCAGTACGAGCTCTTCCTCCATTAGCAAATCGATTTCCAAACCAGGCCGATGCTGAGGTGCGTACATGATAGCGACGTCAACGAGACCGGCCGCAACATGCGTAATCAAATCCTGAGGGACGTCGACATGCGCGCGAAGCGCTATATCCGGATGTGTCCGCCGCATCATCCTCACCCATTCGAGCAGAAGTGGCTGCCACAGACTGACCTCGCTTCCCACAGTTAATACCGCACGGTGTCCTTCAGGGACCGCTACCTGTTGCCGTGCTCTCTGCCATAGCTGAACGAAAGTCGGAGCAAAGCGCAGGAACTGCTCGCCCGCTGGTGTGAGCGAGGCACCACCTTTGTTCCGGACAAAAAGCGGCCGACCAAGCTGCTGCTCCAGGAGTCGCACCCGCGCGCTGACCGTCGTTTGAGCGACGTGCAGACGATCAGCTGCTTTGATGAAGCTGCCTGTAGAGACGATCTCCACAAAGGTTCGCGCCAGTTCGATGTCCATGTCTCATCTAACATAAACGATGCAGATAAGTGTCAATTATATTCGTTTGTATGCTTCATTAGTAGGTGTGATGGTGCGCTTGTTGAAGCGCCGGTGAACCAATGCGGCTGAAGGTGCTGGCCGCCCTCCTCCTGGTCGCGGGTCTCTGCTCGGTGGCCCGGCAACCTCGCCAACCCATGACGCTGCTTCGGCGCAGCTGATGTATCGGACAAACACAAATTATGCATGAAGGAAAAGACTTCAAGAACCCCGATCTCGCGCAAGGCGTTGCAAAAAGCGATCTTGCCGACGGTGAAAAGCTTTTGGGTCATGTCGGCGCGGACGCCGTGTTACTTGTCAGGTACGGCGATGATTTTTTCGCAGTCGCACCGGAATGCACTCACTATCACGGCCCCTTGGCAGACGGGGTGATTGCCGATGGCGCAATCCGCTGTCCCTGGCATCATGCCTGTTTCGACCTTCGCACCGGGGAGGCGGTTCGGGCGCCAGCCTTCAGCCCAATTGCGTGTTGGGAGATCGAGCATCGCGAAGACAAGGTGTTTGTGCAAGTCAAGCGCGAGGCGCCGGAACCGAAAGCCCGCCCGAAGCTACCGAGCACGGCTCCCGCCAAAATTGTGATCGTGGGCGGAGGCGCTGCCGGCTTCGCAGCCGCCGAAATGCTCCGTCGTCAGCAATTTGACGGCAGCATCGTGTTGCTAAGCAACGATGCTGCGCTGCCGGTGGATCGGCCGAACCTGTCGAAAGACTACTTGGCAGGCGCTGTGCCGGAAGACTGGGTCTTCTTGCGTCCCGACAATTTCTACGGCGACAACGCGATCGACTTGCGGCTGACCGAGGAAGTGGCAGCCATCGATATTCGTTCGCGCGAGGTCACGCTCTCCAATGGAAACAGTATTGGATACGACAGGCTATTGCTGGCGACGGGAGCCGAGCCGGTCCGACTATGGATCCCTGGCGGGAATGAGTCACACGTCCATTCGCTCCGCTCGCTTGCGGACTGTCGTAGCATCATCGCAAGTGCTCAAGGGGCAGCGAGAGCGGTCATACTTGGAGCCAGCTTCATTGGCCTCGAGGTCGCCGCCGCCTTGCGTGTCCGTGGCATCGAGGTTCACGTCGTCGCGCCCGAGAAACTGCCGATGGAACGCGTTCTTGGCCGGGAGATGGGGCGGTTCGTGCAATCCCTTCACGAGGGACATGGCGTCGTATTTCACCTCAATGAGACAGCGGTCTCGATCACCCAGGACCAGGTCACGCTCAAGAGCGATCGCAGGTTGGCTGCCGATTTCGTTGTAGCGGGAATCGGCGTGCGTCCGAGGATAGACCTTGCGGCAAAAGCCGGTCTCCTTGTCGAGCGGGGCGTCGTCGTAAATTCCTTCCTCGAAACGAGCGCCACTGGCGTATACGCCGCGGGAGACATCGCTCGCTGGCCGGATAAGCATTCGGGGGCAAATATCCGCGTCGAACACTGGGTGGTTGCTGAACGCCAGGGCCAGACAGTTGCGCTCAACATGATGGGACATCGCGAACCATTTGCAGCTGTTCCTTATTTCTGGAGCCAACATTATGACGTTCCGATCAATTACGTCGGACATGCAGAGAGGTGGGACGAAATCGCAATCGAGGGCGATATCGCCACCAAAGACTGCGTGATCCGATACAAACAAGAAGGTCGTACGCGGGCAATCGCTTCAATTTTTAGAGATCGCGAAAGCCTCCAGGCTGAGATTTCCATGGAGCGCCAGACCAATTTCTGAGCGGCTGCACTCGGTAGTTATCCCTTCGCGTCTTTCGTAAGCCTCCCTTGGTCATGCCTTTTTGACTCGGCTGATTCTCTTCGCTGAGAGCAGAAACTCTGCATTCAACTGACAATTAAATTCGTTTGCTTGCTGTGCTTACAGCGCCACATGAATGAGGCTAGGACAAGATTTGCCTGACCTGAGTCCTCCAGCTCTTCAACGATCAGGCCGTGGAGTTCTGTAAGGGAGCTGAAAACAAGGACACTTCGATGCGCGTCCAAAGCATACTGCCCGTCGCTCAGCAGCGCATGATTACGGTTCGAGATGACGCTTCGCTGGTCGAGGCCGCCAACCTCTTGTCCGACACCCATCGAGCCCTCCTGGTCGTGTGCGATAGCGACGGAGCGATGGTGGGTGTGGTCACCAAGACTGATGTCGTGCGACAAGTCGCCCAACATCACGGCGCTTTCGAAAACAAGGCAGTGTCCGCGGTGATGACTCAAACAGTGACCACGTGCCGAGCCGACGATCAGCTGCACGACGTCCTGGCTCTTATGAAAGAGAAGGGGTTCGTTCACATCCCCATCGTTGACAAGAACTCACATCCCTGTGGCGTGGTGAATGCCAGAGACGCGCTGCAAGCGCTGTTGCGGGAAGTCAAAGACGAGGAGCTGCTTATCCGCGCCTATGTGATGGGTGTTGGGTACCACTAGCCTTGATGAACGAGAGGAACGACGCGCGTTCAAACAATAGGGAAAGTACTCTCGCAAATGGCGGCTACAGCAAAACGGAGATCGAAGCAGACAAGAGCCGCCAACCGCAAGCCACTCGTCATCATAACGGGCGCGGCGGGAAATCTCGGCCAGTCGCTGGGAAAGGCTCTTCGCCCGGAATACGAGATCGTCGGCTTCGATTTGCGCGCTGATAAGTCCGATTTTCCGATCATTGGAATGGATCTGACCTCGGGGCCGGCTATCGAGCTCGCGCTCCGCAAGTTGCGTGACTCGTTTGGTTCAAACATTGCCAGCGTCATTCATCTTGCCGCCTACTTCGATTTCAGCGGTGAAGACAGTGCTCTGTACGACCAGGTCAATGTCGAAGGAACGCGGAAGCTGCTGCGGGCGCTCCGCGACTTCGAAGTAGATCAGTTCATTTATTCAAGCACGATACTGGTGCACTCTCCGTGCCGACCAGGCGAGCACATCGACGAAAACCAGCCTGTCGAACCGCGCTGGGCTTATCCGCGGTCGAAAGCGGCGGCGGAAGAAGTGATCCGCGCAGAGCGTGAGAAAACACCATATGTGCTCCTGCGGCTGGCTGGCGTTTATGATGAGCACGTCATGGTGCCAACGCTCTCTCACCAAATCGCGCGCATTTTCGAGCGCGATTTTCAGAGCCACTTCTACTCAGGCAACACTTTGGTCGGCCAGGCCATGCTCCATCGCGAGGATCTGATAGAGGCCTTCCGACGAGTCATTGACCGAAGACACATCCTCCCCCCTGCAACCGAGATTCTGATCGGTGAGCCTGATGCGATGGGCTACGACGCCCTTCAGGACGAACTCGGGCGCTTGCTCCACGGAGCGGACGAGTGGTCGACATTGCGATTGCCGAAGGTAATTGCGGCTGCCGGATCCTGGGCACAGCACACGTTCGAACCAGTTATTCCCGACATGATCGACAAGGGAGAACCCCCGTTCGTCCGACCTTTCATGATTCCTATGTCGGACGATCACTATGCGCTCGATGTTCGGCGGGCGCGAGACTTGCTCGGTTGGGAGCCAAAGCACCGCCTGCAAGAAGAGTTGCCCCGCATGGTGGGCTTGCTTAAGAGCGATCCGCTCCGCTGGTACAAGGCGAATGGCATCACGCCGCCGCTGTGGTTCGGCGCCGCCGGCAAGCTGGGGGAGAATCCAGAAGAACTGTCCGCCCGCCACAGGGAGCGGATCAGGGCTGAGCACGGCGCTTATCGCTGGGCGCATTTTCTCAACATCGGCCTCGGGACTTGGCTCATCACGCAACCGGCGCTGATAAATGTCGGAGAGCCGCTCTTGCGGACGACCGAGATTGCGCTTGGGTCCCTCCTCATCCTGTGCGCCGCCATTTCCCTCTCGTGGCGAGTACAATTGGCGCGCTGGGCCTGCGCCGGCATCGGTGCCGGGGTGATGGCAATACCTTTCCTGCTCTCAACCGCGAACGGAGCGGCTTACCTCTCAGACACGCTTGTCGGCGCGCTGATATTCGGCTTCGCGGTTTGTACCAAGCCGGATCCGGGTCCATCAGCTCTTGCGACACTGACCGGTCCTGATGTGCCGCCAGGCTGGAGCTACAACCCCTCAGTATGGACTCAGCGCCTGCCGATCATCGGGTTGGCGCTCATAGGACTATACGTTTCGCGCTATCTCGCAGCATACCAGTTGGGCCATGTCCCAAGCGTGTGGGAGCCGTTCTTCGCCGGATCGGCGGTGGACCCGAGAAATGGAACAGAGGAGATCATCACATCATCGGTGTCGAAAGCTTGGCCGGTATCTGATGCGGCGGTGGGCGGCTACACGTACCTGTTGGAGATCCTTACCGGCGTCGTAGGCTCACGGACGCGTTGGCGAACAATGCCTTGGCTTGTATTGCTGTTCGGACTGATGATAGCTCCGCTTGGTATCACCTCGATATTCTTTATCGTCATCCAGCCGATTGTCATTGGCACGTGGAGCACGCTCGCTCTGATTGCTGCCGCCGCGGTCCTTGTCCAGATCCCCTATTCCCTTGATGAATTGCTCGCCACGCTGCAGTTCCTGCGCCGCCGAGTAAACGCGGGCCAGAACTGGTTGCGGGTGCTTCTCGTTGGAGGCACCGACGAAATGCCCGTTGCCGGCAAGGAAAGGGTTGTCCCCGACGAATTCGATCGACCTCCTTGCGCAATATTGAAAGAGATGGTTGGCGGCGGTGTCGGCCTTCCTTGGAATTTGGCGATCAGCGCGCTCATTGGCGTGTCGCTACTGTTCACCCGCGTGACGCTCGGTGCCGACGGCGGCTTGGCGGACGCTCATCACCTGATCGGCGCACTCGTCCTTACGGTGGTATCCATCGCCGCCGCTGAAGTCGCTCGGCCGGTGCGGTACTTCAATGTTGTCCTCGGCGCGGCGCTCCTGATCCTCGCGCTCGTGTATGAAGCGGATGTCGCCGGAACGATCGCGAGTATCATCTCGGGAGCAGCTCTAATCGGTCTGAGCTTCCGGCGCGGGGCAATCCGGGAACGGTATGGAAACTGGAATCACCTGTTAGTGTAGCACGCATCGTTGGCAGGCCGTAGATCCAAGTCATGCAGGAGAATGTCATATGCTTACTGAACAAGAGATACGTACCATCCGGGAAGCGGTGGGAATTTTTCACCGAAACGAAGACCTTCAAAGCGCCATTGACGAGCTTCTTAGTTCCGGGTTCCACCGGTCCGAGCTTGGGCTGCTCGCGAGCGAAACCGCTGTGCGGGAAAAGTTGGGCGCCCAGTTCAAGAGCATCAGCGCACTTGCTGACGATCCTGCGGTCCCGCGTGCAGCGTATGTCTCACCCGAGGCCATCGGCGACGCCCAGGGCGGGTTGATAGGGGCATTGGTCTATGTTGGAGCGGCAGCCGCTGCAGGCGCTGTCGTAGCCTCCGGGGGGACGCTCGCCGCGATTATAACCGCAGTGGTGCTGGCGGGAGGAACAGGTGGGCTCCTTGGCTCTGCGTTGGCGAAATGGCTTGGGGACCGTCATGCAACTTATCTGCAGGACCAGATCGATCGCGGAGGATTGTTATTATGGGTGCGGACCCGGGGTACGACGGACGAACAGCGCGCCATTGATATTCTGAAGCGGCATTCCGGCGGTGAGGTCCATGTCCATGCCCCACCGATGCAGGTTGCAAATCCGACTGGATCTGACAACCAAGTTTCGGCGACATCGCCATGAATCGCAACGCCGCGCCCAAAACACGAGCGGCATTGTCGAGCCCACCGGCATAGGTGGGAAGCCATGATGAGCGCACTCGTGCATGCGTTTTACGTCAAGGTACGAAACGTTGGATTGCTCAGACCGAGCGATAGCTGCGTCGGCAGTGGGGCCATCATTTGGAGCGCATGTGTTCATCCGGTCGTCAGCGCGGCTTGCTTGTTATGCAGGTCCGCCTACTTGCGCTCAAGCTTGGATTGGTACCTGCGATGTTGCGAATTCCGCTAGCACTTATGCCCATGCGCAAGGCGGCCTCCACCATCGCCCCGACCATCTTTGTTACTGTCCCAGGCCATTGAACGATTTCTCGCGGACCGTCTGCCGTTTGCCAAAGCGCGTGTGGGAAATGGCCAGCACTTTTGTCGATTCCGACGAAGATGCGACGCCCATCTCCTCGGGAGTATGCAGGCTGTGGCCTGGCTCGGTGAATAGCGGCGGAACGTGGCACGCGCTTTGCCAGCCTTCGATCTTCCCGCGTTTGAAGGCAGGCTTATCGTATGAACCTGCGGGGGCTTTCGGTGCCAATGTCGAGAGCTGGAACTTGACCGCTGCGTCCTGCCGTCGACTACAACGCACGGACTGACGGTTCAGAGCTATAACGTTGTTCTCGCTTTTGCCCAGCACGGTATGCCTATCTCACTGCGGCGCGCAAAGATTCCAAGACCCAAACTGTCGGCAATTCGCGGCACCTGATGCTCTCGCATATGGATTACACGACAAGTCAGACGGTCACACACATTATGACCCGCTTTACTACTTGCTAGGTTTCAGCAAGCTGCTCAGCATCCAGGCCGTCTTTTCGTGTTGCGTCACCCGCGTCGTCGCGAGATCAGCCGTCGCAACATCTCCTTGCGTCTCGGCCTCCCTGACTACTTGCAGAGCGGTGCGCGACGCAGTGTTATGATCAGATAAAAGCTGATTGATCATGGCATCGGCCGCAGGCGCGCCCGTCTCTTCGCTGATGGAAGTCAATGCCTGGAATTCAAAGAAGCTGCCAGGCGCCTTGACCCCGAGTGCGCGTATCCGTTCGGCGATCTCATCAATCGCCTGTGCGAGTTCAATATATTGATCTTGAAACAGCGTATGCAACGGTTCAAATTGCGGCCCGACAACGTTCCAGTGAAATCCCTGCGTCTTGAGATAAATGATATAGCTGTCCGCTAGCAGGCGCCCGATCAAAGCCGCAGTTTGTGCGCGTGCCGCTTGATCGTTGATGTATGGATTGGTCATTTCGGATCTCCTAGTTTCAAGTGTCTTGATTCTCTAATCCCAAGCCGCGTCGCAATGACGCGCGCATTTGCAAAAAGCGCGATCGCTTGTATGCCCACTTAGGCGCGTGGAAATCAACATCGTCCGATATCGGCGTCCGGCCAAGGATTGGAATCCCGGATAACAACGTGCCGTCCGCGCGACCACCCTTCCACCTTCTGGCGTCAATCCGCAGCTATTTGAGAAGATGGGGTCGGGGCTCGGCTGACATGCAAGACAGTGAGGTTGCGGCGGTCGCCGACAGCCGATCTCCAGCAGATCGACTGGCCCTCCGATAGGCCGATCAGGGCTGCCCCGAGGGGTGTCAGCACCGAAAGGAGTCCGCGATCGTGGGCATCTTCCTCCGGATAAACGATGGTGACGCTGGAGATGCGCCCGGTGTCATCGTCGCGGAACTCGACCGTTGACCCCATCGTGACGACCGAGTCCGGCACCTCGGTCGTCGGCACGACGCTCGCACGGTCGAGTTCCTCAGCTAGCGCGGTGCCAGAGGGTGGTTGCCGGCGGCCCATCCTACTCACGGTCGCCATGAACGAGAGGCGTCCGTAATCATCTTCGGGAATGACGATTGGGGGAAGCCCGTGCGCCTTGTTCATTTTTCCTCCACAGGTTCTACAAAGTTAACCCAACCCGCCTCGACCGCCTCGGCCTCTCCGGGCACAGTCGCTCCCAATCTTCTCGTGCACGTTCGAAGCGGCGGGAAGGGCAGCGCCTTCCCCGAGGCACAACAGGTGTCACGCCGCCTTGCGAATCTCCTGCTCAACGAGTTCGCCCGAAACAAGTTCGCCCGAAGCCAGCCCCGAAGGCGTTACGGCAGTTTCAGCCCTGCGTGGATGTCGGAGGGCAACGGCAGCGATGTCGGCGCGCGAGAGACCGATGTCGGCAAGTTCGTGATCGCTCAGGCGCGACAGTTCCTCATAAGCCCGCCTTGCGGCGGCGGCCTCCTCGACGACCGCCAAGAAGGAGGCTGCTATTGACACCAGCCGGCGGACGCCTGTCGCAATTCCTCGACCGAGGAGCGCGAGAAGCTCATCGAATGCCTGTGCCTGCAGTTGCCGGGCTCGCCTGTTGACCTCATCCGTGGTAGGCTACCGGATTTCGTTTCGCTCGGTGCTTCGCCTTAAGTGAGCCTTGGTCAAGATGGGCTGCAAGTGGGACGCCTGACCTCCGTCGACGGGAGTCAGATGATTGCTAATGGACATGATGATCCTCCGGCGATCTGATGTCGCTCTTTAGATGGGACTGATTTGGATGCTTGCGTTGACCCCGAGCGGGATGAATGCGGCTGCCTATGCCCGCTCGGGCAGCACATGGCCCAGCAGGCGAGCTACCGGCGAATGCAATCCAAATATGATCATCATATTTGATATATGGGGTCGATGTGAAAAGAATCAAGAGCAGAAGAGACGCTCTACGCTCGAAGTCGCTCCGCTAATCTACGCTGCAGGTTTTTTTTGACGACGGAAAATGGCAACTGCAATTGGCTCATCAGAAGAAGGGCTCGACAATGACATCGACCACCTCAGATTTCTGATTACGAGGACGCCGGCAGCGCCCGGGCCACCGCGCGAGCTTTTGCCAAGGCTCGCCGCCATACCACACTGTTGTTTGGCTGGGCACAATGCTTGCTATCGGCGGCCTCTTATTTTCTGCATGGAATTGAATCGCACCTACAATGTCACGGGATAGCGTTAGGCAATCCACTTTAATGCCGCTTCGGCCGCTCGCTCACTTCCTCTGCGCTGCGAGGCGCCATAGACGACATTTCGAGAAGTCTAGGAAACGACTTGCCGGACAGTCCGGTTGGTCGTTGTTAGCGCAGCCGCACTAGGGCGGCGCGATCTGCGTGTTCAAAGGGCCTGACACCTGCAACTAAATCAGATCACACCTAAAGATCGCATTGCTTCGGCCACCCGTACGAAGCCGACAATATTTGCACCCAAAACATAATCATTCGCGGATCCGTATTCTTCTGCCGTTTCTGCGCAAACATCATGGATGCCGTGCATTATCGCGGCCAAGCGAGTTTCCGTTTGCTCGAATGTCCAGCTGTCACGTGAGGCGTTTTG
>NZ_JBFWPA010000146.1:0-14043 GCF_050250235.1 Pseudorhodoplanes sp.
CGTCCATCATCTCGCAACGTGCTGTTGCGGTCCTTGCGGTTACATGAGATTTCGCCGCAACACCAATGCTGCCGCTGGCTAGCCATCCTTCGGATAATAGGCAGCGCGCCGCCCGACTTCCACGAAACCGGCCCGCCGGTATAGCCGCAGCGCCGAAACGTTTCCTTCGTCAACTTCCAGAAAGACGCTTTGAATACCGAGCCCCGCCAAGCGTCCAAGATGGTGACGCAGAAGGGTGCGTGCAATGGCTCTCCCGCGGTAGGATTCGGCAACTGCGACGGACAGGATCTCGGCTTCATCGGCGGCCATCCGCGAAATGATGAACCCTGCAAGATTGCGACCGATCATGGCCCGATGCGCCAGCACGTTGCGGTCGAGCAGCATGCCTTCGATCTCGCCGTCGCTCCAGCCACGACGGAACGAAGCGCCATGCAGTCGCGCAATCGCTGCGACGTCACGGATCGTGGCGTCGGCGACCAGCGGCGGCCGGGGCGGCCAGAACAGGTCGAACAGCCATTTCATTGGCGCGGCAATATGGATGCGGTCTGCGGATGGGCGTCGGGGGGACGGAGGTAAAGCGGCTTTGGAGGCGCATCCTGCGGCCGCGTGCGTGCGCCGAGACGTGCGACCCAGCCAATGTCGGGTGCTTGCCGCTCGTCGAGCGGCGGCAGTTGCGTAGGATCAGGCCAGATTTCGGCCATCATCTGTGCTCCCGATCCGACCAGTGCCGCCGATGCACCCGCCGAGGCGCGGACCGCTTCCTCCACCGGGATTATTCGCTGCGACAGGAGAACGCGGCCCTGCGGACCATACAGCTCAAAATAAACGTGACGATGGCGGCCGTCGATCGCTGCGGCGACCGGCAGCTTCGGATCGGCTTCGATGTATGGCGCTGCCAGCGCGGCGAGCGTGGTGACGCCTACCACCTCTTTCTTTGCGGCGAGCGCAATGCCACGGGCGGCGGCGATCCCGACCCTCAAACCGGTGAAGCTGCCCGGTCCGACCGTCACCGCGATCCGGTCGAGTGCATGAAAGTCCAGCCCGGTTTGCCCAATCAATCCCTGGAGCAGCGGTATCAGCGCTTCGGCATGGCCGCGACTCATGATTTCCGATTCGCTGGCAATGATCGCGCCTTGGTCGGAATCGAAAATCGCGGCCGAACAGGCCTCCAGCGCGGTATCGATGGCGAGCACGAGCATGCCGCGGATCATATCGTCCCCAGCGAAAGCGGGGACCCAAATCACAGAGCGAGCCTGATGGGTCCCGGCTTTCGCCAGGGACGACCCGCGGTCAAACCGGCCGGACTTCCGTCACGTCCGGCACGAAATGCCGCAGCAGATTCTGGATGCCGTGCTTCAAGGTCGCGGTGGAGGAAGGGCAGCCCGAGCATGCCCCTTTCATCGACAGGAACACGACGCCATCCTTGAAGCCCCTGAATGTGATATCGCCGCCGTCATTGGCGACAGCCGGGCGCACGCGCGTCTCGATCAGTTCCTTGATGGTCTTGACCGTCTCCGCGTCGGCGCTGTCGAAAAACTCGTCTTCTTCGGAGCTGTCGGTGGCATCGCCGTCCTTCAGGAGCGGCACACCGGACATGTAATGCTCCATGATGGCGCCGAGGATCAGCGGCTTGAGTTGCTGCCACTCGCCAGCACTTTTGGTCACGGTGATGAAGTCGGAGCCGAAGAACACGCCGCTGACATTCGCAATGTCGAACAGCTTTTCGGCCAACGGCGATTTCGCAGCCTGCTCGCGGCTTGTCATATCCAGCGTGCCGTCCAGCACGCTACGTCCCGGCAGGAATTTCAGGGTCGCCGGATTCGGCGTGGCTTCGGTCTGGATAAACATCGGATCGCTCCAGCGCGGGCAGAAACGGGCCCCGTCGCGCTATAGATGGCGTTTTGTCCGCCGAGGTCAACCGGCAAGGCAACCGGCGCGAGGCCGGCAAATCAATCGTTCAGGACAGGGCGTCCAGTTCCTCGTCCGAGAGGTGACCCGGCACAATCGCCACCGGAATGGGAAATTCGCCCGCCGTCCGCGCAATCGCCGTGACCAGCGGGCCCGGTCCCTCTTTGGTGGTGCCCGCCGCCAGGATCAGGATCGCGACATCCTCGTCTTCGTCGATCAGCTTCATGATCTGCTCGATCCAGCCCCCCTCGCGAATCACGCGCTCGGGGGTAATTCCGGCGACGCCATTGGCGCGGCCCGCGGCGCGATCCAGCGCCTCGTTCGCCTCTTCATAGGCCTCCGCGCGCATGATGTCGGCGACGCCGAGCCACTGCTGGTTGCGATCCTCGATGTCGATCACCCGAAGCATGATCATCCCCACACCGATGCGGGACACGCGACGGGCAGCGTAATAGATGGCGCGATCGCATTCCGGTGAATCGTCGATGACGACCAGATATTTCGGCTTGTGGCCGGATTCGTAGGAGCGGCGTTGGCGGCTCATCGGCTACCCCTGGACGCAATGGATTCTTGCATGGCGTGTGGCCTGATAACAAGGCAAAGCAGCGGCAGCTTGCACATCGTGGCCGGGGTTCAACGCCGGACGAAACCGACAACGTCCTTGACAGAACTCATGGTCCTGGCCGCAATCGCGCGCGCGCGGTCCGAACCGTCAGCCAGTACGGTATCGATATAGGCCGGGTCGGCGACCAGACGTTTCATCTCGGAGCCGATCGGACCGAGTTTGGCTACTGCCAGATCCACCAGCGACGACTTGAAGGAGGAAAACTGCGCGCCTCCGAATTCGCGCAGGACTTCGCCCTTGGTGACATCCTTCAGAGCGGCATAGATGCCGACCAGATTGTCGGCTTCGGGGCGTGACTCCAGACCAGGCTCTTCGCTCGGCAAGGGCTCCGGGTCGGTCTTTGCCTTGCGAATCTTCTGCGCGATGGCATCGCCGTCGTCGGTCAGGTTGATGCGTGAATAATCCGAGGCGTCCGACTTCGACATCTTCTTCGAGCCGTCGCGCAGCGACATCACCCGCGTCGCCGGTCCCTGGATCAGCGGTTCGGGGAGCGGGAAGAATGTTTCGCCAAATCCGTGCTTCATTATCGAAGCGGCATAATCGTTGTTGAACTTCTGCGCCACGTCGCGGGACAATTCGAGGTGCTGCTTCTGGTCCTCTCCGACGGGCACATGCGTAGCGCGATAGACCAGGATGTCGGCAGCCATCAGCGTCGGATAGGCGAACAGGCCGACCGATACATTCTCGCGGTCCTTGCCGGCCTTCTCCTTGAACTGCGTCATGCGGTTGAGCCAGCCCATGCGGGCGACGCAGTTGAAAATCCACGCGAGCTCGGCGTGCTCGGCCACCTGGCTCTGGTTGAATACGATGTGCTTCTTCGGATCGATTCCGCAGGCGATGAAGGCCGCGGTCACCTCACGGATCGCGCGCGGCAACTCCTCCGGGTCCTGCCAGGTCGTGATGGCGTGCAGGTCGACCACGCAATAGATGCAATCGAAATGCTTTTGCAGGTCAACGAACTTGACGATGGCGCCAAGGTAGTTGCCGAGATGCAGGTTCCCGGTCGGCTGCACGCCGGAAAATACCAGTTGCTTGAACGCCATTGTCAGTTTCCGCGAGTAGCGAGCGCGATCGGAAAGACCGGCGCCGGTCCTTGTATCCGCGCAGGAGAAAAGCCGCGCGTGCATGCCACGGCGCGGCTGCGCATGGCAAGAGCCTCACGGCCGCCGGAACAATTCCCGCCATTCATGCGGACGCACGATCCCGGTCAGCCACAGGCAGGATGCGTAGACGGCGATCGAACACCCGATCACGACAAGGAGCAGCGCGACCTGCGTGAGCCGGCCGTTGATTGCGGACAGGTTCACGAATTCCGCCATCAGACGCGCGAATATCCCCATCGCCAGCGCCGAGACAGAGATCAGTATGAGACGGCGCCATTCGCCGCCGCTGACGCGAAGCATCCCACGCCGTGTCGCGAGCAGCCACAGCATCGCGGCGCTTACCCACCCGGAAAGGCCGACCGATAGAGCGATGCCTGTCGGTCGGCCGATCGCCATGAAGACAAGGCTGCCGATCAGCGCCACCACAAGTCCGGCGCCAGCCGCGATCATGGGCGTGCGGGTGTCCTCGCGCGCGAAGAAGATCGGCGACAGCGCCTTGACCAGAACATGGCCGGGCAGGCCGATGGCGAGGGCGCCGAGCATTGCCGACGTCGAGTTGCTGTCGAGAGTGGTGAATGCGCCACGCTCGAACAGGATGCGGACGATCGGCCAGGCCAGCAGCGCAAGCGCGAACGCGGCCGGCATCGCGAGTCCCAGGGCCATCTCGAGCCCGTGGCGGATGGTACGGGGCGCAAGCTCGTGGTCGTCACTGCGCATCGCGTGGGTCAGCGCCGGTGTCATTACCGTGCCGATTGCGATACCCACAATCCCAAGCGGCAGTTCGACGAGCCGGTTGGCGTAATAAAGCCATGACACCGCGCCCGGCCAGCTGGATGCGACCATTACCGCAACGATCATGGTGAGTTGCGGAATGCCGCTCGCGATCAGACCGGGAATGGCGAGTGCTGCAAAACGTCTCGCTTCTCGTTGCGGGAGCAGGCCCAGCGGGGTCGCCTTTTCCGGTCCGATCCAGACCGCGCACGCGACCAGCGCGAGCTGGCACAGCCCCGCGCAGGCAATCGACAAAGCGACGATTTGCGCCGAAAGGTCGCTGTCGCCGGCACGCGCAAAAAAAATTCCGGACAATGCGATCAGGATGATGACGTTGAAGACCACGGCCGCCAGCGCCGCGGTATGGAATCGGTGATTGGCGTTCAGGACGCCCATCAGCACCGCCACCGGCCCGGCCAGCACCAGATAGGGCAGCATCAGGCGCGACAGCTCGATCGACAGGGTCAGCGGCTGCGGACGGTCGGCAAAACCAGGTGCCAGCGCCAGCATCAGCAGCGGCATCGCAAATGCGAGCAGGACGGACAGCGCGAGCAAGGCTATCGCCACCGTCCCGATCACCCGTCCGGCGAAGGCGCCGGCGAGTTCTTCGCCTACTTCATCGCGCCGCCGGAGATAGAGCGGCACGAAGGCCGCATTGAGCGCCCCTTCGGTGAGGAGCCGCCGGATCAGGTTGGAGAACTGAAACGCCACCACGAAGGCGTCGGCGCGAGCGCTCGCTCCGAACAGGGCTGCGATCGCGACGTCGCGTACGAAGCCGAGCACGCGCGAGGCAAGCGTCGCCACGCCGACAATCGCAACGTTCCGGGCAATTGACATGCGCTCTTCTGCTCCGCTCTACAGCCCCAGGGCCGTCACATTCTGGGCAAGATGTCACAGGGAAGAAAGTTCGCCCCGATGTCGATCGTGCCTGCCTTCGCTCGTCGTGTCGGCAGGAGCGGGTTCCGGTGGTCGGAATGCAGGCTCGCAAGAGGGAGATTTGACGATGCGTTTCATGATTCTGGTAAAGGCGACGAGGGATTCCGAGGCCGGCGTGATGCCGACCGAGGAGCTTCTTAGCGCGATGGCCGGTTACCACGAACAGCTCACCAAGGCCGGCGTGCTGCTTGACGGCAACGGTTTGCAACCGAGTGCCAAGGGATGGCGCATCAAATGGACCGGCGGCAAGAAGACCATCGTCGACGGTCCCTTTGCCGAGACCAAGGAACTGGTGGCGGGCTATACCATCATCGAAGTGAAGTCACGCGAAGAGGCGCTGGAATGGACCAGACGTTTCCCCAATCCCTCGTTCGGCGATGGCGAGATCGAAATCCGCCAGATGTTCGAACTTGAGGATTTCGGCGAAAGCGCAACCCTCGACCGATTCCGCGAAATGGAAATGGGTGTGAAGAAATGAGCGGACAGGAATGCAAGAAAATTTCCTGTGGCCTGTCGATTTTGACGGGCGTCGTTCGACGTGACGTCGGGGCTGGCGATCTCCTCTTCGTCAGCGGCCGGGTCGAAACAACTTCGGGAGTCAACACATGCAGATTTTGGGATTATTGAGAGCCACCCGTGAGTCCGAAGAGGGCGCGCCGCCGAATACGGAGCTCATGATGCGGATGGGAACGTTCGTCGAGGAGATGACCAAAGCCGGCGTGCTGCTGGGCACCAATGGCTTGCATCCCACCTCGAAGGGCAAGCGCGTCAAGCTTGCAGAGGGCAGGATGACGGTGATCGATGGTCCGTTCACCGAATCCAAGGAGTTGATCGCTTCCTACGCGATGTTCCAAGTGAAGACCATGGATGAAGCGGTCATGTGGAGCAAGCGCTTCCTCGAAGTGCTGGGCCAAGGCGAGGTGGAATTGCGGCCGATCTTCGATCCGGCGGATTTTTCGCCGGACGTGTTCCCGCCCGAGCAGGCGGCGCATGAAGAAAGGGTGCGGCTGGAGATGGCGCGAAACGCCGAACGGCAGTAATTTTTTCGGCACGAATCGCGCTTGCGCCGGCTCGCAAAAGGATGGTGTATCGGCCGCCGTGACAGCGACCGATACCCATCGTGCCATCCAGGCGGTCTGGCGAATCGAGCAGGCGAGGCTGATTGCCGGCCTGGCCCGCTTCACGCGGGATGTAGGCCTTGCCGAAGAGCTGGCGCAGGATGCGCTGGTGGCCGCCCTGGAAACCTGGGCGCTGAGCGGGATCCCGGAAAGGCCGGGTGCATGGTTGATGGCCGCGGCCAAGCGGCGCGCCATCGATCAATTCCGCCGGTCCAAGTTGCGCGAACGCAAGCATGAGGAGATCGGTCACGACCTGCGATCGAGGGAACTGTCGATGCCGGATTTCGACAGTGCTTTGGACACGGACATCGACGACGATCTGCTCCGTTTGATGTTCATTGCCTGTCATCCGATCTTGTCCGTGGAGGCTCAGGTCGCCCTGACGCTGCGTCTTCTGGGTGGGCTCACCACGGACGAGATCGCCAGAGCGTTCCTGGTCCCTGAGCCAACCATCGCGCAACGGCTCGTTCGAGCGAAGCGCAGGCTGACCGAAGCGCGCGTCCGGTTCGAACTGCCGCACGGGCAGGACAGAACGGATCGGCTCTCGGCCGTGCTTGGGGTGATCTACCTGATTTTCAATGAAGGCTATTCGGCATCGAGTGGGGCGGAATGGATCCGTCGTCCGCTGTGCGACGAGGCGCTGCGCCTTGGGCGCGTGCTTGCGGGTCTTGCCATGGACGAGCCCGACGTTCACGGTCTCGTGGCATTGATGGCAATTCAGGCGTCCCGATTTCCGGCCCGAACCGGGCCGGACGGTGAACCGATCCTGCTGCTCGATCAGGATCGTGCGCGCTGGGATTCGCTTCTGATCCGTCATGGGCTTGCCGCCCTCGATCGGGCCGAGAGTGCGGCAGCGCCGCCCGGGCCCTATACCTTGCAGGCGGCGATTGCGGCCTGTCACGCGCGCGCCCCGTCGGCACAGGAAACGGACTGGAAGCGGATAGCCGCGCTTTACGCGGTCCTGGCGCAAGTCGCGCCGTCACCCGTCGTGGAGCTCAACCGTGCGGTGGCGGTGGGCATGGCCTTCGGACCGAGCGCGGGGCTTGAGATTGTTGATGCGCTGGCCGACGAGCCGTCGCTCAGATCGTATCATTTGCTGCCGAGCGTCCGGGGCGATTTCCTTGCCAAGCTGAAGCGGCCGGAAGCAGCCCGCGTGGAGTTCGAACGCGCCGCTTCGCTTACCCGGAATGCGCGCGAGCGCAGGCTGTTGCTCGATCGGGCATCTGCCTGCGATCAGGGATCGTAGGGTCGGGCCCATAGTGGGCAGCAAAGCCGGGTTCATGCGGCGCTGCATTGCCTCGTGGCAGCGCATCGCTATAGTGCGCCGCCCTTCGTTCAGAGGATCCACGGATGACCGCTCCCCGCTACGACGTTCTCGGAATCGGCAACGCCATTGTCGATGTCATCGCCCGAGCCGAGGACGATTTCCTGATTAAGCAGAACATGCAGAAGGGGGGCATGGCCCTGATCGACGAAACGCGTGCCAGCGCCATCTATGAGGCAATGGGACCGGCGACCGAAAGCTCGGGGGGCTCGGCTGCCAATACGATTGCCGGTGTCGCGAGCCTCGGCGGACGCGCGGCGTTTGTCGGAAAGGTCCACGACGATGTGCTCGGCACGGTGTTCGCACATGACATCCGCGCGCTCGGTGTCGGCTTCGATACGCCGCGCGCGAGTGACGGGCCTTCGACCGCGCGCTGCTACATCATGGTGACGCCGGATGGCGAGCGCACCATGAACACCTATCTCGGCGCCGCGCAGAACCTGTCGCCCGCCGACATCGATCCGAAGCTGATCGGGGATGCCGCCATCACCTATCTCGAAGGCTATCTGTGGGATCCGCCTCAGGCCAAGGAAGCGTTCGTGAAGGCCTCGAAGGCCGCACATGATGCCGGCCGTACGGTGGCGCTGACGCTGTCGGATGCCTTCTGTGTCGGCCGCTATCGCGACGAATTCCTCAGGCTGATGCGGGACAACACGGTCGATCTGGTGTTTGCGAACGAGGCCGAATTGAAAAGTCTCTACGAGACAGCGGATTTCGATTCAGGCATCGCCGCGCTGAAGGACGATGTGAAGCTCGCGGTGGTCACCCGCAGCGAAAAGGGCTGCGTGGTGGTCAGCAAGGACAACACGCTGGCGGTGCCGGCGGCCCCGATCGACAAGCTGGTCGACACGACGGGAGCGGGCGATCTGTTCGCCGCCGGATTTCTGTTCGGGCTTGCAACCGGGCGCGATCACGCCGCTTGCGGCAAGCTCGCGGCGCTGGCCGCGGCCGAGGTCATTCAGCATATCGGCGCACGCCCGGCGGTGTCGCTGAAGGCGCTGGCGCAGGAGAACGGGCTGTTGTGATTGCCCTTCGGCGTGCGCGCGTGAAAACGCGCGTCCCTCATCAGTGGAAATATGAAGCTGAGCGCCGGCTCAGGACTGCCAGGCGAAGGCGACCTTATCCAGCACCTTGGTGCCGAACCGCTCCGACGAGCGGGCCACCGCTCGGCCACCGAGCGCGCGATAGAATTCCACCGCCGGATCGTTGTCGGACAGCGCCCAGATCACCAGGCTCTTCAAACCGCTCTGGGCGAGATCGCGGCGCGCTGCGGTGAACAGCCGGCGGCCGAAGCCCAGACCCTGAAATTCCGGCTTGAGATACAATTCGTAGATCTCGCCATCGTAATACAGACTGCGCGCACGGTTGCGCCCGTAATTGGCATAGCCCGCGATTGTATCGCCGAACTGCATCAGCGCGATGCGGCTGCCCTTGCGGATGGCCGAGTGCCACCAGTCCGGACCGCGGCGACTGACGAGCTTTTCGAGTTCGGTGCCGGGGATGATGCCCTGATAGGCCCCGCGCCACGCTTCGTCATGGGCCAGTGCCACGTCGCTCGCGTCGGACGGCTTTGCACGTCGAATCTCGATCAGGGTCGTGCTCATGGGCACCATAAGAGCAAGCGCCGACTCGGCGTTCAAGCCCCATGATTAATGATCGGTAAAGGTGTGGATTTTGTGCACCGGTTTGTTCCGCAAAATTGGAACGATCCGAACCCGAGCGGTCGTGAATGCCTGATTTCATTGACATTTTTGAGGCCTTGTCCGGCCTGTGCCATCGCAGGACAACCTTGTATCACACGGTCTCGGCTTCCTTGCGGCGCTCTTCCCGCTTGCGGTCATTGGGGTCGAGCAGCTTCTTTCGCAGCCGTATCGATTTGGGTGTGACCTCGACCAGCTCATCGTCCTGGATGTAGGCGAGCGCTTTTTCCAGGGTCATGCGGATCGGCGGGGTGAGCCGCACCGCCTCATCCTTCGAGGTGGTGCGGATATTGGTGAGCTGCTTGCCCTTCAGCACGTTGATCTCGAGGTCGTTGTCGCGGGTATGCTCGCCGACGATCATGCCGCGATACACTTTCCAGCCCGGCTCGATCATCATCGGGCCGCGATCCTCGAGTTTCCACATCGCATAGGCGACGGCGTCGCCCTGCTCGTTGGAAATCAGAACCCCATTGCGCCGGCCGGGGATTTCGCCTTTGAACGCCGCATATTCGTGAAAAATGCGATTCATGATCGCGGTGCCGCGGGTATCGGTCAGGAGTTCGCCCTGATAGCCGATCAGGCCGCGGGTCGGAGCGTAGAACACGAGCCGGACACGACCACCGCCCGAGGGGCGCATCTCGATCATGTCGGCCTTGCGCTCCGACATCTTCTGCACCACCACGCCCGAATGCTCCTCGTCGACGTCGATCACGACCTCTTCGATCGGCTCTTCCAGTTCGCCGGCCGCGTTGCGGCGGATCAGCACCTTTGGCCGCGACACCGATAATTCAAAGCCTTCGCGGCGCATGGTCTCGATCAGAATGCCGAGTTGCAATTCGCCGCGGCCTGCGACTTCCATCGCGTCCTTGTCATCCGATTCCGAAACCCGCAACGCGACGTTGCCTTCCGCTTCGCGCAGCAGCCGGTCGCGAATCATGCGGCTCGTCACCTTGGAGCCTTCCGTGCCGGCGAGCGGAGAATCGTTGACGCGGAAGGTCATGGCAAGCGTCGGCGGATCGATCGGCTGAGCCGGGAGGGGGGTCTCCACTTCGGGAGCGCAGATCGTCTGCGCCACCGTCGCCTCCGGCAACCCTGCGATCGAGACGATATCGCCGGCTTCCGCCTCATCGAGCGGCGTGCGCTCGAGGCCCCGGAACGCCAGCACCTTGGAAATGCGCCCGGTCTCGATCAGCGTGCCGTCCGCGGCGAGGACCTTGGCCGGCTGGTTCGGCTTTACCGAGCCGGAGAAAATCCGGCCGGTGACGACGCGCCCAAGATAGGGGTTGGCTTCGAGGATGGTGCCGAGCAGGCGGAACGGGCCTTCCTCGACCGTGGGTGCCGGCACATGGCGCAGCACCAGGTCGAACAGCGGCTTCATGCCCTGGTCTTGCGGGCCGTCGAGGCTGTCCGACATCCAGCCCAATTTGGCCGAACCGTAGAGAATCGGAAAATCAAGCTGCTCGTCGGTGGCGTCGAGCGCCGCAAAAAGATCGAACACCTCGTTCGCCACTTCGGTTGCGCGTGCGTCGGGGCGGTCGACCTTGTTGATCACGACGATGGGCCGCAAGCCAAGCTTGAGCGCCTTGGCGACAACGAACTTGGTCTGCGGCAGCGGTCCCTCCGCCGCATCGACCAGCACCAGCGCGCCATCCACCATATGCAGAATGCGTTCGACCTCGCCGCCGAAATCGGCGTGGCCCGGGGTGTCGACAATGTTGATGCGGGTGTCGTTCCAGAGGATGGAGGTCGCCTTGGCGAGAATGGTGATGCCGCGCTCGCGCTCCAGATCGTTGGAATCCATGGCGCGCTCGGTGACGCGCTGATTGTCGCGGAAAGTTCCGGATTGCTGCAGCAGCCGGTCGACGAGGGTGGTTTTGCCATGGTCGACATGCGCGATGATCGCGACATTACGGAGATTCATATGCTGGATCCGGAAACAAAGCGCGGGCCGGAGGAGGGGTTCTTGTGAAGCTCCCGGGCCCGCTCTATTGCGGCGCAATATAGTCAGGAAAGGCGCGGAAGCAACCGAGGCAACGCTTCGCCGGCCCTGTTGTTTGGCCGGCGCGGGCGCGCCCGTCGTTGCGAGACAAGGTGAGGGGAATGATGCGCCGAAAGACGCAGGGCATTCCTGAATGCGCCGTGTTCGCTTTGACACGAGCACGGCCGCCTCACGGCGCACCATTGGCGGCGGTTTTGCGCCTCGGAGCCGTTCTTCCGGGACTGGCCGGATGAGCCGCGCCCACCCCGATCCCGCAGGCTTTCGCCCGCGTTCGGCCAGGCCATCGTCCAGCAGGACCACCTGCAGACCCCCGTAGTGGGGCCGGACGGCCAACCCGAAGCGTCCCGGGAGTATGGCCGACGAAGCCACACCCGCAGGCGCCACACCCCGCTCCATCAATCGGCGTCACCGGTTGACGCCCCTCGTTGAGCGAGGTGACAAGACTATATGCTTTTATTCCTAGAAGGTCAAGGCCGATGATTGGTTACGGGGCTATCCGGCTCGATCCAAACGATCGCTGCTGGCTGGAGGCATTCTATCACCACCGCTCCGTCCCCGCGAAGGCGGGGACCCAGCAATGCTCGTGCGGCCAGCAAGTACGGTTGTTGTGCAGCGCGCTTTCTTGCCGTGATCTCCGGCCGCCTGTCTCGGTTGTGTTTCACGCTGACGTCGGCCGCTCCGGATTCTTCCGCGCTGGGTCCCCGCCTACGCGGGGACGAGCGGCGGGAGGACTTGGCTCACAACGAGCCATTCGGCGATAAGCAGGTTCACCCCTTCGCCAACGCCGCGCGCCGCTCTGCGATGGCGCGTCGCGCCTGGTCGGCCGCAAGCGTGACTGCGGACGATCGGTTGTGCTGGATTTCGCCCGACTCGATCTGCCGGATGGCGCGTTCGACGATGTCGTCGATCTCGATGCACATCAGATCGAGTTCGTTGGAGGCAGCGCTCCGCGCGCGCTTGATGACGCCGATCAGCGATTCGAGATCGTTGCGGCGTTCGTATTTCGACGGGGTGGAGCGGGCATAGCTGATCAGCCACGCGGCGCCCGAGCCGAAGAACGAAACCAGCATCAAACCCCAATAGAGCGGCTCGCTATAACGCTCGAAGACGCCCTTCTGCTCGCCCTCGAGATAGGCGAGAGCACCCGGATGCACCGCGAGCGTCGCCGCCTTGTCGGTGTCCGGACTTTCGATCCGGGTGAAGGCCGGAAATTCGGCACCCTGCGCCTGCTTCGCGTTGAACAGCCACTTGGTGAACCGGCCGGCGATGTCGTCATCGAGCGAGCGACGCGCGACGATGTAATGCGACACGCCGATGGTTTCGACCGCTTCCGCCGGTCGCGAGCCGCCGAACGCGCCGGCCGGAATCTCGGTCGATTCATAGACCGGGTTCTGCTGCTCGATCGCCTCGGACGAACTGACCTCGAGGAACATCGGCTGCTCCTTGCCGCGCGCCAGCGCGGTGACCGCTTCGGCTGTGATCCTGCTGCCGATCGGCCCGACCGCGAGCAGCGCGTCGAATGTCGCCGCCTTCAACTGCGTGGTGAGGTCCTCGATACCGAACTGGATGGTCGTCACCTTGTCCGCCGGCACGCCATATTGCCCGAGGATGGTGTGGAGCAGCGTCACGTTGGCGGGCGTGCGGCCGACGATCGCGACCGTCTTGCCGTAGAGGTCCTCGATCTTCTCGACCGGCTTCGGCGCTTCCGGCGCTGGTTTCTTGGCGCTTGCCGCCGCCTTGTTGGCGCGCGAGGTTTTTTTCGCGCCGTTTTTCGCGGCGCCATTCGCGGCTGCGGCCGCCGCCGGCGGAACGATCAGCACCGCGACGTTGCGGCGGTGGATCGCGACCACCTGTCCGATTTTGGGCATGGCGACATCGCGCCGGACCACCGCGAGATCGGCGGTTCCGTTATCGAGCAATTCGGCGCTGCTCTGGCCCGCGTCCTGCCTGACGATCTGCACCCGCACCGGCGCCCGCTCGCGGGCGAGATATTGCGAAAGCTGCTGGACCAGCTTGTGGTCCTCACCCTGGCGCGCACCGGCGGCAATCTTCAGGGTGACCGGCTTCGACTGGATGTAGGAGACGACGATGGCGACGCCGGTGATCGCCAGGATCACGCCGACCGCGACCAGCAACGGATGACGCGCCATCCGCCGCAGCCGGTCGCCGGCGGTGAGCTGCGGTTTCTCCAGCGCGGACTCAGCAGGCGCGACAACAGGGTTATGGACGTTCATGGGCGGGGCGCGTAGCCCTCTCCGGTGACCCGGTCGGAACTCAATTCCGGAACAATTGTGACTTTATCATGCTTATCTGAATGATCAGTCATTTTTGGACGGGTCAGGCGGCTCCTGCCGGGCGGCTCCAGGGGCCGGCCGGTTTCCCGTTCTTGCCGCCGAGCCGGAAGCCTTCCGGCATGGCCTGGCTGACCATCATCAATTCGCCCAGCGTCTCGGTGGTGATGAGTCCGACCAGCCGTCCGTCCGGCTCGATCACCGCGACCGCGGGCGCCGAACGCTCCTGCAGGAGTTTCACCGCCTCTTCGAGCGGACGGCGGCGGTC
>NZ_JBFWPA010000147.1:0-13508 GCF_050250235.1 Pseudorhodoplanes sp.
CTGGTCGATCGCGTTTTTGACGATTTTTCCCCGACGCATGTTGTGCACGCAGCCGCTTCATACAAGGACCCCGATGACTGGGGTGAGGATGCGGCAACCAACGTGCTGGGCAGTATCCACGTTGTTCAGGCTGCCAAGCGGCTTGGTGTGCGTCGATTCGTAAATCTGCAGACGGCACTCTGCTATGGCCGACCGGAACAGGTGCCCATTCCGGTCGATCATCCTTGCCGCCCCGTTGCAAGTTATGGTCTCTCCAAAACGGCCGGGGAGGAGTATGTCGCTCTTTCAGGTCTTCCTTTCGTGTCGCTACGACTTGCAAGCGTGATTGGCCCGCGGCTCGCAATCGGCGCCATTCCAACCTTCTATACACGGCTCAAGGCGGGAAAGGCAGTGTTCTGCACGACTGCCGTGCGGGACTTTCTCGACATAAGCGATTTCCTCGACTTTATGGACCGAGCTATGGACGAGCGCGCGCCGACTGGCGTGTACAATCTTGGCCCCGGCGTGGGACACTCGATCAGGGATGTGCTGGTGGCGGTCGCCGACGCGATCCAGGTTCCTGTACAATCACCAATCGACGAGCGGCCGGTCGGTAGTGACGATGTTGAGACTGTCGTGCTCGATTCGGCGAAGACGGAAGCGGCGTTCGGGTGGCGGCACAAGGTAACGTTTGATCAGGCCATCGCGAAGATGGTTCGCTGGTACGATCAGTTTGGTGTTTCCGCCATTCACACGCATCTTAAGGCTCAAGCAAGCCCGACGGCATGAGTGCTTCCGTCAGCAATACTGAGGTCAAGGCTTTCTGGGAGACGAATCCAGTCGCTGCCGAAGGCATCTCAGCGCGTCCCGGTACCGTTGAATTCTTTCGAGCATTCGACGCGCTTCGCGAGGCGGATGATTGTGAACCGTGGGAGTTCTCGAATTGCATTCACGGATATTCGGAATCTAAGGGTCTGCGTGTACTGGATGTAGGTTGCGGGAATGGATACGTTCTTGCTCAGTATGCAAAGTACGGCGCTGAAGTAACGGGCGTCGATCTCACGCAAACAGCCATCGATCTGAGCTGCGCCCGATTCGATCTGGCGGGTCTGAGAGGGGAATTCCGGCTGACCGATGGTGATCGGTTGCCATTTGAGGACGGCACTTTCGACATCGCATGCTCGATGGGAGTGCTGCATCACATCGAGGCCCCTCGTCCGATGATTTCAGAGATGCGCCGTGTGCTCAAGCCCGGCGGCACCATCATTCTGATGCTCTATTATTGGGGAAGCTGGAAGTATCATGTTGTTCTGCGCATGAAGCGGATTCTTGATCCGCGTTATCGTGGAAAGAGCCAGGCCGAGGCGCTTAACATGAATGATGGTGCGGGATGCCCGCTAGCCAAGGTCTATACGCGTGCGCAGGCGCGTGAGCTGCTCTCAGGATTTTCCGATCATCGATTCGAGCTGAACCAGCTGAGCTGGCGGCAGCTGCTGCTGGGCTTCGACCGCCTGCTGAGACCCGTGCTGCCACACTCCAACCGCAGTATCTTTGCCCGCACGATGGGCTGGAACCTGTACGTAACTGCAAGAAAGCCGAGATGATCCAAAACACCGAGAAATTTCCGAAGCCGGATTTTGGCAACAAGCGTGTCCTGGTCGTCGGGGGTGCGGGTTTCGTCGGTTCCAATCTCGTTCACCGGGTTCTGGAAGACAACCCTCGTGAGATTGTGGTCGTCGACAATCTGCTCTCAGCCGATGTGTCGAACGTCCCGAACGGTCCGCGGGTGCGCTTTGTCGCTAGCACCGTGACCGACGACCTTGTGCTCGGCGACCTGCCGACCGACCTTGATTATGCGTTTCATTTGGCGTGCTACCACGGCAATCAGTCATCCATTGCCGATCCGATCGCCGACCACGACAACAACAACATCACATCGCTCAAGCTCTTTGAGCGGCTGAAGGACATCCGATCGTTGCGCAAGGTTGTCTATGCTGCGGCCGGATGTGCCGTCGCAAAGAAGACAAAGGATGAGCCCGCTGCGACCTCCGAAGATGCGCCGGTGGACCTTTTTCACGACAGCCCGTACTCGATCTCGAAGCTCGTGGGCGAGATGTATGGCAATTACTATTTCCGCCGTCACAAGATGCCATTCGCCAAAGCGCGATTCCAGAACGTCTATGGGCCGCGCGAGATTCTGGGTGCGGGCCGCTGGCGAGGCACGCCGCATACGGTCTGGCGCAACGTCACGCCGACTTTCATTTTCAAGGCGCTGCACAAGGAGGCTCTGCCGCTCATCAATGGCGGGGAAGACGGCCGCGATTTCATCTATGTCGGTGATCTTGTCGAAGGGCTGACGCGGATCGCGGCGTACGGGGAACCGGGCGAGGCCTATAATCTCGCAAGCGGGCGCGAGACCCGCATCCGCGATCTCGCAGCCCTCATCAACAAGCTCACCGGCAATCCGACGCCGCCCGACATCGCCCCGCCGCGAGACTGGGACAACTCCGGACGACGTTACGGAGACCCCACCAAATCAATGAATAATCTGGGATTTTTGGCGCGCACGCAGATCGAGGAGGGGTTGCGGCAAACGATCGACTGGACGCGGTCGCATCTCGAGGTGATCCGCCGCTGTATGGCGCATCACGCGGACCGCGTGCCTGAGGTCAAGAATTACGTCGCATGAAGACGCTGCTCTCCGTCGTCGGCGCGCGGCCGCAATTCATCAAGGCTGCGCCTTTGAGTCGCGCCTTGCGCACCCGCAGCAACCTGCGCGAAGTGCTCGTCCATACCGGACAACATTTCGATGCGTCGATGTCGGACGTCTTTTTCGAGGAACTCGGACTTGCGAAGCCCGACCATCATCTCGGCATCCACGGCGGCACGCATGGCGCGATGACGGGTCGGATGATCGTGGCTCTGGAGGATCTGGCCTTGTCGGTGAAGCCTGATGCCTTCGTGATCTACGGGGATACCAATTCCACACTCGCCGCCGCGGTCGTCGCCGCCAAGCTGTTCGTGCCGATCGCGCATGTGGAGGCCGGCCTGCGATCCTTCATGCCGATTCCGGAAGAGATCAACCGGCTGATGGCGGATCGCGTCAGTCGTTGGCTGTTCTGCCCCACCGATGCTGCGGTGAAGAACCTTGCGGCTGAAGGTATTCGCAAAGGCGTGCATTGTGTCGGTGATGTCATGTACGATACCACGATCATGATGACGGATCGGGCGCGCGAGCAATCGACCATCCTCGGTACGCTCGGACTTCAGAGTGGCGGCTATGATCTCGCCACCATCCATCGCGCCGAAAACACCGATACGCGGGATGCGCTCGCGGCTGTTGTTACATATTTGACCGACGCTGCGCGCGACGTGCCTGTGTTATTGCCGCTTCATCCGCGTACGCGGCAGGCGGCGGAGCGTTTCGGGATTGATCTGTCGCGGCTCCGAATCATTGATCCAGTGGGATATCTCGACATGACCGCGCTGCTCGCGAATTGCCGGCGGGTGCTCACGGATTCGGGCGGGCTGCAGAAGGAAGCCTATTTCCATCGCAAGCCCTGCGTCACGCTTCGCGACGCGACCGAATGGATCGAGACCGTGGAGACCGGTTGGAACCGTCTCTGGCGCGGACCCGACTACCGGCCTCGCCGCGATAACCAGGCTTATGGGGACGGGCGGGCCGCGGAGCGCATAGCGGACATTCTGGCTGCAGAGGTTTAGGCGGCATGCGCGAAAGTGCGATCCGCGTCCTTGTCGCCCATGCACGTTATACCGACCGGCTTTCCTACTATGACGACTGGCTTGATGCGTTCAGACGCAGCCCAAGCTTTCGAGTCGAGGAATTCAATGTTGCCGTAGCGGGCCATGAAGCGGCCCTGCGCGGCAAGCTTGGCTCGTGCGATGCCGTCGTCTTGTTGCATTCCGTCAACGGCGACACGACCGTCTATCTGGAGCGCTATGCGGCCATCCTGGCCGATCGGCAAGTACCGCTCCTGAGCTTCGTCGGCAACGAGGTCAATCTTCCCGGCTCGCCCATCGCCGAAAAACGCCGGGTGCTGTCGATTGTGCGGCCGGACTGGATTGCAACCCAGATGCTGCAGGAGGCTGGAGAGTTTCTATTCGGCGACATCGCGGGCAGCGGAGTGGTATCGATCCCCCATGCATTGAACCCGGAACAGTTTCGTGTCGCGATTCCGTCCGACCGGCGACCGATTGATATCGGCGCGCGCGTTGCTCGCTATCTGGCGCATCTGGGTGACGACGACCGAAACCGGATATCGGATACATTTCGATCGCTCGGCCCAAAGAAGGGTCTCAATATCGATATCTCGGACGAGCGCTACGACCGGGACGGCTGGGCCAGTTTTCTGAACCGCTGCAAAGGCACGATTTCAACGGAAGCGGGAGGCTGGTTCCTCGAGCGCGACGATGCGACCGTCAACGCCATCCGTGCATATGTGTTGCAGCAAGCCGGCGGTGTCGTCATCGCCAACGACTCTCCCCTGCGCACGCTCGGCCATCGGCTTCCATGGTGGGTGCGTGCCGCCTTACGAAAAGTCTTGGGCGCCGGCCCTGTGAGGCACGAGGCAGTTCTCAACGAGAAGGTTCCATACGAGGAAATTCATGAGCGATTCTTTGCCGGGCGGACGCGGCCTGCGGCGTATGGCAAGTGCATCAGTTCCCGGCATTTCGATGCGATTGGCACCGGGACCTGTCAGATCATGTTTCGCGGCCGCTTTAACGACATTCTTCAACCCGATCGCCACTATCTGGCTTTAAACAAAGATCTTTCAAATCTTGATTCAGTGCTGGATCGCTTTCTCGATCCGGCAGAGCGCGGGCAGATCGCGGATGATGCGCGCGAGCATGTGTTGAGCGGACACACCTATGCGCACAGGATAGCTCAAATTCATTCTTTGCTCTCTGCCACGTCGTAAGCCCGGAGCTGGCGCCAGGACGCTTCCCCCTGCGGCGACTGGCACTCGAAGCCAAAACCATGTGTGGTATTGCCGGATTTGTTGATTTGAACGGCCTCGATCCTGCCGTTACGCAGGCGCGCGCGCAGGCGGCGCTTGCGCGCCTGCGCATGCGCGGTCCGGACGGTGAGGGCACATGGAGCGACGGCCATTGCGCGCTGGTCCACACCCGGCTTTCCATTCTCGATCTGTCTGTCTTGGGTGCGCAGCCAATGGAGCGGGAAGGGCTGCACATCACGTTCAACGGCGAGATCTTCAATTTTGCCGAGATTCGCGAGGACCTGGAAAAGCGCGGCCACAGGTTTCGCTCCTGGTCGGATACGGAGGTCCTGCTTGCCGGCTGGCGGGAATGGGGATCAAAACTCCTTCCGCGACTCGTCGGCATGTTCGCCTTCGCAATCTGGGATCCCGCCGAGCGAACTTTGTTCGCTGCACGCGATCGTTTCGGCGAAAAGCCGTTTCTCTATTCAGCCAGCAACCAAAAGTTGGCTTTCGGTTCGGACTTGATCGCCTGTGAAGCGATGCTCGGTGAGCAGTGTGCCGTCGATGCTGGAGCGCTCCGCTCGCTCTTCACGCTTCGCTTTGTACCGGAGCCGCTATCGATCGCGCGCGGCGTTCAAAAGCTCCCGGCCGGACACTGGCTGCGATTCGACCGGCGCGGCCTTGCGGTAGAGCGTTGGTATGATCTGGCGCACGAACGACAAGCGGCTTTTGCAGATCGGGCTGACGCCGAAGCCGCCTTGCGGAATCGCTTTGATGCTGCCGTGGCGTCGCGCCTCGTTTCCGATGTGCCCGTCGGTGTGTTTCTTTCGGGTGGTATTGATTCTGCGCTGGTGGCGGCTTCCGTTGCGCGATCCGGTGGCAAGCTCAATACGTTTACGGTCGGCTTTGAGGGTGCGAGCAGCTATTACGAGGAGCGGCCGCTGGCCGAGGCGGTTGCGCGCCATCTCGGGGCGCGTCACACGGAGATCGCTGTAAGAAATGAGCAGGTCCGATCGGTGTTGGATCGAGTCTTCGCAGCCCTCGATGAGCCATTTGCAGATGCCTCCGCTGTTCCCACCTTTTTGGTGGCGGAGGCCACCAAGCCCCATGTTTCGGTTGTGCTCACCGGTGACGGGGCGGACGAGGTGTTCTGCGGCTACCGGAAGTATTGGTCCGAGCTCTATGCGACGATGTGGAGCCGGATTCCTGCTCTCCTACGGCAAGCGGTGACGGCCGCTATTCGACGCTTGCCGGAGGGAAAGGATCAGCCCTGGCTTGAAACTGTGCGTCGGATACGACGCTTTGCGACAACGGCGGACAATGATCCCGCCCGACGTCAGGCGGCGTTGATGCGCCTGGCCAATGAGGGCGAAGTTGGATCCTTGTTGGGGGCGACTGGCAGAGAATCCGGCTCTCTTG
This sequence comes from Pseudorhodoplanes sp., assembly GCF_050250235.1. Taxonomy (GTDB): domain Bacteria; phylum Pseudomonadota; class Alphaproteobacteria; order Rhizobiales; family Xanthobacteraceae; genus Pseudorhodoplanes. The sequence continues at coordinate 6,360 of NZ_JBFWPA010000147.1, forward strand.
AGGATCGTGTACTGTCGCTTCGCGCGGAATCCAAAGATAACGACTCCATCAACGCAATGCTGTATTGCGATGTCGCTTTGGGTTTGCCAGGCGACATGTTGACCAAGGTGGACCGCACAAGCATGGCGCATGCGCTTGAGACGCGCGCACCGTTCCTCGATCAACGGGTTGTTGAGCTGGCCTTTGCTTTGCCGGGGTCCGCCAAGCTCGGGTTTTCAGGCGTGAGGCCAGAAGGCAAGCGCATTCTGCGTCGGGCGTTTTGCGAGCGTCTCCCGCCAGAGGTGTTCCGGCGCCCCAAACGCGGCTTCGAGATGCCCGTAGCGGCCATTCTTTCCGATGCCGCAGCCGATCGGCTTGCAGCGGCGACCGACGAAGGACGATTGAAGCGTCAGGGGCTGTTCAATCCCCAGGTTATCTCAACCTGGAAACGCGATCTGGAAACGGGTCGCCGAGATACGTCATGGCAGCTCTGGGCAATACTCGCCTTTCAGGAATGGGCGCGTCTGCATCGGCGACCCGAGAGGCTATGAAATTAGCGCGCTGGCCCGCCGTGCACGGAGAGTGAACGACGTGTCTGAACGCACCGCGGGCCGGCTGCTCTTCCTCGTCTCCGAAGACTGGTACTTCCTCTCGCACCGCTTGCCAATGGCGCGGGCGGCGCGGGATGCCGGTTATGAGGTGCATGTCGCGGCGCGCGTCGGCGAAGGCGGGGCGAGGATCGCGGCGGAGGGGTTTGCGCTGCATCCGCTCGACTGGCGGCGCGGCAGCCTCAATCCGCACGATCTCCTCGGCATCGTGCGGCAGGTGCGGAGCCTGTATCGCCGGCTCGAGCCCGACCTCGTCCACCACGTCGCCCTGCAGCCTTCTATCGTGGGCTCGCTCGCGGCCGCGGGCATGGCTTTTCCGCGCCTCAACGCCCTGGCCGGTCTCGGCTTCGGCTTCACCTCGGCGACGCTGAAGGGCCGCCTGCTGCGTCCGGTACTGGGCGCGCTGCTGCGCGCGCTCTTGAACCGGCCGGGCGCCTTCGTCCTGGTGCAGAACCCGGACGATGCGGCGGCGGTCCGCGCGCTCGGCGTCGCGCCGGAGCGCCTTTTCACCATTCCCGGCTCGGGCGTCGACACGGATCGGCTGCGGCCCTTGCCCGAGCCGCCGGGGCCGGTCACCGCCGCCTTTGTCGGGCGGCTGCTCGACGACAAGGGCGTGCGGCCGCTGATCGCGGCGCAGGCGATGCTCGCGGCCCGCGGCGAAGAGGTCCGGCTGCTGATCGCGGGGGATCGCGATCCGGCCAATCCGGCCTCGATCGATGCGCGCGAGATCGCGGCCTGGAAGTCGCGGCCCGGCGTCACGCTGCTGGGGCATGTCGACGACATCCCCGGCCTCTGGGCGCGCGCGCATATCGCGGTGCTGCCGTCGCGGCGGGAAGGGCTGCCGCTCAGTTTGCTGGAGGCCGCCGCCTGCGGCCGCCCGATCGTCGCGACCGACGTGCCGGGCTGCCGCGAGATCGCGCGGCAGGGCGTCAACGCCCTGCTCGTGCCGCCCGATGACGCCGCCGCCCTGGCCGAAGCCATCGCCGCGCTCGCGCGCGATCCGCAGCGGCGGCAGCGTTTCGCGGCCGCCGGGCGCGCGCTGGTCGAACGGGAATTCTCCGCTGCGCAGATCGGCCGCCAGATCGTCGCCGTTTACGATCATCTGCTGGGCGCCGGGCGCCCCCTATTGCCGCAGGCTGCGCTGCACGGCTAAAGAAATCCGGCATTCGGGTTGGAAGGGCTTGTCGTGAAGCAGAAGCGGATCATTGCCGTTGTCGGACTGGGATATGTCGGCCTGCCCGTCGCGGTGGCCTTTGCGCGCTCGGGCATCCCGGTGATCGGCTTCGATATCAACGCCAAGCGGGTGCAGGAACTGACGGACGGTCATGACCGCACGCTGGAGGTCGACGAAGCCGAGCTCAGGCTGCCGTCCCTCAGATTTTCGAGCGACCCTGAAGCCCTCATGTCCGCCGACTTTCACATCGTGACGGTGCCGACGCCGATCGACGCGGCAAAGCGCCCCGATCTCGGGGCGATGCTCTCGGCTTCCCGGATCGTCGGCGCCGCGCTCAAGCGCGGCGACATCGTCGTCTATGAATCGACCGTCTACCCGGGCTGCGTCGAGGACGAATGCGTGCCGGTGCTGGAGAAAACCTCCGGGCTGAGGGCCGGCGCGGACTTCACGGTCGGCTATTCGCCCGAGCGCATCAATCCGGGCGACAAGCAGCATCGCTTCGAGACCATCATGAAGGTGGTGTCCGGCCAGGATGCGAAGACGCTCGACATCGTCGCCGAAGTCTACGAATCCGTGGTGACGGCCGGGGTGCATCGCGCGCCCTCGATCAAGGTCGCGGAAGCCGCCAAGGTCATCGAGAACACGCAGCGCGACCTGAACATCGCGTTCATGAACGAGCTGTCGGCGATTTGCCATCGCCTTGGAATTGATACCGGCGACGTTCTGGCGGCTGCCGGCACCAAGTGGAATTTCCTGAAATTCTATCCCGGGCTGGTCGGCGGCCACTGCATCGGCGTCGATCCCTATTACCTGACGCACAAGGCGGAAAAGGCCGGCTACCATCCGGAAGTCATTCTGTCCGGACGCCGCATCAATGACGAAGTCGGCCAACGCATCGCGCGCGAATGCGTGCGCGGTCTGTTCAAGCAGAATCGTTCCTCGGAAGACGCGCTCGTGACCGTGCTCGGCCTGACCTTCAAGGAAGACGTCCCCGATACGCGCAATTCCAAGGTTGTCGACATCATCGACGAACTGAAATCCTCCGGCGTGAAGGTGCAGGTGGCCGATCCGCTCGCCATCCCGGAAGAAGCATTGCACGAATATGGCCTGTCATTGATCGAAGCCAAGTTGCTGAAGCCGGCCGATGCGATCATTCTTGCCGTGGCGCATGGCGAATATGTCAAAGGCGGGTGGCCGTTGATCGCGGGCCTCCTGCGGGACGGCAAAGGTCTGGTCTTCGACGTGAAGTCCGTGCTCGAAAGGAGCGCGAAGCCGGCAGGCATCGAATTGTGGCGGCTATGACCGAGCCCGTCGTTCCCCTCATCATGTGCGGCGGCGCCGGCACGCGGCTGTGGCCGGCGTCGCGGGAAGGGCGCCCGAAGCAGTTCCTGCCGCTGTTCGGCAAGCTGTCGACCTTCCAGGAGACGCTGCAGCGGGTCTCCGATCCCGCGCAATTCGGCCGGCCGATCGTCATCACCAACAGCCAGTATCGCTTCATGGTGGCGGACCAGCTCGCCGAACTCGGCATTTCCGCCGACATCCTGCTGGAGCCGATGCGGCGCGATTCCGGTCCCGCGATCGCCGCCGGCGCAGCCTTCGCGCTTTCGCGCGACGGCGATCCGCTGGTCGTCGCGCTCGCCGCCGACCACGTGGTCGGCGACCCGGCGGCCTTCGCGGCGGCCTGCGCCGCCGCGGCCGACGCCGCCGCGCAGGGGCGGATCGTGACCTTCGGCGTGCGGCCGGACCGCCCGGCGGTCGAATACGGCTACATCAAGCCCGGTCCGGCTTTGGCCGGGGCGGCGGTCCGCGTCGAGCGCTTCGTCGAGAAGCCGGATGCGCAGACCGCGCAACGCTACATCGCGGAAGGCTATCTCTGGAATTCCGGCAATTTCGTCTTTCGCGCCGGCGTGCTGCTCGGCGAATACGAGAAGTTCGACGCCCCGACGGTTGCCGCGGCCCGCGCGGCGGTGAGCAAGGCGGGGACCGATCTCGGCTTCGTCACGCTCGACGCTGCGGCCTTCGCCCATGCGTTGCCGAATTCCATCGACTATGCGGTGATGGAGAAGACCGACCGCGCGGCCCTGGTCCCGGTCTCCTATGGCTGGTCGGATGTCGGCTCCTGGCATGCGGTGTGGGAGCTCGCGGTGCGCGATGCGGCGGGGAATGCCGCGCAGGGCCAGGCGGTTTTCGTGGAGACGAAGAATTCCTATGCCGCTTCGGAAAAGCCGCTGGTCGCGCTGTTCGGCGTGGAAGACCTTGTCGTGGTCGCGAGCGAGGACGCGGTGCTGATCGCCAACCGCGCCGATACCAACGGCATGAAGCGGCTGGTGCAGAAACTGAAGGACGTGGCGCCGGCGGTGACGGTCGATCACATCAAGATGCACCGGCCCTGGGGCAATTATCAGTCGCTGGACAACGGCGACCGCTACCAGGTCAAGCGCATCGTGGTGAAGAAGGGCGGGCGGCTTTCGCTGCAATACCACAACCATCGCGCCGAGCACTGGGTGGTGGTGCGCGGCACCGCCAGGGTGACGCTCGGCGAGCAGGTGAAAATCCTGCACGAGAACGAATCCATCTACATCCCGATAGGGACGCCGCACCGGCTGGAAAACCCGGGCAAGATCGATCTGGAACTGATCGAGGTGCAGACCGGCAGCTATCTCGGCGAGGATGACATCATCCGCATCGAGGACGATTATCGCCGCTCGTAGGAAATCGCGGCCTCCGGTTCGGCTCCCATCGCCTTGAACCGCAGCCGGCTCGCGACCCACAGGCCGCCGCCGATCAGGCCGACTGCGAAATTCGCGGCCCCGAGCAGCAGCGAGATCGTCAGGGCGTCGCTTGCGTTGAGGCCCGCCAGCGTGAAGGCGGTGACCATCAGGCTCTCGCGCAGGCCCCAGCCGGCAATGGTGATCGGGACGGTGGCGATCAGCACCACCGGCGGGATCAGGCAGGTCATCAGCAGGAAGCCGACCGGCGCGCCGATGGCCTTGGCCATCGACCAGCTCGCGAACACCGTCGCGAGGTGGATCAGCATCGAGCATACGGCGACAAAGGCCAGACGGCGGGCGGGGCGGGCCACCTGGCGCAGCACCATCGAGGCGGCGATCAGATGGTGCACGCCCCAGAGCCGCTCGATCCGCGTGTCGCTGAACAGCGAGAGCGCCGCGAACACCATCCCGCCGGCAAGGCCCGCCACCCCGACCAGCGTCACCGCCAGGCGCGCGACGGAATCCTGCACGAAGGCATAGGTCCAGGGCAGGCAGAACGAGACCAGCAGCGCGAGCGCGAAGACGCCGATGGCGCGGTCGACGAATACCGAATAGGTCGCGATCCGCCAGCCCGCCTTGTAGCCCTGCGCCAGCATCCAGATCCGCGCCGCGTCGCCGCCGATGGTCGAGGGCAGGGTCTGGTTGAAGAAGGCCGCGATGAAGCTCAGCCGTGCCGCCGCCGCCGCGGCGAGCGGAAATCGGGCCGCCTGCACGATCTGCTGCCAGCGCACGGCCTGCACGCCGATCTGCGCGATCAGCACGGCGATGACGAGCACAAGCCAGGCGGCGTCGATTTCGGCGACGCGCTCCGTCACCGTTTGCAGATTGACGGAGCGCACGGCGAAATAGATCAGGAGCGCGGTGAGCGCGGCCTTGACCAAGAACAGAACAATGCGTCGCATGCGCCCTGGGAGAGTCACATTGAAGTCGGCAGGGCGTTGTTGTATGGGCCTGATCCAGACGAGGCAACGCTTTTCCCGCCGAATCCGTTGACCCGTCCGACTCGAAAGCGCGGAAGATTCCGATGACAACCTCGCTCAAGGACCTGAAGGTCAAGCTGTTCACCGACGGCGCCGACAAGGCGCAGATCGTGGAAATGGCGAAGAATGCCTGGATCGCCGGCTTCACCACCAATCCCTCGCTGCTCAAGAAGGCCGGCGTGCGCGATTACGAAGCCTATGCGCGCGATCTCGTCGCCGCGGTGCCCGACCGGCATATCTCCTTCGAGGTCTTCTCCGACGACATCCCGGAAATGGTGGCGCAGGCGCGCGTCATCACGACCTGGGGTCCGAACGTCTTCGTGAAGCTGCCGGTCTCCACCACCCGCGGCGAGATGCTGTTCGATGCGATCCGCTCGCTCTCGCGGGACGGGGTGAAGATCAACCTGACCGCCCTGTTCACGGCCGATCAGGTGGCGCGCGGCGTCGATGCGCTGGGCGGCGGGGCCGCGGCCTGCGTCTCGGTCTTTGCCGGACGCCTCGCGGATTTCGGGATCGACTATGCGGCGCTCGTGCAGGACGCGGTGAACCGTTCCCGCAAGACGCCCAATGTCGAGGTGATCTGGGCCTCCACCCGCGAGGTCTACAACGTGATCGAGGCGGACCGCATGGGCTGCCAGATCATCACCGCGCCGGCCGATGTGCTCAAGAAGCTGCCGGCTTTGGGCAGCAAGACCGGCGCGGAACTGTCGCTGGATGCGGTGCGGGCGTTCCGCGAGGATGCGCTGGCGGCCGGGCTCACCCTGGCGCTGCCGGGCGCGCGGGCGGCGGAATGAGGCATCGCTGGAACTATTCCAGGCTCGTTACGGGAAATTCCTGTAACGCATTGAATGAAAACGTGTTCGCATAAGTTGTGACGGTCCGGTCGCCAGCCGGGCAGGGGCCATGCTAGGGGAAGCGGGCTTTTGGGGCTTTGGGGGTTGCGTCGGACATGGTGCGGTCGGTCTCGGACGACACGAACGGGCCGCTGCGCGTAGGCGTGGTGGGCGTCGGGATAATGGGCGCCAACCACGCCCGCGTTTTCGCCGGACTGCCGGACGTGCAGCTTATTGGGGTCGCCGATCCGAATCGCGCCCAGCGCGATCTCGTCACCCGCGTGCTCGGCACGCCCGCCGTCGACAATCTCGATGCCCTGCTGGAGATGGATATCGACGCGGTGACGATCGCCGCGCCTACGCATCTGCATCACGAGATCGCGCTGAAATGCATCGCGCGCGGGCTCCACATCCTGGTCGAGAAGCCGGTCGCCTCCACGGTGGAGGAAGGCCGCGACATCATCGGCGCCGCGCGCCGGGCCGGCGTCACGCTCGTGGTCGGCCATGTCGAGCGCTTCAATCCCGCCGTGCAGGCGATCAAGCAGGCGCTGGCCGGCGAGGACATTCTCTCGATCGCCATCACCCGCGTCGGACCGTTTCCGCCGCGCATGTCGAATGTCGGCGTGGTGATCGATCTCGCCGTGCACGACATTGACCTGATCCGCTGGTTCACCGATTCCGAAATCGTCGAGGTGCAGCCGCAGCTTTCCAGCGCCATCGCCGAGCGCGGGGACATCGCGCTGCTGCAGTTCCGCACGGCCTCCGGGGTGCTCGCGCACATCAACACCAACTGGCTGACGCCGT
>NZ_JBFWPA010000148.1:0-12858 GCF_050250235.1 Pseudorhodoplanes sp.
TGTCTTCGTATTCAAACCGCGGAGAATTTCCCTCGAGTAGATTCTCCATTGAGTGATAGTTTGCCGCATCAACGCTAGGGATAACCAGCACTGCGGTAGTTGATGAGGAGTTCTGAAACACCTCGCGGATTTCATCGAGCAACTCGACGCCAGCAATCACCAAACTGGCGTCGGCATCGGCAATTCGATGCGAAAGCTCCGCTTCTCGCAACTGGACATAGGTAGGAATCGCCACCGCGCCCACGATATGAACTGCAAGCAAAGAAGCAATCAGATCCGGACCGTCGTGTAGCCTGATCACCACTTTGCAACCTTTACCGATTCCTAGCTTGCGCAGGACGTCGGCGTATTGGTGGCTCCGGTGTCTTAGGCCCGCAAAGGTTAGACTGCCGCCCGCAAAATAATAGGCGACGCGATCGCTCCAGCCATTTCGGACCGCCCCTTCCAACAATACTTGCGCCGCATTCATGTGCCGTGGATAGACCAATTCGGGCAGCGCACGTATTACTGAAGGCTGATGGCTGGAAGCGATTCCCTCGTACTTGCGCATAGCATCGATACCCATCTGGTGCTCGGGCAGCGAACTGACTTCCGCAACTCTATCGCTTCAGTCGCGGAAGCACCTCTTCAGCTAGACGCTTCATTTGCCCGAATTGATCCGGCGATCCAATAACGAGCTGAAACACCGTGACGCCGATGTCAATGTACCCCTGCAAACGTTGAGCGACCTGCTCAGCTGTTCCGGCGACTGCCCAGCGATCAACGACGTCATCCCATACGGGCGGGCCGTGAAAGTCGCCCAGCTGCGATTTCACCGATTCCCAAGCCTTTCGTGGATCATCGTCTACATTCACGAAGCAGTTAAACGCCTTAACCAACTTACCCTTATGATTTTTCTCTGCGGCATAATTCTCGATTCTTTTCCACTTTTCTTCGTACTCAGCCGGCGGAAGATGCAGTCCGAACCAACCATCGGCGTAATCGACGACCCGCTGGAACGGCCCAAAAATATATTTCCCCGCATACTTCTCTTGCCAACCATGGTGCACCGGCGCGCCTAGCTTTTTGGGAAAATAAATACCCGCGCCCATCAGTACCGGTGGCATTTCACTTGGTCGAGCTTGCCCAAGCGTAACCTCATCAAATTGAAACAGGCTGCCCTTATAAGAAAACTTGTCCTCGCGCCACAAGCGGCGAACAATATCCATTGTCTCGTTGAAGAGCTGCCCTCGTGCTTCATAAAGCCGCTTCGCGTCCAGATTGCTGTCGTGCCTCAGCGCCGAAAGCGCTTCGAACTCTCGCTTCAACAAGGTTGGCGTTCCCGCACCCGTGCCAACACCCATAATCGCTCGTCCACCCGAGCCGACATACATTGTAGCCCATTGCTGAGCTAGCATCACAGGATTCCGAAGCTGCGGAGTCAATATGCCTGTTCCAAGCATAATGCGCTTGGTCGCACCGCCAACAAGCGACAGTACATTGATCGGATCGTATGCCGCTGTTGTCCTGCGGCCCAACGGCGCATCGTGAACCCAGATCGCATCAAAGCCCAACGCCTCGGCTTCGATACCTGCGCGGATAAGATCCGAAAGCTCATACGTCTTACCCGTAATACCAAGGGTATTATTTACGGAGACGCCAACAATTACATCCTGCCCAAATCGCATTTCTGATTTCCCCCACTAAGGCGCGCTCAAAACACTCAGATCCGACCGCATTAGTTGGACATTGCATGTAATCACATTCTATGTCAATGTCATGTAACAGAACAAAGAACGACACGTGCTTTGAGAAAGCTCAATTAGGGAGGATAGATAATGAAACGAATTACTCGCCGCACAATGATCGCCGGCACGGCACTCAGCTCCACGGCTGCGTTTCTTCCGTTCAAGTTTGCGATTGCCCAAAATCGTCCAATCAAACTCGGCGTAATGCTTCCCTACAGCGGGACCTTCGCGCGACTTGGAAAGAATATTGACGACGGTCTTCGTATGGCGCTGAAAGAAAATGGCAACAAGCTCGGTGGCCGAGACGTGGAGTATATTGTTCTTGACGACGAGTCGAACCCAGCAAAAGGTGCCGAGAATGCGAACAAACTTGTGGCGCGCGATAAGGTCGATTGCTTGATCGGGTCAGTGCATTCGGGTGTCGCGATGGCAATGGTTAAAGTGGCTCGCGATACCAACACGATGCTGATTATCCCAAATGCCGGCGTTGACACAGCTACTGGCGAGGCTTGCGCGCCAAATATCTTCAGAACATCGTTCAGCAATTGGCAAGTTTCACATCCAATGGGCACAGCCGCGCTTGGGATGGGGCATAAGCGCGCCGTTGGCGTCAGCTGGCAATATGCCGCTGGCCAAGAACAGGTGAAAGCATTCGCTGAGGGTTTCGCGAGCGGTGGAGGAAAGATTGAGAAAGAGATCTATCTCCCGTTCCCCGCGGTCGAGTTTCAGGCAATTCTCACCGAAATAGCTGGGATCAAGCCTGACGTGGTCTACGCCTTTTTTGCAGGAGGCGGCGCGGCAAAATTCGTCAAAGACTTTGCGGCATCTGGCCTTGGAAGAAGCATGCAGCTTGTTGGGTCTGGATTTTTGACCGATGGAACGCTTGAAGCGCAGGGAGACTCTGCTGAAGGCCTTCAGACGACACTGCACTATGGCGACGAGTTGGAAATCCCGAAGAACATTAGCTTTCGAAATGCGTTCAAAGCCAACACTGGGCGAGATGCCGACGTTTACGCTGTTCAAGGATACGATACGGGACAGCTTCTCTTGCTAGGTGCGAACGCCGTCGGTGGCGATTTCTCAGCAAAGCAAAAACTGATTCAATCAATGGAAAGCGCAACAATCGATAGTCCGCGAGGCGCGTTCACTTTCTCGAAGTCCCACAATCCAATTCAGGACATTTATTTGCGAAAAGTCGTTGGCCTAAGCAACAAGGTCATTGGTGTAGCGGCGAAAGCAGTCGTTGATCCTGCGCGAGGCTGCTCGATGGCAACGTGATTGGCGAACTAACGAGCCGATCGCCCCCCTCGGAACCCAAGCCACAGTGACTCCGCACATGCACTCTCTAAGCGTCAGCTTAGCGTCGCTGTGGCTTACTCCCTCTTCTCAAATGTCAGTACTTTCGATTTAGCAGAATATGAGCGACGTGCTATCGCAACTGCTTATTCAAGGCCTGAATGGCATTCAGTACGGCCTCCTACTATTTTTGGTGGCAAGCGGCCTTACACTCGTGTTTGGGGTAATGGGCGTCATCAACTTGGCGCACGGCAGCTTCTACATGCTTGGTGCCTACCTCGCGTTCCTTTTCTTTGAGCTGACGGGTAGCCTATTCTTGGCGATCTTGATCGCTGTGCCGATCACCATCGCAGCGGGCTATCTCCTCGAAGCTACGCTGTTTCGTCCCCTCTACATTCGAGATCATCTGTACCAGGTGTTATTGACGTATGGCCTGATCCTTGTGCTTGATGAATTACGTAGGCTTGCATTCGGAAATGATGTTCATGGAATAAAAGTCCCGGCCTTGTTCGACTTTTCCATACCTCTAACGCAAACGTTAAACTACCCCGCGTTTCGCATTGTGATTTCTGTCATCTGCTTGATCATCGCTGGAGCGCTTTACCTGCTAATTCAACGAACTCGCTTAGGCATGATTGTACGTGCCGGCTCGACCAACCGCGAAATGGTCCAATCACTAGGAATCGACATCAACCTAGTCTACCGCGTTCTTTTTGCGCTCGGTGCAGCATTGGCAGCTTTCGCTGGGATGATAGCGGCGCCGGTCACCACAGTATTTCCAGGCATGGGAAACGAGGTGCTCATCATTTCATTTGTGGTGGTCGTAATCGGTGGAATCGGCTCTATCAAAGGAGCGTTTGTAGGCTCGCTCTTAGTCGGACTGGCGGACACCTTCGGTCAAGTCTTTGTTCCAAGTCTGTCCGGTATGGCCGTCTATGTGGTGATGGCGGCTGTCCTCATATGGCGCCCCACCGGACTTTACGGTAGCCCTAAATGAATGGGGGCAGCGCGACGGTCTCGTTCTTGGTGCGCTGCGCTCCTTTGGTGGCGCTCGCAATTTACCCCATTTGGGCAGACACCTTCGGCTTACAACTAGTTACGAAGTGTTTGATTTGGGCAATCTTCGCGATGAGCCTTAATCTACTCGTGGGCTTCGCTGGTTTGGTAAGCTTCGGTCACGCAGCGTTCTACGGAATTGGCGCCTACACTTTGATGGTGCTGACATCGAACTTTGCCGCGACCAACTTTCTAATTTCGTTTCCCATAGCGCTCTCTGTTTCCGGGTTAGCTGCACTTGTCGTGGGCATCCTAGTACTGCGTAGTTCTGGTATTTACTTCATTATGGCAACGCTCGCTTTTGCCCAGATGTTTTACTATTTCGTTGCCCGCTCGAAAGCACTCGGTGGATCCGACGGAGCATATGTCCATATCAAACCAACGTTGAATCTACTCGGGCTGTTCTCTGTAAATCTCGCTGACAGCCTCCAGTTCTATTTTTTGTGCCTGGTCCTCACCACAACTACGTTTGTTCTGTTAGCTGCCATAGCCGCTTCTCTTTTCGGTCGTGTCCTGCTTGCAATCAGAGAAAATGAGCATCGCGCTTTGGCGTTAGGATTTCCGACCTTCCGATTCAAGTTAGCGGCTTTCGTAATTGCCGGTATGCTAGCCAGCATTGCGGGCTATCTCGACGCCGCCCAGTTTGGATTTGTCGCTCCAGAACTATTTAGCTGGCACCAGTCCGGTACCGTTTTGATGATGGTGATCCTCGGAGGGTTGGGCACTCTGTATGGTCCGGTCCTGGGCGCTTTTGCGTTCACGCTTCTTCAACATTATCTGGCCGATCTAACTCAGCATTGGCTGCTTCCAATGGGCATACTAATAATCGCGGTCGCTCTAGCCTTGCCGCGTGGTCTCGCCGGGCTTGCTAGGCAGAGGTCTGCCGCAAGATGACGCTCAAACCTGATTTCTCCGAGCCCCTGCTCGAAGTCGAGCAAATAACAAAGCGATTCGGCGGACTGCTAGCAGTCAACAGCGTATCGATGAAATTGTTTCGCGGACAGGTTCACGCGCTGATAGGGCCCAACGGCGCTGGCAAGAGCACACTGGTAAATCTAATTTCTGGAGACACTAGACCCACATTTGGTCGAGTGTACCTTCAAGGTGCAGACATTTCAGGGCTTCCTCTGCATGAAGTATCGCAAATGGGTGTTGCGCGATCCTACCAACACCGGAATGTCTTCTTTCACTTCTCAGCCTTCGAAAACTGTCGCCTTGCGGCTCAGTCGAGGCTACGAAGCTCGATGCGTCTCTTTCGCCCTGCATACAATTACCAAGGAGTGAATGAAGCAGCGGCTCGCGCACTCGATCAAGTAGGGCTCGAACACTTCGACCGCATCGCTGCCACGCTCTCGCATGGCGAAATCAGGCAGCTGGAAATTGCAATGTCGTTGGCAACTGAACCGGAGGTTCTATTACTGGACGAACCTCTCGCCGGCATGGGTGCTGAAGAGTCAGTGCGGATGATTGAGTTGATTTCGAAACTCGCTCCCCACCACGCAGTGCTTTTGGTCGAGCATGACATGGATGCGGTCTTTCGATTAGCAAATGTACTCACCGTGATGGTCCAGGGCGGCGTGATCGCAAGCGGAGATCCTGCAACCGTAAAGGCCAACCGAGCCGTACAGGAGGCTTATCTTGGCACAGACTAAATCGACTCCTGACGCAACGCCCTTCTTGGAAGTCCGCGGGCTCCATACGCATTATGGCACGAGCCATGTACTGCGTGGGATTGATATGAAAATTTGGCTTGGGGAGACAATTGGCCTTTTAGGGCGCAATGGCATGGGAAAAACCACGCTTTTGCGCTCAATCCTCGGACTAGTTGTTCCAAGCAGAGGACAAATCGTAATTAATGGCCAATCCGTAAAAGGAGTTCCACCGCACTTGATTGCTCGGAAGGGAATTGGATATGTGCCCGAGGGTCGGGGCATTTTCACGAAACTGTCGGTGTACGAACACCTAGAGATGGCCGCGCGACCAGGCGTGAGAGGACAGCGAGATTGGACCCCGGAGCGCGTTTACGCGTCCTTTCCCCGACTCGCTGAACGTATAAACCACAATGCGAACGATCTCTCCGGAGGCGAGCAGCAGATGCTCTCCATTGGCCGCGCGCTTGTAACAAATCCTGACCTTTTGATTCTGGATGAAGCGACTGAGGGCTTAGCGCCGCTAATAGCAAAGGAGATTTGGTCTATTATCTCCGTTATTCGGCAAAACGGCATCGGCGCCATTGTAGTAGATAAGAACGTCAGCGCTGTCTCAAAGCTTGCGGATCGCAACTTGATTCTCGTCAAAGGTTCCGTTGCGTTTGAAGGCGGCAGCGACGAATTGCATGCTTCACCCGAAATCCTGCGCAACTTTGTCGGTGTTTAGAGGAACGATATCGATGTTCCGATATCCGACGCTTCTTGACGAAGCAAGGGGAGCAGCCCCTCCGTCGGCACTTAGCCCAAGGCTCTAAACGCCGAGTCTATCCAATCCGGTCGCAATCGATCCGAGGGTCCAAGCGTCGCTTGGACTCGTCACCACTGACCGCGATCACAAAAGCAAAGCTTGCGACCTCAGAATGCATGTGATTACATGAACTGTCAATACCCGAACAATATGACTGGTCGTGGTACCGCGTCGGGCTCATCGTAATCCATCTCGACCGCGCGGATAGTTCACGACTTTTGAGCAGTCACAGAAGCGCAACGGGAGTTTTGAGTGTCGACTATGAAACATATTGCGATTGTCGGAGGCACTGGAGCTCTCGGGAGCGGCCTTACGGCAAGGTGGGGTCGTTACGGTCACCACATCACGATTGGATCTCGCGATCCTGCGAAAGCTGAACAGCACGCGGAGATGCTCTCACGAAGGTGGCAGATCGCAAACATTTCGGGAGCATCAAACTCCACAGCGGCGGCTAATGCGGAGGTCGTATGTATCGCCGTTCCTTATTCGGCACATGCAGCGACACTCGCTGAGTTGAAGAATGTAGTGGCGGGCAAGCTTGTGATCGAGGCCACTGTCCCCCTACTCCCGCCGAAGGTCTCAGTTGTTCAACTGCCCGCCGGTGGCTCACTTGCCGCGCAAACTCAAATCCTCTTGGGCGATAGCACCAAGGTCGTCTCCGCCTTTCACAATATTTCGGCAGAGCTCCTGCAAGAGCCAGCTACCGATATCGATTGCGATGTAATGGTCTTTGGAAACGACGAAGCGGCGTGCGCGGAGGTGATTTCGTTGACCTATAACCTCGGACTTCGTGGTGTTAGCGCGGGGCCAATAGGCAACTCAGTCGCCGCGGAAACGATGACAAGCATACTGATCGGAATAAATCGACGCTACCGAGCCCACGGAGCGGGAATACGTTTCACCGGTTTGTCGACGTCCGCCTCCTCATGAAGCACGCAGGTCCGATTGAATTGATTCCCGTTCGCAGTTTCCCATTGGTGCGGGAAAACGATCGCATCGCACAACACATCATAACTTGCCTGGAATTCCAGGGAGTTGCTTTGCAGACTGACGACATTCTGGTGATCGCCCAGAAAGTCGTATCCAAGGCAGAAGGCCGATTGCTAAATTTGTCGACGATAATTCCTACCGAAAGAGCATTTCGCTTATCTGACGTGTGCCGCAAAGATCCGAGACTCGTCCAGGCTATACTGTCTGAGTCATCGGAGGTTCTACGGTGCGCAGACAATCTCTTGATTGTCGTACATCGCTTAGGCTTCGTGGCTGCCAATGCCGCGATAGACGCTTCCAATGTCGGCGCGAATAACGAAAACTTCGTCCTGCTACTACCGCGCGATCCGGACAAGTCCGCAGTCGCTATTCGAAATGAAATTGCAGAAACTACCGGAATTAGTGTCGGGATAATCATCAACGATAGCTTCGGCCGCGCATGGCGCCAAGGCACAATTGGGACTGCCATCGGGGCCGCCGGATTGCCATCGCTCGAGGATTTGCGCGGTCGTCCAGATCTATTCGGAAGGACCCTCGTAGCTACAGAGGTCGCTACTGCAGATCAGTTGGCGTCAGCCGCTTCCTTGCTGCAGGGCCAAGCCGACGAAGGAATTCCGGTCGTCCTCATTCGAGGCTTTCATTCCAGCTCGCCGCACAACTCCGCAGCAGCGTTGATCCGGCCATCTGAGAAAGACACCTTTCGATGAACAACGACGCGCGCATTGCACTACTTTGCGGCGGAGTTGGTGGTGCCAAGCTCGCGCTAGGACTGGCTCGCGTCCACGCGCCGTCCTGTCTGACAATTGTCGTCAATACAGCGGATGATTTCGAACATCTCGGGCTGCACATTTCTCCCGACATAGACACGGTCACCTATACGCTCGCGGGGCTTGCTAACCCTAGCACCGGCTGGGGACAAGCCAATGAAACATGGGAATGCATGGCGACATTAGATCTGCTCGGGGGGGAGACTTGGTTCAGACTTGGTGACCGCGACCTTGCAACGCATCTTCAACGGACGAGCCTCCTGAATGCTGGGATGTCATTGACTGATGCGACCGCGTGCATTGCCCGAAGGCTTGGAGTGGGCGCGACCGTACTGCCCATGACGGATTCGTTTGTCAGGACAGAACTGGTTACCGATGCGGGGACTTTGGCTTTTCAGCACTATTTCGTTAAGCAGCAGTGCATCCCTGAAGTTCGATCGATACAATTTCGTGGTTACGAGGATGCGCCACCAACCACTCAGGTACTAGAGGCGCTGTCGGACAAGTCCGATGTGATAATTATCGCGCCCTCAAATCCATTCTTGAGCATTGACCCCATTTTGGCCCTTCCAGGTGTTAGAGACGCTTTGCGCTCGGCGACAGCCCCTGTGGTGGCCGTGTCCCCTATCATCGGAGCGGCGGCCTTCAAGGGGCCTACAACCAAGCTAATGATCGAGTTGGGGATTCCGACAAACGCATTTGAGCTCGCGAATTATTACTGCGACATTATTGATCACTACGTCATCGATACAGAGGACGCATCGATAGTCACCAAGATTCAAGAGCTCGGCATCTCTGTTGAAACGTCCGCCATCCGGATGGACGATGATCTCTCCAAGGAGCGGCTTGCCCGTTGCGTGCTGAACTCCGCACTAGCTAAGCGTAAGCGAATGCGATGATGAGGTTAGCCGCACTGATCCCTGTAAAAGGTTTCGATTTCGCCAAACAACGGCTTTCAGGCGTTCTAACTCCGATCGAACGGCGTGACCTAGCTCGCAACATGCTGACAGACACCATTGCACTAGCGAAATCGACCTCGATTATTACTGACATATTTGTCGCTACCGGCGACGCAGATGTATTGAGTTTGGCGAAAACATCTCAACTGAACGTCTCGATTTCGAATTCCTCGCTGGATCTTAACGAAACGATCAATAAGACCGCCAAGCAACTGGCGCAGGAGCATTATGATCGCATTCTCGTACTCCCGACAGATCTGCCATTGGCGACCGCGGACGATCTGTCCTCTCTAGTAGCTGCTCATGTGGAATTCCAAGATCACCTAACTATAGCTGTCGCGCAAAAGGACTTCGGAACCAATTGCCTTGTTATGGCGCCGCCGGCATCTATGGACGTGTGCTTCGGTACATTGAGCGGTCTGAGACATCTCGAGAGTGCGCAAAGCCATGGGCTGCAGGCACATGCTCTGTCGCTACCGGGCTTGGATCTTGACATCGACGATCCCACGGACATTTGCAAATTCCTAAAACTGGCGAAGTGCGGCAACGCCTGGAATTTCCTAATGCACATTCGCTTACTTGAACGGCTGGTAGCTGGCACGCCTCGGGGACAGACATGATCGGCATAAGCTCAGACCATCTCAAATCGTTAGTCGCAGCGCCATCTGCGTCGCTTCAAGCAGAAGCGGCTCAATTGCGAGATCAAGCTTTTGGTCGAATCGTGACCTATTCGCCGAAGGTATTCATCCCGCTGACGGTTCTTTGCCGTAACGTGTGTGCGTATTGCACGTTCGCCAAAGCTCCTTCGAAGGCCACGAGCATTTTTCTCGCGCCCGAGGACGTGCTGCAAATTGCCAATGCGGGCAAGGCAAACGGCTGCTTTGAAGCTCTTTTTACATTGGGAGACCGGCCGGAGCTTAGATACTCGGCTGCGGCTGATTGGTTGAAGCAGCACGGATACGATTCTACATCGCACTATCTGGCAGCGATGGCTAAGCTCGTTTTCGACGAAACCGGCCTCTTTCCTCATATCAATGCGGGCGCGCTAAGTCACTCAGAGCTAAAGACACTTAGAGAGGTTAGTTTTTCACAAGGGATGATGCTCGAGAGCATTTCTGTGCGTCTGTGCGAGCGCGGCGGACCGCATTTTGGGTCACCGGACAAAACCCCGTCAGTGCGCTTAGAGGTATTAAAAGCAGCCGGGGAGTTGCAAATACCGTTTACTACCGGACTCCTTATTGGCATCGGGGAGACTCGACAAGAGCGCATCGAGGCAATGATCGCCATCCGCGACCTTCATAACAGGTACGAGCATATTCAAGAGATCATCGTCCAAAATTTTCGGGCAAAGCCGGGAACTCGCATGGCAGGGGCTGCCGAACCCGAAATAGAAGAAGTGCTTTGGACAACGAGCGTTGCGAGGCTCATTTTTGGACCCGACATGAGTATTCAGGTCCCCCCTAATCTTAACGCAAATGCTATTGATAAGTTGATTGATGCCGGCATTAACGACTGGGGCGGCATCTCGCCGGTGACGCCAGATCACGTCAATCCGGAAGCCGCTTGGCCTCATGTAGCCGATTTGGCAGCAAAGACTGCCGAAAGTGGAAAGGTATTACAGCCTCGCCTGACTTTGTATCCACGCTATACGCAACAACCAAATCGCTGGTTACACCAGCAATTGCATCGCGCACTTAAAGAACAGTCAGATTCTGAAGGGTACGCGCGGACTGATCAGTGGTCCCCCGGGTCGCAGTTCTCGATCGAACATCGTAGCCGTGACAATGTCGCAGATCTCCAGAACGTTGGCAGAACCTCCGGTATCGAACGGGTTATTATGCGCGCGCGCTCGTGCGAAGACTTAAGCGAATCTGAAATCGTCGAATTGTTCGCAGCACGTGGACCAGATTTTGAAACCGTGTGCATGGCAGCTGACAGCGAGCGTAGACGGTTTAACGGCGACACAGTGACTTATGTCGTTACGCGAAATATCAACTACACCAATATCTGCGGTTACCGTTGTAGCTTTTGCGCATTTTCTAAAGGAAAGATTGCGGATCACTTACGTGGTCGGCCCTATTTGTTGGACCTAAATGAAATATCACGCCGATCTGTTGAAGCCTGGGATCGAGGTGCGACTGAAGTTTGCTTGCAGGGGGGCATTCATCCGAGCTTCACTGGCGACACTTACATCGAAATATGCCGCGCAATCAAAGATGCCGTGCCGGCTATACACATTCACGCATTTTCTCCACTCGAGATCTACCATGGCGCGACCACTCTCGGAGTATCGGTAAGCGCCTTTTTGACGCGCTTGAAAGCTGTCGGCTTGTCAAGTCTCCCTGGTACAGCCGCTGAAATTCTCGACGACGAGGTAAGGCGCGTTATTTGTCCGGACAAACTCAGCACCGCCGAATGGCTATCTGTTATAGAATCTGCTCACAATGTCGGTTTACGGACTACGGCTACCATAATGTTCGGACATGTGGACCGACCCGTACATTGGGCCCGCCATTTATTGCACCTTCGCCGTCTCCAACAACGCACAGCAGGGTTCACGGAGTTTGTTCCACTGCCCTTTGTCCCGATGGAAGCTCCGATATACTTGCGCGGCGGCTCGCGGCGAGGCCCAACGTCGCGGGAAGCCATACTTATGCATGCGGTTAGCCGCTTGGTGTTAGCGCCGCATTTCGTTAACATTCAAACGTCGTGGGCAAAAATGGGTCGGAACGGTGCGGTGGCGAGCCTTAGTGCGGGTTGCAACGACATGGGCGGCACGTTGATGAATGAGTCCATCTCAAGAGCCGCAGGAGCTGCAAATGGACAAGAGCTAACGCCGCATGAGATGGACGAACTAATCAGCAAGGCACAGAGAGTTCCGCTGCAAAGAAACACACTCTACGGACGAGCAGACAAGGGTCGTGTGATGGCTTCGCACGCAGCGCCGCAGCTTTCCGCAGGTTAGGGCCTGTACCAAAGCTCTTCAACAAATTGGGTCGTTCAGCGCTTCCGCAACACAAACCTTGGAAGGGCCGACTCTGACATAGTCGGAATCTGCACTTCCTTCTGACGATTCTCGTCTGCAATCGCGAGCATTTTGACCTTATCTGCTCGGGCCAAAGATGTCGCGGAGCACAGGGTGCCGAAGAAGATATCGATGTGTCCCGCCATCAAATCGTTCAAGACAAGGCCTTCTCCGTAAGCGTCGTACTCAGGCCACGTCTTTCAATGGCTGGTTGACGGCGTAGGCCCAGGGCAGGAGTTCGTCGATGCGACTGTTGGGATGGCGGTTGACGATCTTGGTGAGGGCGTCGGCGAGGTAGGCCTGCGGATCAATGGCATTGAGTTTGCAGGTTTCGATCAGCGATGCGACGACTGCCCAATGCTCGGCTCCGCCATCGGAGCCGGCGAAGAGCGCATTTTTCCGATTCAATGCAATCGGCCTGATGCTGCGCTCGACGACATTGGAATCGATCTCGATCCGATCGAGCAAACCTTCGCCAAGATCAAACATTGGATGCGCACCGCTCAGAAGCGCACCGTCGACGATGCCTGGCGCCATATCGGAAGCCTCGTCGCCACAATCCACGCCGACGAGTGCTGCAA
>NZ_JBFWPA010000149.1:0-12795 GCF_050250235.1 Pseudorhodoplanes sp.
GTCGCGAATCCGGGCTTCATCAATCTGGATGACCTGGCCCATCGGCTTCTCGTCACTCATCGGTTGCTCCTTCAGTCTATGAAGAAGCCGTCAGTTCTGAAAGTGCGAAAGATTCTGTACGTTATCCCGTGCTGCTCCATCGTGCCGACAAGTCCCATCAACTCATCGCAGACGTCCTTTGGAAGATCGAAGCCCATTACCATCGCGCCGACCGGACAATTGAAATGCGCTTTCGCCGAAGCAAAGAAAATGCCTGTTTCAGCTCTACGCCAAAACGAGCAAGCGGATGGTGCTGGCATGGCATCGACGGACGCGCCGTTCCCGGGTGTGGATTCGACGAACGCCAGCGCGATAGGCGGCGAGGCAAGGTCAAGCGAGTTCGTCAGCATGCCGGCAATTGCTTTATGATCCATGGTAATTCCTGCTGCTTCTTCTTGCTAGACACATAAGGGCCGCTTGTCGATTAGCTACGCACACCTGATAACGAACGAATGCTTTCCGATCGTCGTCGAGATCTCGATTTCGCCATCAACGAGTTTCCAATCGTCCGAACGAACGCCATCTGCCTCGACGATGCAGGTTTGCGGAGAAAGATTGGTAATTCGGAATGTTGTAGGCTCGCCTTGAGCGCCAGGAGCGCCGGCGTCGGTTGACACCACAAGAAGACGGCGATCTGCGTCATAGATCGCTTGCGAGAGACAGACCTTCGGAAAGTCGACGCCATAGACCGTAGGTTCGACCAATTTCCGTAAATTGGGTTGATTGATTATCCCCCACCACGAGCCAGGACTAACGACTTCCGCCAAAGCGGCGAGTGCGTTCATCTGCCCTCTTGGGTGAGCTTCGTCGAGGCCGAACTCCCATGCGAACTCGCCCGTATTCTTGTCCCACACTGGACCGTAGGTCGCCTCAGCATAGCCTGTGAGCTTTCCGGCGAGGGCGGTATCCCCTAACTCGCGGGCCAAGAAAAGTCCCTGCAAAAGCTCCTGTACGTTGAACTTCCTTTCCGCCTTTCCGATCGGGAGAATCCGCCAATTCAGTCGCTCTATCTCGCTTTCGAATAAGGCGCGCGCGTCGTCGCGGAATAGCGGCAAAACTCCGAAAGCCGGAGAAAACGATATCGTCGGAATATGGTCTCCCATGTGATGATAGGGGAGCAGTGGGTCGTAATAGGCCATCACCGGACCCACGACCTTGCCGTCGTGTATCGATAGATAATTGCGCCGCGCATATTCCCAGAATGTGTCGAAGGCCAACCGATATTCTGTGCCGTAAACAAGATCGTGAAGGCTCAGTCCGAGGCCGGCTCGGCTCATGCACAAAGGCCAGATCTTGGTATTCTCACAGTGACAGCCTTCCGGATGTGCTCTCATCTGCGCGAAAAGATATTCAGCGATCTTTGAATGAGTCCATGTAAAAGTATCCGGACCGTTGCGAACCATCTGGAAAGGCTGGTTCCACTTCTCATCTCCGGTGATGTAAACGTAGAAGCCAAGGAGGAGTAGGAAGTCTCCTTTGAAGAATAGATTTCCGTCGGCGCCGATGGGGTCCATTTGTAGACCCCAAGGCTCGATACCATTGGCCGTCCAGCCCGGCACGTCGTACTCGCCGCGCAAGAATTTCGGAATGAAGGCCTGGTACCATTCTTCCGGATAGTTTTTACGTTTCGGATCATGGCCGATCTGTTCGAGCCAATCCTTTGCCGTCCAATAGCCGGTATAGCGAACGATCAGCTCATCAAGAATCTTTCCATAAACTTCACGCCAAGCTGGCGTGCGGTCTGCCATCAAAGGCAACGCGTAACATGACTTCGTTAGGTCAAAACGATGCCAAGAATGTACGGGCGGTCCGGTCACCGCATCCCAATGCGCGTGGGGTTCGCCTTCCTTGTCCCAATTATCGGGCGTCGTTGCCTTTCGGTAGAGATAGCGCAGCCATCCTCTGGTCCGGTCTGATGTCGAGGGATAGCCTCGAATCAACTCGGCCGCCGTATGCGAGCGGACCACGTCTCCCATCACCCTGTCCTTAATATGAACTTGTTCTGGTCGATCTGGATGACGAATTGAGCCCGTCACCGGCAACGCTGGACGACCGTGTCAGGCCAAGCGTCTGCCAATTCATCGCCATCCATCGTTTTAATTCTGAGCCTCGCGATGATACGGGTCGCTCCCACCCATGCAAATTTAATTTCGTGTTTGCGATTATTACTGACGTGAATATTGTGTGTCATAGCGACAGCCAAACGGCGAACAATCGTTATGGTTTGTAGGGATATCTTGGGCACTTTACGTTGATTTAGACTTGGCGCAGAGACTCAATCTCGCGACTTTGGCGCGACGGTGACGCCAACAATCAGCACTCACTATCGTCAAAATCCCTGCACGACCTGCTCGAAGTGCTCGACCTCCGGCGGCGACGCAAAAAAATGGCCAATGAGGGTTCTCAGCTCCTGAGATTCCGTCGAATTGCGAAAATGAACGGTGTGATCTTCGATCGTATCCCAGCTTATGAACAAGCGATAACAGTTCCGCTTCTCAATCGAGCGACGCACTTCCATGCTGCGGCATCCCTTAGAGCGCTCGAAAAGCGCTGGAGCCTTTACGATGGCGGCTTCGAACTCGGCCTCCAATCCCGGCTTGATCTCGATTTGCGCAACTTCCGTGATCATCCGTACTGTACTCCCCGTGATTGCCGTCGCGCTCTGCCGCCGCGCTGAACGAGCGCTAGATCGACCACGGGAGAGTGCGCCTCGCGTTGACTACGAGCAAATTTAGATGTCGGATAGACGATATTGATTTCATGAATGATCCGCGCATGCGGCTGGGACGACAACGATGTCGCTTGGGGCTCTGGCGGGCGTTCGTGATCGCTGATCGGTAGATCGATCCCTATCCGCGTTGTTCGATTGCATGATCGGCAAGAGCTCCCATATCGTAACCGATCGCGTGCGGCCAGACACCCAGCCGTTCTAGGGGGCGACGAGATCGGTTGAGCCAATAGGTGCGGTAGCCGAACCATGTCGCTCCACTGACGTCCCAACCGTTCGACGAAACAAAAAGAACTTGGTCCGGACTGAGACCCAGTGTCGTCGGTCCGAGAGAGTAAGCTTCGGGTGCGGTTTTAAATTTCCGAACCGTTTCAATGCTGATGACGTGGTCAAAATAGGATTCAAGCCCGGACGCAGTCAGCGCGCTTTTGAGCATCTCGACAGTGCCATTGGACAAAATCCCCAATTGCAACTTGTGCGATTTTAGACGAGTGAGCGCCGCAGCGTTTTCAGGATAAGCGGACAGGACCGCGTATTGATTCATCAGGCGTTCGTGCGCCGATTTTGACAGGTTTAAACCGAGGTCCTCGCAGCAGAATTCCAATGCATCGGAAGTTATCTGCCAAAAGTCGGCGTACCGATCGCACATTGTGCGCAACCGGGTGTATTCGATCTGCTTGTCTCGCCAGGAGGTCGCAAGAGCGGTTCCGTGTCCGGGAAAAATGTCGTTTGCTAGCGCCTTGATGGAATAAACATCAAAAAGCGTCCCGTACGCGTCGAAGAGAACAGCTTTAATCATCCGTTTTTACCGTAGATGGAGGCGACTAAAAATTAGCTTGCCCGATCCGAATTGCGGACCGGGCAAGTTGTGCGTTGCGATGCTCGAAGGCTTTATCGACGAGCAAAGTCTCGAGCGGGCGTAGCCAGATAAAAACTCTTATCGCAACTTTCCGTCACTTTTCGAGAAAGCCCGATACCGCGACCCACTTGCCGTCCTTCACTTGATGGACGCGGACATATCGACTGCCAACGTGATCCGTGGGGGAGAAACGGAATTCTCCGTTGCCAAGGAAATCAGGAGCGACAGTCAGGGTTTCGAGCGCCTTGGCGAGCGAGCCGGCGTCTAGATTGGAGCCCGCACGCTTGGCGGCATCCGCGAACAAGCCTATCGCGGTGTACCCCATGACACTACCAAGCTTCGGATCTTGGCCGAAGCGCTTACGGTAATCGGCAATCCACCGCTCCAATTCGGGGGAAGCTCTTTCTTGAACGGCGAATGGCAGCATGAAGGAGTTTGCCGCATAAATGCCCTCAGACGCTGCGCCGCCTATTTCGATGATCTCGGGAGAATAAGAAGGCGCAGAGCCAAGCAACGCTACGTCCCAGCCGAGCTTTCGCACTTCCTGAGCTGCGCTGATCGTTTCGCGCACCACCGCCCCAAGCACGACGAGGTCGCAATTCGACGCCTTCAACCTTGCCATTTGCGAGGAGAAGTCTAGTGCGCCGCGTTTATAGGAGGCGCGGTCGATGACTTCCAATCCAACCTCTTTCAGGCCTGCCTCGGCGCCGCGCATAATCTCGTGCCCGAGGTCGTCGTCCTGATAGAAGATGCAGACGCGCTTGAACCCCTTCTGCTTCACGATCCAGCGTACGGACGCCTGCATCTGGTCGTCATAGGTATTGGCCATGGCGAATTTCAGCGGGCTAAGAGGTTCGCTCGCCATCTTGTGCAGGGCAATCGGAAACAGATGCGGAACTCCACCTTCCATAATGGTCGGAAGACTGGTGGCCATCGGTGGCGTGCCTAGTGTTCCGATCACCGCGAAGACACGGTCCCGGTGCACGAGTTTCTGTGCTGCGAGCAGAGCTTTCTTCGGATCGTATCCGGAGTCCTCTGCGATCAGCCTCAGCTTGCGACCGTTAATGCCGCCCGCTGCATTGATCTCATCGACACGCATCTGCATGCCGTTGCGACCCTGCTGGCCCGTCGATGCAACCGGACCCGACAGGTCCAATATCGATCCGATGACGATTTCGTTCGCGGACACGCCCTGATTGGACCAAGCCTGCGAGAAAGGTATGCAGGTGGAGACGATGGCTGCGAAAAGAAGTCCTATCTTTCTCATGGAAAACATATCCTCCCAGTTTTTTAGAGAACACCCCTGATGTCATGCGGCCTTTTCTTCGTCCGCATACATTTCCTCGATCAACGTTTTGTATTTGTCGGCGATAACCCGACGCTTCAGCTTCATTGTCGGGGTCATTTCTTCGTCTTCCGCCGTCAGCAGTGTGGTAATGAGCCGAAATTTCTTGATTTGTTCGACGCGGGCAAACCGACGATTGACGGTTTCGATCTCACTCCAGATCAAGTCGTGGACTTCTTGAACGCTGCAGAGGCTGGCGAAATTAGAGAAGGGGATCGAACGATCCTGCGCGAACTTCTCGACGTTCTCCTGATCGATCATGACCAGGCAGGTGACGTATTTGCGTCGATCGCCGATTGCCACCGCATCGTTGATGTAAGGCGACAGCTTGAGCTGGTTCTCGAGTTCGGACGGTGAGATGTTCTTGCCAGCCGAATTGACGATAATGTCCTTAAGTCGGTCCGTTATCCGCAGATATCCGCGGTCGTCGAGTTCGCCGACGTCTCCGGTGCGAAGCCAGCCATCTGCCGAGATCGTCTCAGCCGTGACATCGGGCAAATTGACATAACCAAGGACGTTTCCGGGGCTGCGAACGAGAATTTCACCGTCGCGCCCAATTGCGACCTCTACGCCACGAACCACCGTTCCCACGGTTCCCGGCCGGAACGTATCAACCTGTCCCATAGCCACGACGCCGGAGGTCTCGGTCATTCCGTAACCCTCGATCATGCTCACGCCGAGCGCGCGGTACCAAATCATGAGATCGGCCGCTATTGGCGCGGCCGCGGAAAAGCCTGTGCGACAACGATCGAGGCCCATCCATGTGCGGATATTCTTGAAAACAGTCCGCCGGACGAGGCGCACGAGAAGTCGGTCCAGCATCGAAACCGGATGCCCTTCCAGCTGCGCTTTGGTGACGCGAAGCGCGAAGGCGAGGCTGCGATTATAAACAAAGCGCTCGAACGCCGTGCCATCGTCGATACGCAAAGTCACCGAGGAGTAAAGCTTTTCCCAAATGCGCGGCACCGCGAGGAAAACATGCGGGGAGACTTCCCGGAGGTTCTCAAACTGCGTCGTAGGGTTCTCGATGAAATTGGCAACAGCGCCCGCATAGAGCGAACAGAAAACTCCGGTAATGCGCTCCGCGACGTGACACATCGGCAAATAACAAAGCCGTTCGTCGTGTTCCCGGAGCAGCAGGCGCTCTACAAACGGGGCAAACATCGAAATGATGTTCCGATGCGAAAGCATTGCCCCTTTCGGCTTGCCGGTCGTTCCCGACGTGTAGATCAAGATTGCGAGGTCATCCGAGCTGCGCGATGCGAGGCAGCGCTCCCATTGGCTGGGGTCGGCCGCGTAATAGGCAGCCCCACGACGGCGCAATTCGGCAAAAGTGATGACCGTCGGGTCATCGAAGCCACGCAGGCCTTTGGTATCGAAAACGACGATGTGCTTGAGATAGGTTAGCTCGGAGCGAACGGCCAGCACCTTGTCGAGTTGCTCTTCGTTCTCGACAAACAATACATGACTGGCGGAGTCGGCCAGTAGAAACTGAACTTGTGGAGGAGCATCCGTCGGGTAGATGCCGCTGCTGACGCACCCGGCGCAAAGTAGTCCGAGGTCGGCGAACAACCAGTCACGATTGGTATTGCCAAGGATTGAGCCGACGTCAGCGGGCTTCATGCCCAGTGCAGCCAATCCCATCGCGACCTCGCGTGTGATCGTAAGAAGCTCCGACCAGGATGTATGCTGCCAGATACCTTCGATTTTCTGACGAAGCGCTACACGATCCGCTCGCAGCTCGGCGGCGCGGCAAATCAAGCGCGGAAATGTCGGCTGATCTGAGAGCTCTTTCTGGAACGGCCCGAGGCCAGCTTCCACGGCGAGATTTCGCTGCATTGCCACGCTAGCCGCCCATTCTCTCGGTTTCATCGGACTATCGCCACGTCTTTCGGCGCTTCCAGCGCCGAACGCCGCGCAAGCCCGCATCTTTCACGCCGAGATAAAATTCTTGAACGTCTGGATTTGCCCGCAATCGTGCTCCGGTATCGCCAAGCACGACGCGACCCAGCTCCAGAACAAAGCCATGGTCCGCATAATCGAGCGCGACCTTGGCGTTCTGCTCTACAACTAAAAGCGTGGTGCCGTTCTCGCTGCAAACGCGCTTTAGTAACTCGAATATGTCGCGCACCAGCTTCGGGCTAAGACCCAGACTAGGCTCGTCTAACAGCATCAGACGCGGCCGCGCGACGAGCGCTCGCCCGATAGCCAACATCTGCTGCTGCCCACCCGACAAGCGGCCGGCGTCGAGATTCGCCTTCTCCTTCAAAATCGGAAAATGATCGAAGACGCGATTAATTTCCTCGACGACTTCGTTGAGACCGTCGCGGGTGAACGCACCCATTCGCAAATTTTCGAGCACTGTCAAAAAGGGGAATACCTCGCGCCCTTCCGGCACATGGCTTATGCCACGGTGTACGGCTTCGTCCGGTCGATGGCCGGTAACTCGTTCACCCGCATATTCAACGATTCCCTTGTCCGCAGCGATCAACCCGGAAATGGTTTTGAGGGTCGTGGACTTGCCAGCACCGTTCGCTCCCAGAAGAACGACGACGCTGCCTTCTGGAACATCGAACGAAACCCCACGCAAAGCGCGCACAGGTCCGTAGCTCGCCTCGACATTCGAGAGCTTTAAGAGGCTGCCTGACATGGCGTCATCCAAGGTACGCGCGTACGACATCGGGATGCGCTTGAACGTCTTGAGGAGTCCCCATCGTCAACACGCGGCCTTGGTCAAGCGCCAACACGCGATCGGATACGCGGTTCACGAGGTTCATGTCGTGCTCGATCATGATCACGGTGACTCCCATTTCGTCGCGTAAATCGGAAATCCAGAAGGCCATGTCCTCTGTCTCTTCCGGATTCAGGCCCGACGAAGGCTCATCCAACAAGAGCAGGCGGGGCTGAGAGCTTAATGCGCGACCGAGCTCGACGATTTTGCGAGCGCCATAAGGGAGCATCGC
Organism: Pseudorhodoplanes sp.; assembly: GCF_050250235.1. GTDB lineage: Bacteria > Pseudomonadota > Alphaproteobacteria > Rhizobiales > Xanthobacteraceae > Pseudorhodoplanes. The sequence goes on from NZ_JBFWPA010000149.1 coordinate 7,935, forward strand.
CACCACGGCGTCGCGATGCAAAGCGAGATCCAGAAAATCGATGACCTTCTCTACTTCTGTGCGATGCTCAATCCCCGCCCGCTCGACGGAAGGCAAAAAGAGCATCTCTCGCCACCAAGAAGCGCGCGAGCGACAATGTCGCCCGACAAGCAGATTTACGAGCACCGTGGAGTGCTCGAAGAGTTCAATATTCTGGAAGGTCCGAGCCAATCCGAGCGAGGCGAGGCGACCGGCAGAAAGCTTGTTCAGTTCGACCCCGTCCAGAGCGATCCGGCCGCTGCTTGACGGATAGATACGGCTAATGAGGTTGAACAAAGTTGTCTTGCCGGCGCCATTTGGGCCGATGATGCTAAAGATCTCGCCGGCCTCGACATTGAAGCTAACGCCGTCGACGGCCTTGATGCCGCCGAACGAGATGGAAAGATTTTCGACGTCGAGGAGGCTCACCGGACGCGTTCCGACTTCATATACAAACGCTGACGACGATGGGCGCCCCGACGGTAAAGCGGGAAGTTCTCGAAATATTCGCGAATCTTAAGCCAGCGCCCGTAGAAGCCTTTCGGCTCGAACAGGATGAACAGGATCATGATCATTCCAAAAATGACGGGTTGCAGCCCCGGCTTGTCGACGATCTTGGCCGGCAAATAATCTTTCAACTCCGCGATGAACTGGGGCAGGGCCACGATGAAAATTGCACCGAAGACCGCGCCATGAATTGCTTGAACGCCGCCGATAAACAGCATGATGAGGAGATCGATCGACAGCAACAGAGAGAATTGCTCTGGCGTGATGAAACCAAACTTGTGTGCGTAAAGCGCTCCCGCGAGGCCGGTCAGTCCTGCGGAAAGAGCAAAGGCAAGCGTCTTGTAATATACAAGATTGACGCCAAGACTGCGCGCCGCGATCTCTGAATCTCGAATGGAGATGAAGGCCCGCCCGGTAGGTGCACGCATCAGATTGAGCACCCCGAGAATTACCGCTGCGACAAGGCCCATCGCCAGGAAGTAAAATCCCGTGTTGCTGACCTGCAAGCCAAACAAAGCCAGCTTCGGTACTTGCAGTCCGGCATTGCCGCCGGTCACGCTTTCCCAGCGGGCTAGCACTTCTTCGATGATAAAGCTGAAGGCGAGCGTGGCGATGGCAAGATAGATTCCGAACAATCGCAGGGCGGGAATGCCGACAAATACACCGACTGCAGCTGTGACAAGAATTGCGGCCGGAATCGCAACTTCTGCCGGCATACCGTTAATTACAAGAATGGCTTGAGTGTAGGCGCCAATCCCGAGAAATGCGGCGTGGCCGAGCGAAATCTGACCCGTGTAGCCGGTCAGCACGAGCAGGCCTACGCCTACGATCGCATAGATCGCGATCAGGGTCAGCTGGGTGACATAATAAGGTGATAGTACGAATGGTGCGATGATCAATAGGAGGGCGAGCAGGCCATACCAAAAGATCGGTCCGCGATGTTGGATTAGCCGAATATCGTCGAGATAGCTGGTTTTGAACAAGTAACGCATCGTGTTTGCCCCGGCCTCTTAAACGCGCTTCGTGAAGCGCTCACCGAAGAGCCCGGAGGGCCAGATGATAAGCACGATCAAGAGCACCACATAAGCTGCGACGTCTTTGTAGCCCTCCGGCATAAAAAAGCCGGCATACGCTTCGATCAACCCGATAAGCAATCCGCCGATCAATGCACCCGGTATCGATCCAAATCCACCTAGCACCGCGGCGGGAAAGGCCTTGATGCCAATCAATCCCATATTGGCGTGCACATAGCTGAAGGGCGCGAGGAGAATCCCTGCAATCGCTCCGATCGCCGCCGATAGCCCCCAGACGATTGCGTTCATTCGAGAAACCGGTATCCCGACAAGATAAGCGGCGATCTGATTTTGCGAGACCGCTTGCATCGCGACGCCGATCACGCTGCGGCGAAAGAAGACAAACAAGGCCAAGCACAGCACGAGAGTGGCCGCGATAACCGTCAGGTGCTCGGCGCTAAGGGAAATGGCGCCCGCACGAAGCACTTGACCCGAGACGGGGCTGGGTAAAGCGTAAGTTTCCGTTCCCCAGCCCGGAATCATTGTGACGAGACCGCGCAACACATAGCCCACGCCAATCGTAAGCATCACGATGGTGAACTGAGACTCTCCAAGCACGCGACGCAAAATCATTCGATCGAGCGCAATACCGACGCCCGCTGTAATCAAGACCGCTCCGACGATCGCGACAGCGAGCGGCAATCCATAAATGACGGTGCCGGTAAAGGCCAAAAAGGCCCCTATCATCATAAATTCGCCTTGGGCGAAATTTATGGTTTCGGTTGCCTTGTAGATTAAGACAAAGCCGAGCGCGACCAATCCGTAGATGCAGCCGACCGCCACACCATTCAGGGTCAGCTGGAGAAATGTCCCGATATCCATACTCATGCGACCCTCCGCTGCGGCGGTGAGTCGGAGTCGTATCCGCACGCGACGGGTTGCAACATTACTGTGACTGGCTCAATATGCTGAGCCGAGAGTGCCGACACTTCGATCGACAATCAAATTTATATCGAGGATATCTGTTATTGATCCTATGAATTGGTTGCGCGCATTACGGTAGAGATCGTGCTGCGACATTTATCGAGGGGAATATTAATTCCCGTATTGAAATAGCCAAGCGCATGAAGGCGAGGATTGGGATGGCGGAGCTATTATCGAAAGGGCGGTTTCGACCAATTCATCGTTTCAGCCGAAGCGGATAGCATAAGAGAGCTTTTGATGCTGCGTTAGTCGGCCTTTAAAGCGAATATGCGCCGAACCTCTGCAATCGCAATTCACGACGGTGATATTGCCTATCCCACATATAAATTTGCGTGCTGGCACGGGTGGCGGCACTGTCGCGTTGTGAAGCAACGTCCGGCCGTCGCCGTGATAACCGCTTGGTTAGCCGCGCGAATTCGATGGCGTTGAGCGTCTTAGCATCAGCGATTCAGAGATGAAGGTAGGTGCGAGAGTCAGCATAGCGACGATTGCAGGCGAGTCTTTTGAGGGTGATGATGGTCGCTTCTTATGATGGAGGCCAAATAAACGGGTCTCAAAATCTTCAGGTTGTGATCATTGGTGCGGGCCTCGGTGGCTTGGTCGCGGCAGCAAAGCTGAAGCAAGCAGGGTTTGACACCATTGCCGTTTTCGAGAAAGCCAGCCATCTGGGCGGCGTCTGGCGTGCAAATCGCTATCCGAATGTGGCCTGTGATACCGCGATCGATCTGTACGGCATAAGCTTCTATCCGGGCGATCGATGGTCCACAAACTTCGCTCCCGGTAACGAGATCCTTACATATCTGAACGAGTTCGCGAGTGCTTTTAATGTTGATGGGCTCATTCAGTACAATTGCGAAATCGTAAGGGCTGAATGGGACGAAGACGACGCTCTATGGACGGTTTCCGCAAGCGACGGGCGCAAGTGGACGAGCCGGTTTGTCATTTGGGCAGGGGGCATTTTCTCTCAGCCGGTAGTGCCCAAGCTGCCTGGACTAGACAAATTTAAGGGAGAGTATTTGCACTCTACTGCTTGGTCGGAAGACATTCGGTTAGAGGGAAAGCGGGTAGCTATCGTAGGCAGCGGCGCTACGGCGATTCAGATCGTTCCGTATGCGGCTGAACATGCTGACGCATTGATTAACTTCGTGCGTACCCCGTCCTATGTGATGCCGCGACCCGATCTGTTCTTCGATCACAAGGAAATCGATCCGAGTAAATTCGCGGAGCAGCAACGAGAGCGGCGAGAAGTCTGGTTTGAGCAATTCGAGTTGATAGCGAAAGGTCGCTTTCCGATGAACGATGAGCTCATCGCAAAGCAGGAGGCGACCTGGAAGGCCTTTTTTGATTCCGTTGTCACCGATCCAGAATTAAGGAAGGTCCTTACGCCGAACTATCGTTTCGGTTGCAAGCGGCCCCTTTTCAGCAATGCCTATTATCCGGCGATGTGCAAAGATAATGTCACTGCGGTGAGCGCCGGCGTTGTTTCGCTGACCGAGGACGGCATCGTCGACAATCAGGGAAATGAATACAAAGTCGACATGGTCGTTTGGGCTACCGGCTTCAATCCTGCGGCCATGCTTGGAGGACTGAAGATAGTCGGTCGAGATGACCGAGAACTTTCTGCATTCTGGGGCAATGCTCCAGAGGCCTATTACGGAACGTTCGTCAAAGGTTTCCCCAATCTGTTCGTCGTCAACGGTCCGAACGTCAGCGGCGCTTCGGCCACGGAGTTCATCGAGTCGCAGGTGCGGTTCGTTGTCCGCGTGCTTCAAGAATTCAGAAGCGCTGATGTGGACGTCGTGGAAGTCACCCCCTCAGCGCACAACGAATTCAATGCCGACATTCAGGGCCGTGCCAGCCGCAGCGTCATGGTGCTCGGGAACTGCAATTCCTATTACCGTGTGGGCGGCACCGGAAAGGTGATCACGCATTGGCCCGATACGATCGCTGCTTTCCGAAGCGAGATCGCTGCCAACGCCCTTAAAGGGCTGGCATTCACCAGCGCCAAGCAAACGGTGTAGCACGGTCCGGTCAGCTTCTGCGATGACACTTCATCCTGCCTTGATTGCTCTTTTGAACCGTCAGAAAGCAGCAGGCTTGCCTGCCTTTCGAAATCTGTCGCCGCAGGAGGCGCGTGCTCAATTTGCGCTGCCGCGAGCCTTCTTCGGAAAAGGCCCGGAAGTTCTACGCGTGGAAGATCGGATTATCACGAGGGACGGACTTTCTATTCCATCTCGGTTCTATATTCCCGCCGCCCCGAAGGGACTTCTTGTCTACTTTCACGGTGGCGGATGGGTCTTGGGCGAATTTGACGATTTCGACAGTCTGATGCGAGAACT
>NZ_JBFWPA010000150.1:0-12716 GCF_050250235.1 Pseudorhodoplanes sp.
AAGCAGCGATAGTCGTGGCGGTCGTCCTGTTCGCTTTTCTTCTGAACTGGCGCACCACGGCGATTTCCCTAACCGCGATTCCGGTGTCGATTCTGATTACCGCTGTCGTTTTCCATCTGTTTGGTCTGTCCATCAACACGATGACGTTGGGCGGGCTCGCCATCGCGATCGGCGAGCTCGTGGATGACGCGGTTGTCGATGTCGAGAACATCTTCAGGCGGTTGCGAGAGAACAGGGAAGCGGGAAATCCGCGATCAGTTTTCGACGTGGTCGTCTCGGCCTCACAAGAAGTACGCTCGGGTATCGTTTATGCGACGATGATCATTGTTTTGGTCTTCGTGCCCTTGTTCGCGCTGTCGGGAATCGAAGGCCGCCTTTTTGCTCCTCTCGGCCAAGCCTACATCATCTCAATTCTCGCCAGCCTTGCGGTCTCCGTCACTCTGACGCCGGTGATGGCCTATTACATGCTGCCGCATCTTAAGCGCCTGCAACACGGTGACAGCGCTCTTGTTCGTGTCTTGAAGCGCGGAAACCGTGCGTTGCTGTATAGGGTCTTCCGACATCCCAGGGCGCTGATGTTCACTGCGGTTGTCGCAGTCATCGCAGCGGCAGGTGCAGCCACACTTCTCCCACGCGCCTTTCTGCCTCCATTCAATGAGGGCACGTTTACGATCAATATGCTGTTCAACCCCGGGATTTCACTTGCTGAATCGCATCGGGTTGGCCTGATCGCAGAACGGCTCATTCTGGAGGTACCCGAGGTCAAGGCTGTCGGCCGGCGAACCGGCCGGGCCGAACTGGACGAACATGCGGAGGGCGTTCATTCGTCCGAAATCGAGGTTGATCTGAAGCCCAGTTCTCGCTCGAAGACCGAGATCGTGTCGGATCTTCGCGCCCGGCTCGCCGTGCTTCCCGTTTCCATCAACATCGGCCAGCCAATCTCGCACCGACTTGACCATATGCTCTCAGGGGTGCGCGCCCAGATCGCTCTGAAGGTCTTCGGAGATGATCTCGATACGTTGCGAACGACGGCGGAAGGTTTGCGCCAGCGCCTGGCATCGATTCCGGGCCTTGTCGACCTTCAGGTCGAAAAGCAGGTTCTGATCCCGCAGCTGGAAATCAGGGTCGACTATGGGCGCGCCGGTCTCTATGGCGTCCAGCCAGCTGCGTTCATCGATCAGATCAGCAGGCTCTCCAACGGACGCGTCATATCGCGGGTGATCGATGGCTATCGCCGGTTCGACGTGACCTTGCGATTGCCGGACCGTCTACGGACCACGCAACGCCTCGGCGATCTGTTGGTGGAAACCCCTGTCGGCTGGATTCCGGCCCGCCAGATTGCCGACATCCGCGAGACCGAAGGGCCGAACCAGATTCTGCGCGAAAACGGACGTCGGCGCGTTGTTGTGCTGGCGAACAGCGATGGCCGCGCCGATATGGCGCAGCTCGTCAGCGCAATCCGACACGAGGTCTCCATCACGAACCTGCCCAACGGCTTTTACACCCGGCTGGAAGGCACTTTCCAGGCGCAGGAAGAGGCGAGTCGCGCGATCGGCGCACTATCGCTGCTCTCTCTCTTGATGATCTTCGCCATTCTCTATAGCCGGTACCGCTCCACGATCTTTGCGTTCATCGTAATGGGCAACATCCCGTTGGCATTGATCGGATCGGTGGCGGCCCTTTGGATCGCCGGGCAACCGCTATCGGTCGCCTCGATGATCGGCTTCATTACGCTGACCGGCATCGCGGCGCGCAACGGCATTCTCAAGATCAGCCACTATATCAATCTGGCGATCCACGAAAGGGTGCCGTTCGGGCGCGAACTTGTGGTACGCGGCAGCTTGGAGCGTCTTACGCCAGTGTTGATGACCGCCCTGTCGGCCGGTGTCGCACTGGTGCCGCTGCTGATCGATCCTTCCGCACCGGGAAAGGAAATACTACACCCGGTCGCCGTCACCATATTTGGCGGCCTGATCAGCGCCACGCTGCTCGACACATTCCTGACGCCCGTTCTGTTTCTTCGCTTTGGTCGCAAGCCGCTAGAGCGATTGATTTTGGATGCTCAGGCGAAATCCACGACCGCGGGGTGGCCATCGCCCGCCGAAGCTTTCTGACGAACCGAGAGGAGAGAGACTGTGATGCACCTGAAAGCCATTGTCACTGTTGCCGCGCTGCTTGCGGTGCCATCGATCGTTCTCGCGCATGGTCCGAAGACGGGAGCGAATGGTGGCGTTCAAGCGGATGCCGGAAGCTTCCACGTGGAGGTCGTACCGAAGGGCACAACTCTCCAAGTGTTCCTGAGAGACCACAGCGATAAGGCCGTGACCACCGACGGCTTCAAAGGAACCGCGATCTTCGTCATCGAGGGTAAGCCTCAGCGCATATCATTGACGCCGGCCGGTGAGAACCGCCTGAGCGGAACGTCGTCGGTGGATCTACCCTCCAATCCGAAAGGTGCCGTGCAAATCACGACACATTCGGGAAGCACCGTGCAGGCCAAATTCTAACTGAGTGAAACCAGAAAACGGACACGACCATGACACCTCATATGGCACTACTGGCGTTGGCGCTCCTGGTTTCCTTTACTGCCAACGCGATTGCCCAAGCAACTTGATCTGCCCCCAGTGTATTTCGCGCCGAGGCGCTTTCGATCAAAGTGGCAAGTGTAGTCGGCGCCGGTGTCACTTCTTGGGGGCGATTAACTGGAGCCTCGCGCGCGGTGACGATCTCAGGACCGCTTTGAGCGTCGCTACTGCTGCCGGTTCTGCGGCCTTGCTGAGTCCGGGTACCGGGCCTGTGCAGGCCGGAGGACGTTCAGCGTCTCATGCCCGAAGTAATGGTTCGACCCGTCAAACTTGGCGTTGGATAAGCAGCTCGTTTTTCTGAGCCTTAGTTAAGTGGCTGGCACCGGGCTTTTGAACTTGACCGGCATCGCCAGATATCTCACCCCGTTCGCCTCCGCAGGCGGAAATTTGCCGGCTCGGATATTGACCTGGATCGAAGGCAGCAGCAGGCGTGGCGCAGAAAGTTTGGCGTCGCGAGCGGTGCGCACCGCCACGAACTCATCTTCTGTGACCCCCTCCTTCACGTGCACGTTGTTGGCGCGCTGCTCGGCGACCGTGGTCTCCCATTCGTATTTGTCGCGGCCAGGCGCCTTGTAGTCATGGCACATGAACAGCCGGGTCTCAGACGGTAGCTGCATCAGCTGATTGATTGATTGGTAGAGTTGGTGCGCATCTCCACCGGGGAAATCGGCCCGCGCCGTCCCGTAATCGGGCATGAACAGCGTGTCACCCACGAACGCCGCATCCTCGACCTTGTAGGTAACGTCGGCCGGCGTGTGTCCTGGCGTATAGATCACCTCCGCCTCCAGGTTGCCGATCTTGAAGCGTTCGCCGTCCCGAAACAGGTTGTCGAAGTCGCTCCCGTCGGTCTTCAGATCGGTTGCATTGAACACCGGGCGGAAAATGCGCTGGACCTCTTGGATGTGCTCCCCGATGCCGATCCTCGCGCCCGTCCTCGCCTTGATATAGGGTGAGCCCGACAGGTGGTCGGCGTGGGCGTGGGTTTCCAGCGTCCATATGATCGTGTACCCGGCTTCCTTAGCCGCGCGCAGAATCACTTCGACTGAGCGGGTGTCGACCTCGCCAGAATTGTGGTCGTAATCAAGCGCCGGATCGATGACCGCAGCCCTTTTCGTTGCGGGGTCGGCGACCAGATAGCTGACCGTGTTCGTCGGTTCGTCGAAAAACGCCCGAATAATTGGCTGACCTGGCATGGTTGAACCTCCGTTCGACAGCCCACTATGGCTTACCTTGACGAAGATATTAGAATTTCCTAAATAAGCAATGCCTAATCCAGAGAGGAAGCCAGGTGGCCCGCCAAGCTTTTGATCCAGAGACCCTTGAGAAGAAGGCGACCGAGGTCGCCGATATCCTCCGTGCGCTCGCGAACGAACGCCGGCTGATGATCCTGTGCAAGCTGGTGGAATGGGGCGAGGGCAACGTCACCGCACTCGCCGAGGCTGTGGGCCTGTCGCAATCGGCTTTGTCCCAGCATCTTGCCAGGATGCGGGCGGAAGGTCTCGTGGCATTCCGCCGTGAAAGCCAAACGCTCTGGTACCGCATCGCTGATCCACGCATCGAGCAGCTCTTTGCCAGCCTGCACGAGCTGTTTTGCAAGCCGCGCAAGAGCCGCTGAAAGAAAGGATTTCGTGTATGTCACTCCCCACAATCAAGCCGTCCGAGGCGCGGCGCCTTCTCGATGGTGGCGCCGTCCTGATCGATATTCGCGAGGCGGACGAGCACGCCCGCGAGAAAATCCCCGGCGCCCGCCATATGGCGTTGTCCAGCCTCGACGAGATGGATGTCGCTGTTCACCATGGCAAGCCAGTTATTTTCCATTGCAAGAGCGGCGTGCGCACGCTGGCGAATGCGCCCCGCCTCGCCGGTAAACTTGGTCCATCTTGCGAGGCCTTCGTTGTCGAGGGCGGGCTTGATGCATGGCGCAAGGCCGGCCTCCCAGTCGTGACCGACCGCCGCCAGCCCCTCGAACTGCAACGACAAGTCCAAATCGGCGCCGGCAGTCTCGCTCTCGCAGGAACCCTGCTCGGCCTCCTGATGTCGCCCTGGTTCTTCGTTGTGCCGGCATTCGTGGGGGCAGGCCTCGTTACCGCTGGAGTGACCGGGTTCTGCGGCATGGCGCACGTCCTCATGAGGGCGCCGTGGAACCGCGTCGTCTATGGCTCGCCTATGCGAGCCAAGAAAGCGTAACGTCGAGGAGCGGTCTATGCTGCTGACTCTGACGCAGGGCGCGCTCGGTCTCGCGTCTGGCTCGCTGGTCGGCTTCTCCCTCGGCCTCGTCGGTGGCGGCGGATCGATCCTCGCGGTGCCACTTCTCGTGTATCTCGTCGGCGTTTCCAGTCCGCATGTAGCTATCGGGACGAGCGCCCTCGCGGTCGCGGCCAGTGCCGCAGCCAACCTCGCCAGTCACGCGCGCGCCGGAAACGTGAAGTGGCGCTGCGCCCTCGTCCTCTCAGCAGCCGGTGTTGTCGGTGCCTTTCTCGGCTCTAGCATCGGAAAGGCGATCGACGGCCAGAGGCTACTCGCTCTTTTCGCGGTTATCATGATGGTAGTCAGCATCCTCATGCTTCGCGGCCGCAACATGGTCGGAGAGCTCTCGGTCAGGCTCTCGCGGGAGAACTTCCCGAAGCTTGTTGGCTTTGGCCTCGCAGTTGGCGCGTTGTCTGGCTTCTTCGGCATCGGCGGGGGTTTTCTGATCGTGCCGGCCCTGGTTATGGCCACTGGCATGCCGATCCTGAACGCAGTCGCATCCTCGCTCGTGGCCGTCGCAGCCTTCGGCCTGACCACGACTGCCAACTACGCTTACTCCGGTTTCGTGGATTGGCCCTTGGCTGTCCTTTTTATCGTCGCTTTGAACACAGTCTTCGCCGCGCTGATCTTCGCGGTGGCGGTCTACATGCTGGTCCGCACTCTCGGGCTGGCTTAACGGAGGCTCTCGTGTTCAACACAATCCACGTGGTCTGCCCGAACTGCGACGCGGTCAATCGCGTCCCGCGCGACCGGCCTGCCCTTCAAGCTGTCTGCGGCCAGTGCAGGGCAAGGCTGTTCGAGGGCCGACCTATTGAATTGGACGGTCGCCGCTTCGACCGGCACACGGGGCGCAACGACATCCCGGTGATCGCCGACTTCTGGGCACCCTGGTGCGGTCCATGCCGCGCCACGGCGCCGATCTTGGATCGTGCTGCGCAAGAACTCGAGCCGCGAGCGCGCTTCATCAAGATTAACGTCGACGACAATCCCGAGCTGTCGGGCAGACTTGGCGTGCAAGGCATACCGGCCTTGTTTGCGCTCAAGCACGGATCGGTGTTGGCGCGCCAATCCGGGCTGACCAACCTCGCCACGCTTCGGAAATGGGTACGGCAGTTTAGCGGCTAGCAATTCGGTGGGGCGGCTCGACAAAAGGAGGACTTCATGAAAGCCATCACTCGGCGATCTCTTCTTGCCGGCGTCGCCGGCACGGGCTTGGTGGCCACCGCCGGCTTCCGAGCAAACCTGTTTCGAGCGGAGGCCGCGGAGGGGCAGCCGCTCCGCATCCCGGAGTTGATCGATGCGAGAAGCAAGGGGAACACAATCTCCCTGACCGCCCAAGCAGGGCGGACGACATTCTTCTCCGGAATCGAATCCGCCACCCGCGGCTTCAACGGCAGCTATCTCGGGCCGACGCTGCGTCTACACCGCAGCGATGAGGTCGAGATCGCGGTCACCAACGCCATGCGCGAGACGACTGCGGTCCACTGGCATGGCCTCCTGGTCCCAGCGGAAGCGGACGGCGGCCCGCACCAGCCTATTGAGCCCGGCGCCACCTGGCGCCCGCGCATGAAGATCGATCAGCCAGCCGCGACGCTCTGGTATCATGCTCATATGCACGGCGAGACGGCACGGCAAGTCTACGGCGGTCTCGCCGGCATGATCCTGGTTGCAGACGAGGCGGAGAAGGCGCTCGGCCTGCCATCGACCTATGGTGTCGACGACCTCCCGCTCATTGTGCAGGACAAGATCTTTGAGGATGATCGCCTCATCTATCCGCGGCATTCGATGTTTCTCATGCACGGCATGAGAGGCGATACGATTCTAGTCAACGGCACCCCGAACGCGCTAGCGCGCGTCCCGCGCGGCCTCGCTCGCCTTCGCCTCGTCAATGGCTCCAACGCACGCGTCTATGATTTCTCATTCAGCGACGACCGCAATTTTTACTGGATCGCCAGCGACGCGGGTCTTCTCGAACAACCACTGCCGCGCCGCTCGCTATGGCTTGCTCCCGGACAGCGCGCCGAGCTTTTGGTCGACTTCTCTGACGGGCGAGCGGTGTCGTTGCGTACCGGCCCCGACCCGACGTTCGGGATGAGTATGATGGGAATGATGAGTGCCATGGGCGACTCGCTTAGCAACTCCGCTGAGGTTGTTCGCTTCACACCTCAAGGCGAACCCGCGGCGCAGGTCCGTATCCCCAATCGCCTGGTCGCTCGCGAGCTCGTTGACCCCGCAAAGGTTTCGCAGCGACGCCGGTTCGTCCTAACCATGGGCCATGGCATGATGGGCCGTGGTGGCATGGGGGTGATGAGAGGGGGCATGGGCATGATGGGAATGTTCGGCATCAACGGGCGGCCCTTTGACATGGGGCGGATTGATCAGACGGTCAGGCTCGGCGATACCGAGATCTGGGAGGTCACGGGCGAGATGATGGCGCATCCCTTCCACATCCACGGCGTCCATTTTGAAGTCCTGAGCCGAGCCGGCTCCGGGCCAGAGACCGAAGATAGCGCTTTGCGAGACACTGTTCTGGTGCAAGAGCCTGTCGAGCTACTCGTGCGCTTCACGCAGCCTGCGGCGCACGGCCCGTTCATGTCCCACTGTCATACATTGGAACACGAGGACGCTGGGATGATGGGCCAATTCAAAACGACTGGCCAAGCGTGAGCCGGATTCGCTTTGGGTTAGACATGCTACGTGGATTAGACGTTGGCGGTGAGTCATATCATAGGCAAGCTTAATTACATTTACCTTTTTCAGGAGCGGACAATGCCAACTCAGGAAGATATATCCGATCACTACACGCATGGAGGCTTGGCCGCCGCAATCCGCAGTGGGATCGAATCCCTTGGCAAAACCACCAATTCCGTAACCGTCGATGATCTCGCTGCCGTTGACGAGTTCCATATCGGAGGCCGTCAGGCATCCGAAGATTTTCTCGGTCAACTCGACCTCTCTCCAGAAAAGCATGTACTCGATGTAGGATGTGGCCTTGGGGGAGCCACGCGCTTTGTTGCCAACCGGTATGGGTGTCGGGTGACTGGAATTGATCTGACGCCCGAATATGTGGAGACCGCAAAAGTCCTGTGCAGGTGGGTCGGGCTGGACAACAGTATTTCACTTCATCAAGGCAGCGCGCTTGCAATGCCATTTGCTGATCGCGCTTTCGATCGAGCATACATGCTGCATGTAGGTATGAATATCGACGACAAAGCAAAACTTTGTTCGGAGGTTAGCCGTGTCCTGCAATCAAATGCACTTTTCGGGATTTACGATGTCATGAAGGTTGGCGATGGTGAGCTTACCTACCCTGTTCCGTGGGCCGCAACGGTAACGTCAAGTGCGGTGGCGAAGCCTGCTCAATACCGGGAGGCGCTGCAAGCGGCCGGCTTTTCGATCATTGCCGAACGTAACCGGCGTGATTTCGCGCTTGCGTTCTTTGATCAGTTACGAGTCAAAACCGCGGCAGCGGGTGGCCCGCCACCTCTTGGGCTTCATATTTTGATGGGCCGGAACACACCGGATAAGGTGCAAAATATGATCCAGAATATATCCAAAGGCCACATCGCACCAGTCGAGTTGATCGCTCGGAAAGCGTGACACGCGGAACTCGCGTACTAACGTCCGAAATCGACCACTAACAGACAGATGCTCTGCAGCAAATCCCCACGTTATTCGATCGCCCTATTGCGCGAGCGCCAGAACTCCGCCGGCAAAAGCGTGCCAACCTTGCGACGCACTGAGCGGCAAGTTTAGTAGCTTGATCAGTAGTAGCGCCGTTCCGCCGATCGCGTATACGGCATGGGGCCTGCCGCGTGTGCGCCAGTCGAAAACCATCGCCGCAACAACAAGCAGCCATGCGACGATCGCCGGGGGAATGGCCACCGCGACGGGAGGCGGACCGACTGCACCGGGAGGCGCCAGAAACGTCAGAAACCACCGCGCAACCGCTGCGTCCAGTATCGAGATCGCCGCCAGTAGCATCAATCGCTTGTGGACGTCCGGCTGGCGAACGTAGACGACGGCAAGGGTAAACGCGATAGCGAAGAACGCGATGCCACTCAGCGGGACGACGGCGAAGGCAATTCCTTCGCTTCGCATCCCGATTGCCGCCGCCTCCTTCATCGCGTTGATGGCAACCAGCGTGCCGAAAATGGTCATCGCCGTCGCAAACGACACCCCGATCATGCCGACCGAGCGATGCCGGGCGATCTGTCCCGATGACGCAAGCCAAGTCTGAAAGACCAGGAACAGCGACCACGAGAAAAACAGCGCGCCATGAACGTGAACCACAGGATTCACTTTCAGCGTCTTCGACGCAAGCGGCAGCCAATAGGTCGGGGCGAAGCCGATGAAGGCAACGGCGGCACAGCATAGCGACATATACAGATAGAAACTGGTGGCACCCGAGCGCGCTGAAATTCGCGGTGACGCGGCAGTCAGGGTAGTCATGGGTTCACTCCGTACTTTTGCATTACGTCCCTTCAGCCAATAGTCCGCAACACCTACGCCAGAAGACTTTCCCGAGCAGAAATTGGGTCTCACTTTCCGAAAAGTTCCCATACTCGGCAATCGCCGTTATCGGCGAAAAGTTACCTTTCAACAGTATCCGACAGCTCCTTGGACGCCGTCTCACGACCACTGATGGACTGCCTACGAGCATCCAGATCAATGACTTCAATCATAGCGTTCTGGATTTCTCTTTGCCCCGAACGACGTCGCGCGTCTTGCTTTTACAGGGCTTCTAGATGCGGAATCGAAACATAAGCGCAAAAGCGGCAATGCCGCCAAGTCGCTGATTTGGCAGCGTAATTTAGTTGCAAGGATGGAATTTGAACCTATGACCTTCAGGTTGGGATGCTGCACGGGTAACTGAGACACCCGGTTGAGGTAAATTGAACCTCAACCGGATTGTCAGACATGGTGAATGATGACGTGTAGACGCCTGAAGGGCGCCGCGCGTTGATCTTTCTCGCGCGACGATGGCTTCGTCGAGGCACTTTGAACGTCTTAGGCGGGTTGGGTTGGCTGTCAGTTCCTCTCCCTCTGGCAGGACAGCACGCCACAAATTCGGAGAGGTTTAGCTGGCAGTTCCTCTCCCTCCGCCAGTCCTTCCTCGCGCAAATTTCTCCGCCGGGTTTGGTGCGGGTGAAATCGCCAATAACCACGGGCTTCGCGCGCAAACCTCCGCACTGCGGTGCACCCGTCGGGGCCTGAAATTCTCTCTCTTGACCCGTTTGTCTCTAAACCTCCGCACTTCGCGGATTTAGTGCGGTTCTCGTAAGTAATTGTTTTTAAGTCGCTTTTTTGGATCGAAACCTCAGCGCTTTGCAGAGATATCGCGGGGTAGCGGGGGCGACTGGAATCGAACGCGCGGGCGTTGATCGTCCCGAGTTCGTTCGCGGGGAACTTGCTGGTTGTTGGTCGGAGCAATCCAAGCAGACAGGCTCGACGCGCAACGCCAACCCCGAGCATGAACGGACCGGGCGGACATTTAGGGCGCACGGATGGATTTCAAATAGGAGACAAATGCGCGAGCGTCCTGTCGACTGAAACGAAAAGTCGGCATATCTCGATGGCCCGAGGTCAGCGATCGGGTCCAGCGGATCTGGCGTCGCGAGGGCTCAAATTATTCAATGAGCTATCTGGGTACAGACCCTAGTTTAGAGCCGGCATTTCTGCCACCGTTGTTGTTGCTGGCCAGACATGGGCTTCAGGTGCTGGCGGTCGGCATCCCAGCGATGAGTGCGGCCGCACGGTGTTGTAGTGACGCCGCCAGTTGCCGAAGAAGCGATCGATCTCCGCTTTGACGTCCGCGATTCTCGCATTTGCCCACTGCGCCTTTGAATTCGCGCGCGCGAGGGGATGGGGTTTCATGGGAGTGTCTTCCAAGGGAAAAAAAGTCCGACAACGGAGCGTGCAACCTCGGGCGATAACGCTCAAGTGGTTGTCGGATTCTCTCGCGGCGCATCGCGGAAGCTGTCATCGGCATACATCGTCGCGGTGAAACGGACGGCCATCCAAGTGGGGCGATAACGCCACGTTTGTTGAGGGATTCTGTCGGATTTGTCGAACGATCTCTTCTAAGTTATTGAAAATTAAGAGAAGATTTCGCCCTACAATACCCTCCAAAGCCCTCTCACGGCGAAAACAGGGGTTCGAGTCCCCTATCCGGCACCGCCTGCAGCACCGCTGCGTCTTTTTGCTTGTCGCCGCTCTCTCGCTTTTAATGATTGCTTGACATGGATCAAGCAACGTCGCCCGACGGTTTCGTAGACAAAGACACATCGTTCGTTCCAGAGGAGAAGAGGATGTTGCGGACCCTCATGCTTGCGGCGCTGGTCTCTAGCAGTCTTGTCAGCGCGGAACCTGCCGCCGCACAGGATCCGCTCGGCGGGGCACTGCTGGGCGGCGCCGCCGGCGCCATTATCGGCGGAGCTGCAACGGGTCGTGGCGAAGGTGCCGCTATTGGCGCAATTATCGGTGCGGCCACGGGTGCTATCATTGCCCAAGAAGCGCAACGCAATCGTCGAGGTTACTACGCTTGGCGCGAGGGTTGCTATGTGCATCGTCGGGACGGTGCATGGGTCCGCGTCCATCCCCGCCACTGCTATTATTGAACAGTGACGCCGGGGTGTGGCGGAAGGGTCTGATCAAATCGACGGCGGGGCATCAGAGCACTCGCGAATTGGAGCGGCTGCCACCAACTCAGCCGACGTGCTCCCCTAGACCGACACCTCAGCATCCGCCGTCAGGGTCAGTTCGCCGAGCTCATGTCCGGTGGACCGGGACAACAGCTGCTCGAAGGTTTTCTCGATAGGCGCGGCGTGATTGGCGATCTGGTCGATTGCCGCCGCTATCGGTGTTTCGACGCCAAGCTTCTTTCCGAGTTCGGTGAAGGAGGCAGCGTTATGCACTCCTTCCGTGACCTCCCTGCGCGAAGCCAAGACTTCAGCGGCGGACCGCCCCTTGCCAAGCTCAATGCCGAAGATCAGATTTCGGGACTGCGAGCCCATGCAAGTGAGAGTCACATCGCCAGCACCGGCGAGTCCCAGAAGGTTGAGGGGATTACCACCTTTGGCCCGCGAAATGCGGGCCATCTCATAGAAGCCGCGTGCGATGAGCAACGCACGGACATTCTCGCCCATGCCGCGACCCAAGGCGACGCCGCAGGCGATCGCAAGCACGTTCTTGAACGCGCCTCCAACGGTCGCGCTCACGGGATCATCAGAGGTGTAGATCCGGAAATTCTTGCTGCTCAGTGCGAGCGCGATCGAGCCGGCCACCGACCGGTCGGCGCAGGCCAAGGTGACACCGGTGGGAAGATCACGAGCCACTTCGGCCGCGAACGACGGCCCCGCTAGCACCAACGTCGTTGCTCCCGGGACAGCTTCGGTAATCACCTCGGGCATGAGCGCACAAGTGCCGCGTTCGATGCCTTTCGAGCAGGAAACGATCGGGGTCCGTGGACGCAACTCCGTCCGGAGCCGCTCGGCAACCCCGCGCATGTGCTGGGCAGGCGGCGCCAGCAACGCGAATTCGGCTCCGGCGACCGCCTCCGAAAGGCTAGTGACCGCAATGATTCCAGATTCGAGCGGAGTGCCCCTCAGATAGTAGGGATTTCCGAGGCCGCCATTGATCGCGGATACCACTTCCTTCTCCAGCGCCCACAGTTTCACGTCGAGGCGCGCCCGGCGCGCCGCGCATGCCATCGCGGTCCCAAACGCACCGCCACCGATGATGGCCACGCTGGTCATGTCTATCTCCCTTGCAGGAAGTGGGCAGCAGCTCAGTGAGTCGCTCGGCCGCCGGAAATGTCGAATACGCCGGCGGTCGTGAACGAGCACTCAGCAGAAGCACAGAAAGTCGTCATGGCGGCAATCT
>NZ_JBFWPA010000151.1:0-12551 GCF_050250235.1 Pseudorhodoplanes sp.
AGTCGTGCGCGGTGATCGGGTCGTATTTCTTCTGCGGCCCCTGGATGATCGCTTTCATGTTGGCCTGGCAGAAGAACGGCAGCGAATAGCGTGGGCCGAGATATTCGTGCGCGTACGGCATGCGCACGCGATGCAGCGTCGACTGCAACTGGTCATCGCTCCAGCGCTTCAGCATGTCACCGATATTGCAGGTAATGACGCCGGGCAGGGGCTCGACATCGGTCCATTCCAGTTCGGAAGCTTCCTTGCCGGGGCACAATTGCAGCCCGCCCTGTCCGGCGCGCTGATGCAGGAGTGTCAGGCAGTCGAAATCGGTGTGGGCGCCGGCACGCCAGCCTGTGAAGTCATCCGGCTTTGCGTCGATCATCGGAAGATAATGCAGGAGCCGCAGCGTGCTCTGATAATCGGGCGCGAGTGGATCATGCGCGTCGGTGAAGAAATCGGGCGCGAAGCCGAGCTTGAGCGCGAAGCAGGACAGCACCTTCATGCCGAGTGCCCAGTTGGCGCGTTCGAAGGCGAGCATTGTCACTTTGAAACCGGGCAGGTCGTTTCCGTCTGGCCAGAGCTTCGCCATGCGCGGCGCGGTGATCTGGTAGCTTTCCTTGTTGTCGGCGGTGCCGGTCGAAGGCCGGACCTGGCTTTTGAATTCCCAGCCGGCATTGGTCCCCTTGAGCAATGGCATTTTCGCCTTGGTCTCGTGCGGCAGGCCGAAGAAGCGCGCCGTCATGTCGAAGGCCTCGTCGACCTGGGCCTGCGGAATGCCGTGATTGACAAGCTGGAAGAAGCCGATGTCGACCGCAGCGGTCCAGAGCGCGTCGGCGATCTCGTGCTTGCGCTGCTCGAAATTGCTCATGTCGATACGCGGCACATCGCGCTGCCTGGTGGTGCCGACGCCGCCGAAGGTGGTTTCAAGGTTGAGTTCCGGCAGGTCGTAGGTCGCAGTTGCTGTTTTGGTCATGGCCTTCTCCAGGGAGATGCGGCGTCTTGCGCCGTGGTTGCGGGACACAAGGACCGCCGCGTCCGAGCATGCGCTGCCCATTTTCTGAGCCGGGCCGAAGCCGGTATCCGGGCGCGCGCAAGCGCACCGCGCGCCATGGCGCAACCCCGGACATTGGATGCGGATCTGCTCGAAAGGTGCGGCATTGCGTGGCTCCAGAGCGATAAAAATCGATCCTTGCCGAGCAATGTCCCGGGCGGTGCGCGCCCTGACCGCTTCTACTCGCCAAGAAAGATTATCAGAAGCGCGGACCGCTCCGAAGCCTGAAAAGGTGGCAGACGGCCCAGATTTGCCGGGAAATCGTTATATTGACAGACTGCGCGATGAACCTGTCCGGTGGTCAACCGGCATGCCCGGGAGCAGCGTGTTCGCATGGATGACGACTGGATTGATCTCGGCTCTGCCGACACACTCGCTGCCCGGTCATTGCAGCGTCACAGGGCCGGGCATCTCGAGATCGCGCTGACCTGCACGAACGGGCAGTTCGGTGCCATTCACAACAACTGCAATCACGTCGGTGGGCCGCTGGGAGAGGGGACGCTCGACGGCGATTACGTCGTGTGTCCCTGGCATCAATGGAAGTTTCACCGGGTCACCGGCATTGGCGAGCCCGGCTTTGAAGCCGACCGCGTGCCGTCTTACCCCGTTAAGGTCGAAGCGGGCCGCGTTCTCGTCAACGTGAAGTCCGGCACCGCGCGGCATCGCGCGCCGCACAAGCCGCATCCGCTGGCGCGTCCAATCCTGCGGGCCGAGGGTCCCGTTCGCGTTGCCGGGATCTCGACCACCGCGATGGACCCGAAGGCGCCTCGTTATTCAGGCTCCGACGATCTGCTGGCGTCGTCCCTGGCCGCGGCGGCGGAGCAGGGATGCGAGACGCGCCTCATCAAGCTCAACGACCTGAAATTCCGCTCATGCGAGGGCTATTATTCCAAGGCGGCGCGCGCCTGCACCTGGCCCTGTTCGGTTACGCAGATGGACCCGAAGGACGAACTCGATGCGATCTATGAGGCGCTGGTGCACTGGGCGGATGTGATCATCCTGTCGACGCCGATCCGGTGGGGGCAGGCGAGTGCGCTCTATTTCAGGATGGCGGAACGGCTGAACTGCATCCAGAACCAGGTCACCACCCATAACCGCGTGATGATCCGCAACAAGGTTGCCGCCTTCATCATCGTTGGCGGACAGGACAATGTGCAGGGCGTTGCCGGACAGTTGCTCGGCTTCTTCGCCGAACTTGGCTTTCACTTCCCGCAATTCCCGTATATCGCGCATAGCCGTGGCTGGTCCGCCGAGGATATGGAGAACAATGTCCGCGACGTGAGGGATTCGAAGGACTTGCACGACGGCGCCGCGGAACTGGCCCGCCGGTCGATCGAATTGTCGGAGCGGCTGCTGCGGACGATTCCTCCGGAACACCTTGAACGCGGCGGCCGCAAGGCGCACGCCGAGCGGAAACGCTCCGGCTGATGCGCGGTGCTGCGCTAACCTAGCCCCACAACTGCTTGCTGGCGATCCGTGCGCCCTCGGCGAGGCTCTCGAATTTCGCCCACATCACCTGCGGATGCACACGCTGCGTAGTCTCGCCCTGGGCGAATCCGCAATCGGTGCTGGCGATCAGGTTCTCCTTGCCGATCGCCCCGGCAAAATTGACGATGCGCTCGGCGACCAGCTCGGGATGCTCCACCGTGGTGGTGTGATGGGTGATGATGCCCGGAATCAGGATCTTGCCTGCCGGCAGCTTCTTCGTCTTCCACAGCTTCCATTCGTGCTCGTGGCGCACATTCGCCGCTTCGATCGAGTAGGCGCCGGCCTTCACGCTCAGCATCAGGTCGACGATGTCGGACAGCTTCGCATCGGCGACATGCGGGACATGCCAGCTTCCGAAACAGATGTGATAGCGGATGCGGTCCTCCGGAATGCCTTCTAGGGCCTTGTTCAGCGCGGCCACACGCAATTCGGCCCAGTCGTAGAACTTCTTCGGGCTTTCCTGGCTGAGGTGATCGAACATGTTCGCGAGCACCGCGTCGTCGACTTGCAGCACGAAGCCCGCGTTGACGATCTCCAGATATTCCTCGCGCAATGCGTTCGCGATCGCAAAGACATAGTCTTCTTCGTTCTTGTAGTATTCGTTCTCGGCGTCATAGCCGACGCTCGCCGGGGCGACCGCGGTGAAAAACACGTCTTCGACCTTGGTCTTTGCCACCGCCGCCTTCAGCGCTTCGAGGTTGCCGCGCACGGCGTCATGGCCGGTATAGGTGATCGGAGCGACGCAGGCATGTCCCGGCGAGCCGGTCACGCCGCGCGGAAATTGCTCCTTCATGAATTCGTCGAAACGGATGCGATCACGGCCGAGCCAGACCGCCTGATACATCTTGTCCGGACGGAATTCGAACCCGCTCAGGCGTTCGAGGATATAGTTGGCCCATCCCGATTTTCCGAACTCGCCGTCATTGACGATATCGATGCCGGACCTGGCCTGGTGCGCAACGATGTCCGCGACCTCCGCCTCCAGTTTCTTCTGATCGTGATTTCTGACGGCCTCGATCGCCGCTTTCGAGCGGACGAGACTGCCGACATGGGTCGTCAGGATGCGGTTGTCGCTACGCTTCATTGCTGTGCCTGTTGAGTTTCTTGGAGAGACTGTAGGGAGAAAAAAAGCGCGGCGTGATCCGCCGCGCTTCACCTCGTCGTTGGCCGCTCAGTAGGCCGAGTTGCGCTTCTTGACCGTCGCCTTCAGGTCGTCGAGCACCGCCTTGGGATCCTGACCGGTCTTCTTCACGTCGGCTTCCCAATTCGCGACGATCGGCTCGGCCGACTTTTTCCACGCGGCGAGTTGGTCCGGGGTCAGGGGATAGACCTCATGGCCGGGCAGCGCCTTGATCTTCGCATTGCCGCCGGATTCGTAATCCGCCCAGGGGGTTGCGATCTTCAGCGCCCAATCGCTCGAGCAATGCTCGTCCATCACCTTCTGCTGAGCCGGTGAGAGCTTCGCATAGGTCGCCGGATTCAGCACCCAGACCTGCTCGGAGACGTAGATGGGAACGTCGATATGGAACTGAGCCACCTTGTCGATGCCGAATAACAGCACTGAGCCCCAGGGCGCACCCGCTCCTTCCGCCACGCCCTTTTCGAGCACGTCGCGGATTTCCGGTGCCGAGGCCTGTACGTTGCTGGCGCCCAGCGAGCGCATCCAGTTGGCGATCACGGCATTCGGCGGACGAAACTTCATGCCGTTGATGTCGGTCGGCACCTGCACCTTCTTCTTGGTGAAGTGGAAGGTGCCCGGATCGTGCGCGAACATCAGACAGAACCTGACGTCCTTCATCTCCTTGGCAGCATAGCGGCGATACCACTCGTCCATGGCGGCGCTGCCTTCCTTCGAATTGTTGAAGATGAAGGGCAGCTCAACCGCCGCAACGATCGGGAATCGACCGGGCTCGTAGCCGGGGTTCACATGGGAAATGTCGACGATGCCGTCGCGCGCCATGTTGTAATGGTCGAACGCCTTGCCGAGCTGCTGCGAGGGAAAGATCGTGATCTTGATTGTGCCGTTCGACGCCTTGTTGATCGACGCCGCCCATTCTTCGGCGGCCTTGTGCATGGGATGCTGCGGCGGCACCCAGTGCGAGAAACGAAGCTCGACCGGCTTGTCTTGCGCGGCTGCTGGCGCCGCGACAAGGGAAAGCGCGGACAGTGCCGCCAGACAGTACAAGCTATTTCTCATTTTGCATTCCTCCGATGTTGTTGTCTTTTGACAGGGGCGGGCGACTTATACAGCAACCTTGGTCTTGAACGTAATCAGCGACGAACCGGGTACCAGGTCGCGGGTCTTCCGGCTGAGCGCCGCAAGCTCCAGGTTGCGGCGGGCGAGGCGTGCATGCTCGCGCATGATGAATTCGGCGCGCTCGCCTTCGCCGTCCTCGATCGCGCGTGCGATACAGCGGTGATGATCCTGCGCCACCGTGAACAGCACAAGCGCCTGCGGCAGACTGGCCTGTACCGTGACGAATGCCGACGCCGAGGCAAAAGGCAGCGCCACCGCACGCGCGATCTGTCGAGACAGCACTGCGCTGTCGGCGAGGTCGATCACGATCTGATGGAAGCGTCCGTTCAGCTCGACATAGCGCGAGAAATTCGCCGAGGTCACGCCGTCGCCGAAAACCAGTTCATCGAGCGCGCTGAGACAGGCTTTCAGGGCGGCGCGTTCCGCTTCGGGCGCCCTGCGTTCGGCAGCGAGACGGGCGGCGAGGCCCTCGAGGGTGCCCCGGACTTCGATCGCGGCATGGATGTCGCGCTCGCTGAACGCCGAGACCGCGAATCCACCGGTGGGTATCGCGTGGGCGAGTCCTTCCTGTTCGAGCCGCATCATGGCGGTGCGGATCGGGGTGCGCGACACGCCGAGTCGCTCGACCAGGGAGAGTTCAGACAGGCGTTCTCCCGCACGCAATTCGCCGCTCAGAATCAATTCGCGCAGCTTCAGGAGCGCGGTGACGTTTTGCGGAGAGGGCGCGTCCATCCGGAGCTTGTTTTTTGGCGTTTCCTGCCATGCAAGCTGTATACAATATTGAGCCCTGTCAACTGCAAAGACCAGAAAATTGACCGATGGCCCGCGGACGAATGCTCGAATTGTATTCACGCCCACGATCCATTGTATAATCTCGAATGGGCGGCCGCACGGAATGGCCGGGCGGATGCAACCGGGCGCCGCCGCCCAGACAAAGAGGCATTTTTCGATGTGACGGACAGCGCATGAACATAACGATTTACGGCATCAGGAATTGCGACACCATGAAGAAGGCGCGCGCCTTCCTCGACAAGGCCGGGGTCACCTATACGTTTCACGACTACAAGACCGCCGGTATCGACAAGGCGCGGCTGGAGCGCTGGAGCAGGGATGTGGGCTGGGAAACCTTGCTGAACCGCGCGGGAACGACGTTCCGCAAGCTTCCCGACAAGGACAAGGCCGGATTGACCGGAGCCAAGGCGATCAGGCTGATGCTGGATCAGCCTTCAATGATCAAGCGGCCGGTGCTGGAGATCGGAAGCGCGCTCCTCGTCGGTTTCAAGCCCGAGGCGTACAAGGCGGCCTTGGGGAAATAGCCGGGCGCGAATGCCGGCTGCGTGCAGATGCCATTGTGCCAATTGCCTCAGCGGCAGTGGCGCGCATTCGCCACTCTTGTCATTTCGGCGGCGGCACCGGATTTCCCCACATTCGCCGCCACAGCCACCGGATGCCGGTTCGGGCTTCGTGCTGTTCGCGAAAGCGAACGGGCGGCATCGCCGCGATGGTCGGACTCTGCCGCTCGCCGACCACGAAGTTGAAACTGTAATATGGCTCCTGGCCCATCCGCAGGTCGGAGATGATGACCTTGCCGTCGCGCTCGCTCATCTTGAACAGGCCCTGCGTGAACCACGCAACGCGTGCGACCGATGGATAGTCGCGCACCGCGCCATAAAGCGCCTCGCCGCGCGGATAGGCGTCAAAGGTCATGCGCGGATCGCGGTCGAGCAGCGATCGGAAGCCTTCGAGATAGCCGTCGGGCGTCATGGCGACAACGCGCCATAGCAGCGTGTTGAACGCGGTTGGCGTCACCAGCAGGCGTTCGACCTTGCGGCCGTCCGATGCCAGAGACGCCTCCGCGATCGCCCTGACCTGCGCCTGCGCGAACACTCCCCATCCGAGATAAAGCGTGCTGAGGATCAGCCCGGCGATGTTCCACCGCCAGCCGCGCTCGTTGCGCAGTATCAACGCCACGCCGATCCCGATCAGAAGCGGCAGCGTATAGAGCGGGTCGATGATGAAGATGCTGCCGACGGCATAGGGAAAATCCGTGAAGGGACGCAATATCTGCGTCCCGTAAACGGTGAACCAGTCGAGGATCGGATGAGTGACGAGCGCAAGCCAGACCGCAAGCCACCAGCGGCGGAACTGGTGGCGTTCGCGCAAGATCGCGGCGCCTGCGAATGCGACGGCAGGTGAGGCGAGAGTCAGCCAGAACAGCGCGTGGCTGTTGGCGCGGTGCAGCGTTACATTCGAAACCGGGTCGCCGTGGTCGTAGAAGGCGTCGAGGTCGGGAAGCGTGCCGGCGAGCCCGCCGATCAGCGCCGCTTTCCAGGGTCTGGTGCGCCCGCGCATGACCGCGATGCCGATCGCGGCACCGAGCGCGAATTGGGAAAGCGAATCCATGGAGCGTCACTGCCGCTGGAATAGTTCGTAGCGAACCGGATTGTCAGGGCATGCGGTGAATCCGCAGATTGCCAGTGTCGAGACAATATTGGCAGCGGTCAGCGCGATCACAAGGACCACGGCGGCGCGTGCGAGGGTTCCAGGCTGGGGCAGCGCCGCCGCCGCATCGAACTGGCCTTCCAGCAACAGGATGAGCGCAAGCAGGACCAGCGCCAGCACGAAGGCGATGAACGCCCATGTGTAATAGTGATAGCCGAGAATTGCGCTGCCGTAGCCGGGATCGCCGGGCAGAATATGCAGAAGGATCTGTCGCGCCGAAACCGCGGCGCCTGCAAGCGCCGCCAGCATCGAGAGTGCATAATGCGAGGGCCTCGGTCCGAAGCGCAGGTTCAGGATCGGCCCCGCGGCAAGCGCGCAAAGAAACGCGCGCTGCAGCAGGCAGAGCGGGCAGGGCAACTCATCCAGCACGAATTGCATCACGAAAGCTGCGGCCAGGAGCGCGCCGAGCGCGTAGAGCGCAAGCGTATTCAGGTTGAGGGCAAGTGACCGCATCTTCGTGCTCAAAACGACAGCGTGAGCGGATCGGTGATGTGATGGACGAACAGCGCGATGCTGAGAATCAATGCCAGCGCAAAGGCTGCCATGGCGGCCCTGCGCGCAGCGAACCAGGCGGCGACGAGCACGCCGGTCCATATCAGGAAGAGGAGCGTGAAGATCATTCGTCCATCGTCAGGCAATTGGTGGATTGATTCCCGCGCATCCGCCATGCCCGGGAAACGGATTCGCGACGGGCGGCCGAACGCCTAGCGTCCCGAATCCGAAGTCCGCTTCATTCTGCGGCTTGCTCGTGAGCGGACTTCGGATTCGAAGGACACCAAACCACCACACTAGTTGATCTTCACATTGCCCGCCTTGATGATCGGCGACCAGCGCTCGATCTCGTTGTCGATCACCGCGCGGAATTCCGCCGGCGAATTGCCGACGGGCTCCATATACTGGGTGGCGAGCTTGTCACGCACTGCGCGCGCCTTGAGCGCCTCCACCACGTCCTTGTTGATTGCCTCGATCAGCGCGGGCGGCGTGCCCCCCGGCGCGATCAGACCCATCCAGGTGTCGGCTTCGACATCCACGCCTGATTCCTTCAGGGTCGGGATATTGGACAGGTAGGGCGAGCGTTTCGGCAGCGAAACCGCGAGGATCGTCACCTTGCCGACATCGGCTTGCGGGGTGACGGCGATCGCGGGCAGGACCGCGATGTGCACGTCGCCGCGCACTAGCGCCGTCATCGCGGCGGGCGAGGACGGGTAGGGGATATGCACCATCTTGGCGCCGCTCTTCTGCGCGATCGCCTCGACCGTCAGATGCGAAAGCGAGCCATTGCCGATCGAGCCGAAATTGTACTTGCCCGGTTCCTTCTTCAGCAGCGCGATCAGATCGCCCACCGTCTTGACCCCGAGATCGGGATGGACCGCGAGCGCGCTCGGCATGGTGACGAGCTTTGTTATCGGCGCGATATCCTTCTTCGGATCATAGGGGAGTTTCGAGAACAGCAGCGTGTTGATGGCGAGCGGTCCGCCGATCGACACCCCGATCGTGCTCCCGTCGGGCGCCGCCTTGGCGACGGCATCGGTGCCGGTATTGCCGCCCGCTCCGGGCTTGTTTTCGATCACGAATGCGGAGCCGGGATATTTCGCCTGCAATTGCTCGCTCAGCAGCCTTGCCACGATGTCGGGGGTGGAACCGGGGCCGAACGGCACCACAATCCGGACCGTCTTGGCCGGCCAGTCCTGCGCCTGAGCCGGTGCGAATGCAGTGAGGATGGCGGCAATGGCCAGGGCTGCTCGCTTCATCGATTGTCCTTTCCGGAAAAAGCGCCGCTTTCGCCGGCGGTCACGTTCTCGGTACTAAATTCCACTGCGACCCTATGTATCCAGCCGCCCGTTCCGTTCTGCAAGCCGTTTTAACCCGGAAACTCTGCCGGAGACGAGGGACGCAGCGTTCGAACCGCCACGCGCTGCATTGTCATCCGAGGCAGTTCGGGACAGCGTTGCGGCGGGCCGGCTTGCCAGCGACGCAGCGCCCGCTAAGAATGGTTCCAGATTGGAGGCGGGCGGGGCAGCCATGGGTCTTGGCACGCTCATATTTGGGCTGATCGTATTTCTTGCGCCGCATGTTTTCGTGACGCGGCGCGCCGCGCGCGCGCGTCTGATCGCACGGATCGGCGAAGGCCCCTACAAGATCGGCTTCTCGATCATTTCCGCGATTGGCGTCGTCCTTATCGCGGTCGGCTTCGCGCGCTATCGCGCGACCGAATGGGTCAACCTCTGGTATCCGCCGGTATGGACCCGGCACCTCGCGCTGCTGCTCAACTGGATTGCGATCGTGTGCATCGCGGCAGCCTATATCCCCGGCCATATCAAGCGGGTGCTGAAACATCCGATGCTGGTCGGAGTGAAGCTGTGGGCGCTGGCGCATCTGATCGCGAACGGCGACCTTGGCTCGCTGATCCTGTTCGGCTCGATCCTCGCATGGGCAGTGTATGACCGCATCACCCTGAAACGGCGAACCGACCCGGGCGCACCGTCGCTGCCGCAGGGCGGCTGGCCGAGCGACCTGGTCGCGGTCGTGGTCGGCACGGTGGTCTATGTGGCGCTGGTGCTGCTGTTCCACCCCATCATCATCGGTGTGCCCGTGATCTTCGGATAAGGGAAACCTGACGTCATGTGGGGCGCGGCAGGTCTTCCAGATAGCGTTTCTCCAGCATGACGTGCACGCCCTTGTTGCCGTTGACGACCTGAGTGATCCGCAGGTCCGCAGCGAGACTGCAGAGCGTGTAGGCGTCCTCTCGCGACAGCCCGCTGCGCGAACAGATTGCGGCGATCATCTCTCGCAGCGCAACCGTCACGCAGGCGTCGAGGTCCGGATCGAATGCCATCGTGATCAGGTGCGTGGGCGTCTCGGCCCAGGGCCAGTCGAGCCGTCGTCCCGGATGCAGATGCAGTTCGAAGGTCCCGATCAGCCCGGTCTCGATCGCGGTCAGGCAGACTTCGCCGTCGCCCTGTGCGCCATGGCCGTCTCCTGCCGAAAACAGGGCACCTTCGGTGTGGACCGGCAGATAGAGCGTTGTGCCCGCGACCAATTCCTTGTTGTCGATGTTGCCGCCGTGGCGGCCGGGCGGCACCGACGAGACGGTGCCTGCGGCGGGAGGCGGCGCAACGCCCATGATCCCGAAAAACGGCCGCAGCGGAATGTCGGTCCCGAAGGGCAGACGGCCGATCATCCGGTCCGCATCGAGCCCGATATGGATGACGCGGCCTTGCTGGAAATCATCCGGCAAAGCGCCCGCGCCAGGGCGGATCATGTTGAAGCCCCAGTCGTCACGCAGTGCCACCGCCTTGATGCGCACTTCCAGCGTGTCGCCTGCCCGGGCGCCGCGGATCGCGACCGGTCCGGTGCAGATATGCGGACCGGTCTTGCGTTCGACGCTGCCGTGGATCGCGGGCAGAGCCGGGGCAATCGTGAAGCCGGCTGCCGCCGCGGGCAATTGATCGGGCAGGCCGGAGACGGTCGTTATCGTGACGGTGTCGCCGCTCTCGATCGTGAGCACGGGCGCAAGCGCAGCGTCGAAATGGCCCCAGTGGACCGTGGCGGGCGAGGGGTCGAGGCGGTGCTGGGTCATTGCGGACTTTCAATCTGAACGCGGGCAACCGACGATAACAGCGCCCGTGGCATCAGGCATAGATGCGCCGGTGCTTTCGGCGGCGAATTACGCGACCAGGCGTCGTGCGGCCGTGCCGGCAAGACGCAGGCGGCTGTTGCGCATGCTGTAGAAGAAATAGACGCAAAGGCCGATCGCGCCCCAGATCACGAGACGCAGCCAGGTATCGCCCGGCAGGCCCAGCATGAGCAGCACCGCGCTCAGCGCGCCGGCCGGTGCCACCAGCCAGATCGCCGGCACCTTGAATGCGCGCGGCATGTCCGGCTCGCGCATGCGCAGCAGCAGCACGCCGATGCACACGATGGCGAATGCCATCAGCGTCCCGATCGAGACGAGTTGCGCGACCATATTGATCGGCAAGGTTCCCGCGAGCGCCATGACGACGACGGCGATCAGCAGCGAACTCACATAGGGCGTGCGGAAGCGGGGATGGATACGCGCCCCCCAGGCTGGCAGAAGCCCGTCGCGCGACATCGAGAAGAAGATGCGTGCCTGGCCGAGCAGCAATACGAGGATCGCGGAGGTCAGACCGAGTATGGCGCCGAGCTTCACCAGCGGCTCGAGCCACGTCAGTCCGGTTGCGTCGATGCCGACCGCGATCGGATCGGCGACGTTCAGCCGGTCGTATGGCACGATGCCGGTGAGAACGAGGCTCACCAGTACGTAAAGGACGGCGCAGACCAGCAGTGAGCCGAGGATGCCGACCGGCATGTCGCTGCGCGGATTCTTCGCCTCCTGTGCCGCCGTAGAAACCGCGTCGAAGCCGATATAGGCGAAGAACACGATTGCCGCGCCGCGCAGCACGCCGCTCCAGCCGAACACGCCCGGCTGCTCGTTCGGCGGTATGAAATCGCCCTTCGGATTGCCTGTCGTGACCCAGTTGGCGGTGTCGAAATAGAACGCACCCGCGACGATGAACAACACCACGATGGTCAACTTGATCGCGACAATGACATTGTTGACGCGGGAGGATTCGCTGGTGCCGACGATCAGCAGCGCCGTCATGGCGGCGATGATCGCCATTGCCGGCAGGTTCACGAGCGCGCCGGTGAAGGACCACACGCCCGTCGTGGAGTCGTAGGCCAGCGGCGATGCGGCAAGCCGCGGCGAGATCGGCAGGCCGACGCCCTGCATGAAGCTCACCACATAGCCCGACCAGCCGATGGCGACCGCGGTCGCGCCGAAGGCGTATTCCAGGATCAGATCCCAGCCGATGATCCAGGCGACGAACTCGCCGAGTGTGGCATAGGAATAGGTGTAGGCGCTGCCCGCGACCGGCACGCTCGATGCCATCTCCGCATAGCACAGCCCGGCAAGCGCGCAGACCAATGCGCTCAGCAGGAAGGACAGCGAGACTGCGGGTCCGGCATTGGTCGCAGCGGCATTGCCGGTCAGGACGAAGATGCCGGCGCCGATGATGCAGCCGACGCCGAGCGCGACCAGGCTGGTGGCGGACAGCGTGCGCCTGAGCGCGCCGGTGCCTTCGCCGCTCTCGGACTCCCGCTTGAGCTCGGCAAAAGGTTTTCGGGCAAAGAGGTCGGGCAAGCGCTACGCGATCCCCGCAAGCGTGCGACCCTGCGATCTTTCCCTGAGTCGCGCGCGGCTGTCACCTGCGGCGCGCGACCGACCGCGACTAGGGCGTGTCCGAC
>NZ_JBFWPA010000152.1:0-12448 GCF_050250235.1 Pseudorhodoplanes sp.
GAGTGCGATATCGAACGAGATGCGTGCGCTCGCCGAACGCGCACGCGACAGGAAGCTGAAGCCGGACGAGTACCAGGGTGGCGTCAGCGCCATCTCCAATCTCGGCATGTATGGCGTGCGGGATTTCGCAGCCATCATCAACCCGCCGCAATCCACCATCCTCGCAGTCGGCGCGGCGCAGCGCCGCCCGGTCGAGACCGAAGATGGCGGCGTGCGCTTCGAGAGCCAGATGACGGTGACGCTGTCCTGCGATCACCGCGTCGTCGACGGCGCGCTCGGTGCACAATTGCTGGCCGCGCTGAAGGGCTATCTCGAACAGCCCGTTACGATGCTGGTGTAGCTTTATCTGGTGTGATGCCGTGGAACAGATCGCCTTTCTCACGTTCGCGATAGTGCTGCTGGTCGCGGTGATTTCTCCGGGGCCCGCGATCGCGGCGCTGGTCGCGCGCATCCTGGCGCGCGGCACCGGCGGCATCGGGGCCTTCTGTGCGGGCCTCGTGCTGGGCGACCTGATCTGGCTGTCCTGCGCCATGTTCGGCCTCGCGGCGCTCGCAACGCTGTTCCAGCCGGTCTTCCTGATCGTGAAATATGTCGGCGCGGCCTATCTGCTGTTCCTCGCCTGGAAGCTGTGGCGCGATTCCGGCGTGCCGGTTCAGGCCGAGCCCGTGCGCGGGCAGGGGCGGCAATTGTTCGGCGCGGCGCTGCTGCTATCGCTCGGCAATCCGAAAATCATGCTGTTCTATCTCGCGCTGATGCCGACCGTGATCGACCTCACGCGGCTCACGCCGCTGGACATGGTCGAACTTGCAGCGATCGTGGCGGTGGTGGTCAGCATTGTGCTTGCGGGTTACGTGCTTCTGGCCGCGCATGCGCGGCGCATGTTCACCTCGCCGCGTGCGGTGCAGATGGTCAACCGCACGGCCGGTCTCGCGATGGCGGGTGCGGCCGCAACCATCGTCGTGCGGAACTGAACTGTCAGGGCAAGCGCAACAGGACCGGTATCAGGCCTGTTTCCTGCAGATGCTCGAAGAATTCGGCCAGCGGTACCGCCAGCAGGAAGACCAGCGCGTCCGCGAAGGTCATCAATACGCGCGGCGGCCGGATCGTCAGCGTCGGCTCGTCGTGCCACAATGACGGTTTCGGCAGAAAGCGGGGGACGCGTGCGAGATAGTCGCGATACGCCTGCCCATAGCGGGCATCCAGAACCTGCTCCTCCTGGCGTACCACGACGTAGAACACCAGCCAGGCCAGCACTGCGCAGATTAAACCAAGCATGACGCTGCCGACCTGCATGCCGACACCCGCGGCTCCCAGGAATGAAAAGAAGTAAAGCGGATTGCGCATGACCGAATAGGGTCCGGTCTGCACGAATTCCTCGATCTTGCGACCACCGATATAAAGCGATGACCAGGTCCGTCCGAGAATGCACACGACGATCAGCACGATCCCCATCCACTCGATCATCTCATGCACGGTATCTCCGGCCGGATGCACGGACGTCGTTGCTGCAAAGACGAGTACGCCGAGGGCGACGCAGGCATAGAGGACGATCTTGCGGATCGTCTGAACGGTATGAATTTTCATGAAGTCGGAAATGCGATGAGGCCGGATCGATGCTGTCGATTTGCGAAAGCGCAGTTCGCTAGTATAGGTGAATTGCGGCCGAAACCGGCCGCTGTTTTGACGTGGGTCAAGTGTACGGAGAGATCGCAATGGCGGTGGACAAGCCCGAGATTTTGCTGATTGGACAGCCCAAGCCGGTCATCGTTGGAGGCCTTGAGCCGTTTGCGGCTGTCCACAAGCTCGCCGAGGCCAAGGATCAGGACGCGTTCATCGCCGATGTCGCCCCGCGTATCCGCGGCATCGCGGTCGCCTACACCGCTAACAAGATTGACGGCGCCTTTCTGTCGCGCTTTCCGAAGATCGAGATCGTGTCGAGTTTCGGTGTCGGCTATGACCACGTCGACGCCAAATGGGCGGGCGGGCACGGCATCGTCGTGACCAATACGCCCGATGTGCTGAACGAGGAGGTTGCCGATACCGCGCTCGGGCTCCTGCTCTGCACCGTGCGCGAATTTCCGCAAGCCGAACGCTACCTTCGCGCAGGGAAATGGCCGCAAGGCGGCTACCGGCTCACGCCCGCGACGTTGCGCGACCGTACAGTCGGCATGGTCGGGATGGGACGCATCGGCAAGGCGATCGCGCGAAGGCTGGAAGCTTTCGGCGTGCCCGTG
This sequence comes from Pseudorhodoplanes sp., assembly GCF_050250235.1. Lineage (GTDB taxonomy): Bacteria > Pseudomonadota > Alphaproteobacteria > Rhizobiales > Xanthobacteraceae > Pseudorhodoplanes. The sequence continues at coordinate 2,235 of NZ_JBFWPA010000152.1, forward strand.
GTCTATCATTCGCGCAATCCGCAGGCTGGCGTGTCGTATAAATATTATCCGAAGCTGATCGATATGGCGCGCGACGTCGACACCCTGATGGTGATCGTGCCCGGCGGCGCTGCGACGAAAAACCTGATTGATGCGGAGGTTCTGAAGGCGCTCGGCCCGAACGGCATCCTGATCAACATGGCGCGCGGTTCGGTGGTGGACGAGCCGGCGCTGATCAAGGCGCTGAAGGAGCGCACGATCATGTCGGCAGGTCTCGACGTATTCGTCAACGAGCCGCAAGTTCCGCCGGAACTGATCGAAATGGATCACGTCGTGCTGTTTCCGCATCTTGGCTCGGGGTCGGTTGCGACTCGACGGGCCATGGATCAGCTGGTGGTCGACAATCTGAAATCCTGGTTCTCAGGCAAGGGTCCGCTAACCCCGGTCCCGGAAACGCCCTATCCGTCAAAGAAGCCGGCGTGATTTCGCCGCAAGGGCTGTGCTAGAAGGCGCCCTCGCGTTCCGTGGCGAGGGCAGCGATGCGTCGGATTCTCCTTTGTCTGTTTCTGGCTGGGGCGGCAAGCCAGGCTCATGCGCAGGCGCCCGCGCCGCAGCCCGAGCCCGCCGCGCCGCAGGCCTCGGATACCAGCAAGGGCATGACCGGTATGTGGGAATTGTCCAATTCCGACCGTGATCGCGTCTGCAACCTCACTTTCAAGCCCGAGCCGGCCCGGTCCGGTTCGCAGGTCGAGTTCGATGCTGCCTGCGGGGACGCCATTCCGCCGCTGAAGGATGTGGAAGGCTGGATTCTCGCCAACCAGACGCTGAAACTGATCGACTCGCGCGGTCGAACCGTGTTCGAATTGTCCGAGGTCGAGGTCGGAATGTTCGAAGGCGAGCGCAAGGACGAGGGACTTTACTTCCTGCAGACGGCGGCGTCGGCTGCGGTATTCGCGCCGAAGCGTTCGGTCGACGAGATCGCCGGCGAATGGGCGATGGTGAAGTCCGACAAGCCGGTCTGCTCACTGAGCCTGACGAAGACGGCCACCAGGAGCTTCGACGAATATCGCCTGTCGATCCGCCCGCCCTGCGATCCGGCGATGACGCGGCTCAGTCCGAATGTCTGGCGGCTCGACCGCGGCGAACTCGTCCTCGCCTCCCCCAACGGTCAAAGCTGGCGTTTTGAGGAACGGGAACCGAAAAAGTGGTGGCGCGTGCCGGAAGCGGGCGAACAAATCGTTCTGCAGAAGAAATAGCGGCGCGATTCCCGTCAGCCCCGACGATCTTGCGGTTGCCGAGCGGGAGCGTCAGATCAGCCGCAGTCCCTTCAGGCTGGCGTGCCCGTCCTTGCCGACGATGATGTGATCGTGCACCGAGATGCCGAGCGGCTTCGCCACTTCCACGATCGACTGCGTCATCTGGATGTCCGCGCGAGACGGCGTCGGGTCTCCGCTCGGATGGTTGTGAACGAGGATGATTGCGGTGGCTGACAATTCCAGCGCGCGTTTCACCACCTCACGCGGATAGACCGGCGTATGGTCGACCGTGCCGGTCTGCTGCACCTCGTCGGCGATCAGCTGATTGCGCTTGTCGAGGAACAGGATGCGGAACTGCTCCTTGTCGGCAAAGGCCATCGCTGTGCGGCAATAGTCGAGGACAGACGACCATGATGACAGAACGGCGCGCGCCTTCACCTGTCCTCGTGCGAGCCGGCTTGCCGCGGCCTGCACAACCTTGATTTCGATGATGGCGGAGTCCCCGAGGCCCTTGACCTCTTTCAGGCGCGTCTCTGGCGCACCAATCACTTCGGCGAAGGACCCGAAAGTCTCGATCAGCTTCTTGGCGAGCGGTTTCACGTCACGCTGGGGAATCGCACGAAACAACACCAGTTCGAGCAGTTCGTAGTCGGCGACCGCGTCCGCTCCAGCCTCGCGGAAGCGAGCCCGCAGCCGCTCGCGATGCCCGTGATAATGCGGCGTTGCGTCTTCAAGGCCGGCCGCAGACTCGCTGTCGCCCCTGGTTTTCTGTGCGCGCGCCATACACCCTCGCCTCGCCGCAAGCATGACGTGATCGCGCTCAATTGCAATGGCTGATATTCGCGGGTGCGGCGACGGCGCATCGCCGGGAGCGTTCCGCCGGCCGGCCAGGTCGTTTAGGATTGGTGGCCGCTGCGGTTGGTGTCGCGGCGGCCAAGAGAGCAATCGGGGGGGAAGCCATGTTCATGCGCGGGATTGCTGTGGCAATGCTCTTGGCCGCGGGCCTTTGTAACGCAGGCGCACAGGGGCAAGCCTCCCAGGCTGCCTCCCCTCCCGCTGCGACTGGAAACTGGGTGATTGCCTATATCGAGGTCGCCCCCGGCAGCGAAGCAAAGGCGCTTGCGGCGCTGAAGGTGCTGAAGGCGGCCAGCACCAAGGAAAAGGGCTATCTTTCGATGACCGTGCTCCAGCGCAATGGCCAGCCCAACCATTTCGCGCTGATCGAGCATTGGAAGGACAATGCGACGCGCGAGGCTCACATCAAGCAGGGCCATGTCGAGGTCGCGCGCCAGGCGCTGAAGGCGCTAGAGATCGCTCCCTATGACGAGCGGCCGCATCGTGAGCTTTCAACCGGGCAGAACAATCCCGGCGGCACGGTCTACGCGCTCACGCATGTCGATATTTTGCCGGAGTTCCGTCAGCAGGGCGAAGAGATGCTGCAGAATTTCGTTTTCGAAGGCCGACGGACGGATGGCAACACGCGGTTCGATGTGTTTACGCAGGCGTCCCGCCCCAACCATATGACCATGGTTGCGGTCTGGACCAACCTGGAGGCCTGGAAGCGCCACACCGCGTCAGCGCCGACCAAGGAGTTTCGTGCTGAGTTCCAGCCGAAAAGCGCCAGTCTGTATGACGAGCGTCTTTATCGGGCGGTCAACTGATGATCGTCGCTGTCATTGCGCGGCGGCGCGAAGCGCAGAGGCGACTGAGACTTGCGATCCAGCGCAGCGGCGCAACGGATGTTTCTGGATTGCGGGCTCGCATGCTGTGCATGCACCCGCAACGATCATGCCGGGTCAGTCCTTCGCCACGTAAGGTGGCTTGTCGAACCCCTTCGGAGACCGGGTGAAAATTTCCACCCCGCTGTCGGTTACGCCGACGGTGTGCTCGAACTGGGCCGACAGCGATCTGTCGCGGGTGACCGCCGTCCATCCGTCCGACAGCACCTTCACATGCGGACGGCCGAGATTGATCATCGGCTCGACGGTAAAGAACATGCCAGGCCGCAATACTGTGCCTTCGCCGGGGCGGCCGACATGCACGATGTTCGGTTCGTCGTGGAACAGGCGGCCGAGTCCGTGTCCGCAAAAGTCGCGCACCACGCTCATATGCTGCGCCTCGACGAAGGACTGGATCGCCGCGCCGATATCGCCGGTGGTTCCGCCCGGCTTGATTACGGCTATTCCGCGCATCATCGCGTCATAGGTGACGTCGATCAGACGCTCGGCCCTGCGCGGGATATCGCCGACCGCATACATTCGGCTCGAATCGCCATGCCAGCCATTGAGAATCAGAGTCACGTCGATGTTGACGATATCGCCTTCCTTCATCGGCTTGTCGCCGGGAATGCCGTGGCAGACCACATGGTTGATCGAGGTACAGGTCGACTTGCGATAACCGCGATACATCAGGGTCGCGGGAAGCGCCCCGTGATCCATCGCGAAGTCATGGACCAGATGGTCGATCCGTTCGGTCGGCACTCCGGGCCGCACCTCCGGCACCAGCATGTCGAGGCATTCGGCGACGAGCTGTCCGGCCTTGCGCATGCCGGCAAACGCTTCCGCCTTGTGCAATTTGATCTGTCCGGTCTTGCGCATCGGCGCAAGGGCCGCATCGACGTAATTCATGGAAATCCTCGGGAGGGCAGCCCCCGCAATGTAGGCGATCGGACCGGCGATGCAAGTTTGGAGCCGAATTGCTGCCATCCCGTCATGGCCGGGCTTGGACGGGCAGGTCGCGGACATCCATGATCTTGAAGGGAGAGTTGGGGTGCCGATTCACCAACAGATGCGGGCATGACGACGGCCAGTCAGCTACCAGGCTAGCTCGCGAATGTCCCGCCCAGGTCGTCTTCGATATGCACGCGGATGATCTCGTCGAACGAGGTCTCGGCGGTAAAGCCGAGCTCGCGGGCCCGTGTGTTTTCGAAGCGGCGCGGCCAGCCCCCCACGATCCGGATGATGAATTCGTCGGGTTCCCGGCGGATGCGGGCTGCGACACGATCGCCCGCCACGCGGCGGAGCGCTGCGATCTGCTCACCGATCGTGCAACAGACACCGGGCATGGTGATGTTGATGCGCGGGCCGAGCTGCTGCGGGGTCAGGCTTGCGGCATGAACCAGGAAGCCGGCCGCCGCTCGAGGCGATGCGTGCGTGTTGGTGACGTTGTCTCCGACCGGGAGAATCGCTTCGTGTCCGGCGAGGGGCTCGCGAATGATAGCCGAATAGAAACCGGACGCCGCGAGGTTCGGCTTGCCGGGCCTGACGGTAATGCCGCACAGCCGCACGCCGACGCCGTCGAGGAATCCGCGGCGATTGTAGTCGGCCAGAAGCGTTTCGCAGATCACCTTGTGCGCGCCATAGCTGGTCAGCGGCGCGAGGATGAAATCGTCCGGGATCGACGGTGGAAACGGGCCGCCATAGACGGCGATGGACGAGGTGTAGATCACCTTGGGCCTGTAGCCGTCGCCGGTCTTGCGGATTGCCTCCAGCAGGCCCCGGGTGCCGTCGAGATTGGCGCGGTAGCCGGCTTCAAAATCGGTTTCGGAGCCGCCGGAGGGAATCGCAGCAAGATGGAAGATCACATCCGGCCGGTCCTTCACCAGGTCTTCGGCGATGCCGGGCGCGGCAAGGTCGGCTGTCTTCAGGTGGATATTTGCGGTCAGCCCTTTCGGCGCCTGCGGCGGCACGATGTCGGTCAGCGTGAGTTTGTCGATCGACGTGCCGTTCAATCCACCGTCTCGCGCGAGGCGTTCGAGCAGCTTGCGGCCGATCATGCCGGCGGCGCCGGTAACAAGAACATGCATGCGTGACATCCGTCAGTGACAATAAGGGACGCCGTCGAGCACGGCGCAGTCGCGCTTGTGCGGCGCATTCGGATCGTCGAGCGGGACCGATCCGCGCCCTGACGGCGCGCCGACGAACACGCCCGGGCCGACGCGCACCGAGTCCTTGTGACCGATGCTAACGCTCGGATGCCTGACATTCGAGGACCGGGTGCCGTCCGGCCATATGATGGCATCGCCGGCAAGGATGCCGGTGCGGCCATCGTCGCAAGTAACCATGCTGCCGCTGCGGCTGCAATTGGCGGCACAGGCTGGGCCTGGCGCGAGTGCAAGCAGAACCGCAATCGTCACGACACGCATTGGTAGCTCCGGGACCGCTCGAGACTACATCGCGAGGCCGCCGTCGACCAGATGCGGCTGGCCGGTGATGTAGCTCGATTCATCCGACGCCAGAAACACCGCAAGCATTGCCACTTCGTGCGCGGTGCCGAGCCGGCCCATCGGCTGACGGCTGACAAAGCCCTGCCGCACCTGCTGAAGCGTCTGTCCGGTTTGCGCCGCGGCCGTCTCGATCCGTTCGCCGAGTGACGGTGACTCGATGGTGCCGGGACAAATTGCGTTGCAGCGGATTCCCTGCTGGATGAAATCGGCGGCCACCGCCTTGGTCAGCCCGATGACCGCGGCCTTGCTCGCACCATAGACATAGCGGTTCGGCAACCCGGTGACGGAGGACGCAACCGACGAGATGTTGACGATAGAGCCGCCACCCTTGTTCAGCATGGCAGGCAGGAACGCGCGGATGGTGCGATGCATCGACTTGACATTGAGGTCGAAGGAGAAATCCCAGTCGGCTTCGGTGCAGTCGAGCACCGTGCCGTGATGCACGAAGCCGGCGCAGTTCACGAGGATATCTGCGCCGCCGAATTCGCGCTCCGTATCGCGCGCCAGGTCTCCGACCGCCGAGGTCGACCGCGCGTCGAGTGGCAGCAGCCTTGCGGCGTCGAGACCTGCCAGCTTGCCGGCATCGAGATCCGTCGCGATCACCTGCGCCTGCTCTTTCACGAACGCTGCCGCAATGGCGCGGCCGATACCCTGTCCCGCGGCCGTGATCACGGCGACTTTGCCCTTGAGCCGCCCGGTCATGACATCAACCCGGATGCAGCCATGAAGGCTGCGAGCGCCACCCGTTGCCGTCCTTGAGAATCGAAATTCGCGGGCTCAAGCCAGCTCTCGAACGCGGCCTTCCGGGCCGGCCATTCGGAATCGAGAATTGAAAACCATGCGGTGTCGCGATTCTTTCCCTTGACGATCATGTGCTGCCGGAAAATCCCTTCAAACGTGAAGCCATAACGCTCGGCGGCGCGGCGCGACGCCGCGTTGCGTGCGTTGCACTTCCATTCATAGCGCCGGTATCCGAGCGTTTCAAAGGCATATCGGGCGAGAAGATATTGCGCCTCGGTTCCAAGGCGGGTGCGCTGCAAATCCGGAGCATAGGCAATATGCCCGACCTCGATCACGCCCATGTCCGGGCGGATGGCCATCAATGCGGCGAGCCCGGCCGCGCATCCATCCGGATTCACCACGGCATAGACATAGGGATCGTTGAGCAATGCGCGCTCGGAAAGCCAGGACTGGAACGCCTGCGCATCCGCAAACGGACCGTAAGGCATATAGTCCCACAATCCCGGTTCAACCTTGACCGCTTCCCAGAGCGCCGCAACGTGCCTGGCAGGATCCAGCTTTTCGACCTGGCCATATCGCCCGGTGAGCACGACCGCGGCCGGCGGAGCCGCAGCTCCGAAGGCGAGTGGCTGGGTCACGTCGCCCCCCGTCTGGCACGGTCCTCCCGGAAGAATGCGTTCAGATCGGCGGCTGGCGCCGCATCGGCGAAGCCTCCGAAGCAACCGCCGTCCGAGAGCTGACGCGCGGCGCGGATGAATCCTCCCCAGGCGGCGCGAGCAAGCGACCCGCCGACGCTGATCCGGCGCGCGCCAAGCCCGGCGATCTCCTGCACGGTGAGGTCGCTCGGCCATCCGATCAGGATGTTGACGGGCTTCGGGGCAACCGCCGTCACCACTGTCGCGATTTCTTCGCGTGTTCTGATGCCCGGCGCATAGAGGCAGTCCGCTCCGGCATCGGCAAAGGCTCTCAGGCGCCGCACCGTCTCATCCATGTCGGGCCGACCACGAATAAAGCCTTCGGTGCGCGCGGTCAGCAGCACATCGTGACCGGACCTGTCGATTGCGGCGCGCGCCGCCTTGATACGCGAAAGCGCAAGATCGAAGGGATAGAGAGGGTTTTCCTTGTCGCTCGTCGAATCCTCGATCGACAGACCCGCGACGCCGGTCGCGACGCAAAGCGATACGCTGTCGGCAACGCCTTGCGGCTCGTGAGCATATCCCCCTTCGAAATCGGCGTTGAGCGGTACGTCGCAGGTCGAGGCCAGTTCAGCGATGTGGCTGAGCATCGCGTCTCGTGGCACCGCGCCATCGGCATAGCCCGCCGCATAGGCATATCCAAGGCTCGTTGTGGCGAGCGCCTTGAAGCCGAGATGCTGCAGATAACGCGCGCTGCCGACATCCCAGGGATTGGGTATCACGAAGCAGCCGCTCTCGTGCAGCTTCCGGAAGGTGCGGCGCTTCTCGTCAGGTGTCGGCATGCTCGTATCCGGTTGTTCGCAAAGGGCGGAAAGAACCCGTATTGTCCGCCATGCGGAGCCGTTGTTAAACTGCAATCGGCGCAGCCAGTTATCCTTTCGGCGCATCGCTGACATGTCACCGCGCGCCCATGCCGCGGCTCCGGCCGTCAACGGAAGCGCTGTTCGCATCTGCAAAAAATGCGCGGATGCGCTGTAATCAGAGTTTCGGCAGGAAAGTCGCGATCTGGGGAAACACGACGATCGAAGCGATCACCGCGAACAGAATGAACCAATAAGGCATTGCGCCGCGGAAAATCTCCGCCAGTGGCACGTTGGGCTCAGGTACGGCCGCCTTGACGGTGAAGACCAGAATCCCGAAGGGCGGCGTCAGCAGGCCGGTCTCGATCGCGAGTATGCCGATGATCGCGAAGGCCAGCGGGTCGATGCCAAGCGTGGCGGCGATCGGCGCGAAGATCGGCACGGTGAGCAGAATGATCGATATCGAATCGATAAGACATCCCAGCACGAACCAGATCAGCAGCATCACGACCAGAATTCCGGTCGGGCCGAGTCCGGTATCGAGAAGGAACGTCTTCGCCGTTTCGGTGAAGCCGGTCATGGAGAGGACGCGCGAGTAGAGCTGTGCGCAGAACAGGAGCAGCAGCAGCGGCCCGGAGGTGCGGCCGACATTGAGCACCACCTGCCAGATTTCGCGCCAGGTGATACCCTTGATCAGGGCGAGGATGAGCGCGCCGACAGCGCCGACGCCAGCGCCTTCGGTCGGCGTGCAGAAGCCGAGCCAGATCGAGCCGAGCACGCCCGCGATCAGCGCCAGCACCAGCGCCGTACTGAACAGCAGCGGCCCGATCGGCGGCTCGTCGTGTTCGTGCGGCATCGGCTCGGTGGTCGCGGCGCCAAGCGGCGCCGTCTGCACCGGACGGTTCGCGCTCCCCCCTACCAGCGCCGGATTGAGGATGGCCGCCGTGACCACGTAGGCGCAAAACCCGAAAGCCAGCAACGCGCCTGGCAATACGCCGGCGAGGAACAGCTTGCCGATCGAAAGCTCGGTCAATACGCCCCAGACGATCATCAGCACCGAAGGCGGGATCAGCATGCCGAGACATGCGCTGCCGGCGATGCAGCCCAGCGCGAATTGCCGGCTATAGCCGTAACGGCGCATCTCCGGATAGGCGATCCGGGAAAAGGCCGCCGCCGCCGCGATGCTGACACCGGTAACGAAAGCAAAAATTGCGTTGGCAATGATGGTAGCGACCGCCAGCCTGCCCGGCAGCCAGCGGCTCATCCGATGCGCGAGCGTATACAGGTCGGTGGCTGCGCCGCATTTGGCGAGAAAATCGCCCATCAGCATGAACAGCGGGATCACGGCAAACACGTAGTCGCGCAGCGCTTCATAGGCGGTGTTGGCGATGAAAGTGCGAACGATCTCGATATCGCCGAGCATCAGATAGATGCCGATCGCCGCGGTGACGCCGAGCGCGATCGCGATATGGACGCCGGCGAAAACCAGCGCCAGCAGCACCACGATCACGAGAATCATTTCACTGTGACCGAACATCGCGCAATCCGCTCAGTGCGCCGAGCGCTGTGGCGGCCGCGCGCCGTCAGGACGGATCAATGCGAGAATCGCGAGCAATGCCTGCCCGAGATAGATCGCAACCACGAGCGCCGAGCCGAACATGACCACGATCCGCGCGGGCCAGACCGGCACGCGCAACGCGCCCTCGCCCTCGAATTCATTGCTGGTCCAGGCGTGCAGGGCAGGCTCGAAGCTGCCCCACACGATCAGGAGAAAGAAGCCTGCGCCGAGCAGGCCGGTAACGATATCGGCAAAGGCATAGCCGCGCCGGCCGAACATCGAGACGATCACGTCCGTGCGCAACATGCCGCCGCTCTGCACCGCATAGGCGGCAAGCAGGAAGCAGATGATCACGATCGACATCGAAACGATTTCCGGCGTGCCCTTCACCGGAGAATTGAAGGCGCCGCGCCCGATCACGTCGGCAACCACAAGAAAGCTCAGAAGGAAAATGATCGCGGCCGCGACCGCCAGCAGCGTGTGGACGATGCGGGTAACGACGTGTTCAAGCATCGTGCCTCGCCTCCTGGACGCGATCCACAGGCGCTGCGCTAGGAGCGTCGTCCTGAGGTGCCCGGCGGGAGGCAGGGCCTCCACGAATGAATGCGCACCGGCCGGGCCGCCGCCTTTCGAGGCTCGCTCGAGGAGGTCGAGCGAGCACCTCAGGCTGACGGAGAGGGGGCACGTTATGCGCCGGGCGACGCCTCACTTGATGCTGTAGCGCACCGGCCATTTGTGGCCGTGCTTTTCCGCGGCCGCGAGGGTTGCCTCCAGTACCTGCGTCGCCGGCAGGCCCTGAGCGTCCAGTTCTTTGGCCTTTTCCTTCGGCCATGCCGCGAGCGACTTCGCCCAGTCCGCCTGTACGCTGCCGGGCAGCTTGCGCACATTGGTGCCCTTCGCCTTCAGGTCTTCCAGCTGCTTCGGGTAATTTGCCAAATTCACGGTGCCGGTCATCGCCTC
>NZ_JBFWPA010000153.1:0-12368 GCF_050250235.1 Pseudorhodoplanes sp.
AACGCTGGATATCTGCCAAGGCACCAGCTGGACCCAACTCTCTAGCGACACCACCACGGTGGCCGACAATCTGGGCAACCACACCGCCACGCAAGACCTTGCCATGGGCAACTACAAAATCGCGTACGGCAACGCGACGAGCGACAAGCTTACATTGTACAGCAATACATACGGCATTGGCATTGAGCCCAGCAACCTTACAAACTGGTCGGGCAGCGCTTTCCGCTGGCGTATTGGAGGCACATCGGCCAGTACGGGTACGCAGTATATGTCGCTTGCCAACACCGGGCTGACGGTAACCGGAAGTGTTGATGCCAGCACCCAATTTTTGGGGCAGGCGTCAGATACTGCAACGACACCGTCGTTCAGCTGGACGGGCGATAGAAACGTGGGGATGTTCCGTCCAACGACAGATGTCATAGGTTTCACGACTAATGGCTCCGAGCGCATGCGTATCGACTCTTCGGGGCAGATTGGCATTGGCACAAGCTCGCCTTCATCCTCACTGCATATTTTAAAGTCTGGCAGTCCAGCCTTATCTCTCACCGATTCAAGCCGGGCAGCTGATTTAAAAACTTGGAACATGGTCTTGTACCAAGACAATCTGGAATTCCAGACGCGTAGCGATAATTATACTTATCTAACAAGTGCATTCGTGTTGCAACGCGATGGCGACGTTATTGTTCCATCGGGTAACATAGGTATTGGAACGACAACACCTTCACGCCCGATCGAAGTTTCGACGAGCACATCGAATGAGGCGCGCATGCGGTTAACCAGTACGAATACCACAGGAGGTGCTTATTCGGCCTACGAATTTTTCTGCGGAGCGGCTGGGACTACCTGGTGTGGTGGCCTGACACGTGAACAATCAAACAACGATATTAGCCTCTGGACGGCCAACAGCAGCTCAACGCCCAAAATGACCATTAAGAACACTGGCAACGTTGGTATCGGCACAACAAATCCAGGTTATACCTTAGACATATCTGGAAATTTGCGAACTACTTCATCAGTATACGCTAATATTGCCCTGTACACGCCTATTTCAGTTTACACGGGTATCCAGGATCAGATTCGGTTTGATGGAAATACTGATGAATGGTGGTGGATGTCAAAAGGCGCCCCTACAGGTACCTATGCATTTGGCGTGTACTCACCCGCTACCGATGGCGGCAGCAACTTCGGCTTTGTTTTCTACATCAACGAAAACGGAACGGCTTGGCTGAAATCCACACTGACCCAAAACTCAGATATTCGCCTGAAAGAAGATATCCGCCCCTTCAATAATGCTCTGGATGTTATTTCGAAGCTCAATGGCGTGCGCTTCAGATGGAAAGACAAGACGATGCCCGGCGAGCAAATCGGGTTCATCGCACAGGATGTTGAAAAGGTTCTGCCCGAACTTGTCGCCACCAACCCCGAAGACAAAATGAAGAGCGTGGCCTACACCAGCGTCATTCCCATCCTGACTGAGGCCGTGAAGCAGCTTAAATCTGAAAATGAAGCACTTAACCTTCAGCTCAAAGCCGCAAACGACAACCAGGCAAAGATTCTTGATCGGTTGGAAAAGCTTGAGCGCCGTCTTAAAGACGTTCCCTGAACAGGCCTGCTGAATCATAAATACATCACCCCCCAATAAGGCTTTCAGGATCATCCCTTGTCAGGAAAGGTGGTGAGGGGCTTCATAATCAATTATGAAAAATCTCCTGCACAAATTGGCCCTGTCAGGTTTCGTCCTGACAGCTTCGCTTCTCAACCAGGCTCATGCTCTTGAAATGTCCGCGTCTAGCGGCAACAATACCGGCGTGTTGAATGGCGTGAACGCGCGTATTGAGGCGAGCGAGGCTGTCACAACAGCACTCATCAATAAGATTCTCACGTGCAATAATAAGAAGAAGGTTTACGCGTCCGATAGCACGGTTTCAGGCCGCGACAGCGATGGCTGCGTCGGGGCTGACAGCGATCTGAGCAGCGTCGAAATTTATAAGCAGAGTAAAACCGTAAGCGTTCCTCTAACCTGTAGTGCAGGATCTTCTCGCTTCAGCAGCTGCAAAGTCAATTTTAATGTGCGCAACTATATTGATGGTTCGAAAATTCAGACTGGGGACATCCGCATTAGCTTCCTTGGCTACTTCAAAAGCGACGTTCAACTTCCATCTACCTATAGCATTTCTGGTCCTTATGCGACGTCGAGCCAAGTGACCACGGCACGCAAGAATATAGATGGTGACTCTTATTGGGCTACTTTCGGATCCGTAAACAACGGCCTTGTAACCCTGGAAGCTTATAACTGCCGTATGTACACTTCAGCTAAGGTTCGAGACATAACACTCACCTACAGTTATGTTTCTGTCCGGCAGGCGCCGTAACAAATGATTACGGTTTGCGACGTCGGTGTCGAGGCTTGACATAAGATTCATTATGCGAAGTCGTGGAACGTGTGGAACAGCCTAGTCCGCGTGTCGTCTTTCAAGAAGTATTGCAAATCCGTCAGTAATTATTGCAATTCGGATTTATCTGCGACAACGTCATTTTCCACCGGCTTATCCAAAAGCGCCGGATCGCAAGGGCCACTGCACGATGCGATCGGATGGAAGGCTTATGGAGAGTGTTGCACACGTGTTCGAATTTTTGCACCGATGCGAACATGTGCTCACGGTTTATGACTTGAGCTCGGCGCACCTCCTTTCGCCAAGTTGTTGAAATAACATAAGCGATGAAGTCAAAGTTTGTGAAATCTGACAGCCGCCAAACGAGCGCAGAATCTCAGATTGTGAGATCTGCCATTAAACCAGGGGCGACTGTTTGAACTCCTGGATCATTTTTCGGACGGCCTTCTGGAGTGGAGGCAGGTGTTCGCGAAGAATGCTCCACATCACGTCTGGATCGATCCTGAAATACTCGTGGCACAAGAGGTCGCCGGTTGAGGCAATGTCGCGCCAGGCGATCTCGGGATAGCGAGCTGTGACACTCGGAGGCAAGTGGCGGACAGCCTCGGCAATGATCAGAACAGCTTGATGGACCGCATAGCGGAGGGCGACGTCATTGCTGAGGTGCGCTTGGGTTCGATGGCGCATGAGATCCAATGCAATACCGATGTTCTCGTCGATGTCGACGAGCCACGCCGTCTCATTGCGGGTCACCTGCATGCCACATTGTGGTGCGTAGACGGAATAATGGCAAGCGATCTCTAGCTCCGCGAAGCTCGACTATATTGATTAAACTGGATTATCTGATTTTTGTTATTTTAATCACAGCCGGTTGTAGTGCTTTCCCAGACGGCATAGAATTTAGGATGTTTTTCTTGCGCCCTGCTTACAAATATGGTGATCCCGCCGAAAAGCCTGAGCCTGTTGACGCTGACAAATGGCACTATCTTCGAGACTGGATCCTCGAAGTTGAGGATTTATTCAACGATGCATACAAAGATGCAAGATATCCTGGACCCCATCGTTATCTCTACCTCACCGCCGTGTATTACGATCTCCATCAGCAATGCGGCGGGAATAGTGCCCACCTCACACGCGAAAAAATAGTTATGGCCCTTAACAACAATAAAAACTGGCCGACGCGAGGCTCGTTACAAAAAACATTTGATGGCAGGCTGTACGAAGACCGCGGCAACGAACCTCTGAGAGACATCTAGGTTCGATTAGTGCCCTTTGGTCTCAGTGGCCAGGGGCCATCGATTACAAGCCTGCGCAAAAATTCGTCATGACTGAATTTGCGTTATGCTTGGGTAAGACAACGTCTTCGAGCCAGCGGCGTCGTACCTCTATTTGAGGCAGATCCACAGAAGGACCGAAGGCAGCGCGGTTGAGGTTTTGCCTGGATTCCAACGCCCTGTCTGCAAGAACAACATTTCCTCGGGCAAGCCAGTATTCATGCACATGGGCATACAGATCGTCCCATCCCAAGTAGTTTTCGCAGCCATGCAAGGCGGCGGCTGATTTTGCTAGCCACTCAGCGGCTTTATCCACGTCCCGATCAGCCTGTAACAGCCACCGCTTAGCCATCATATTCGCGCACCTGCTTCTTATCAGGCTGCCATCCATCGCCTTCCCGTCCTCAAGGCTCTTCCATTCTCTCAAAATCGATTCTTCGGGCGATTTGATAAAATTCGATATCTCGATACACGCTTCATTCGATGGTATTTTATTTTCTTTTTCTGGTTCAGCTTCGGCGCGCACTGTTCTAATCGCGTCTTCCAACATATTTTCGAGTCTATCTATGTAATTGAAGTTGCGGATATAGCTCTGACGCCTTTCGAGCAGCTCATCAAGAAGCATTAAATGATGCACGCTGTTCAGACCATCCATTCCATCGGAAACCAGTGCGCTTCGTTCATCTACGTAGTCAGTTAGTAGAGTCCACATCGCCTGCAGGTTTATCGAGCTTGTTCTAAAATGGCCGCCGTTTGCAAGCCGTTTGACTGTCCAGCTCAGCGACAGTGGTATCGCGTTGAACTCCGGACCATCCGCGCAGTTCTGCATATGCAGATAATTATCAAAATTTCTGGAAGCATTTGGAACTCTGAGATTTTGCCGGACAATTGTGTTATAAAATATTGCTTCTCCTATCATATATAAATGTTTGCTAGATTTGCTGCCCAATTTTTCACAATGCTTTAAAGATCCAAGAACAAACGCATCCGACCAGCGAAGCGCGGCTAGGTAATTGTTACTCTCATAGGGATCTAGGACGTTTGCAACGATAGCATCAAAGAGCGCTTCGATATCTGCCCGGCCACCATTAACAGCTCCATTAAGCAGCTCGGACCCTCCAATCTTTCTGTAGTGCCCCAGAGATTGATGGGCTTCGTTAAAGACGTTGATCCACTCCTTCTCAATCGCCCAAAATACCTCAAATTCGTACTCTAATTCGTTCAATTGCGCTTCGCCAAAGCAGACAGCATTAGCGCGATCCGTCGCGCGTATCGTGATCATAAACTGTTGGAACGCGCGCCTAGTTTTGAGAGCATACTCATCGGGGTGCTGCGCCGCTTTTTCTAGCGCCTTCCAGAATTTATAGGAAGCGTCGCTGCACTGCTCTTTTAAAAACTTTGGGAGCTTAAGTTCCGCGCCCAGAACGCTGCCTTCATTCGACGTCGATTTTTTCAAATTACGTTGCCAAGCTAAGCACCCGGCCTGAAGCACGCGTTGGAGCACGCCTAAGAACCTTTTCCTACTCTCCAAGTGAAGTGGAACTGTCATTTCGCTCTCGCCGGCGATGCTGTTGATTCGCAGTCTTGTCAAGGAACATCGCGGGAAATTTTCGCGCGCTCAACTTCCCTGACTACCCCAATTTGCTCAGGCATACGTCCCCTGTTGCACCAAGACATGGGAGCAAATCTATGCCTGCCAAAACAGCGCCTTTCTACCGACACGCGCCAAATCGCGAACAGATAGTTCGATCACCGGATCGTACCAAAGCCATAGCTCGCGCCGAGTTCGGACGGAACTACGTCGATGACGACCAAACGACAACTACGGCTCTCGCCAATATCCGAACGTCCGCAGTTGAACCAGACAACTTCACGTTTGTCACCGGGCGAAAGTGTTTTCTGAATGCTCCTGACTATTTCTGATGAAAGAGCGCAGAAATGCAACGCGACGATAATTCCGAATACGGTGGACTGTCCGCATCTGAATATCTCATGGATGAATCCACGGCAGCGAATTTCCTGGGACTGAGTGTTCCTACGCTTCAGCGGTATCGGTCCACCGGCACTCCCAAAATTCCCTACGTCAAGTTCCCAGGAAAGCGCGGACCTGTGCGGTACCGAAAGAGCGATCTCATCGCCTTTATTGAGCGCTCGATCCGGACGTGCACCAGCCAGGGAGGGAACCATGCTTGAGGTTCATCATTCCCCAATCGCTCGCGAGTTATTCCGCAGCGATCTTCGCCGCGAGACTTCCTCTGCGATTCGCGAGGCTCTCAAAGAGGCTGCGCTCGGGCTGACGGTGGGTCGAGAAGGTCAGCGGCTGCTGAAATTGGTGCGCCGCATGGAGGTTTGCGAGGTCACGCAACAGACACGCGTGCTTCGCGATTCTGACGGCACCTCATACGTAGCCCGCTTTAATAGACGCGGTTGCCGCTCGAGGTTCTGTGTTCCCTGCACGGCAAAGAATACTGCACATGATCGCAAGAAGGCTCACGAGCTGCTTGACGGCGTGTTCGAGCAGGTCGGCGAGGTCCGAACTCTCTTCCTCACCTTGTCCTCAAAAAACCGGGACATCGACGAGGTCGCGGATATGTTCAACGATCACGATGCCGCCCTGCGCCGCTTCTGGCGGAACAGCCGGGTTCAGCAGGCGACGCTTGGATCATTCACGGCGTTCGAGTGCGACGTACGGGGCACGCGCGAAAATCCAGAAGCAGGCGTCCATTCGCATTCGGTCGTTTTCGTCGATCCAGCCGTGTTCTCGGATCACCGCTATTTGCGCCAAAGGGAATGGGCGCAGATCTGGGGCCAGGCGCTTCGCGTCAGCTATCGTCCAATCGTCGATGTCCGCGTGGTCAGGAACCGTGATGGTGAGAGCGGTGCGGCGGCCGTTCGCGCAATCATCCCGGAACTTTGCAAGTACGTGATCGACCCCGGCAGTCTCGTGCAGCACGACGCGGCAGGCCTCACCGCCAATCCACGTGTGGTGCTGGCCCTGGCGCGCGCGCTCCATCGCCGCCGCGTCCAGCGCTTCGACCGAATCGTCGCTAAGGCCGCACGCAAAAAGCGTCGACAGCCTGCGTCGCGATCAACACCCAACCCCATTCCGGCCTAGGCCGGTGCGTGTGCGTCCACATCCCAAGCAAGAAGGAACCCCAATCATGAAGCGCATTTCTGGCTACGTCCTGTTCGGCAAGTTCAAGGAAGTCCGCACGTACGAAAACCGTGACGACAATGGACGCGTGACCAGCGTGTCGAAGAGTTACGTCGTGCATGTCGCCCACGAGGACGGCACGATCACGCGTACGAACATCTACTTTCCGCGCGATCCCAACTACAGGGAACCGTCGCTGAAAGTTGATGAAGAGTACGGCTTCCCAGTCGCGCTGCGTCCGAAGCGCGGCGGCGGCCTCGACCTCTCAGCCACGGCGCGCAGAGATCTCATGCCGTTCTTGCCACCTGAGTTCGAATAATCGCAATCCATCCCGGTGCGGCTACCGCCGCACCGGTCACCTCCCTCATTCAGGAGACCATCACCATGACGCAAGATCCCGAACTTACCAAAATGCAGCAGGCCTTCGTCCGCGATTTGATGGATGACCCAACCCCCCAAGCGTCGTCTCCGAGCGATCCCTGGCCCGAGCCACCCGCAATGCCCGTGCCCGTCGATCTCAACGCCGAACTGACGGCCTTCGCCGATCTGATGAAGCTGCTCGCCGCCACTGACGATGGCGACGAGGGCACGGCCATCACTGCCCTGCGGGAGGAAGAGTTCGTTCAAGAGACCTTCCAACCTGACCCTTCTGAACTCAATCCTGAGGAGACGTCCACATGAACCAGCGCATGACCAATCTGCAGCCAAGTGCGATGCCTACGCGACAAGCTCCCCCGCCCTTTAGCATTCGCATGCCGGGGCAGTTCATCTGCCCAAGAGGCTATGTCTTCGCCAGCCTGGAGCATGTCGTCCATCGCCATCTTTTCCGCAATTCCATCCCGTCGCTGATGGAGAGTGCGGACCGCTACCTCGCGATCACCGGAGAGCCGGGTGCATCTAAAACCGTGACCGCCTGTGACGGCGCCCTGCGTTTCGGGTTCGCTTGCGCCCACCTGCCCGGAGCGATGCTCGCCAGTGAGAACGAAGGCGGCGCCACTGCTACGCTCAAGGATTTCTTTGAGACCGTCGTCGCTTCGTCAGCGGCAGCGCGCGTTCGCCACGTCGCGGTCATCGACGACCTGGAGCTGTCGATCTTGAGCAGCGATGCCAAGACAGGCAGGACCATCAACACGGCCCTGCTCACAGGCGAGCTGCAGCGCCTTGCAGACCGGCCCAAGCCCTACCGCAACCACGACGGCACGGTCATCCCCGTGATCTTCACGGGCAACGACTTCACGCAGATCCGGGCGAGCCTGCTGCGGGACGCCCGGGCAACGTCGTACGTCCACACGCCGACATTTGAGGAAAAGTTCGCCTTCGCATTTCATCAGCTTCGGCCGCGCAACCGGCGACAACTGAAGTTCGTCAAGCGGATCGCGAGGACCTATCGCCAGCAGCCGATCGCCTTCTGGTCCGCCCTTGGCAACGATTTGCACACGGCCCGCCTGGATCACCTCATCCATCAAGGCATTCGCGATCCGCTGGTCGCCGAGCACGAGCTGGCACACGCGACTCCCCTCGATCCTGGTCTTGTCTGGCGTCTTGCCAAAGCGCGGGCACAAAAGTCCCGCCGCGCCTACCTCTAATCTGGAGAATTCTTCATGGCTCCCGTCGTCAACCTCAAAGCAACTGTTATTCCCCGCTCGATCGTGCGGGCAACCGTCCTCGGCGACCTGATGGCAAACTTTGGGCTTCCGCCTGATGTCATCCGCATCGCCCAGGAAGGCTTCGCCACCGGCGACATCACCGGCATCACCATCTTCGGCATCGACTTCGCCGGGCATAGCCAGGACGAAGTGCAGCTCATATTCAGCGAACTCGCGCGCGACGATCAAATGTCCGTCGACGTCTCAGGTGGGCGTAGCATGATTGAGGCCTTGAGCCTCAAGTTTGCGCACGCCGTTGCCTATTCGGTTGCAACCATGAAACGGAAAGGTCTGCGGATCGATTATATCTATCACTTCCCGGCGGGTCGCACCCATACGATGAGCCGATACGGTTTGATCCCGCGCAGCCCAACTCTCTACGCACCTGGCTATGCGCCCCGGCAATTGTTCTCCGTGCAGCCAGGCCGCGATCCCGGCATCACCTATACCCATGCAACCGCACGCCGTATCCGGTGATGCATGCGACAGGGATCGCGCTTCTTTCGCGCAATGCGAGGTTGGTTTGCCGGGACAGGTGCGTCCCGGCAGATCTCGTCGCCGCCACCGCTCACGGCAACAGCCGTTTACGACCCCAATGCCTCCGTTCCCCGCCCGCCCGAACTTCGCGACGCGGAACTTGAATGGCTAAAAGCCAAACACGACGACCCGGGACTCACGCCTCAAGAGCGTATCGCCATGTTCCAGCGGTTGATTGGCGAGGCCGACCGCGAGATCGCAACACTTGAAACCGAACTCGCCGACCTCATGCGCGAGGAGCGCGCCTACCGATGACCCGTCCCACCGACCATCAGCTCCGCACCCTGAAGGCCCTTACCGAACGCTATGCGGCCAAGCGCGCGCAGATGCGTCGCCTGGAAGCTGTGGTCGCCGCCGCCCGGGCCACAACTGGGGCTAAGCGCCAGGCCTTTGATCGCCGCATAACCTTTGTTGCCGATCCGAACGCGCTTGCCGGCATCGCAACGCTGTACCGTGGACAAACGACGCCCCTGCAGCGGCGCATCACGTACGAATACGACCGTCTCCTGCAAGCGATCACGGACCCGCTCATGCCAGGCGTGCGTCCGCTCAAGGTGGACTTTCATGCGCTAACAGCACAGGCCCGCCCCTACCTCGTCGCTGCCTACCTCGACCTGAAAATCGGGGGGGTCCTGCCCCGCCTCTGCCTCACACGTTCCAACCCCGAACAAGGACGGCTCGTCTACATCGTGACCGGAGGCGCCGTCGATGTTGCGCAATGGCGTGCCGCGTTGCCACGAATTTCTGCTTGGCTCGGCGGGCATTGGACGCTGACAGCCAGCACCTCGAATACCGTCACCCTTGAGCGGCGGACGCCCCTTCCCGCTTCGATCCCTTTCAGACCAGACATGCTCGGGCGAGGCAGACTCTTTCTTGGCTTTGACAGCGAAACCCAGGCCGCCGTCCGCCTGCCGTTTGCAGATATGACCTCCGGCACCTTCGTGCCCGGCGCTGCGGGCACCGGCAAGAGCAATGCGTTGCATATCCTGGTGCAATCGATTCTCGCCAACATGCAATTGTTCAGTGCTGTCTATCTGGTCGACGGCAAGGATGGCGTGGCGTTCAACCGCTATGCGGGTTGTCACCCTAAGGTGAAAGTGCTTTGGGAAGAAGCCGACCTTTGGAAGCTCACGTCCGAGCTTGTTGTCACCATGCGTGCGCGTAATACTGCGCAGCGCGAAGCCGGCATCGACAAGACGCTCAAAGATTTCATCGCCGTCGTCATCGACGAGATGAGCACCTACACCGCCAAACCGTCTTCCGATCCCAAACACGCCGACAACAAGACCCATGCGCAATTCATCGACGAACTCGCCATGCTCGCCAAGCGCGGCCGCTCGACCGGGATACGCCTGATCATCACGGCGCAAGAACCCGTCGTCGCCGACATCCCCGCCAATGTGCGGGCTAATTGCCTGACCACGATTTCCTTCAAGTTGCCGATCGATGCGCATGCGATTGCCGTCTTCGGTCAACTCGAAGGCCTCCCCACAGATCCGCGCCAACTTGGTCAAGGCCGTGCTCTCATCAAGCATGGCTTGCTCGGCACAATGCAGACCGTGCAGTTCCCGTTGATCCCACCACCCGCACCGCGAGGTCGCCCATGATCTTCGCCCGCATCGCCGTAGCTGGGGCTATTCTCTGTTCGCTCTGGTTCAACGGTTCCTACGCCTGGAGCAAGGGCGGCACCCTTTACGTGCAGCTCAGCCTTGTTACGCTCGCCGTCACCATCGACTTGTGCAAGTGCGGGTTTCTCACGGCCGCGTCGGCCCTTTGGCGGGCGGGTTGGCGGATTGCGCCGTTCTGCCTTGTCGTCTTGTGGGTCCCTTCCCTCGCGTATTCCACCTTTGCCGGATATGCCTCGATCACGACCAGCCGCGCGCAGACCTCCGTCGAAGGCGAGGCTAAGGCAGACGCACGCGCACGTGCCCAGGCCGCCTACGACGCTGCGAGCGCAACACTCACCCAAGCCGCAAAATCCCCTCTTTGGCAATCATCTTCCGCCTGCACTGCACCCTCCAGCAAATCCCAACGCCGCTTTTGCGAAAGCCTCGATGCCGCCAAGGATGAGCAGGCCCGCGCGGCGGCAGATCTCGCCCATGCCGATCCCGTGGCTGTCGATCCCGAGCTGATCGTGCTTGCAGACACGACGGCATTGCCGACACCAACGCTAAGCTTGATCGTTGCGCTGTGGCCTGCCCTGCTGATCGAGCTTGTCGCCAGCATCGGCCTGTATGCCGTCACCCGTCCTATGCTGTCAGAGCCCTCCAAACGCGCCCAGAAGGCGTTTTCAAAGATGGCCGCCGTCGATGCTACCCAGCAGAGCAAAAACGATCCTGCGCGCGTGCCAGTGGACGCAGAGCCTAAGTCGGTTGAGATGTCAGCTCCTGAGGCCCATGCACCGCGCGCCTTGCGCTGGCCCAAGGCGCAGCCCGCATGACCAAGCGGAGCCTTTCCTTGATACAAGTATATATAATACGAATTAACGCTCCAAACTCTGCCGACGATGGCGGCCGAGGAGGCGGCCCGGAGGGACGACGACGAGGACGACAGAGGAGGCCTAGTACAGGCGGAATGAGTGCCCGGTATGTGGGCAGATAAGAAAAGGCCCCGCCAGACAAAGCGCCGGCAGCTCGGCCCTTTCACAGCCAGGCAGCCGGCACCATGAAACGCGGGGCCGTTGTCAGTCGTCGAACGATACGGCCCACCACCAGCACATCCAAGCTTCTCTGAGATAAAGCCTGACGAATGGCAACAGTCCCATGTTGGAGACCACCCGCAGGGTTGTTTTCAAATCGTCGTTCTCGATTCGCTGTTTCCGGTGCGCAGCAACGGCCAGTTGCGCAACAAGTCCATCGTGCCAGTCCCAAGCCTCGCCGTTGGTGCGACCCTCGGCGAAGTCTTTGACCACGTCAGCCTTGGCCCACGGCGGCAAGTCGTTGGCTTTGGGGAGGGTTGCGCGTTTGGCCATGCCGCAGAGTAGCACGGTCCTTGCCTTGTTACCGCGAGCGGGCAGACGCTGCGGCTCGCTTGTGGCCCCACAACGCCCACGACAGGCGACGCGGCAATCCACGTGTCGCCTGCCATGCTCTCCACATCACCCAGCCCCACGCAATCACCCCCGACCCGGTGAAGAACGCAACCCAGCTCATGCCGCGTCCTCCCGTTCCAGTCCGTAGCCGCCGAAGCTGCGCACGTCCCACGTCTTGGCATCGACCAGGAACAAGCCAGCGTCTCCCGGTGAGAAATCTTCGAGGTAGGTCTTGGTGTCGCTGAACCGTCGCGGCTTCTCGAACACGCCAAGACTCAAGGCGTCCCGGTTGTCTTCATGCGCAAGCCCAATGAAGCGCGCGGTCGCATAGTC
>NZ_JBFWPA010000154.1:0-12366 GCF_050250235.1 Pseudorhodoplanes sp.
CTCGGCACGCTGCAGCAGCTTGCCACCGTCACCATCTCGTCGGCGGTCAGCCTGCTGATCGTCGGCCTGCTGCTGGTATTCTTCGTGATCATCGCTCCGAACGGCCTGATCGGGCTCTGGCAGCAGTTTTTCGGTCGCAAGAGCAGCGAAGCCGATGAACCCGAAGCTCCCAAGCCCGCGGTGAAGACCTCATGACCGCGCCGCTTCTCAAGGTCGACAATGTCAGCAAGCGTTTCGGCGGCTTCATCGCGCTCGACGGCATCAATCTCGAGGTGGCGAAGGGCGAGCGCCTGGGCTTGATCGGCCCGAACGGCTCCGGCAAATCGACGCTGGTCAATTGCATGAGCGGCACGCTGCACAACGAGACCGGCACCGTGACCTTTGACGGCAAGCCGATGAACGGGCTTCTGGCACATCAACGAACCCATATGGGCCTGGCGCGCTCGTTCCAGCTTCCGCGGCCGTTCCACAGCCTGACAGTTGCGGAAAACCTGCGCGTTCCGCTGCTCTACACTGTGCGCATCCGCCGCGACGTGCCGCATACCAAGGAGGAAATGGACCACCGCTGCCATGAAGTGCTGTCGCTGGTTTCGCTCGAGCACAAGGCCAACAAGCTGCCCAAGGATCTGACCCAGGTCGAGATGCGCAAGCTCGAGCTGGCGCGCGCCATGGCGGCCGATCCGAAGCTGCTGATCGCCGACGAGGCAATGGCCGGACTGTCGGGATCGGAGGTCAAGGACATCGTTGCGCTGCTGATCCGGCTGAACGAGCGCGGCATCACCATCATTCTCATCGAACATATCATGGCGGCGGTGATGAGCTTCTCGCAGCGGCTCGTCGTGCTGGTCAGCGGCAAGAAGATCGCCGAAGGCGATCCTCAGGACGTGATCCGCGACCCCGAGGTGGAGAGGGCGTATCTTGGCCAATAGCCTCACCATCCAGAATGTGCATGCCGGCTACGGTGCCGTCCGCGTCATCGAGGACGTGTCGATGGACGTGGACAACGGCAAGACCGTGGTTCTGCTCGGCACCAACGGCAACGGCAAGTCCACCCTCATCAAATGCATCATGGGCCTGTGCCAGCCGAACGAAGGCACGATCGTGGCCGAGATCGACGGGGTGAAGCACAATCTCGTCGGCAAGAGCGTCGAGGAGATCGTGGATCTCGGCATCGCGCTGGTGCCGGAGGGCCGGCGGCTGTTCCCGCGCCTCACGGTCGAGGAAAATCTGCTGCTCGGCGCCTTCCGCCAGAAGGCCCGCGAGCAGATGAAGGCGAATCTCGCGTTCTGCTTCGAGACATTTCCGCGCCTCGCCGAACGCAAGAGCCAGCTCGCCGGCTCGATGTCCGGCGGCGAGCAGCAGATGCTGGCGCTCGCCCGCGCGCTCATGCTCGCACCGAAAATCCTTCTGATCGACGAGCCGTCGGTGGGATTGTCACCGTTGCTGGTGGGCCGCACCATCGACACCATCCAGGAGCTGAAATCGAAATATCAGCTCACCGTGCTGATGGCGGAGCAGAATTTCAACCAGGCGATCCGGATTGCCGATTCCGGCTACGTGATCGTGCACGGCAAGATCGCGTTCGAGGGCAAGTCGGCAAACGAACTGCACAACAACGATCTGATCCGGAAGCTGTATCTGGGGATTTGAGTGGTTGTCGTCCCCGTGAAAGCGGGGACCCATGATCACTACTCTGGAATATGGGCCCCCGCTTTCGCGGGGGCGTCTATGTTGTGTGTCCGGCCCCAGTCACTTCGTCGCTTCGCCGCCTTCGACGATGATGGTCTCGACCTCACCGGCGCCGCTGCGCCGGAACGCGGCCGCATCGTCATATTCCTTCGACGTGAAACAGGCGACGCCCTGCTCGAAGGTCGGGAATTCAATCACCACAAAGCGCTGGAATTTGTCCGGCCCTTCCATGATCTGAAATTTGCCGCCGCGCGCCAGCACCTTGCCGCCGTACCGCGCAATGATGCCCGGCACCAGGTCGGTGTATTTCTTGTACTCGATCGGATCGTTGATCTTCGACCGCGCGACCCAATAGGCGGGCATGTCCTTCCTCCAAGTTGAACGCGTCATGCGGCACCCGGATAAAGCGATATGCGATCCGGACCGCGCGACACGATGACATGAATGTCCTGTATCTCGCTACGCCCGATGGCGGCTAGGATGCGGCATCTGGGCACAAGAGCCGGCAAGAGGGAGGTCGCAACATGCCACGCAGGATCATCGACATATCCGTGCCGCTCGAAAACGATGTCGCGGCTGATCCCCCCGGATACGGGCCGCAGATCGAATACAAGTCGCACAAGCAGACCGCGTCCGACATCTGCAAATTCTTTCCCGGATTGAAGGAGAGCGACCTGCCCGACTCGGAAGGCTGGGCTATCGAATGGATCAAGCTGTCCACCCATTGCACCACACATCTCGATGCGCCGTGGCATTTTGCATCGACCATGGATGGCGGCAAGCGCGCGATCACCATCGACGAGGTTCCGCTCGAATGGTGTTTCAATCCCGGCGTGAAGCTGGATTTTCGGCATTTCGCCGATGGCTACGTGGTGAGTGCCGCCGATGTCGAAGCCGCGCTTGAAGATATCGGACACACGCTTTCACCATTTGAAATCGTGGTGATCAATACGGCGGCCGGTAATGCTTACGGACAAGCGGACTATGTCTCACGCGGTTGCGGCATGGGCCGCGAGGCCACGCTCTATCTGCTGGAGCGCGGCATACGCGTTACCGGTACCGACGGCTGGAGCTGGGACGCACCATTCGTGCACACCAGGGACAAATATATCGCGACCGGAAACGCCAGGCTGATCTGGGAAGGCCACAAGGCCGGCCGCGAGATCGGCTATTGTCACATCGAGAAACTCCACAATCTCGAGAACCTGCCGTCGACCGGATTCACCATTGCCTGTTTTCCGGTCAAAGTGCGCGGAGGCTCCGCGGGGTGGACCCGCGCGGTCGCAATCATGGAGACGGAACTGGATTGATGCTCGACCTCGTGGGATCGAGCGGCTAGGCTTTGCTCACAAAAACCGGCGCCACGTGAATGGACGCCCAGCACAGGGAGAAACTCATGGATCGACGTCAATTCGTCGCGGGTTCGACCGCGGCCATTGCGACCCTCGGAACACTTCCGGTATTCGCGCAGGACGCCTACCCGTCCCGCACCGTCACGCTGATCAATCCGTTCCCGCCCGGCGGCGCGGCCGATGTCGTGGGGCGTCCCTTCGCGGCGATGCTGGAGCCGATCGTCAAGCAGCCGGTGGTGATCGAGACCAAGGCCGGCGCGGCGGGCGCGGTCGGCGCGCAGTTTGCCGCCAGCGCCAAGCCGGACGGTCACACGCTGCTGATCCATATCGTGTCGATTTCCGGATTTGCGGAAGTCGACAAGCTGTTCGGGCGCGAGCCAAAATTCACCCGCGCCGACTTCATCCCGATCGCCCGCTTCACCGAAGGCCCGATGGTGCTCGTGGTCAATGCCGAAACTCCCTACAAGACGCTGAAGGACCTGGTCGACGACGCCAAGAAAAATCCCGACAAGATCATTTTCTCGTCGTCCGGCCTCTATGGTGCGCTGCATCTGCCGACCCAGCTGTTCATGAACGCCGCCGGCATCAAGATGCGGCATCTGCCGACCAATGGCGGGGGCCCGGCCCTGACCGCGATTCTCGGCAACAATTCACAGGTGCTGGCGTCGTCGATCGCCGCCGCCAACAAGCACATCGCCGCCGGCAAGCTTCGCGCGCTCGCCAGCTATTCCGACAAGCGCGCGGCGTCGCTGCCAGACGTACCGACCATGAAGGAGCAAGGCTACGACGTGGAGTTCTATCTCTGGGTCGGCCTGTTCGCGCCCAAGGGCACGCCGGAGGCGGTCGTCAAATCGATCCGCGAATCCGCCAAGGCGGCGGTTGCGACCGACAAGTTCCAGGCGTCGATCAAGAATCTCGGCGACAATGTGCGCTATATGGATCAGCCGGACTTCGCCAAGTTCTGGGACGAGGATGCCAAGCGGGTGGAAGCCGCGGTCAAGTCGATCGGCAAGGTCCAGGGATGAGGCTTCGAGGGTAATGTCAGGCGCAGGATCGCACGCCGCGATCCGCAACATTGAACGCGAATGAACATCCGATCCGACCATCTCGCCGGGGGCGTATTCATCGCCCTCGGCCTTCTCGTTTTCATCCTGGGCTGGAACCTGCCCTTCGGACAGATATCCTCGCCCGGCGCCGGCATGCTTCCGAAGATGCTGGCGGGGCTGATGATCGCCTGTGCCCTGATCATCATGCTGTCCGGGCGAAGCAGCGAGCCGGTGTCCGCGATACCGTGGAGCGACTGGACCCATGCGGCGCTGATCGTCATTATCAGCAGCATCGCGACCTTGCTCTATGCGAGGCTCGGATTCCTTATCACCATGGCGCTTCTGGTGTTCGGTCTCCAGACCATCGTCGAGCGCAAGCCCGTCGTCACGGCCGCGATCTATGCAATCCTCCTCACCCTGTTCGCCTATTGGCTGTTCGCCATCGCGCTGAAGGCGCCGATCGAACGCGGCATCCTGTGGTTCTGACGCCGTGGAAGTCCTCTCAAGCCTTGCGCTCGGCTTCTCGGTTGCGCTCCAGCCGGACGTCCTGCTCTATGCGCTGATCGGCTGCCTCGTCGGCACGCTGGTCGGCATGCTTCCCGGCATCGGGCCGCTCGCCGGCATCTCGATCCTGCTGCCGCTGACGTTCGGGCTCGATCCAACCAAGGCGCTGATCATGCTGGCCGGCATCTATTACGGCTCGCAATATGGCGGCTCGACCACCTCGATCCTGCTGCGCATCCCGGGCGAAGCCGCCTCGGTGATGACCTGTATCGACGGCAACGCGATGGCAAAGAAAGGCCGCGCCGGCGCCGCGCTGTGCATCGCGGCAATCGGCTCCTTCGTTGCCGGAACGTTCGGCGTGATCATGCTGACGCTGATCGCGCCACCACTCGCCACGATGGCGCTGCGCTTCGGCCCGCCGGAATATACTGCGCTGCTCGTGCTCGGCCTGATCTTTCTGGCCTATATGTCGACCACCTCGCTGGTCCGCACCCTGCTGATGGCGATGGTCGGACTTCTGTTCGGCACCATCGGCATCGACGTGGTGTCCGGCCATTTCCGCTTCTCCTTCGACATTCCGGAACTGGGCGACGGTATCGGCATCGTGCCGGTCGCGGTCGGGCTGTTTGGACTCGGCGAAATCCTGTCAACGCCCAGCCGCGACGTGAAGAACGACGTCGCCGCGCCGAAATTCCGCGAATTGCTGCCGACGCGCGAAGAACTTCGTCAGTCGGCGATGCCGATCGCACGCGGCTCGGTGCTCGGATTCTTCGTCGGCGTCATCCCGGGCTCCGCGCATATCATTTCGAGCTTCATCTCCTATGCAATCGAACGCCGGATATCCAAACATCCGGAGGAGTTCGGCAAGGGCGCCGTGGCGGGCGTCGCCGGGCCCGAATCGGCCAACAATGCGGCCTCGACGGGCGCGTTCGTTCCGATGCTGTCGCTCGGCATTCCGACCGGCCCGGTGATCGCGGTGCTGATGGCGGCTTTGCTGATCCACGGCATCCCGCCGGGACCCTCGCTGGTCAACGAGCAGCCGAAGCTGTTCTGGGGGTTCGTCGCCTCGATGTATGTCGGCAACCTGATGCTGCTGCTGCTGAACCTGCCGCTGGTCGGCGTGTTCGTGTCCATCCTGCGCATCCCCTACGCCTATCTCTATCCGATGATCATCATGTTCTGCATCATCGGGGTCTACGAGGTGAACAACTCGGTGGTCGATGTCTGGATCATGCTGATCTTCGGCGTGATCGGCTACCTGTTGAAGAAATTCCGGTTCGACCCGGCGCCGCTGGTGCTCGGCCTCGTGATCGCACCGATCTTCGAGTTGAGCCTGCGCCAGTCCCTGATCATGTCGGGCGGATCGTTCACGATCTTCTATCAGCGCCCGATGGCGCTGATACTGCTGATGGTCAGCGCGCTTCTGCTCGGACTTGCGGTCTGGGGCGCCTTTGTCGCCCGCCGCGACTGGCGCGCCAAGATGGCGGCGGCGGAGGCCGGCGAACAGGTGTAGCTTTCCTTTCGCATGAACTTTTCCAGCGAGTCAGTCATGAAGACGTACCTCATCGCCGTCGCACTCCTCGCAAGCCTCGCTTCCGCCCACGCCCAATCCCGCATTCCGGACCTGAAGGGTACATGGACCGGCAAGGGCAAGGCCGTCGTGCTTGGCGCCAACGCCCATCACCCGGGCACCCAGAAGGCGGCCGATGCCGCGCGCGTGCGCGACATCGAGGCGACGCATGTCGTCGAAGGCCAGGACGGCCGTCTCGCCTGGGGCCACTCGACTTCGGCCGCCGCAAAAGACGCCACGGACCCGTTCGTCTGGGCGCTGGCAAGCGACAACCGCACCATCATCGGTGCGGATGCCGACGGCTATTTCCGCATCACGCTGACGGGCCGCGACCGCATGGACAAATGCTACGCGCATAACGGGCTCAGTCCGTCCGGCTCGGTCGTGGCGGCCTGCTACACAATGACGCGAAAGCGGTAGCTGTCGTCCTCGCCCTCACCTTGTGGGGAGCGCAGGCATCGGCTTATTTCCCCGCCGCCCAATGCGCGAGGGCCGCGAGTTCCTCGTCGCGCAGGCCGAAGATCGCCGCCGTCATGGCGGTATCGGCGCCGCTGCGGCTGTCGGTGAGATACTGCTTCATCGCATGGATCATGTAATCGATGCGCTGCTTGGCGAGCCGCGGCATCTGCTGCTGGCCGGCGAGTGACGGGAGGTGGCACGATTCGCAGCGGCGCTGCGCCGCGATCTTCGCTCCGCGCTCGACCCGCGCGGGATGGACCGTCTCCTCGCTCGGCCGGGGCGCCAGTTTCTCGTAATGGTCGGACAGCGCCTGGATATCGGCGTCCGTCAGACCCTTCACGAACGGCGCCATCGCCTCGACCTTGCGCACGCCCTCGCGCATCAGAATGAGCTGGTTCAGCGTGAAGAAGGACGGCTGCCCGGCCAGCGAAGGAATGTTCTCAAGTCTGGAATTGCCGTCCTCGCCGTGGCAGGCGCCGCATTGCGCGATGCGCTCGGCAAGCGTCGGCATTTGCGCCAAGGCGGGGCCGGATAGTACGAAGAAGGCAAATACAAGTAGTCTCGCGAACAATCTGGAGCGGCACGGCAGCGCCCTGCCCGATCTCCCGCTCGTCTCCGTGAAAGCGAGGACCCGGGGCAACAGCGCGGGGGTTCCCGCATTCGCGGGAATGCGCCGAGCCAGCGGCATCGCGAATGCTCCGACTCACGTCGTGTCGTAGCGTCTCACTTCCTCCTGCCTTTTGCCGGCACCGCTGCCTTCGCATCATAGGTGATGCGATAGGTCGCGCCGTTCTGCTCGTCCGACACCAGCAGCGAGCCATCCTTCATCTGCAACAGATAGGTCGGACGGCCGAAGAACTCATTGGCTTTCTCATCGAGCAAACCGGTCATGAACGGCTCGATCCTGGCCTTGCCGTCGGGTGTGGTGCGCGCCACCACCACGTCGTATCCGGCCTTCTGCGACTTGTTCCACGAGCCGCGGCGCGCGATGAATGCTGCGTTCTGATAGCCCTTCGGAAACATCTCACCGGTATAGAACAGGATGCCGAGCGCAGCCGTATGCGGCCCGAGCAGGGCCGCCGGCATCACGACGCCGGCGCAGGCGTTCGGGACCTTGATGTCGGGATCGGGGCTGCCGTTTGCGTGACAATAGGGGAAGCCGTAATTCGCCCCCTCGGTCGCCTTCGACACGCGGTTCAGCTCGTCCTGGGGGCCGCTGTCGCCGGCCCAGTCGCGGCCGTTGTCGGTGAACCATAATTCCCTGGTCACCGGATGCCAGTCGAAGCCGACCGTATTGCGCACGCCGCGCGCCACGATCTCCATATTCGATCCGTCCGCATCGTAGCGGCGAATCTGCGCATGGATGCCGGGATTGACCTCGCAGATGTTGCAGTTCGCGCCGACCTGGACATAGAGCTTTCCGTCCGGACCGAATGCGGCGTATTTCCAGTTGTGATGCAGCTCGGGAGGGAGGTTGAACTTGTCGGTCATGTCGACCGGATCGCCCGGATTGTCGAGCTTGTCCTCGATATCGTCGAAACGCAGCACCTTGTTGATCGCAAGCACGTAGAGCGAGCCATCCTTCATCACCAGCCCGTTCGGCTGCGTCAGTCCCTGCAGCAGGGTGCGCACCACACGCCTGCCATCCTTCTCACTGATCGCATAGACACGACCGATGATCCGCGAGCCCATGAAGACCGTGCCCTTCGGTCCCTGCACCATCGTGCGCCCGCCGGGATGGCCGCTCGACCAGATGTCCGCCTTGAAGCCTGAGGGCAGCTTCAGTTTGCCGACCGGAATCTTCTCGATCGGGGTCACCGTCGGGGGCACCGCGTGACCCTTCAGACTGGGATCCTGTTTGCTCGCTGCAGGATCGGTCTTGTCGATCGGACTCATGCCGGGGAACTGGGCAAGCGCGGATCCCGCCGCTAGCGAAACCACCGATGCGACGCTCAAGGCCGCCAGCGTCATTCGGGACAATGGTGCCATGAAATCCTCCTCCATGAGGCCGTCACTGAAACGCGGCATTGAAACGCGACTTTGCCCGTCAGTGTCGGCCACACGCGTTCCGCTGACAATCAGGGTGTGACAATGGGCTCGCGCCGGTAGCGCCGGTACTCGTATCCGTCCGCCCGCATTGTTGCGATGCGAGTGACTTCGTCATGCAGCGGCGACAGGTGGCAGACCGGATCGGTGGCGGCAGCATCTCCGGCGAGCAGAAAGGCCTGGCAGCGGCAGCCGCCGAAATCCTCCCGCTGCTTCGGGCAGGAGCGGCAGGGCTCCTGCATCCAGCCGGTTCCGCGGAACGCGTTGAAGGCGGGCGAATGCCGCCAGATGTCCGCCAGCGGATGCTCCGTCACCGACCAGAAGGTCAGCCCCGGGATCACCTCCGCGGCGTGGCAGGGCAGCACCCGGCCCGATGGCGTGACGTTCAGCGAGCGGCGTCCCCAGCCGCCCATGCAGGGCTTCGGGACGCGCGCGAAATAATCCGGCAGCGCGGAATCGATCACGATGCGGCCGTGATGTTGCTTGCGAAGCGCGTCGACCATCGCGATTGCGCCCATCGCCTGCTCGCGGGACGGCATCAGCGCGGCGCGGTTCTTCAGCGCCCAGCCGTAATATTGCACATGCGCGATCTCGACCCGTTGCGCGCCGAGCGACAGCGCAAGCGACACCATCGCGCCGATGCGCTCGATATTGGCGCGATGCACCACGATATTGACGGTCAGCGGCAGGCCGATGCGCGCTGCTTCCGCCGCCACCGCCTGCTTGCGGGCGAACGCGCCGTCATAACCGGCGATCCGGTCGGCGGACACAGCCTCCGCATCCTGAATCGAGATTTGCACATGATCGAGACCGTGATCAGCGAGGGCACCCAATCGGGTATCGGTCAGACCGATGCCGGATGTGATCAGGTTCAAGTAAAGCCCCGCCGCCCGCGCGGCTTTCACGATCTCCGCAAGATCGCGGCGCGACGCCGGCTCTCCTCCGGAAAGATGCACCTGCAGAATGCCGAGCCCTGCGGCCTCGCGGAACACCCGCGCCCAGGTGGCGGCGTCGAGTTCGTCGTCCGGCGCATCAAGCGCCAGCGGATTGGAGCAATAGGGGCAGCCGAGCGGGCAGCGATGCGTCAGTTCGGCAAGCAGGCCGAGCGGAGCGGGCAACGCTGGCGCGGCAGCACCCATCGCTACAACTCCAGCAAGCGTTTGTCGGCGAGCGAGCGCAGCAAATTCGCGACATCGGCCTCGATGCGCTCGCGCGGGGCGCTGAAATTCGCGGCAAGGCCGTCGACGATTTGCGCGAAGGTCGCGTCTCCGGTGCAGCGTTTCAAAATCTCCACGGCGATCGCATCCGCCTTGAAGATCCGCTCGGGCGCCAGCAGCACCCATCCGCCCTGTGCCTCGCTATGCGTGAGCCGCACGCCCCGCGGCAGCCGCGGCCTGGCGTCGGCGGAGATCGCTGCGCCCGCTTCCGAGCCATCCGTCATCACACGGCCTCCGGAACGAAAGCACCGGGCGGAACATGCGCGGGTGCGACATAGGCGTGATGCAGCGCATCCAGCATGGCCCACAGCACGCTGCATTTGAATTCCAGCGCCGCGAGAACCTGCGCCTGCGCATCCGGCGTCCGCGCATGACGCTTCACATGGGCGAGCGCGAAATCGGAATCCTTTGCGGCCTGCGGCGGCCGCTTCTCGAAATAGGCGAGCGTCTCGCGGGTGACGAAATCATAATGCGCGAGCATGCCGTCCATCCGCTCCGAAATGATCCCGGGCGAAAACAGTTCGGTGAGCGACGAAGCAATCGCCTCCAGCAGCGTCTTCTCGCGCACGAACCGTACATAGGCATCGACCGCAAAGCGTGTACCGGGCAGCAAACCCCGCAGCGACACCACATAATCCCGGTCGAGCCCCAGTCCGTCGGTGAGTTTCAGCCAGCGCGCGATGCCGCCGTCTCCCTCCCGCTCACCGTCATGATCGGCTAGCCGCGAGCGCCATTCGCGACGGATCGCGGGATCGTCGCAGCGGGCGATCAGCGACGCATCCTTGATCGGGATCATCGCCTGATAGTAATAGCGATTCAGCGCCCAGGCCTGTACCTGCCCCTTGGTGCATTGTCCCGAATGCAGCAAATGGTGGAACGGGTGCAGACGGTGATAGCGGCGCTTGCCGATATCGCGCAACGCCGCTTCCAGTTCGTCGGGCTGCATGAGCTTCACAGAACGATTTCCATGCCGTCGAACGCAACCTCGAAGCCAGCCGCCTCCACCCGCTGCCGGGCGGGCGAGCCCGCGATCAGGATCGGATTGGTATTGTTGATATGAATGAAAATGCGACGGGCCGTCAGACCGGACAGCGCCGTCATCGAACCGTCCGGGCCGTCGATCGGCATATGTCCCATCCTCATCCCGGTCTTGTCTCCGGCGCGCAGCGCGATCATCTCGTCGTCGGTGAACAGCGTGCCATCGAAAAGAACGGCGTCCGCCCGGCGCAGCCGCTCCATGATCGCGGGCGTCAGACCGGCCGCGCCGGGGATATAGACCAGCCGCCGCTCGCCGCCGCTCAATTCGACACCGACATTCACGGCACTCTCCGAGATCGCCGGGTCGTCCCCTTCCAGATAGAGCGGCATCTTGCCCGGCACGGCAAAGACTTCCGCCGACAAGCCTTTCACCGGAGAGAAGGTTTCACCCAGCGAAAGCGCGTGCCGCGTTACATGTGCCGCATGCAAAGCGTCGAACATCGGATTGCCGGCAATCGCGGCAAGGGTCGCCGGCGTCGCATGGAGCGTGACATCCTGCCGCTCGCGTAATGTCAGCAGCCCGGCAGTCTGGTCGATTTCGGCGCCGGTCAGCAGCACCGCGCGGATCGGAGAATGCCGCAGACCAGCCTTGGGATGCAGCGCTTTCGTGTTCAGGATCTGCGCCCGCAGATCGGGCGAAGCGTTGCAGAGCAGCCAGCTCTCGCCGTCGGCGCTGACCGCGATCCCGGCCTGGCTGCGCGGCACCACGCGCGGATCGCCGGCCCAGGCCAGCGCACAGACCGGGCAATTGCAGTTCCATTGCGGCGAGCCGCCGCCGGCAGCCGCCCCGAGAACGAGTGCCGTCAGACGGCCGGCGGCGCGGTCTTTGATCTGGCTCAGTGCGGCGGTCAGAATTCGGGGGGCAGATAGCCGTTGATCTCGAGGCCGATGCAGATTTCGACGAGCGTGGGGGTGGTCCAGGCCATGACTGCGGGTCCTTTCCGGGAATTCGTGCGTTACCATAACGCGCGAAACCGCGAAATGTCACCGGCAGGAGTGGGCGGGAATTGGGACAATTCCAGCTTGACGCTAAGCCGCGCCGGTCGGCTAGAGTGCGGTCGAGAGATCCGTCCGGACTTCCGGCGCCCCAGGGCCGCCCAACAATTTCGGGAGAACGCATATGACCTATGTTACCGAGGAGAACCTCACCGATCTCGCCATCGAGCGCTGGAGCAATATTCCCGATCCCCGGCTGCGGCAGGTCATGACCTCGCTGGTGAAACACCTGCATGCCTTCGTGCGCGAGGTGGAGCCCACCCCGCAGGAATGGATCGAGGCCATCTTGTGGCTGACCCGGACCGGCCAGATCTGCGACGCCAAGCGGCAGGAATTCATCCTCGCCTCGGACGTCCTCGGCATCTCCATGCTGGTCGACGCCATCAACAACCGCGCCCCCGGCACCGCCACCCCCTCGACGGTGGAAGGCCCGTTCCACATCGCCGATT
>NZ_JBFWPA010000155.1:0-12175 GCF_050250235.1 Pseudorhodoplanes sp.
CAGGATCATCGCATTGGTCATGCGCGTCGCCCACACGGACTGCGGCCCGTCGCGAAAGGACGTCTCGACAAGCTGAATACGGCTCATGCGCTTCCTCCCCGCCTGCTGGCGCCCGCAAGCCTGTTTGAGCCCTGCCTGCCGCACGCCGGGGAACCGGTCCCGCAGCGATCCGCGGGCCAGTTCATTACCTATATTAGCTAACTAAGATAGCTAATAGAGTCCAGTTCCTTGAGCAAGATATTTTGGAAACCGGCTGGAAACGGGGCAGGCCGGCGCCATCCGCCGGGGCGGCAGGGCGCACGCGCCGCCTGGTCCGCGCGAGATGTGAACAGTCATGAAGGCAGCACGCTCAGCCGATGGCCCGGCGTGCTGGCGTCCGGATGGCGAAAGCGGGAGAACGGCCCCGCCGGAAGGGCCAACTCCCCTGATTTTCAGCAACGGAATTCCGGGAATGAGTGGTGGGCGCACAAGGACTCGAACCTTGGACCCGCTGATTAAGAGACCAGCGATCTAATAGCCAACTCTAATCTTATTCCGACATTTCCCCGCTTCGTTCCCCGATTAACCCAAAGGGGAAATACGAAATGTCGGAATGCGTCGAAATCACAAATTCCAACCATCTGCAACGCCAATCAGTCATCGCTAATCTCAACGACTCATGGCGCATCGTCGACGACCCCCTGCAGTGGATACTGGAACGGCGGAAGGGCGGCCCGAGAACCAAGGCAACTGGCTGGATCAGCCGTTCATTCTGCGCCAGCAAGCTTGGCCTGACGCGTTGCATCCCAGCGTATTGCGGCCCCGTTGATCCTGATGCCCTCGCGGTCGTCGATGCCCTCCCTGCCTTCCATCCCGACGGGAGGAAGCCGCGATGAGTACGCTGCAAAACTTGGACGCCGCTCGCAGTTTTTGCCCCCTCTTGGCAGGCACCTCGATGGACCCGAAGCTGCTGATCGCGTTGGTGATTTGCGGCACGCCCGCCTCGCTACCCTCGCGCGGGCGAGTCATGCCTAGTGTGATAGTTACTCTCTACGTCTCCTTCCTGGAGGGCCTTCTACTTCGGCGCCGACACTGTGAACGAGGCGGTGGTGATCCCGGAGGAGATCAGGGCGAAGCTGCCGGGCGACTACGGCCGTTCGGGCGGCTTCGTCTCGTACTCCCGCCTCAGTCGTCTACTCCTCGAGTTCCCCACCATGGGCGGCGCGCGGCCATTTCGGCACTCCTTCGGGGAGCTCCCCGATGAGCGGCCGTCGACCCGGCCGGCGTGCGACCGAGTACCTCTCGATCCGGCACATCAACGAACTGCAGGCCGCATTCGAATTCGCGGAGTGGATCGAGTTGCCCCTGAACCTCTTCGTCACCATCGCCTGGATCCACACCGACGCTGTTCAGGACCCGGACGGCCGGCTCCTGGCCGCCCTGCTCGAGCGGGTCCGGAAGATGTTCCTGCGACGGGACATCACGCCGGCATTCCTCTGGGTGCGCGAATGGCAACCCGGCAGGTACGGCATGAACGATCATGCCCATATCCTCATCCACATTCCCGTCGCCTTCTTCGAGCGGAACCGCCTGAAGCACATTACCGAGATCTTCGAGCGGCAACTCGTGAATGTGGCCGGAGACCATGGAGACCGTGCGCTCCGTCTGAAGCGCTGGACCTATGGTGGCGCGCAATATCTCGTTAAGGGCTGCCGCCCTGAAGTTCGGGACCAACTGAGATTGCCCTCGCACCGGAGCTGCGAGCAAGGGACCATCACAGGCAAGCGATCCGCCGCCAGCCAGAATCTCGGCCCGGCAGCCAGACGCCGCTTCTGGGCCGATCTGAACGGTGCGCCAGCGCGGAAAGCCGGTTGAAGGCTACTCGGATACCCAGACAACGTTTCGCTTCTGGCGCACCCTCTTTTTTCAGGCCGGCGAGTATGCGGCTCCTTCGGTAAGATCGAGGGCGACACTTAGGCCGCGCTTCAGGCTCCGACGGATAAAAAGACGGCGCGGCCTCGCAAGCGCCGCGCCGCCTCTTGACCCCGCTGAATGCATGCATTCGGTCTGTCGATCAGTGCCTATTATCCGACGCAAGAGAGGCTTGTCACAAGCGGCAATTTCTTCTCTGTCTGGGATCGGACGCGCGAACTATCAGCGGCGATTAAAGCCTCGACCGCTGGTAGCCGTGCCGGCTCAGAGCAATTCTTCTTCATGGCTTCCAGACATGCCTTTCATGGGACAGCCTGTTGAGTGGCTCGTCGCTGTCCAGGATGGCCGACTGCAGCAGCTCAAATGCCGTTTCCGTGAACTCCAGGCTTCGCGCCCAGACGCTGTCCTCGCGATAGCGCCTGCACGCCGCCCGCAGGACGTCGGGAACAATCTCCGGAAATCTCGGCTGCAGTTCAGCGGCAACCGCTTCAATGGCAGCGGAATGGATCCATCGTTGCGAGGCGGCCAGGGCCTCAAGGCAGCGGCCGGTCTCGCCCTCGCTGTTGCGCATACTGTCCTTGCGCGCCACGACGACGCTGAATGGCATTTCCCCGAATTCTTCAGGCATCGAGGCCCAGATCTCCCCCGTCCCGTCCTGCAAACACATCGAGACGATGGGCTCGGGCGCCTCCATGAGATCGGCCTTCCCGCACCGGAACAGGTCCGCTGCTTCGGCCAGCGAGCGGGCCTCGACTTGGCGGATATCCTCCTCCTTCAGGCCTTTCGACAGCAGGAGCCTGCGTGTGAACAGCCATGGCGTCCTGGAGGCCGGAAACAGCAGCAGCGACCGCCCCTTAAGCCCTTCCCAGTCACCTCGCGCAATGCCGCCACGGCCCAACAAGTAGAAGCCGCTGGCACTGTTCACCTGGCCGCAGACACAGAACTGGTCCGCAACCTCATGCGGATAGCGCATCAGGCGGACGGGCCCACCGACCGCCAGATCCGCATTGCCCAGAGCAAGCTCGTTCACCGGATCGCCGCCGGGCGGAGCGAAACCCAGCTCGATCTCAATGCGCCTTTCGGCAAACAGGCCGCGGCTCTGCGCCACGAAGACGGTCGCGTAGAAAATCGACGGAAACGGCAGGACCAATCGCATAGTCGGCTCTCTCCGCCCGGGCCTGGGATCAATGCACATATGCCGACCGGGCGCGGAAGGATTCTCGCTCAGGAAAGTGATTCAACGCACCGGCCGGACCTTGAGCACATCTGCACAGACGAAGAAATGAGAGGTAATGAGAAGTCGATTGGACACATCGAACGCCGCGTCGAAATCGTCTACAGGCTGTAGATCAACTCGTGGAGCACGATCTCCTCCACGATCAGCGGGATCGACTCCAGTTCCCTTACCCTCGCCATGTAGTCCTTCGGTAGGTTTGGCGACGTCATCATCTGGGCTTCCAGGCTATCGCTGTGATCCACCGCTTCCTGTCCCCTCCTGCGGCAGTGCTCCAGCAGTTCCCCGCTCCTCTCGAGTTCCCTGTACATCTCCGGATGGTTCTTCCGCAGATAGTCCTTGTGCATCCGTGCGTAGACCGTCTCGCTGGGCATATCGTTTCCTCGTTAGCGTCGTCCAAGTTTGTGGACACGAATGAATGGAAATCAAAGCTTTTCAGAACATCCGAAGCTGCGCATCCCTTGAGTTCGCCCGGACATGCCTACGTTTCGGCGAGTCCGGTCACTTCCGGAAAGCCGCATCAGGGGCATTTGCCCTTGCGCAATTCGGTCTTGCTCAGGCTTGGGTGGCTGATGACGACTCATATGCAATACAAAACTTAAATCATCAAATTTTCTGGCTCTAGCTATGAAGATTAATTTTGCAGAGTTGATGGGACCTATCTATAGTTTCGATACCACTCTCGCCGAATGCTTCGCCGCATTCACAACCACCCTACAAATGGTGGCCAGGTTGGCTGAGTGGTGGCGTTGGGGAGGGATGGTTGTGGGTTGGTTTGTGAGGGGGCTGTCTTGGACCCAGCATGGGCTGAATTTGCTTGCCAGTTTCGCTCGATTAGTAGTGCTTCAAAGCGTCTCCCTATTCCCAAAGCAGCAGAGTTCCTCGCGCAAATCCGTGGTGAACGCAAATCCGTCGCTCAACTGGCTAGTTGCTGCTGAGGTGGGATTTCTGACCCTCGTTGACCTATGTGTCTGCGGTGATCCGACAACCGGCTGTTACCACCATAACAGCCGTATAGGCCCGGTCGATTCCTGAGATTTTGCGGGCTGCAATAGCGAGATGATTTCTACATGACGGCACGAGACAAATTCCGAGACCATACGAATCCGCCCTCAATGGCTCGAATTGCGCACATCATCGATGTTCTCAACCAAGTGGTCGGCGCAATCTGCGCTGTGTTCATTCTTATCATTGTCGCCGACACCTTTGTCGTGGCCGTCTTTCGCTATGTGTTCAACTTAGGCTCGATCTGGCTCCAAGAAATCTATGTGTGGTTGCACGGCGCTGTCTTCATGCTGGCTGCGGGCTACACGCTCTTGCTTGACGGTCACGTCCGGGTCGACGTGATTTACGGTGGACTTAGCGAGCGCAACAAAGCCTGGATGAATCTGTTCGGCGTCTTCTTTTTTCTACTGCCGATGATGGGGGTGCTCGCCTACTACGTCATTCCATACGTGGAGCTGTCATGGATTCGACGCGAAGGGTCTCGCGACGCTGGAGGATTGCCGGCTGTCTACATCCTCAAGGCAACAATGCTGGCATTCATAGTCACCCTATCGCTGCAGTCGATGTCCATTATCATGAAGAATATCCTGCTCTTGATGGGATACGGAACCCAACCCTCCGAATCCTTGACTCGAGAAGGAGAGAGCGAATGCCGCTAAATGAGTTGTTGGCTGTTTGCCTTCTGGTCGCGGTTTGTCTTGGTATGCTATCCGGGTTTCCGGTTGCCTTCACTTTGGCAGGAGTATCAATCGCCTTCGCGGCCGTCGGCTCTACTCTTGGGCAGTTCGACTTCGCCTTATACTCTGCTATTCCCTCACGCTATTTCGGCGTCATGACCAACGAAGTGCTCGTTGCCGTCCCCTTGTTCGTGTTTATGGGATTTATGCTCGAGCGCTCTAAAATATCTCAAGACCTTCTGATTACGATGGGGCAATGCTTCGGAGCGCGGCGCGGCGGAATCGGAATTTCAGTCATGGTCGTGGGCATGCTGTTGGCTGCATCTACAGGTATCGTCGGGGCGACCGTAGTTACTATGGGAGTGCTTAGTCTACCAACGATGCTAAAGGCAGGATACGACAAGAAGCTAGCGGTTGGCACGATTTGCGCGTCTGGAACTCTTGGCCAGATCATTCCGCCCTCGATTGCTCTAGTCATCCTGGCCGACTCCCTCTCAGGCATTTACACGGAATCCCAACTGGCGAAGGGAAACTACATCGTCGAGCCATTCAGCGCCCTAGACCTCTTCGCCGGAGCGCTTATACCAGGTCTGCTGCTGGTCGGACTGTACATCCTGTGGTTGGTAGTCGTTGCCACTCTTCGCCCCGACTCGTGTCCTGCTTACTATGATTCTGATATGGGCCGCCGTGAGGTTTATCTTCAGGTCGCGAAGGCTCTGGTTCCCCCATGCGTCCTCATACTGGCCGTGCTGGGATCCATACTCGCTGGAGTTGCGACGCCAACCGAAGCGGCGTCTTTCGGCGGTGTCGGCGCAATGACTCTTGCACTCATAAGGCGGCAGTTAACCCTCAATATTGTGAAGGCTGTCGCCCTTAGCACGGTACGAGTTTCCTGTATGGTCTTTGCTATCCTGCTTGGGGCATCCATTTTTTCTCTGACTTTTAGAGGGCTTGGCGGTGACGACCTCGTAAAAGAATTTCTGACTGGTCTACCAGGGGGCTTCCTCACAGCCATGCTGATCGTGATGATGCTCGTATTTCTGTTGGGCTTTGTCCTTGACTTCATCGAGATTATTTTCATCGTCGTACCGATTGTAGCGCCCGCTCTTTTCCATTCTGACATCAGTCCTGTATGGCTAGGAATCATGCTGGCCATTAACCTGCAGACCAGTTTCATGACGCCACCATTCGGCTGGGCATTGTTTTACATGCGCGGCGTGGCGCCGAAGTCAGTTGCAACGCTTGATATCTATAAGGGCGTTGCTCCCTTCATCGGGATTCAGCTCGTAGTCTTGGTTATCGTGTGGATATTCCCGACACTATCGACTTGGCTTCCAAAAGTTTTGCTTGGGTGAGGCTTCTCACTTAGTCCTTGGAAAGGCCTCCTAACCTTCCGGCATCAACTTGATGAATGTGCTCGCGTGTCTTGCGAGTTGACACATTGCGGAAACGGCGGGCTGTAGATTTGCATCGCGATATACCGCGTTGAATTCGACCGCCGGGAGGACGGGTGTTGTCTTGATACAACGTAGCTGATTTCTATCAAATGCATCACGATATTGTTCGATCGGAATGAGAGTGACGCCTAGCCCAGCCCCAGCCAATTGGATACACACGCTGGCGCTTTTGCACGTAAATGTCTTGCGTCTTCTCACACCGTCAGCCCTAAACCAGTTTTCGACCGTCTCATAGTGATAGGATTCTTTAGCCAGCGTAATGATTGGATACTTGCTCAATTCTCTTGCCGACAGAGTTCTATTCGGAATATCCAGTTTCTGACTCGCTACCCAATTCATCTCAATGCTTCCCAAGGGAACAACGGTAGCATCACGCTCGACTGTGCGACCGGCAATGAAAGCGATATCGAGGCTCCCATGCTCCAGTCCGGCAATAATGTCACGGGTAAGCCCCTCCTCGATTTCGACGTTAATTAAGGGTGACTGTGTCTTAAGCAAAGATAAGAACGCCGGGAGCCAAGACATCGATATCGCCTCAACAACGCCCAGTCGCACAAGACCTGTCAAGGCATCCGTAGCGGAGTAGCGCTCCCGGAGGCTCGAAATTAGAGCAAGAATTTCCTCCGCATCATGAGCGAATTGAGCGCCCATCGCAGTCACCCGCGCTGTCCGTTGATCACGGCTGAATAGATTCACTCCGAACTCGCTTTCGAGCTCCAAAATTCGCATCGAGACCGTTGATTGGGTCGAATGCAGTTTGTCCGCAGCAGAACTGAAGCTGCCAAGCTTCACTGCCCAGTAGAGAGTCTCAAGTTGGCGAATGTTCATATGCGTATAGGCGCTGGTGCGATTGGGGTTGTCGCTTGCACGTCACAGATAGCGCGACATATCAATAATTCTGGAACAATCCAATTCAAAAATATCGTTTGTGATGATCTTAGTTCCTGAGGAGACTAAGCCGTCTAGGCTCAAACAAAAAAACACCTGCGGTCTCAAAAATTTCCCCATGGGAACTCTCTAAGAGCGCCGGTTCAAAAATTTTCCAAGGGAGGACCAAGTCATGCAGCAAAATTTGCATAGGCGGCAATTCATCAAGAAGTCCGTTGCAGCAGCTGGCGCGGGTGTCGCACTTACCTCTGCACTGGCGGCACCGGCAATTGCTCAGAATCGTCAAAAATGGAAGATGGTTACATGCTGGCCTGCGAATCTCCCCGGCCTCGGAACTGGCTCGGAGTATTTCGCCAAGGCTGTCACGCGGGCCTCTGGCGGACGCCTAGAGGTTCAGGTTTATCCGGCCGGCGAAATCGTCCCCGCCTATGAAGCGGTCGACGCGGTCGGGTCGGGAGTGGCGGAAATGGGCCACGGAACGCCGTACTACTGGAAGGGGAAGGCGCCAGCTGGGCAGATCCTTGGCGGGTTTCCCATGGGGCCGACAGCGCAGGAATACAACGCTTGGTATCATTTCGGTGGCGGCAGCGATCTTTGCGACCACCTATATCGAGAAGTCTTCAACTGCAAATTCTTAGTCTGCGGCAACACCGGAGTTCAGCATCCTGGCTGGAGCACTAAAGAAGTCAACACCCTGGCCGACTTCAAAGGCCTAAAAGTACGGATGGCCGGTATCGGAGGCGAGGTTATGTCACGCTTGGGGGCAACCGTCGTCAATCTGCCGGGCGGCGAGGTTGCCGGCGCGCTTGCGTCAGGCGCCATTGACTGGGTGGAGTGGAACAATCCCTATGGCGAGGCATCCATGGGCTTTTGGCGGTACGCCAAATA
This sequence comes from Pseudorhodoplanes sp., assembly GCF_050250235.1. Lineage (GTDB taxonomy): Bacteria > Pseudomonadota > Alphaproteobacteria > Rhizobiales > Xanthobacteraceae > Pseudorhodoplanes. Next base: position 8,061 of record NZ_JBFWPA010000155.1, read on the forward strand.
TTACTACACGCCCGGCTGGCATGAGCCCGGATCGACTCTTGACCTTTTCATCAATGCCAAGAAGTGGGACGGCTTGGACGAAGACTTAAAAGGCATCGTCGAATATTGCGCCTACGCCACCAACCAGATGGTCCTATGTGAGTTCCAGGCCCGCTCAGGACCGGTCCTCGAAAGTTTTGTGAAGGACCACAAAGTTGTCATCAAGGAGCTATCCGACGAGATCCTGGTAGAGGTTGGCCGTTTATCAGGTCAGGCCATTCAGGATTTAATTAGCTCCGACCCGATGGCGGCAAAAATCTTCAAGAGCATGATCGCCTTTCGCAACCAGCAGGTCCGATACACAGACACCGCTGAAGGAGCGTATCTTAGGGCGCGCGCGTTAAAATATCCCTTCCCAGCTTGAAGCAGAGTCTAAGCAGATTTGGGCGTCGGGTCATATTCCGACGCCCAAACCTGCTCGACCAGGGGGCGGGCTTCCATTGAAGGATGTGTTCGAAAAAAACGGAACCACGATGCAATTAAATGAGATTCTGTCGGCAAAACAAAGGTCGACACCAGCCATACTGTTCGAAGATGCGATCCTCACCTATGGCGACTTGGACGACATGTCCAATCGCTTCGCGAACCTCTATCGTTCTCTCGGGATCGGCCCTGATCAACGGGTCAGCCTTTTGCTGGGCAATGACCCGCTGATAATCGGCGCCTATTTCGGTGCCTTCAAAACGGGTGTAATTGCAAATCCGCTGCACGATCGGCTGGCACCCGCGGAAATAAGCTACATTATCGATCATGCTGGCAGCGGCCTCCTGATTACAAGCGAGCACTATGTCAGCAAGGTCGCAGAGGCCCTTGGAACGCTCGCCTCCCCCCCTCGGGTTTTGTGTTTTGGCGATACTAGTGGCCTTGAATGTGAGTCCCGGGAACTTCTGGACGAACAGGTCGCATCGGCTCCGGATGGTTACACGCCGAGCGCGGAAGATGGTGCGCTGCTTCTCTACACGTCGGGCACCACAGGTAGGCCGAAGGGCGTGCTGCTGACCCACGGCAATGTTCGTACGGGGGCTGAGGCGGTTCAGGCCCGTTTCAAGCTCAAGCCAACGGATCGTACGCTCTGCGTCATGCCGATGTCGCATACAAACGCGCTGATGTTCAGCGTTATGCCGTTCCTCATGACCGGCGCTTCCACCGCTCTTTGCCGGCGATTCAGTGCCTCAAACTACTGGAGCCAATGCCGGCGCTACCAAGTGAACTCGGCGAGTATATCGCCCGCGATCTTGAGCATTCTGATTGAGACCTATGATGGCGAAGACTTGAGCGGCATCGACCTGGACTTCGTCATGATAGCGAGTGCGCCGACTCCTATTTCCATGGCGATGAAATTTGAAGCGCTTCTCGGAAAAAGGCTTCTGCTGGAATCTTATGGTTTAACTGAAACCACGGCCGTCAACGTTAGCAATCTCGTCGATGGACCGCGCAAATACGGGTCCATCGGCGTCCCGGTCCCTCCCGATCAAGTCGTTGTCCTCAACAACATGGGAAAGCCGGTTTCCATAGGAGAGGTCGGCGAGATAGCGATCAAGGGACCGTCCGTGATGAAGGGGTATTTCAGGGATGACGCTGAGACGGCTGCCGCAATGCAAAATGGTTACCTGATGAGTGGTGATCTAGCACGTGTCGACGAGGACGGGTTCATATTTATTGTCGGCCGAAAGAAGGAAATAATCGTTCGAGGCGGCGAGAACGTTTCCCCGCTCGAGGTCGAGCATGTATTGGCGCGCCATCCCGCTGTGAGTGAAGCAGCAGTGGTCGGCGTGCCGGACCATATGTACGGCGAGGCCATCTGCGCATGTGTGGTGCGCCGGTCCGAAGTCACGGAAATGGAACTCATTGAGTTCTGCGAGGGCCAGCTCGCTTCCTTCAAGGTGCCGCAAACCATCCGCTTCATCGACGCATTGCCTCGAAACGCGATTGGCAAGTTCATTCGGAAAGCATTGGTTCCTTATTTTACCGAACAGCAAAGGGTCAAGGCATGAAGACCAAGACCGTTGCTGTGGATTTCGGTGCGGGGAAGCTGAATATTGACGTGCCCGATGATGCCGTCGTCGTGGAGTTTGCAGATCCCCAGCTTCTCGAGAATCCCGAAGATGCCGTGCGCAAGGCCATAGCTGAGCCATACGGAAGTGCACCACTGCGTGAGCGGGCCGAGCCGGGCATGACGGTCGCGATCGGCTTTGACGATATCACCCGCCCTCCAGTCCCACCGCAAACGATCCTGCCGATACTTGTCCAAGAGCTCCTGGCGTGCGGAGTCAGAAGACGCGATATCACGTTCATCAACGCATGCAGTAACCATCGGAAAAATACACGCGCGGAACTGGCGGCGCATCTTGGACCGACCCTTTTCAACGAATTCTGGCGTACGGGTCAGATACGTAACCACGATTGCACTGATGATAGCGAACTCAAGTATTTCGGCGTGACAGACGGCGGACGCGTCGTCGAGATGAACCGACGCTTTGTCGAAGCCGATCTGATGATCTATCAGGGCAACGTCGCGCCGATGCCATTTAAGACCTTTACCGGTACCGGCGTCATAGTGGGATTCGGCTCTACCAGAAGCATTGCATCGCATCATAGCTTCCATGGGATACCCGACCCGACTGCCGACAAGGGAAAGGCGAAGCAGAAGGCTCACCCGAGCGTCAAGGAGGAAATGACCACATTCCTTGATGAACGCCTCGGCAAGGAAGTATTCTACGTCAACACCGTGACCGGTATCGGCGGCAAGTTGGTCGGTGTATTTGCGGGGAGTGCAGCAGCCGTTAAACCGCCCGCATGGGAATTGGCGCAGAAGATATTTCCCAAGCGCGTACCCCAAGCTGACGTCTTAATCATAGGCCTTCCTGCAGCCTATGCATACGGGAGCGCCGACAACACCTTGATCGCGGCCGTCGGCGCCTGTGTGCCGCCGCGATATTTCTCCAACAAGCCCATATTGCGCGAAGGCGGAGTGGTCATCGCTCTGACCCCGTCGAAAGGGGAGGTAAATGCCGATGTTTACCCGTCATACCAGGAAGTCATCGATTTGTATGACCGCTACTTCGAGGTCAGGCAATTAGTTGACCACGAGGATGAGTTCAATTTCCGACCGGAATACAGACACAAATACACACATGGACACGGCTATCCGCCGCTGCATCCCTTCTGGCTCATGTATGAGCTCGAATACATATTGAACCGCGCATCCGCAGTTGTCATTGCCGGAGCACCCAACCCGGGGCCGTTTCGCCAACTGGGGCTAAGGGCAGCTAAGAACTTCGATGAGGCATGGCAGATAGCTATTCGCTCAGTCGGTCCCAAGCCAACAACCGTCGTCGCCCCCACCTTTTTCAGTAAGCCGCGGATCAAATTCGACGTGCGCGACTAAGTTTGCGATCGCTCGGAGATTCCAGATGGGACAAAGGAAAATGAACACAATGACTCTGAAAGCCGCTCTGACTCTAACTGCCGCGCCGGCTATCATACTGGCAGCGACCCCAGCTGATGCTCATTCCAGCACGACTGTATTCGGAATTTCGGTTATCGACGCCTCTCTCCATCCCTTCCTCGGTGCCGACCACTTGCTGACAATGTTGGCCGTAGGTGTTTGGGCGGCATTGGTCAGCCGTAATATCTTCGAGCTTCTCCTCGCACCTTCGGCATTCGTCGCGGCGATGATAATCGGCTTCCAGCTGACCATCATGAACCTAATGTTGCCATTGGTGGAGCCAATGATTGGTTTTTCGCTAATCATGCTCGGCTTGATGGCGACGACCGCCGTTGCCACACCTTTGGGGCTTGGTGCAACGATCGCCTTCGTCTTTGGTATATTTCATGGCCAGGCGCATGGGGTGGAGTTGCTATCAGCCGACTCGGGCCTCGTCGAAACAATTGCCATCATTGGGGCATTCGCATTCTCGACTGCTCTCCTGCATCTAGTGGGTATCTCGGTGGCAAGAAAACTTTTCGCTCGTCAACGATGGTTGGCATGGTTCTGCGGTGGAGCGGTGAGCCGTTTCGGCTTGTTTACCGCGGAGGGACTGTAGGCGGCGTGGTACAGTTATTTGATCGCCCGA
>NZ_JBFWPA010000156.1:0-12138 GCF_050250235.1 Pseudorhodoplanes sp.
AGGGTGAGCGTGAACCGCGACGCTGCGGCATGCCTTCATCGTCGATGGCAGGCTCCGTCGGGGGATCGTAGACGGATGGGCGGCGCGCGCCGGCGGAAGCCGCGCGCACATCGGCGGTTGCGGGCTCGTACGTTGCGGCGCGCCCGCTGCCCCCGGTGCCAAGCTGCTGCGGCAGGATGGACAGCGGCGCGCCGTTCGCGCGCGTGCCCGCCTGCGTCGGCGCCAGCGGCTGACGCCGAACGGCAGACGGCCGCGTCGGATTGGCATATCGCGGCTCGTCGCCGGGATCGGACGCCGTGACAGGCGGTGCGGCGCTTCGTGGCGCAGCGGTCACGGGCCACCGCTGCGGTCCCGCATTCGGTATTTCGCCGGGCGGCCGCAGACCGGAATAACCCAGCAGTGGCGCGTCTCCGAGCGCCGCCACCTTGAACGGAAAATCGGCGCCGCACATGCCGGGACCATTGATCGGTTCGATACGCACCAGCGTGCCGGTTTCCTTGAGGGCTCCCGACTTCATGCAGGCAAGCTCGGCTTCCTTCCGCCATGGCTCGCGCTGCGCGAAATAATGCCCGGCGCAGCCGGCCAGAAGAACCAGGCCGGCTCCGGTAACGCACATACGCCAGTGATGACACAGCGCCCGCAACATGAAGCGAACAATGCGAACGACATTGTTAACGGGTCATTCACCGGCGTGCAGCGGTATTCATTATCGTTACCCGACCGTAACCAGACGGCCTGGCGCGCCCTTTCCAACGAGGAAGGAAGCCGGCAATCTCCGGTCAGGTGCCGGGGAGATTCAGATGGAATGGCGGGTGCGCGCACTCACGGCCGCGCTGATGACGATCGTGATGGTAGCGCTCGTGACCTTCGTTGCGACCTTCCTCGCACTCGGGCTCGATCCCGAATTCCTGGAGCAATGGGCCAAGGCATTTGCCGTGGCCTGGCCGATCGCGGCCGCGACCGCTTATCTGGTCATGCCGACGGCCCGTCGGCTGGCAGAGCGGCTGGTGGGCCGCTGAAGCGCGACGAATATGTGGAAAAAAGTCGATATTCAACCCTTGATTGTACCTGACCGAGAGCGGCCACGACAGGAAAATCAAACACTTAGCGGGTGCCCCACGCCCTGTGAAAAAATATTTTATCGAATATTTTCAGACGCTTACTGACGATCTGACCACCTTTTCCAACATCGGGGCGGCACTTCGCCGCGCCAGCGGCGTTCAGACCTTCGAGCGGGTTCCGCGATCTGATATGATGAGTTCATGACAGCGAAGGGAGGCCTTATGGACCTTTCCTTGAAACTCAACTTCCTGGCTGTCCTTGCCGTGTTCGCGTTCGTGAGCGCGGTTCTGCTGGGAGCGTTCTGAGGTTCTTGGAGTTTTGCTATAAGACCAACAATCGCCGCAGGCGTAGTGAGCGGCCTTGAGTTCAGAAGACACCGGAGCGGCGACAAGCCCTCCGGTGTCTTGCTTTTCGGAGCGCCCGCCTAAGCCGCCCGCGCCTTCTCGGCAGCGCCCGGATTATAGTTGAGGATCGGCGCCAGCCAGCGCTCGCATTCGGCCACGCTCCAGCCCTTGCGCCGCGCGTAATCCTCGACCTGATCGCGCTCGATCTTGCCGACGCCGAAATAATGGCTCTGCGGATGGCTGAAATACAGCCCGCAGACCGAAGCGCCCGGCCACATCGCAAAGCTTTCGGTGAGACTGATGCCGATGCGCTCGCCCTCGATCAGCCTGAACAGCGTCTCTTTCTCCGTGTGGTCGGGCTGCGCCGGATAGCCGGGCGCCGGCCGGATACCCTGATAGCTCTCGGCGATGAGCTCGGCGGGCGTGAATGTCTCGTCCGGCGCAAAGCCCCAGAATTCCTTGCGCACGCGCTCATGCAGATGCTCGGCAAATGCTTCGGCGAGGCGGTCGGCCAGCGCCGACATCATGATGGCCGAATAATCGTCGTTGGCGCGTTTGAACCGCGTGGCGATGACATCCTCGCCAATACCCGCCGTCACCGCAAAAGCGCCGACATGATCGACCGGCGCACCGTCCGACGGCGCCACGAAGTCCGCGATCGACACATTCGGCCGCCCGTCGCGCCGCGCGATCTGCTGGCGCAGCCCGTGCAGCGTCGCAATCTGCGAGCCGCCCGTTTTGTCGAAGACGCGGATATCGTCTCCGTCACGCGCCGCCGGCCAGAAGCCGATCACCGCGGAGGCCTGCACCCATTGCTCGTCGACGATCTGCTTCAGCATGGCCTGGGCGTCGGCGAACAGCGAACGCGCCGCCTCGCCGTATTTCTCGTCGTGCAGGATCTGCGGATAGCGCCCGGTCAATTCCCAGGTCGAGAAGAAAGGCGTCCAGTCGATGTAATCGACGAGCTTCGCCAGCGGGTAATTCTCGAACACCCGGGTGCCGAGAAAGCTCGGCTTCGCTGCGAGCGCCACCTCCGGATCGAGGCTCAGCGACTTGGCGCGCGCTTCCGCGAGCGTCAGCCGCTTCTTGTCGTCCTGGCCGCGCGCGTGAGCCGCGGCAATCTGCGCATATTCCGCGCGCGTGGTCTCCACATAGGCTGCGCGCCCGTCCTTCGACATCAGCGACTGTGCAACGCCGACCGCACGGCTCGCATCGGTGACATAGACCGCCTGGCCCTTGTTGTAGTTCGGATGGATTTTCACCGCGGTATGCACGCGGCTGGTGGTGGCGCCGCCGATCAGGAGCGGCAGATCGAAATTCTGCCGCTCCATTTCGGCGGCGACATGACACATTTCGTCGAGCGAGGGCGTGATCAGGCCGGACAGCCCGATGATGTCGACCTGCTGCTCCCGTGCCGTCTCAAGAATCTTCGCCGCCGGCACCATCACGCCGAGGTCGATCACCTCGTAATTGTTGCACTGGAGCACGACGCCGACGATGTTCTTGCCGATATCGTGCACGTCGCCCTTGACGGTCGCGAGCAGGACCTTGCCGGCCGAATTGCTCTGGCCCCTGTCGTTCGATGCCTTCTCCTCTTCCATGAACGGCATCAGATAGGCCACCGCCTGCTTCATCACCCGCGCCGACTTCACCACCTGCGGCAGGAACATCTTGCCGGAGCCGAACAGGTCGCCGACCACGTTCATGCCGTCCATCAGCGGCCCTTCGATCACATCGAGCGGACGCTTCGCGGCCTGCCGCGCTTCCTCGGTATCGACCGTGATGAAATCAGTGATGCCGTGGACGAGCGCATGCGAGAGCCGCTTGCCCACCTGCCAGCTGCGCCAGGCGAGATCGGCCTCGGTCTTCTCGCGGGTCTGGCCGAAGAAGCGCTTGGCGATCTCGAGCAACCGCTCGGCCGCGTCCTCGCGGCGGTTGAGCACCACGTCCTCGCAGGCCTCGCGCAATTCCGGATCGAGGTCGTCATAGACCGCCATCTGCGCGGCGTTGACGATGCCCATGTCCATGCCGGCATGAATCGCATGATACAGGAACACCGAGTGCATCGCCTCGCGCACCGGCTCGTTGCCGCGGAACGAGAACGACAGGTTCGAGACGCCGCCCGACACATGCGCGTGCGGCAGCTTCTCGCGGATGAAACGCGCCGCCTCGATGAAGGCGACGCCGTAATTGTTATGCTCCTCGATGCCGGTGGCGACCGCGAAGATGTTTGGATCGAAGATGATGTCTTCCGGCGGAAATCCGACCTGATTGACCAGGATGTCATAGGCGCGCTCGCAGATCGCGGTCTTGCGCTCGATGGTATCGGCCTGGCCCTGCTCGTCGAACGCCATCACCACCACGGCGGCGCCATAGCGGCGCACGATCCTGGCGTGATGGATGAAGGCCTCTTCGCCCTCCTTCATCGAGATCGAATTGACGATGCACTTGCCCTGCACGCATTTCAGGCCGGCTTCCATCACCTGGAACTTGGAAGAGTCGATCATGATCGGCACCCGCGCGATGTCGGGCTCGGCCGCAATCAGATGCAGGAAGGTGACCATCGCCTTCTCGGAATCGAGAAGCCCTTCGTCCATGTTGACGTCGATGATCTGGGCGCCGTTCTCGACCTGCTCGCGCGCGATGGCAAGGCCGGCGGGGTAGTCGCCGGCGGTGATCAGCTTGCGGAACTTGGCGGAGCCGGTGACATTGGTGCGCTCGCCGACATTCACGAACGGGATGGCGTCGGTCAGCGTGAACGGCTCAAGCCCGGACAGCCGCAGCCGCCGCTCGATCACCGGGATCGCGCGCGGCGCCTTGTCGGCCACCGCGAGCGCGATTGCCCGCATATGCTCGGGCGTCGTGCCGCAGCAGCCGCCGACGATATTGACGATGCCGGAGCCGGCGAACTCCGAAAGCAGGCCCGCCATGTGCTCCGGGCTTTCGTCATAGAGTCCGAACTCGTTCGGCAAGCCGGCATTCGGATAGGCACAGATCAGGGTATCGGCGACGCGCGACAATTCCGCGATATGGGCGCGCATTTCCTTGGCGCCGAGCGCGCAGTTCAGCCCGACCGACAGTGGCGCGGCGTGCCGGATCGCGTTCCAGAACGCTTCCGGGGTCTGGCCTGCGAGCATGCGGCCGGACAGATCGGTGATGGTTCCGGAGATCATCACCGGGATTTTCTCGCCACGCGCTTCTTCCAGCTCTGCGATGGCATAAAGCGCGGCCTTGGCGTTCAGCGTGTCGAAAATGGTCTCGACCAGCAGGATGTCGACGCCGCCTTCAAGCAGCGCCGCCGCCTGCTCGGCATAGGCCGCCTTCAGTTCGTCAAAGGATACGGCACGAAAGCCCGGATTGTTCACGTCGGGCGAAATTGACGCGGTGCGGTTGGTCGGACCCATCGCGCCGGCGACGAAACGCTGGCGCCCGTCGCGCTTGTGCGCGCTTTCTGCGGCGTCGCGCACCAGCTGCGCGCCGACCCGGTTCAGTTCGGGGACGAGGCTCTCCATGCCGTAATCGGCCTGCGCGATCACGGTCGACGAGAAGGTGTTGGTCGACACGATGTCGGCGCCGGCCTGGAAATAGGCCAGATGGATTTCGCGCACCGCGTCCGGCTGCGTCAGGATCAGCAGATCGTTGTTGCCGCGCACGTCATGCTGCCAATCCTTGAAGCGGGAGTTGCGGAACGCGGCCTCGTCGAAGCGTCGCTGCTGCAGCATCGTGCCCATGCCGCCGTCGAGCAGCAGGATGCGCTCGGCCGCGAGGGAACGGAGGAGGGTTTCGGTTTTTGAGGGCGTTATGGACATCTGCGGCATACTCAGTGCGGTTCCCTCTCCCCTTCGGGGAGAGGGTTAGGGTGAGGGGGGACCGGTGTCAGTTTGTTGAGGGAGTCGAGAACGCTTTCGACAACACCATCGGTGTTCGCGAGGACATCATGGTTCCAGAAGCGCAGAACTAGATAGCCCATCGCCTCCAGTTCTCGTGTGCGAACAAGATCGCTTGTCTCCGTGTGTTGGCCTCCATCGACCTCAACAATGAGCCGCGCGGACTCGCAGCAAAAGTCCACGACGTAGTGATCGAGAGGCATCTGCCGGTGGAATTTCAATCCAGCGAGGCGGCGGTCTCGCAAGCGGAACCATAGCTTGCGCTCGGCGTCGGTCTGACCGCGCCGGAGGTTGCGAGCAATGGCCACGTTTCGCGTCACAACCCCTCACCCGCCCGCGCTTCGCGCGGGCACCCTCTCCCTATGGGAGAGGGAAGGGAACAGCGCGCCCCGGAATGACCGGAGAACATCACGCCGCGACCTTCTCCGCCGGGCGCAGCCCCAGCATGTGACAGATCGCGAAGACCAGGTCGGCGCGATTCATCGTATAGAAGTGGAAATCGGTGACGCCGCGGTCGGCGAGGTTGAACACTTGTTCGGCGGCGATGGCGGCGGCGACCAGCTTGCGCGTCGAGACATCATCATCGAGCCCCTCGAAGCGCTCCGCCAGCCAGTTCGGGATGAAGGTGCCGCAGCGCTCGGCGAAGTTCTTCACCTGCCTGAAATTCTGCACGGGCACGATCCCGGGCACGATCGGGATGTCGATGCCGCGCGAGCGCACGCGATCGACATACTGGAAATAGAGGTCGTTCTCGAAGAAAAACTGGGTGATGGCGCGCGTCGCGCCCGCATCGACCTTGGCCTGCAGCATGTCGAGATCGACATTGCCATGGCGCGAATCCGGATGCTTCTCGGGATAGGCCGAGACCGACACTTCGAAATCGCCGATGCGCTTGATCCCGGCAACGAGCTCGGCCGCATTCTCGTATCCGCCCGGATGCGGCGCGTAGGGTGCCCCGAGGCCGCCGGCCGGATCGCCGCGCAGCGCCACGATATGCTTCACACCGATGTCGCGATAATTGCGCACCACCGCGTCGACCTCGTCACGCGTGGCATCGACGCAGGTGAGATGCGCCGCCGGCGTAAGCGCGGTCTCCTCGAGGATGCGCTTCACCGTGGCGTGGGTGCGCTCGCGGGTGGAGCCGCCCGCGCCATAGGTCACCGATACAAAATGCGGATGCAAAGGCGCGAGCCGCTCGATCGCGTCCCAGAGCGAACGCTCCATCTCCTCGGTCCTGGGCGGAAAGAACTCGAACGACACCCGCAGCGACTTGCCGCGTCCGTTCACCAGCCGGCTGACCCGCTGTGGCGCGATGTTGGTCATGCAACCTCCTGACGCCCGGCCATCCGCACCCGCCGGTCCTGTGCGAGCCAGAGCGACACCGCGATCTTGCCGTCGGTGCCGCGCTCCGGCGCGATGCTCTTGTGCATGGTGACGTCGAGGCCCGAAGCGGCGAGCCATTGCGACATGGTGTCCGGCGAAAAGCCGAGCCTGCGATGCGCATGCTCCTCGCGCAGGAATTCGAGCTCGTGCGGCGCGAAATCGACGATCAGCAGGCGCCCGGACGGGGCCAGCACGCGCGCGGCCTCACGGATCGCGCGCGCGCCGTCGTCGAGATAATGCAGCACCTGGTGGATGATGATCACGTCGAAGGAATCGCGCGGCAGCGACAGGTCGTAGATGTCGCCCTGCCGCACGCTGCAGTGACGCAAGCCCGCGCGCTCCAGCCGCGCCCGCGCGAGCAGCAGCATGTCGAGCGACATGTCGATGCCGAGCCCGCGCTCGATCTGCGCGCCGAACAATTCGAGCATGCGCCCGGTTCCGGTACCGAGATCGAGAAGCGAGCGAAACGGCTTGTCTGCAAGCGCCTTCACGATCGCCTGCTCGACCGCCTCGTCGGCGGCGTGCAGCTTGCGGATACGGTCCCATTCGGCGGCGTGCTCGCGGAAATAGCTCTGCGCCGCCACCGCGCGGGCCTCGCGCACCGCCGCCAGTCGTTCGCGATCCCGGCCGATGACCGGGTCGGCCGGATCGAGCCGCTCCACGATCATGCGCGCGACGTCCGCCGCATCGCCGGTTTCGGCGACCCGGAAGAACGCCCATGCACCCTCGCGATGGCGCTCGATCAGGCTGGCTTCGGACAGCAGCTTGAGATGGCGCGAGATGCGCGGCTGCGACTGGCGCAGGATTTCGGTGAGATCGGAGACGGTCAGCTCGGCTTCGGCGAGCAGCGCAAGGATGCGCAGCCGGGTACCCTCCGCCACGGCCCGCAGCGCGTCATGCATGGTCTCAAAGGCCAGCGGCCCGGTCATTCCTGCATCCCAAAGATCAATTCGATATAAGGATATCTTTATACGGTAATTCGATGGGCGCAAGCCCACATTGTGGGCGACCGTTAACTTTTTGTGTCGGGAACGACCGGTCCGCACCGCTTCAAAGGAGTGAATAGCGCGTGGCCCGCGCTCTGAAATTTGCTTAAACGCGCCTGATGAGCCCTGACCTGAACGCCGAGACCGCCCCTTCCATCCGCCCCGGTGAAGTCGCGGTCGACCTGCCCGCGACCTTTGACGCCGGCCTGTATTTCATCGGCCGCATCCGCACGCCCTGGACGAAGCGGGAGGACTGCCCAAAGAACGCGGGCGAATCCGACACCGTCTGTACCATCGAGCTCGACGAGCGTTACGCCGCCGCGCTGGACAAGGTCGAGACCTGCACGCATCTGATCGTGCTCTACTGGATGGACCGCGCGCGCCGCGACCTCGTGGTCCAGACCCCGCGCCATTACGGCGACGGCCGCGGCACATTCGCATTGAGATCGCCGGTGCGGCCGAATCCGATCGCGCTCAGCGTCGTCAAACTTCTCAAGGTCGAGGGCACGCGGCTATCGATCCAGAACATCGACTGCCTGGACAACACGCCGCTGCTCGACATCAAGCCCTATTTCGCTTCGGTCGACTCCAGACCGGACGCAGCGGTCGGCTGGCACCGGGACCGCGCCAACGAGGCGAAATAGACCACACTCGCCCTGGTTATCGAGCACACGCCAACCAGCAGGGCATGAGTGATTCTGGTCCGCTCGGTCTCGCGCAGCGTCACCGCGCGGCCCCGGTAGAATTCGATGTCGAGCGCTCCGTTGCCATGTCTGCGGATGATGCCGTCCACCTTGCGCTCCCGTCCGGCTGACACGCGAATGATGCGGGCTGCAGGACCGGGCCGCCATGTCCGCGGCTCTACAAGACTTTGCCGGAACGCTACCGGGCCTTGACGGACTTTGCCGCCGCTCTGAAAGTCCTTGCTCGAACACTCTCGTCGCAGTCCAGGGGTGGCGCGGTGGATGTCCTGTCGGAAGTGCTGCGCGTGGTCAGGCTCTCGGGCGTGGTGCATTTCCGTGCCGAATTCACCCGGCCATGGTCGATCATTTCGTCGCCACCGGAAATCCTGACGACGCGCCTCATGCCGGGCGCGGAATCGGTGACGCCGTTCCATGTGATGAGGGCGCTGCATTGCACGATCGGGCAGGTTTCCCGACATGCCGCTTGAGGCCGGAGACGTGATCGTGTTTCCGCGCGGCGATCAGCACATACTGACAAGCGATCCGCACCTGAGCCCCAAACCGATCAAGGACATCTACCGGAGGCCCTCCGCCGACGAGGTCGCCGTCGTTCGGCATGGCGGCGGCGGCGAGGAGGACGGCTTCATCTGCGGCTTCCTGCATTCGGACCAGCGGTTCGGACCGTTGCTCGGATCGCTGCCGGCCGCGATGTGCATCCGCGCGCGCGGCGAGAGGATCGAGCTGGAAACCTTCACACCGGACAGCCGCCATGTTCACATTATCAGCGATCACGGCGAGGTCGATTGGTGGCGGGCGACATTGCGCTATTTTCAGAACGAGACTGAGCGCGCGGGACCGGGAAACCATGCGGTGCTGGCGCGCCTGTCCGAGCTGATGTTCATGGACGTGATGCGCTGGCAATTGCGCGCGCTGGCCGACGGTCGTACCGGCTGGCTTGCCGGGCTGAACGATCCGCAGGTCGGTCGCGCGCTCGCACTCCTCCATGCGCAGCCGTCGCAGGCATGGACGGTCGAGGAATTGGCCGACCACGCAGGCATTTCACGCGCAGCGCTGGCCAAGCGGTTCGTGGAACTAGTCGGCGAGGCGCCGATTCAGTATCTTGCCGGCTGGCGAATGCACCTCGCGCGGCAGATGCTGAGGGAGTCCACGCTCGGCATCGGCGAAATCGCCGGACGCATCGGCTACGAATCCGAGGCGGCATTCAACCGTGCGTTCAAGCGCGCAGTCGGCTCGCCGCCCGCGCAGTGGCGCCGGGGCCCTGCCGGACTGGAGGGCTGAGCAGCATTGAGTGTCCGTCGGCGCGCTTGAGATTGTCGCCCGCGTACGGCATGCAACGCTCGCCGGACCCGCTTTCCCCGGCCTGGGAGACCCGACATGCGCCTGCGTTCGTCCATCACGCGCGACGGCATCGACCGAACGCCGCACCGCGCCTTTATGCGCGCCATGGGGCTCGACGACGCGGCGATCGGAAAGCCGATGATCGGCGTCGTCTCGATGAAGGGCGAAACCACGCCCTGCAACATGACGCATGGTCCACAGGTCGAATGGGCCAAGCAAGGTGTGGAGGCCGCCGGCGGCACGCCACGCGAATTCACCACCATTTCGGTATCGGACGGCATCGGCATGAACCACGAGGGCATGAAGTTCTCGCTGGTCAGCCGCGAAGTGATCGCGGATTCGATCGAAGCCGTGATGCAGGGCCATGCCTATGACGGGCTGATCGCCTTCGGCGGCTGCGACAAGACGCTGCCCGGCGCGATGATGGGCATGGTGCGCGTCAACGTGCCCTCGGTGTTCGTCTATGGCGGGGCCGCCCTGCCCGGCCGCTTCGGCGGCCGCGACGTCACCGTGCTGGATTCCTACGAGGCGGTCGGCGCGGTGCAGACCGGCCAGATGAAGGAAGCAGAGCTGAAAGTGCTGGAGCGCGTCGCGATCCCGGCGATCGGCGCCTGTGCCGGACAATTTACCGCCAACACCATGGCGATGGTGTCGGAGGCGCTCGGCCTGACCGTGCCCAATTCTGCAATGATCCCGGGTGTCTATGCGGAACGTTCGGCGATTGCCCAGCGCGCCGGCCAGATCGTGCTGGATATTCTCAAGCGCGGCGGCCCGCTGCCGCGCGATCTCGTCACCCGCAAGTCGATCGAGAATGGCTGCGCCATCGTGGCCGCGACCGGCGGATCGACCAACGCGGCGCTGCATCTGCCCGCGATCGCGAACGAAGCGGGTGTCGCGTTCACACTCGATGATGTGGAGGCCGTATTCGCGCGCACCCCGCTGATCGGCGATCTGCGCCCGGGCGGGCGCTTTCTTGCGAAGGACGTACACGACATCGGCGGCGTCTCCATCATCATCCGCGAACTGATCCGCTCCGGCCACATGCATGGCGACGTGCTGACCGTCACCGGCCGCACGCTGGCGCAAGAGCATGACGGCGCGCCCGACCCCGACGGCGAGATCGTGCGGCGGGCGGAGAATGCGATCCGTCCCGATGGCGGGCTCGCAGTGCTGAAGGGCAATCTCGCGCCGGACGGCGCGCTGCTCAAGGTCGCGGGCCTCAAGTCGCTGGTGTTCGAGGGCATCGCCCGGGTGTTCGACGGCGAGGACGCCTGCACGGCTGCGGTTCGCAAGCGCGACTATCAGGCCGGCGAAGTGCTGATCATCCGCTACGAGGGGCCGAAGGGCGGGCCCGGCATGCGCGAAATGCTCGGCACCACTGCGATCATCTACGGCCAGCAGATGGGCGAGAAAGTCGCCCTCCTCACCGACGGCCGCTTTTCAGGCGCGACGCGCGGCATGTGCATCGGACATATTGCTCCGGAGGCAGCCGTCGGCGGCCCGCTGGCGCTGGTGCAGAACGGCGACCGCATCCGCATCGACGGCGCTGCGCGCACGATCGATGTGCTCATCGACGACGCCGAGATGCAGCGCCGCAAGGCCGCGTGGACACCGCCAAAGCCGCGGCATGCAGCGGGACTGCTCGCCAAATATGCGCAGCTGGTCGGTCAGGCCGACAAGGGCGCGGTCACCCATGCGGGCAAGGCGGAGTGGCCTGAGGCTTAGCTAGCAAACTAGCGTGAGACTCGTGTCCCGGATGCGGTGCAGCACGAAGTGATGCACCGCTAAGCCGGGACCCAACGGGTAGAGTGGGTCCCGGGTCTGCAGAGCACCGTTTCACGCTGCGCTGCGCCCGGGACACGATACCGGTTACTCCATCGGCGCGACGATCTTCGGATGCTTCAGTGTCGAGGCATCGAGCTTCTTGGAGATCGTCTTGTTGTCGGTATAGACATCGAACATCGCCTGGATGCCGGCGAAGTTCGGCGCCGCCCCCGGCTCGCGCGCGAAATCGTTCGGCTTGAGCAGATAGGTCTCAAGCGCCGCCACCGGCGCCTTCATCACCTCGTGCACGACCTGGATGGTTTCCGGCCGGTTCGCCAGCGCCATCTTCATGGCGGCGGTGATGTCCTTCACATACGCGGTGACCAGTTCCGGATTCTTCTCCACGAAATCCTTCCGGCAGGCCTCTACGATATGCACGATATTGGGCAGGGCATCTGCGAGCGCGAACAGCTTGCGCGTGCCTCCCTTGGCTTCGGCGCGCGCCGCGAAAGGCTGCACCATGTTGACCGCATCGACGCGGCCCGAGCGCAGCGCGTTCTCGGACAGCGCAAAGCCGACTTCGACGAGCTTGATGTCCTTGTCGGGGTCGAGCCCGGCATTGCGCAGCACCATGTTGAAAGGAGCATGTGTGCCGCCGCCGACGACACTG
>NZ_JBFWPA010000157.1:0-12108 GCF_050250235.1 Pseudorhodoplanes sp.
GAAGCTGAAAATATCGGCCTCCTGCGCAACGGCGTGGTCGACGAGAGCGAGCCATCCTAATAGAGATTATCCGATGCCCCATATCACCGTCGAATACTCCAGCAACCTTGATCAGCGCATTCCGATGCGCGACGTTATCGCAGGCATTCATGCTGCGGTGCTCGCAAGCGGGGCTTTCGAAAAAGGCGGCGTCCGCACGCGCGCGATCTCGCAGGATCTTTATGTGGTCGCGGATGGCGATCCCGACAACTCGTTCATCCATGTCGATATGCGGATCGCGCCGGGCCGCAGCGCCGAGACGAAAAAGCAGGTTTCGCAGTCCATTCTTGAGGTTCTTCGAGAACACACGAAAGAAGTCATGAAACAGTATGGGCTCGGCATTTCGATCGAAATCCGTGAACTCGATCAGACCGCATCCCTGAAACTCAATAACCTGCACGAGCGCCTAAAAGCCAAATCCTGATTGGTGAGGACGAGATGGCAATACCTGCAAGCGTTTTCAATCCGCCGTTCAACATCGTGCGGCTGAGCCATATCGTGCTCACGGTTACCGATCTGAAGGCCTCGCGCGATTTCTACGTCGATACGCTCGGGCTTCAAGTCACCGCAGAAGACGACCGCCGTATTTACCTGCGGGCGATGGAGGAGCGCGGTCACCATTGTCTGGTGCTGGAACGTGGCGACATTGCCGTCGCGCAGGAGTTAGGCTTCAAGGTCACCGACGAAGAGCAGCTCGACCGCGCAAAACATTATTTCGAAAAGCTTGAGCTACCGGCGAAGTGGACCGAGGTCCCTTATCAGGGCCGCACGCTGCGCACCCGCGATCCTCAGGGAATTCCACTCGAGTTCTACGCCAAGATGGATCGTCTGCCGGCCATCCATCAGCAGTACAAATTATACAAGGGCGTCCGGCCGCTGCGGATCGATCACTTCAATTGCTTCAGC
This sequence comes from Pseudorhodoplanes sp., assembly GCF_050250235.1. Taxonomy (GTDB): domain Bacteria; phylum Pseudomonadota; class Alphaproteobacteria; order Rhizobiales; family Xanthobacteraceae; genus Pseudorhodoplanes. The sequence continues at coordinate 946 of NZ_JBFWPA010000157.1, forward strand.
CCCAGTGTTCTGGACGCCGTCCGCTTCTACAACTCCATCGGCTTTCGCGTGACCGAATACACGGCAACCGAGGACACCGATGAGCTCTGGGCTGCCTGGATGCATCGCAAAGGGGGCGTCCACGACATTGCTTTCACCAATGGCTCCGGCCCTCGCCTGCATCACGTTGCATTCTGGGTGCCGACACCGCTCAGCATCATCGATCTCCTCGATGTCATGGCGACGACCGGCTATGTCGCCAACATCGAACGCGGCCCCGGCAGACACGGCATCTCGAATGCGTTCTTTTTGTATATCCGCGACCCTGACGGCCACCGCGTCGAAATCTACTGCTCCGATTATCAGACGATCGATCCCGATCACGAGCCGATCCGCTGGGGACTGAAGGACCCGCAACGCCAGACGCTTTGGGGCGCGCCGGCCCCGCGATCCTGGTTTGAGGAAGGCAGCGTATTCGCGAACACCCCTATCCGCGCCGCGGACTTGCAAGCAACACCGATTATCGCGCCTTAACCGCGCTCCGCTTTTTTCGGCTTCTCAGGCGCCGTCTTGCTATTGAGCGAAGAGAGTTGCTGCTCGAGATCGCGCAGCATCGATTGCAGTGCAGAAAGTTTCGAAGTGCCATAGCGCTTGGCGATCTGCGCATAAATGCGCTCGGCGTTCTGACCGACACGTTCGATCAACTGCAAGCCCTTCGGTGTAATATTGACGACGCCACGCCGCAGATCACTGTCGGAAGACCTTCTGCGCAACAAGCCACGCTTGTCGAGGTCCTTGAGAATGCGCGACAGGCTCGGCCCAAGCAGGAACGTGGACTCCGCGATTTGCGATACTTCCAACGATTCTGCGGAGGAAAGCGCACGAAGTATCCGCCATTGCTGCTCGGTCAGGCCGAACTTCCTTAAATTTGGGCGAAACTGGCGCATCACGGATTCGCGTGCCCGCAACAGCGACATCGGCAGCGACTGTGAGAAATCGCGCAAGAGCGGCTGCGGCGACGAGACTTTTGCGCCGTTTTCTTTGAAGAGTGGAAGTCGTTGCTGCTTCTTCATCAACGGTCCTGCATGGCTTGCGCTTTTGTCCTGCAGGCTATCCAGCGTGCGAGTATAAAGCTACTTTTCCGGTTCAGCGATTTGCGGATAGCAAAGCGGTATTGATCAGCATGCAACGGCAAGAGACGTTCTGGACCTTCGCAGTCGTTATGCTGTCCGGCGGTATACTCGCTGCGACCAATCTTGGAAAGATTCCACCGCTCCTTGCCAGTCTGCAGAGCGATCTTCATATCGGCATCACGACAGCCGGGTGGATCGCTTCCATATTCAACATTCTCGGGGCAACCGCCGGCATCGCGGCAGGAACGCTCGCGGATCGCGTCGGGCGGCGGAAAATGCTCCTGGTCGGTCTCACTGCGCTGACCGGTGGCAATCTTCTCGGCGCCTTCGGTCATTCCGTCGAAATGCTGCTGGTCAGCAGGAGCATCGAAGGCGCGGGATACATCCTCTGCATGGTGTCGTTCCCCGCTCTCATCGCGGATGCAACGGCTCCTCGCCATCAACGCATTACCCTCGGCCTGTGGGGAGCGACCGTTCCCCTCGGCGTCATGCTTGCGATGTTCGTCGCGGTCCCGATCAGCCAGGCGGTCGGCTGGCGCCTCTTTTGGGTCGGGCTTGCGGGGGCCTGCGCTGCGTTCGCAGCAATCGTCTATCTGCTGCCACCGGTCTCGGGACAGAGCAGTCGTCCCCAGGTTTCGCTTCGCGGATTGCGGGAAACGTTCAGCACCGGCGGCCCGGCCCTTCTCGCCACGAGCTTCGCCTTCTATTCCTTCCAGTGGTTCGCCTTGATCACATGGATGCCGATTCTTGTTGTGAGAACCGGCACACTCGACGCGGCAACGGCAGGCATCGTCGCCGCACTCATCGTCGGCGCCAACATCCTAGGAAATCTCCTGGGGAGCCTGGCGGTACAGAAAGGCGCGCCTCGCTGGATGCTTCTTGCGATAGCGGCAGCCACCCTTTCCCTCTGCGGCTTTGCGGTTTTTGCTTTGCCGCTGCCGGAACCGATCAAGTATCTTCTCGCAGCAATCGGCTCGGGGTTATCGGGAGTTCTTCCTCCCGCCGTGTACTCAGGTGTCCCACTTTATGTAGGACAATCCGGCAACTCTTCCGCGATCAACGGGTCGATCATGCAGGGCGCCAACCTCGGAGCCCTGCTCGGCCCTCCGGCAATCGCAATGTCGTTTGCTCTGACGAATAGCTGGACTTTCGCCGGATTTATATTGCTGTTTTGCGGGTTGATTGGGGTTGCGTTGGCGCTCGTTCTGCGTGTTATCGAATCACGCGCAATCAAACTTGCTGCACCCGTTGACGCTGCATCCCGATACTAAAGAGCATAATCGTCAGGACAACCCAAAAACATTCAACGTTCTTTTGGTGGCCATTCTCTTTATTGGTCAGCGAGATTCATCCGGCCTAATCCGCTCCACCCGGTTTACGAGTAATCTGACGAACCAGCGCTTTATGAAGCCTCCGATCCCATCCGGAATAATAACGAGAGTCAGGATGAGGGCTATACCGTAAACGAGGCCAGCTAACGCAGGGTCGATATCACCCGCCCAAACCGGAACGAACTGAATAAACAGCGCTCCAAGAAACGCTCCGCCGAGCGAAGTGACGCCACCCACCACAGCTGCAATGAAAAGGCTGAGGCTGAGCATTACCGTGAACGAGTCAGGTGCGACAAAGCCGACAATGAGCGCATACAATGACCCTGCGACTCCGGCATAAAGACTGCTCACCGCGAACGTGATCGTTGTCAGTCTCACGCGGCTTATGCCCATAACAGCGGCGACCAGCATGTTGTCACGCGTCGCTATGAGCGAACGCCCGAGCGCGCCATCGACGATCCTTCGCGCAACGAAATATAGCACGCCCGCACAAACCAACGAGACAAAATAAATCCATTGGGTATCATCGATTGCCAACCAGGCAGGTGGTGCCGGATTTCCGACGTTCAATCCCTGTACGCCACCGGTGAACCCATCCAGGCGCTTCAAGACTGGTGGTACCGTAATCGACAGCACCAGCGTTCCCAGAGCAAGATAAAGCCCGTGCAGGCGAAGTGCGGGAAAGCCGAACAATAAACCAGCCAGCCAACCCAGCGCGGCGGATGCCGGTATCGTTGCTATCGGGTGCCAGCCGTATCGCACGACCAAGATAGACGTCGTATATGCGCCTAGTGCAACAAACGCACCGTGACCCAGCGTAATAGCACCACCAAAGCCAGTCACGAGATTGAGGCCTATAATCGCGATGCCAAAGGCGAGAACGGTTGCATACTGGCTAACGAGATAACCCGGCGCCTTGAAAGGCACGATATAAAGCAGCACGAAAGCAAGCGCCGCCGCTGCAACCGCCTTTTTCCACGATGGCCAAACCACACGACTGCTCATAGCCGCTCCACTCGCTTCTTGCCGAACAAACCTTCCGGCTTGATCAGCAAAGTTGCAAAAATGAGAACGAGTGCTGCAATGACCTTCAGATCGGGGCCGATCCACGGAATGTAGGTACCTACAAGGTTTTCGATGATTCCCATGGCGAGACCGCCGACGACTGCACCGATTGCACTGTCAAACCCGCCCAGCGTCGCCGCGGCAAAAGCATAGATGATGATACCAAACATCATCGTCGGGTTCAGAAATACACGGGGCGCCACGAGAATTCCGGAGAGCGCACCGAGTGCCGCGGCAATTCCCCAACCGATCAGCAACATAGCCGGCACCGAAACGCCAACCAGGATAGCCGAATTCGGGCTCGACGCAGCGGCGCGCATGGCAAGTCCGATTTTTGTATTCTCGAACAGAAGATAGAGACCGATCAGCACCAGCGCGATGACACCGACAATACCGGCCGTCTCCATCGACATGCTGAAGGTACCGATCTGAATATGCCACTTTGGAAACAAGCTCGGGAACGACTTGATGGTGAAGCTCCAGATGACGCCGGCAAGACTGTTGAGCGCGAGATAAAGTCCGATAAGTACACTCACCACAGTCAGCAAGCTTGCTTTCGAAAGCGGTCGAATTACCAGAATATAGAGCAGCGCTCCCATGAAGAAAGATATGGTGATACTGATCAGTGCCGCTGGTAGCAAACCGAGCCCCCAGGCCATCAACTGCCAAGCGAAATAGGCGGATAGCATTGCCATCTCGCCCTGCGCGAAGTTTACAATATTGGTCGAGCGATAACTAAAGACGAGCGCAAGCGCGAGCGACGCGTAAATCGCACCATCCGCAACACCATCAGCGATCTGACTGAGAAGGAGGTTCATTCGTAACCCAGATAAATCCTGCGAATTTCGTCATTCTGTGCAAGACGCTCGGCGCTTTCCTGCAAGACTATATTTCCACTTTCGAGAACCATCCCTCGATCGCCGATTCCAAGCGCAAGGTTTGCACTCTGTTCAACAATTAGCATCGTCATCGCTGTTGCTTGGCGAATGGCCGCTAGCGTCTTGTACAGACTCTGCGTGATCACTGGCGCAAGCCCGAGCGACGGCTCGTCGAGCAGCAGCAGCCGGGGCCTGAGCATTAGCGCACGCGCAATAGCCAGCATCTGCTGTTCGCCGCCACTGAGACTCCCCGCCTGTTGATGGAGACGTTCTTTAAGTCGCGGGAAGAACTCGAGCCAGCGCTCGCGATCCTGGGCGACTTGCTTTCCAGAACGCAGATAGGCGCCGAGACGCAGGTTCTCGTCCACAGTGAGTTCGGAAAATGTGCCGCGCCCCTGCGGAGCGTGTGCGATACCGGCAGCAACAACATCGCGCGGCCGATATCCTTCGATACGCACACCATCGAATGTGATTGATCCGGAACGATCTACGATTCCAGAAATTGCTCTGAGCGTCGTCGTCTTCCCAGCGCCATTCGCACCCAAAATAACGCTGATCTGGCCAGCTTCGATCTCCATCGAGATTCCGTGCAAAGCCTTGAACGCCCCGTAACGCGCTTCAAGATTCTCAATACGAAGCAAAGTCATGCAGCGGTTCCCAAGTAGGCTTCCGCTACACGGGGATTAGCTTTGATTTCGGCGGGAAGGCCTTCGGCAATCTTCAGCCCGTTATCGAGCACGACCACGCGATCGGAGATACGCATCACCATCCGCATATGATGCTCGACCAGAAGAACCGTCAGCTTGTACGCATTGCGGATACGGAGAATGACTTCACTGAGTTCGTCCACCTCCCCGTGCGAAAGTCCGTTGGCAGGCTCGTCGAGCATGAGGAGCCGCGGCATGGCGGCGAGCGCACGGGCAAGCTCGATGCGTTTCAAGGTACCGAACGGCAGTCCTGCGCAAACTTGATCCGCCACATCGATAAGGTCGAGGTCCGCTAGAATCCCACGCGCCTCTTCCTCAGCTTTTCTGGAGCGGTTTTCCAGGGACCTGCTGGCGACGACCGATTCCAGGAAACCAGGTAGAATAATGTGATGCGCACCAAGCATCACGTTCTCAATCACGGAAAGCTCCGCAAACAAACCGATATTCTGCAGTGTACGAGCAACACCGAGTTCGACAATCCGATGCGCGGGCAAACGCGTAATCTCTATTCTATTGAAGCAGATGCTTCCCTTTGTGACGTCACAAACGCGCGACACCGCATTAAACAGTGACGTCTTGCCGGCACCATTCGGTCCGATAAGCCCGCAGATTTCATCCGGAAATACGTCGAACGATACGCCGCTTAAGGCTGCAATGCCTCCGAAGCGAACCTGTACATCCCGCACTTGCAGAAGAGATGTCTTCACCGTTTGTGTCCTCCCGTGACGAGAACCGCCTCCGACATCCGCGTGCGCGCACTGCCCATTGCGCTCAAGCTCACTCCCGCATTTCTCGGCAGATCATCATGGACATCATGATGGGAAGCCAACGAATTGACGCCTTTCATTACCCGGACCTGAACATTATCAGATGAGACAATGAGCGATTGCGTCGTCTCTTGCGGCAACAATTCGTCAGCCCAACTCTTCGCAACAACAACGCAGCACAGAATGCTTCATTTCACATGCTGCGGTGTCTTGCCTTCGTATTTCGTAATAATGCTGCCCACAGGTCTCCAGTTTCCTTTGGAGTAGCGAACCACTTGCATCGACTCGAAATAGAACGGGTCTTGCTTACCGTTGGCACAAACATTGATACCAGGAAGAACCCCAAACACCCGAACGCCGCAGAGATGGCGGGCCGACTCCATGATAGCGGCACGCGTGGGCGCTTTTGCTCTTTCCAGTATTGCGACAATAGCTTGCGCCTGCCCAAATCCGGAAACCGTCAACGGATCATCGGGGTTTAGGCCCGTACCGCCAAACCTAGCTCCTATATCGCGGAAGAGCTTCATATCTTCGGTAGCTGCATGATCAGAAGCCGTGGGATCCATCAGAGTGATCACCGAATAGACGCCTTCCGAAGCTTCCGGACCAGCCGGCTCCATCACGCTCCTCTTCGATGCGCTGATGGAGGTAAGGATAACCATCGGACGCCATTGCGTCTCTTGTATCTTGCGCATTGCTTGCGCAGCAAACTTGGGAACAGCAAACAACAAAAGCGCATCAGCCCGGCTCGCAGCGAGGTTCAAAATCTGCGAGTCAACCGTCGGCGACGTCACTTCGTAGGATTGAGCCGAAACAATCTGGATATCCAGATCCTTCGCTGCGTGTCTAAACGCATTCAATAGTTCTTTGCCGAAGTCATCGTTTTGATAAAGCACCGCGACCTTGGCGTTGCGCTTCTGCGTCTTCACGAATTCGGCAAACACGCTGCCCTCGGTCGTGTAAGAAGGCGGCCAGGCCATACTCCACGGATATTTGTCGGTATCGGCATTGAACGTCGATAAGCCACTACCGACCATAAGCTGCGGTACGCCGCGCTTATTGAGATAGTCGCGGATCGCAAGACCCGTAGCACTACCGAGGGGGCCGATTAGAAAAGCAATTTGGTCGCGCTCAACAAGGCGGCGCGTTTGCTCGACAGTACGTGGCGGCGAATAGCCATCATCATAATAGACATAGTTGATTTTACGGCGTTTACCGTCACTCATCATCACGCCGCCGAAGCGCTCGTTGATATACTTATAGTACGCGTCCTGCATGGCGCAGCCGGTAACGAATGAGGCAATAGGGCCGGTGCTGGGGCAGATACCACCAATCTTGATTTCGGTATCGGTAAAGCCGGGATCAGCCGCAAGCGCTCCCCTTGCCACAAGCGCGAGCGCGACACCCATAAGGAGCGCGGGCAGTTTCTTTTTGAAACTCAGCAGATACGAGTTGCGCATTGACGGTATCTCCTTTGTCTAGCGGGCTCGCGCAGAGTGCGCACCGATCAGAAAACGGCGAAAGCAGGGAAGAAAGAGCAGAACCGGGCCAAGCATACCTCCGCCGCAAACGCTTTGCAATCGTTTGCAGTAATTATTGCAAACGATTGCAATTAAAGCTATCAGTTAGACCGGGTTCTGGACGTGAGACATAAGTGAGCAGCATGATCAATGGAGTTGCCGATGTGACCCCGGCCGTCCTTGCGGCCATGGCAAACACGCCCGACGCACGCCTTCGGGAGATTACCAAGTCGTTCATTTCTCACATTCACGCTTTCGCACGCGAAGTCGAACTCACTGAAGAGGAATATGAAGTCGGCATCAACTTTCTCAATCGTATTGGGAAAGCCACATCCGAGCATCACAACGAAGGCGTTCTCATCGCCGATGTAATAGGACTGTCGACGCTTGTTTGCCTGCTGAACAACGGAAATGCCGGGGCAACGGAAACTACTGCTGCCTTGCTCGGTCCTTTCTGGCGCATTAACGCGCCTTCGATAAGAAACGGCGGCTCGATTGTTCGCTCTTCAACGCCGGGAGCTGCATTGTTTGTCAAAGGCCGGGTGAAGGATATCAATGGCAACCCTATTGCAAATGTCGATGTCGATGTCTGGCAAGCATCTCCCAAAGGACTCTACGAGAATCAGGATCAAGATCAGGCGGACATGAACCTTCGCGGCAAGTTGGTTACGAACGCCGAGGGCATATTCGAATTTCGTTCCGTAATGCCGGACGGTTATCCCGTTCCGACTGACGGACCTGCAGGCGATCTGCTGCGAGCGCAGCGGCGCCACCCCTATCGGCCCGCTCATATCCACTTCCTGTTGTTCAAGCCAAAATTCAAAACGCTGATTACTCAGGTTTTCGTGAACGACGATCCTTACCTGGAAACAGATGCCGTGTTCGGGGTCACGGCAGCGTTGATTGGAACCTACCGGAAACACGATTCTGGAGAACCTCCAGCGGCCGACATTACTGCGCCCTGGCATACCCTCGAGTACGATTTCACGATGGAACCAGGGTTTGCCAAGCTTCCAACACCCCCGATCAAGTGAGGTCGCCGTTGACTTCGACACTCAAAGACAAGACTGCGCTTGTTATTGGCGGCACCGGAGGCATTGGCGCTGCATGCGCGGAAGTCTTTGCAAGCCAAGGCGCAAAGGTCATCATCACTCATCGCCCAGGCAAAGCGGACGCCGCACTCGATCTTGTGGCTGAGCTCTCAGGCTCGGGACATCAAGCATTCCCAGCCGATGTCGCCGATACCGCAAGCCTATTAGCTTTACGTAATGCCATCACTTCGCAGCATGGTTCTATTGATATTCTTGTCAATGCAGCGGGATTCACGCGTTCCATTCCTCACGCTGACCTCAGCGCGCTGGACGATGAAGTGATCGATCAAGTGTTTGCAGTCAACTGGCGGGGTCAGTTTGCAACGATCCGGACATTCGCTCCACTGTTGAAGGCTTCAGGCAATGGCCTGATTGTATTAGTTTCATCTATCGCGGGAAATACCGGGATTGGTTCGTCGATTGCCTATTGCGCGGTGAAGGCCGGCATCGATGTGATGGTCAAGTCGCTGGCGCGGGTGCTGGCTCCCGAAGTTCGGGTCGTCGGAGTCGCACCGGGTGTCGTTGACACTGCATTTGTGCCGGGACGCAATGCTGCGTTCAACGCCAGAACTGCTGCATCTACACCGCTGCGCAGGATTGCGACCCCTTTCGACATTGCAGATGCGATTCTTGCCTGCGCCACACACCTGACATTTTCGACAGGAACGACCATCGTCGTCGATGGCGGCCGGAGTCTTTGAAACATCATGCGTCAACCCCGCGAAAAGATATTCATCACCTGCGCAGTCACTGGCAATCTGACGAAGCCAGAACAGACACCGTATCTTCCGATCACTCCGCAACAGATCGCAGATGCATCTCTTGAAGCGGCAGATGCCGGAGCAGCGATCGTTCACATCCACGTTCGCGATCCTCACACCGGTAACCCCTCGATGGAGCTCGACTACTATCGAGACGCAGTGGAGCAAATTAGGGGAAAGAACCGGGATCTCATCCTCAACTTAACTACGGGTCCCGGAGGCCGCTTCGTCCCCTCACACGACAATCCGAGGATTGCTGGACCAGGAACGACGCTGATAGCGCCGGAACGGCGAGTCGAGCATATCGCCGCGTTGAAGCCGGATATCTGTACATTGGACCTCAACACGATGAATTCCGGAGGCGAGGTAGTCATCAATACCCCACAGAACATCCGACGCATGGCCAAGATCATTCGCGAGTCAGGCGTGAAGCCCGAGATCGAACTTTTCGATTCCGGTGATATTGCCTTGATGCACGCCCTTCTAGATGACGGAACATTGCAAGGGCCTGTGCTGTGCTCTTTGGTGACAGGCGTGCGCTATGGATTTCAGCCCAGTCCGGAAACAGTTATTTATGCGCGAAATCTTTTACCTCCTAATACTGAGTTCACTGCAATAGGTGTTGGACGGGCTTCCTTCACCATGGTTGCCCATTCCTATCTAGCAGGCGGACATGTTCGCGTCGGGCTGGAGGATGCAGTCTATCTCTCTCGTGGACAGCTCGCGAAATCCAACGCCGCCATGGTAGAGAAAGCCAAGCGTATCGTCGAAGACCTCGGCGGCCAGATTGCTACGCCATTGGAAACCCGAGACATCATAGGCCTTCCGCAACCTGCGCGCTAAAGCGCGGATTCTCCTTTTGACGGCATTTCCAAGAAAGTACGCAATATGATTATTTCCACCTGTGTGCGCCTGACCGAAAAGGCGGCGGACATATCTTTGATAAACCCTGTAATCGAACAACATTCACTTCAAGCAAATTCGGGAAAAGTGATTGTTAAAATCACTGCGGCCGGCGTCAATCCATCCGATGCCAAGGCTGCAATCGGGCTAATGCCTTATGCTGTATTTCCGCGTACACCTGGACGGGATTTTGCTGGCGTCGTTATTGAGGGGCCATCGCAATGGCTTGGCCGCGCGGTATTCGGATCGTCCGGTGATCTCGGTATCCGCTGCGACGGCTCGCACGCGAGCCATCTCGTTGTAGAAACTGAGGCACTGGTGGAGTTGCCGGACACCATTACTGCTGACGAAGCTGCCGGGATCGGCGTGCCGTTCGTCAGTGCCGTCGAAGGCTTTCGGCGCGCTGGCACGCCATCATCTGGCGAAACCGTACTTATTTTCGGGTTGAATGGAAGAGTTGGTCAAGCTGCGGCACAACTTGCCAGTTGGTGGGGCGCACATGTTATTGGCGTCGTACGTAATGAAAAGCCATATCAAGGATATGCAAGCAGCCCAATCGAGGTCATCAATTCCGCAAACACAGACGTTGCTGCGAGAGTTCGAGAACTAACCGACGGAAAGGGCGCCAACATTGTTTTCAATACGGTGGGAGACCCCTACTTTCAGTCCGCTCACAAATCTTTAGCGCTCGCCGGCCGCCAAATCTTGATTGCCGCAGTCGACCGTTCCGTTCAGTTCAACATTTTCGAATTCTATCGTGGCCAACATACCTACGTCGGGGTCGACACTCTCGCGCTTTCATCTGTCAGGAGCGGCGACATTCTACGGAAAATCGTGCCTGGGCTTCAAACCCGCAGTCTGCGGCCTTATCCAATCTCGTCAAATGCGATCTACTCACTACGAGAAGCGAAAGATGCCTATCGTGCAGTAATGGGATCCGCATCCGACAGAATCATCCTTAAGCCGGAGATATGATGGAGTCGCCGAAGTCGAGGCTCACCTTTTCATCTTTCAGAAGCCTCTCTCAG
>NZ_JBFWPA010000158.1:0-11899 GCF_050250235.1 Pseudorhodoplanes sp.
CCTCCAACGCGTTCCATAAAGTGCGGTCCTAGAAGGGGTGAAAAACCCGAACGCCGCCGCGCGGCCATGCCGCCCGACATCACGACGACGCCGAAAGTCGCGCCGTCACGAATAAGACGGGCTAGTTTGGTCCGAGATGACATGCCTTGGCTCTACGAACTGGCCATGGAAGTTTATAGAGCGGTGAAGGAAGGAAATATCGAGACGATTGAGCGCGAGTTGAATAGGCTCCATAGATATTCCGAAGTGCTGATTCGTGGTCCGTTCTTTGAAGAATTGGGCTTCAGCAATAAAGAGGTCCAAATGTTCGCGATGGAGTTCCCCAGGATGCTCGAGCGCTCGTTGATGCGTACTCTGGAGATGAAGAAGGCACACTCTCCTATACGGCAAAAGGTGAGGCAGACGTTAACGCATGGGTCGGAGTCCGGCGAGTAAGCAGGCCGAGCATTAGCGCGCGGCCCAGCCGCCTAAGACTTGGCTTCAACTGAAGGCGGCAGAGTCTCTTGGTACGGATGGACCTCAACGTGCCCGCTGATCGTCTCTGATGGGTCTTGGTTGTGTAAACCCACATTCGCCGCACGATGCATGATTTTTCTGTAAGAATCCAAGGTTTCAGGCATAATTTTGAGGACGCTGCGGGTCTTGTCGAACACGGCAAATTCGGGGAAAGTTGCGTCCGAACGGGGGGTTGTCTGACCAATCCCGGCTTGTCTAGTGGATGACCCGCGCTAGCTCAAGTTTTGTCGGGGGTACCCCGGTACTCCCAGTCTGGGAGGCGACTATGACTGACATCAAGATTGGACAGGTCGATATTCCGACCCACGTGGAGTGGCCGATACGCGACAACGAAACACAGTTGTTGTTCGAGGTCTACGCGGGAAGTATTGCCCTCGGGACAAACGCAGGAACCCCGACGACGCACATAAACTTCAAGACATATTTGCCCTTATCCGGTAACACAATTAGAACCTACGGGGATACGTCGCAGAGCGACGAGCCGCCCGCTCTCGAGGCCGCACTGATCGTGACACCGATTGGCTTTCAAGCACATGAAGATGAGGAATTTATATGTTCTGTAGACAGTTTCAAATTATATTTTGAAACTCAACAATTTACAGGAGTCGGCGGAAATTTGTTCTGTCTAATTCTTGAATTCCGAGTGGGACTTTTGAACGGCACTCTCCACAAAATAGGATATAATGTGACGCTGCACACACCTTTGACCACAAACATCCATACCCTTGATTTGGACGATTCAGACGCGCCGCATTAGGAGAACGCGCATGCGCTAATCGCAATTGCTTGCGCACTTGGCATTACGGCGACCGTTCGCATCGCTGGGGCGCGTCACCTATCGCATGCTCGTGTCTTGAGGCCGAAGATGAATTCACTGGCCGCGCGATTGTCGATTTCGACAGTGGCGGATGCGAACGATCGAGCGCCGAGTGAGGCACTTCGGCAGATGGCTGGATGTTGCGGCTTGGGCGCTTCACCAGTCCCTGTACGGCATCGCGTTGACAAGAGTCGCCAACGGGATATCCATACTCTGACCTTAGGAAGTCGCGCGGAGAAACGCAGGTTCAAAGCGCGCCACAACCAAAAAGCCAGCTAAACAAGGGCGAGCCCCATCAATGTCGTGGCGATGATTGAAACCGTCGTCATGTTTATCGTCCTCGCGCCGCTTGCCCTTTGCGTCCGGCGATGAACGCCAGTTCTGGATTAGTTGAGAAAGCCCGTAAAGCTTTCGGAACCGCCTTTCCGCCTTTTTTGCCGGCGCGCATTGCGAGGGTTTTGTCCTGTGAAAATGAGCGCTTTTCTTTGGGAACGCTGTGACCGCCCTTGGAGGCAATGGCGCGTTGTTTTTCCGGGTCCATGGCGGCGAAGCCGCGTTTCGATTTTGGTTTTGACTCCATTGTTTGCGGTCCTCGATCAGTGTGCCGCTAACGTCGCGACATTATCGGCAAGCGCTTCGATAGACGACTCCGCGTCTTCCATCGCCGCCAAAATAGAGCGAGGCGGCGCTGATCCCGCTACTACAGCCTCATCAGCCACTAGAAGCGCGATCTTCCCGAACTGGCGTGTGACGCTGGTCAGATTTCGCTTAGATCGCTTGAGCGCTGCAAAGAGCATAGGCGCGCAAATAAAGGGCGAGCCCCGCCCTAACTGCAATCGCAAGCTGACATTGACCTGTTATCTACGAACGACAATACCACCCGCCCCTAGGGTTAAACCGATTAGCTCGGTAAGAGCAATCCACGCATTCTGGCGGCCGGTACGCATATTGGCCCGGGACGCATGGTTTTGAACTACGAGGTGGTGATGCAACTGGTAGGCCCATACATCTTTGGCGACAAATCGCAAAGACCCTCCCCTCGGCACCTTTACATTTCGCCCCACATCTTGTTACCAAGCATCTCCTGCGACACTCCCAATTGATCCTCCCCGTCGCATCTGTACATACCCCCTGACACTGTGCGGCATCGCTCCCTCCGGGAGGGCGACTCCGTTGGGAATGTGCAACCGACACAGCTGCAAGAAGAAAGACGCTTACGGGTATGAGGAGTGCAGCAATCCGCGCCGTTGACCATCGCATGATCTTCCCTCCACGTTGTTTCACCCGAACGGAAGTTGGAAGTCCCAATGAGGTTGCAGACCCATCTGACTATGGCATTATGCTGCAGCTAGCCTGAATTTCCATCGGATCACCTCGCGCCCGCGATTCGTCCCGGCTACGCCAGTGCCGGCGATGCACGGCCATCCCATTGGCGACCGACTGCGAAGCGGGTATTGGCTCAGCTTATGGCAAAGGCGGCGTAGCTAAAGGCATATCGCTGGAGCGCTGCAATACCAAGGCGTGCTACATGCGCGAAACTATCGTCGCCGGTAGGGGGGGTTAGCCGGCCGATTGGCGAGGCTGTGGGCGGGCGGGATTCGTCAATAGACGATGGCCCCGAGACGCAGGGCGAGGGCTAGCGGAATCGGCGTCATACCTTCTTTGGCTTCGCTTTTGCCTTTGTCGGCGGCTTAGATGGCAGCTTTGACTTCGCCTTGGGTTTTAAATCTCGCGCCCGATTGTCAGCAAGCTTACCGCCAATCTCAGAATTTAAAATCTGCGGCTGCACTTCAGCTCTGACAGCTTGAATCTCTATCCTCTCCGCATCGGTCTTGCGCCCTCGCCGAGTGCGGATGGTTTCATTCTCCATGGCCTTCATCAGCGCTGACCTATTGGCGATCCAGAACTGGCCAAACTTAGTCACCGGCACGCGCCCCTGCGCCCATAGATGGCGGACGCCTTCGTGCGAAAGGTTCACGTAGGCGGCGATGCGATTGAGCCCTATGATCAAGTCGCCCGTATCACTATCGTCATCGTCGGCCATCTTATCCCTCACCCGTGTCGGTCAGATCGCCCACAACTTCGTCAAGATAATCGCGCCAGCTTTTGATCTCGTGATCCTCAAACCATTCGTTGATCTTGTCCGTAGTCGCCTCCGGCGCTTCGATGGCGTCCATGGCCTTTTGCACCTGCTCATCAATTTTTGCCTCGCGCAGAATCTTCCTAGTGAGTTGGTCGCGCAAGTTCGCTTCCATCCTTGCCTTCAATTCCATGTCAATCACGGCGGCGGGCGGGATCACTTTCTTATCGACGCCATTCTCCTCGCGATGCTCTTCCATCTTCCGCTCGATCCAATCTAAGAATTGCGGCGTCGTCATCGCATTAACTTCATAACGGCTCTCTTGCAGCCATTCGGCCCAATCCGTCTCATTGTCGGAATCATATTCCTTCACGTAGTCGGCTACGGCACGCGTCTTCTTGCCCTTTTCGACCTTTTCGAAATCAAGCCCCATTTCCTCGGCTTCCCAAGGTTCAAGGCCGAGATTCACGATGGTGACTTTGCGTGCGCCACGCGCCCGCGTCTCTTCCTGCAAGGTCTGATAGATCATCGTTCCGGCCGCATCCGCGTCATGAATGCAGAAGACGGTGATAGGCTCATCGTGCTCCGCAAGCCTGTCGATCAGATCGCGAATGGCGCGGCTGCTAAAACCTTTGCTCGTGGCTAACATACAGTCGTGCCGCTCGGGAAAGCGTTCGTCTTTCAGGACTTGAAAGAACCCCTGCTTTTCAATGGCGATTAGCTTGTTGAAGGTCCATGACGGGCGCTCATAGTTTTCGACCATCAAGGTGCCGAGCGGGACATCGCCATAACCTGTATGCGGATGATAGATCGCACCACGGTCATCGCGGAACATTCCTTTGATTTCGCCATTGTCCGCTTCGTAATCGGTGATGACCGACGCGAAATATTCGTAGGTCGGTTCGCCTTCCAATTCCTCAATGATGAAAGGACGCAGCGCATAAAACAACTGCCGCAAGCTGAAACGATATTTTCCATCGCCGCTGGCCTTTGCAACGCCTTCGTCGAGATGGTCGAGATAGACGCTCTTCAACGTCTTCTTGTCTTCACTTTGACCACTTTTCGTTTTGCGAATCGCTAGCGCGATGGCTTCGCAAATCTGCAAGTAGAATGGCTTGAGGTCCGGCGTCTTGCCGTCGGACATGATCGGCATATGCGGCGTGACCACATTGAGATGGATGCGCCAATTTCCTTTTTTCGGCACGTTAGTGAGAGCGAAGCCGAGATTACAACCGTGGATCACGAAATTCTTGGCGCTGTTGTGATAAACCTGCGCTTCGCCTGTGATCGGCGTGCCATTGACGTTGACATAGATGTCGCTGCTGCCTTCAATTTTTTTAGCCCATGCTTCGACTGCAAACGGAAGATTTGCTTTCGGCTCATGCACGCCAAGTTTGATGTGACCGTCCTTATAAGCGTAATGCGGCGGTAATTCGTGGATTTTGCCGATTGCGCCAAGGCGCTTATGGCTGACGTTCGAAGTTGCAGCGCGAGCCGTTTGCAATAATTCGGTTGCTTCGGTAAACGAAAGACTCTCGCAAGTCCGATTGAGGAAGCTTGCAGCGATTTCACCGGCTTTCGCGCCAGAGCATTTGTCGAACGTGGAAATGAACTCACGCACGGGACGAGGGCCGCCGCCTTTGATCAGCGTGTAAAAGCTATCCGGGTCGTGCCAATGAACCGATGGCTGGCCCTTATAGAATCTGGCTCCTTCGCCGGAGGCGAGCATGATCGCCCAACGCGCCCAATAAAGCGCAAATTTGTCGGGCGGGAGATGAGGGCCAAAGGAAATTTCGATCCGCGTGCCGATAGGATGGTAGACGGATTCCACCTCAACCAAAGACGCGTCGCCATCCCTGTTTGGTAGAATGCTCAAACGTCGGTTGCGGGTGTGAATGTTGAGAACGCCGCCACCGGAGGCGATCAGCGCGCCCGCTACGACTCGCAAACCATTGCCCAATGCTCCGCGTTGCGGACGCCGCCAGAGCTTGGAAGAGACCATCGGGCGATTGACGCTAAACAAGCGAGCGATGGTTTCTGGCGCGCCATCAATGCCGGGACCATCGTCTTCGATCACATACCCGTCATCAGTCTCATTGACCTTTACATGGCCGCCAGCGTCGAGCGCGTTGTCGGTCAATTCCTTCAAGGCCAGACGACGCAGCTTTTCAACCGGGACGCCCGCCTTTTGGCTGAGCGTTTCCAGGTGGCAAAACAGCGTCCAGTCTTCGCGTTCGATTAGATATTCCGCGCCCACGTTCGACGACTCCTTTGAGCCTCGACATGGTCCATTTTTTGCGGCTTTCAAGTTTTAGGGATTTTGAAAATTTGAAGCGGCCGGTAAGCAAGCTTACAGCCGGGAGCGAAATTTAAAATCGGAGGCAAAGCTCTCGGTTTCCGTCTACCTTTTGCAAGGTATCGTCAGGCCTGAAACGCTCGAAACGGTTCTCTAATGTGCGCGCGCATCACGGCGTGGACGCAGCCCCGCCGGACGGTATTTTTTCTCTAGGTCGAGATGGTATTGGTGAAAGTCGTCGCTATCGACTTCTCTTCTTCGTCCGCCAAAGGTCTCACTTTGCCCGCGCCGTTTCGGGCCAAAAAGGCGCGCGAATTCACCTTGAAAGCCGTACAGTGTGCGCCCCTCCTCGCCGCCTTGGTCACTCTCTTTGTAATCCGAATGCCAAGGGCGGCGGCCGTATTCGTCAAAAGCCACCGAGCGGCCGTCTCCGTAGCCGATCAGGACCTCACCGCCCAGATGAATGTCGCGAGGATCGGGCATGAGCAAATAGCGATCATCCAATTTCCGCCAATGCGTCGTCGGTAGATCGCGCTCCGGGTAAAGCCAATCTTCTTGCGCTGCGGCGACATAACGAAGCGCACGCCGTTTGGTGATGTAATTGATCTGTTTCACCTCAATTTCTTCAAGCTGCCGCCCCGTCTGGATGTCGGTGAAGTTGAACATTGCCGTGCGAAAAAGTCGGGGATTCGGGCGGAGTTTCTGAGCGTTGCCGTAAGGATTCCGTACCCATGATAGATTAGTCAAAATCAGCATTCGCGTCGGACTCAAGGGGAAGCAGGTGTGCGTCCCGTTCATGCGAAAATCAGGATCGGTGTGCTGGCGAGCGTAAGTGCTGTCTGGAAAAACGTCTCGATTATAGACTGTCACGGGATGGTCAGAGATAATGAATTTCGTTTCCGTCTCGTCGGCGCTGACTAAGGCCCAAACACACTCGGTCCATATCGCACAGTGGAGATTTTGAAGCCGCTGCATTTCTATTAGGAGATGGTTTTTGTCGGTCGCATGCAGCAAGCTGGAAAGGTAGCGTAGCCCTTTTGGTGTTCGGAACTTTTGAATGCTCATGTAATTCAAGAGACCGTTGAATATTTTCTCCGGCCTTACGTCGCCACAAAAATCGTTGAACGATCGATAGCGAGAGAAAAACTCTACAGCTTCCCGGCCTTCTGCGTCCACCTTCCCAAAAAAAAACTGCTCAATCTCAGTGGATTCATAACGGCCATATTTCACGGTATACAGGTCGGTCTCTTTAAAGCACGAGACCGCGCCCCAGCGGCGCAGCGCGGTCTTTGTCCGCAAAATTCCATTCGGATCACGAAACTGCTCGGGCGCTAAATCGAGATAGCGAAATTTGCGCTCGCCCTCCGTCGGCGAGAAGCGCTCCTGATACCAGACCGGGACGTAGTGGTTTTCCTTATAATTCATAGTGCGCCAAGGCGATGCGAGCGGGGTGCAGGCTCGGGGAACTGATCGGGGCTGTTTTTTTTAACGGCGTAGCGTTTTGTTAAGCGACTGAGCGTCACCATGATTCTGCAACGTCAGGTGCTCCGTCCCTTGACCCCACCAAATCTAGGAACGTAAAGCAGCTTGGCGTTGCGCCAAAATTCCCCCGCCGTGGATTCGTGAGCAAGTCGCTCATGCCCCGGTGCCGGCCTCTATTCAAAAGACGGTCGAGGTTTGGATTTTGTTGATTGGCGCACATGCCCGGCCGCTGGTCTCGCAGCCCTCGTCGCAGACGACATGCAGCTTAGAGCGAGAGGTATCGGCTGCGACGGGAGGTTCGCGGCTATCTGGGGCTATAGAACGACCATACTCGGCGTTAGAGCATAGCGTCTTCGGGACTGATAACTATCACGAACGGTTCCTGGGCCGATGAGACCTCGACGGCCTTTCTCTTGGGCGCGACATATTGGGCGAGCTCCTTTAGAGCCGCAAAGCGAAGCGTGCTGGATTCGTTTTCGTCCATCGCCAGCCGCGCCATCGCCTCGATTGGATCACAGCCCATCGCCTCGAGCTTCTCCTCGATGGTCTTCGTGCGTTTGTTAGGCGTTCCTGCCTTGCGGCCGCTTCCAAGCGGTTTTTGCATCTCTACTATCGCAATGACTCGTATCTACATGATCTCAACATTTGGTATCGCGGCTGGACGAGAGAACGGAATATAAATCACCTCATTTTATATGAGACCAAAACGACAGCGTTACTCGGGATGATCGTGAAGCCCGACACCGGCGATCCAGGTCTTTCCTCGGACCCGAATATCGCAGAGCTACACTTGGCTGCCTGAATAAGCGCAGCCGATCGCCTCAAAACCGTGACGCAGTACAACTGGCGAGCGGGTCAAATCGGCCTCCTTGTTCAATGGTTCTCGCTTAAGTAATATGAGAGGGATCGAATTGACCCGGTGAGCTAGAATATGAGAATCAGCGCAAAGCTCTTGGCATCCATTATATTGGCAATTTCGTTAACCCCACGCTTCGGCGGAAGTTTTCTCCTCGCTGCTAAGGAGCAGCTTATTGGAGGGCCACCTTCCCATGGGGCTCAGCTTCCTAAACTCCCGCCGGGGCGATTCGAAGTTTTGTGTTTCACAGACGAAGGGTCTTGCATCGTAAGGAATAGCACACCAATACCACCGAATGCGCCCTGCTATTGCGGGTCATTTTCAGGCACGACTGATTGAGATTCATGCACCATGACACGCACTGACCTGGGTGAGTCAACCTCTGTCCAAGGCGTTGAAGACGTTGCGACAGGTGAAAAACCAACAACCCGACCACCCCGTTTAGCAGCAGGGCGGGCGTGGTATTACACTTTAGTGTTATCTGCTTGCGTCTTCGGATTGGGATTTATAATCGGCATCGGATCAGAAAAAGCGCCTATTAGCGAGCCTCGGGAACTTCCGAGAATGCTTCAGTGTACCAATGACTGGATCAATCTAGTTCAGCCAAAGGAACCGCCTTCCGTAGCTATCATCAAAGAAATCTCTGGCCAATGCTACGCATTCATTAGGGAGCAAGGCCTCTTGGACGATTTCGCAGCGAGGAATGTCGCTTACTTTCAGCAAGGGTATGCAAACCGCGTTATCCTTTGGATGGTTGTGCTCATAACGTTTTCCGGCGTTGCATTGGCGGCAATACAATTGATCACGACTTATCACTTCGCGTCCACGTCACAAGATTACAACAGTAAGTCGGACGAGCTTGTTTTTCAACGAGATCGAGTGATCCTGAAATCCTCTGTCACCGGATTGTTTATATTGCTGATATCATTTGCGTTTTTTCTCGTTTTTGTTGCCTACGTCTACCGGCTTGATGACGCAGGAAGCTATACGGACACTCATCCCCGTGTTGTGACTCTTCCCGACGTCAAATCGGGACTCCTGTCGCCGGCGACGGTTGCGCCTTCTGTGAAACCACCATCAACAGGAACAGGGGTGAAGTAGACGACACCCTTGGGTCTTGGCTGAGTAAAAACTCAGCAGAGATGGCGCGGCGAAAAAAGGTCAATGAATTTTCGAGGCCTCACGCCGATCGTAAGGAGGAAAATCGCAAAAGATGAGGCCGAGAGCCGCCATTTTCGGTTGAATTTAATTTGGCCATCGCGTTTTCACACACCAGGGTCATTTCAGTTCGTCGCTTCCTTCACTTAGAGCGGGCTCCGAACGATCTGAATCTGCCATCCTCTTCGAAGAATGGGTGGAAAGCTGTCTCACTCCCACGCTCTCGAAAGGCGACATTGTCATCATGGACAATCTGCCCGCCCACAGGGGGCCACGGGTCGAAGAGTTGATCGGGGCCGCCGGAGCCGAGTTGCGCTATCTGCCGCCCTACAGTCCCGATATGAACCCAATCGAGAAGGCCTTCTCCAAACTCAAGGCATACTTGCGCAAAATCGCCGAGCGAACTGTCGCAGGACTGATGCGCGCACTCGAAGCCGGTGCGGAAATCTTCAAACCACTCGAATATGTGCATACTATTTCGCCGCCTGTGGATATGATCCACCTTGATCGGAGTCTGCTCTAGATTCACGTCAAACGGTGGGGTATTAGTATCGACCTTTGTCAACTTCGGCGTCGAAGAGACTTATCGAACCCTGTAATAGAAGCGGGTGAAAGTTAATGAAAGAGATTTCTAAGAGGCATTTTATTGTCGGATGCATATGCTGTGGGGGCTTCACATTACTTAGGTCCCACGCTAGCGCAAAACAGTCGCCTTTCTCCGTCGTACCATTCGATTCAGACTCTATGTCTCCAGTCTGTTCGCTGAGCATCGACTCCGACTCGAATGAAGTTGACTATAGCGACCGGGGCATGGACCCAACACTTTTGGGGGCGTTAAAAACAGTATCTAAAACCTTGGGCATGAGGCCTACAATTACCTTCGTTGATGACTCCGAAACTAGTCCTGTAATGCAGACCTACCTTCAAAGAGGTTTTGGTGTAATTGGCATAGGCGAAAGTATGTTGAACCGCATATATAACAACACTAGATACAGGGACGAAATTTTGGTTGGATTGTTAGCGCACGAGTCCGCACATGTTTTGCAGATTCAAAGAAACTGCCAGCTGGCTTGGAATGGTGGAGGTCTGCATCGTGGTTCATGCTTTAAAAATTTACGCCCTGAGAACGGAAGCACGATAGGTATTGAGTTAATGGCTGATTTTATGGCGGGCTGGACAATGGCCCGAGCAGGCATTTTAACAACTGGCGAATTCGAGGGTTTTGGCAAGGATTTGTTTGAACGTGGCGATTTTTACAAGAACAGCCGAGGGCACCATGGGACGCCGCGAAACAGATTAAATTTCATGGCGTCTGGATACAACTTCGGTAAGGATGGAGGGGAATTGGGGTATTATGAGGGTGAATTTATTCGGGACGCAGGCGGAGATGATCTTGATTTTAAGTCCTTGGAAACAGCATACCTTGCGAGTCAAGCTGTCGTTGTCGCTCGAAGGAACAGATTATAGTTTCACTGTTAAGTCGTGACCTTGGACCTCCTTCCGGTAATCCAAGATTCTCTGCCTGCTACTTCGGTATAGGAGTGCGCCATGGGGCATAAATGCCGTCTAAGTATGATTTTCCTCGTTGTCAGTAGCCTTTGCATGGTGGCTATAACCTGCGTGAACGCACAATCGATCACTTGGACAGATTATTCTTACAATTATGAATGTATCGATTTGCGTTTTGATATGCCGGCTTCGCTCGTCCCAGTTGAAAATTCCATGGCGGCGACAAGTGGCGGCCCACGCTGGGAGAGCTACGACAAGCGAATCACACTTACGCTAAATACGAAGGCGACCAACTATGGAGTAGGTGAGCTGAGCCGTTCGGATTATTTAGCCACAGTCTCATGCGATCTCGACAAGAATCCACTGTTTGACGGAACTGATCGTCCACAAATCTCTAGTTGCGAATCTGATGGATACAAGATGATATACAGCAGCGGCGATGAATCGGGCGGTTGCAGTAGTGCTTTTGTAATCGCACCCGTTCAAAGCGACGTATCTCGCTTTATGGCGCATATCTCTCTTTGTAGCAAGAAATCACGAGATTTCAAAATGTTGAAAAACGTCGCTCAGAGGATTTGGCAATCTGCATCCTTGCGTTATCTTGGCTGCTGCAAACGGCAACCCAATTGGATTGGATGCAGGCGGTGATCGTGGATTCTGGAGCGAAGCGCAACGGGTTTAAGCGAAGCGGATTTTTACGTCTTTGCCAAGCTCGCTGCGACGTGCAGCGTCGGAATGGCCCACGCAGGTGATCTGCCTCGAAGTGCGCTCCCTTGCCAATGCCGAACATGCCGGAAAACGGAAGTGGTCATAGAGGACTTCTGCGTTAGAGCGTGGCGTCTTCGGGACTGATAACTATCACGAACGGTTCCTGGGCCGATGAGACCTCGACGGCCTTCCTCTTGGGCGCGACATATTGGGCGAGCTCCTTTAGAGCCGCAAAGCGAAGCGTGCTGGATTCGTTTTCGTCCATCGCCAGCCGCGCCATCGCCTCGATTGGATCACAGCCCATCGCCTCGAGCTTCTCCTCGATCGACTTGGTGCGTTTGTTAGGCGTCCCTGCCTTGCGGCCACTGCCAGGGGGCTTTTGCATCTCTACTATTTGCTACTTTAGACGCTTGTTCCCTCATACCAGATAATCGAAACCTGATCGTTAGCTAGGTTACCCTGGGTGGACCGGCAAAT
>NZ_JBFWPA010000159.1:0-11762 GCF_050250235.1 Pseudorhodoplanes sp.
ATGCCGCGGGGCTGGTCCGCATCACGGCCGAGCATGGCTTGGCAGAGTCGATCACAATCGAAGATGATGGAAGCGGACTTAGCCCGACCGACATGCCCCGCGTGCTCGAACGCGGCGCTCGTCTCGATGAAAGCGGTGGAGTTGCGGGCCTTGGGCTTGCGATCGTCCAGGACGTTCTTGACGCCTACGGGTGGCGGCTCGACTTGTCTCGCTCGACCCTCGGTGGATTGAGAGCCACTATAGTACCTGAACTTAGGCCCAACCGACAGCGGGTCTCAGCTAAGGCCGACCCACTGCCTGCTTGAACCCACTGGAATCCAAATGCTTGGCATTGCTTGTCAGCACCCCGACTGGCGGTATGCACTGTGGCACGCCAACCCTGCCGCTCAGCAAGATCGGAGGATCAGTCCAACTGCAGCACCGTCACGTCGGCATTGAAGTCGGCGCCGATCGACGTCACGAACGCGATTGTAACCGCTCTTTCGGAATGGACATGGTGATCGTCAATCCATCTCGTTGCCAATCATACGAGGCGCGCCCGCCAAGCTGACCGCTGATGGCTGTCTTGACGAGGAGCGTGCCAAACCCCTCCTTCCGGCGCGGCTTAACGACGGGACCTCCCCGCTCAACCCAGGTGAGGACGATATCAGCGCCTTGTTCGACAACCGCAATGCTGATGCGACCGCCGGCCGTCGAAAGCGCACCGTATTTTGCGGCGTTTGTTGCGAATTCGTGCAGCAGCAGCGCAAGGTCGCTGATAACGTGTCGCCCCATCGGGATATCTGCCCCCGAAACGGGAATGTTCTCTCCCTCTCGATAGGGCGCTAGTATCATCTTGATCAGCGCGTGTAGGGTCGTCCCCGTCTTTCCGCGATCGCTGCCTTCCATGGCCGGGTTTAGCACAAGAGAATGCGCTTGCGCCAAAGCTACCAGGCGAGCAGACACGGCAGAGGAAAGACCTTTCACGGTCGTTTCCGACCGCGCGCTCGCGCTCACAACGCTCCCAGCCAAGGCGAGCATGTTCTTGACCCGATGATCCATCTCACGAAGGAGCAAACGCCTTTGCTCTTCCGCCCGCCGGCGCTCCGTAATGTCGCGCGCGATCTTGGACGCCCCGATCACTCGACCCCGCTCATCCTTCACGGGAGAAACAGTCAAGGAGATTTCAACGTGCGTGCCGTCCTTGCGCTGGCGGGTGGTTTCGTAGTGTTCAACGCGCTCGCCCAGGCGGATGCGTGCGAGAATGCTGGGCTCCTCGTCCGGTCGGTCGGCAGGGATGAGCATGGTGACAGGCTTGCCGATCGCTTCAGCCGCCGTATAGCCGAACAAGCGTTCGGCGCCACGATTCCAGGCGGTGATGATTCCCTTGAGATCCTTGGCAACGATGGCGTCGTCGGAATGTTCGACGATCGCGGCATATCGTCGGGCAGCCTCGTCCCTGGCGCGGTACTCCGTCAGGTCCATCAGCATGTTCACGGCCCCGATCAGGACGCCGCTTGCGTCAAAGATCGGCGTAGGGGCGGCGAGGAAGGGCACTTGCGTGCCATCGGGCCGTTCGGCAATTGCTGTCATGCCGCGGACAGCTCGTCTTTCGGACAGAGCAATTGCCATCGGGCACTCATTGTGCGGCAATGGAGTGCCATCCGGGTGGTAGAGCTTCCACGAACCGCAAAACTCGGCTTTGCCTATCTCCGGGCAAGCGCCCCATAGTTCGGCAGCAGCTCTATTGTAATATGTGATCCGGCCTTCGGCGTCGGTTGTGTAGATAGCCTCGGCCACAGCGTCGAGAATTTTCTCTGCCGGCAGAACGTCGGGCAGCGGGAGCGGGGTGTACTCCGAGCTCGTATTACCAGTGCCGCGATCGTTGCTAGTAGATAAAGACGTTCTCAAGGACACCTACCAAGATTGCTGCTGATCGAACCTTAGCAGCTTGTGCCACTGCTGTCGCCGAACTCATACGACGGCGGCTAAATTAGCACTCACCAACAACTGCTGCTGGATCAGTGCTAGATCGGCCGCGGGCCCCTCAAGGGCGTATCGAATCTGTCCGGGCATTGTTTCCCGCTCCTGCATGCGCGAAGTCGCGTGCCGACTTATGGGTCGCGGACGGCATGAATTTGGACTTCAACCGGATCGACCGCCCGGCCTCGATACCTGTTTCGGCAAGCGTCCGGTAGATTTGGACATAGTCGTGAGCCATACGTTCGACGGTGAATTTGCGGTCGAACGTAGCGCGGACCTTCGCTCGATCCAGGCTGGAGATTCGCTGCACAGCGGATACTGCACCCTCGACCGTATCGACAATGAAACCAGACTCGCTCTCTTCGACGATCTCGGGAACTGAGCCTCGCCGGAAGGCTACGACAGGGGTACCGCAAGCCATGGCCTCAATCATCACGAGTCCGAACGGCTCGGGCCAATCGACTGGGAACAGCAGCGCGCTCGCGTCTCCGAGAAAAGCCGCTTTCTCGTGCTCGTTGATCTCACCAACGTATTCGACGTTTGAATGGGCTTCGACCATCGGCCCAATCTTCTCATCCCAATATGCTTGGTCGACGCGGTCGATCTTCGCTGCGATCTTCAGCCGCAGTCCCGCTTTAACTGCAATCTCGATCGCGCGGTCGGGTCCTTTCTCCGGCGAAATCCGACCGAGAAAAGCAAGGTAGCGGCCGGATGGATTGGCTTGGAGGGGAAGAAGATCACGTGGAAGTCCGTGATGAACGGTCCCAATCCAATTTGCGTGCCGCAGGTAGTTGCGCTGGTCATCGGAGATCGCGACCAGCGGCAGTTCGCGAAAAACTCCGTAGAACGGCTTGAGTTCCGGCAAATCCAGACGGCCGTGATGGGTCGTCACCGTGCGTTCGGCAAAGTCGCGCACCAAGGGCGCATGCAAAAAGTCGATGTGAAAATGCAGTACGTCGAACTTGCTCGCCGCCTGACGGACCTCCTCCAGCATAATAACGTGGTAAGGTAATGGGTCCCGGACTAGAGGGTTGAGGCGAAGGGCTACATCACAACAACGAACCAGATGCCCCGACGTTATCGAATCGCCACTTGCAAATAGCGTGACCTCGTGTCCTTGCCGGACAAGTTCTTCGGTCAGGTAGGAAACGATCCGTTCGGTGCCCCCATAAAGTCTGGGTGGTACACGTTCATAAAGAGGAGCAATCTGAGCGATCCTCATCGGCAAGACTCCCTCACGTGAGCGAAGTTTCGACAATGAAGGCACGCGGCTCGCAGGAGCCCGCGCCATCCTAGTGCAGAGCTAAATAGCGATCGGCGCGCCTTTCCTTCGATTCCGCGATCGTGCCGCGCTTGAACTCGCCGCTCTCGTTGACCTTCAGGAGCTGCTTCGAACAATGCACCAAGCTCTCGCGACGCAGTGCAGTAGCAAAGGAGTCCATACCGGAGCTCCGAAAAAGCGAAGCAAAATCAGTCGGCGCGTTTGCATTCTCTATTCTCTGTTCCCCAAAAGTTCTTGCAAACAGTACGGAGCCGGGTGGAACCAGAAAGCGATTAAAAACAATCACTTACGAAGGTCCGTACTAAACCGGCAAAGTCCTGAGGTTCGGAGAGAAATGGCCGCAGAGAGAGAATATCGGTCCCCGACCGGCTCACCGCAGTGCGGAGGTTCGCCCGCGAATGTCCGCAAACATTGGGAATTTCAGCCTGGCCGGAGCGCGCGAGAGAAGCTTTACAAAAACGGGCTGGCGGAGAGGGAGGCCGTCATTTTTGCGGTCTTCGTGACACGAGGAGGGCCGAGGAGGATTCCAAGATCATCATGCTTGCGAAGACCTTAATGCAATCGGCGCAATTTTAAGAGGCCGATAAGAGCGGTTTAAGGCCGAGGAGATATTACCTAAAAAGCGATCCAGCGACGGGGATAATCCCGTGATGGGTTACAGTAATGGCGTCCGCATTGGCATTGACCGCTCGCAGAGTCGAGCGCCTCACGAGTAAAACGCAAGGCCGCATCGGCTGGCACAAGGATGGCCAGACGCGAGGGCTCCTCCTGCAAATCACGCGATTGGCTGACAAGGATCGGCCCGCAGCCGCCAACTGGGTGCTCCGATATACCTTGCACGGCAAGGAGCGATACTTCGGCCTCGGCAGCCTCGTTGACTTCGATCTTGCCGCCGCCCGGGAACGCGCTCGCAAAGCCCGGCAGCAAATCGCGGACGGCGTGGATCCCGTCGCAGCGCGCAAAGCGGAACGGGCGGCCCGTGCGCTCGAGGAGGCCCGGTCAGTCACCTTCAAGCAGGCCGCGGAGGAATACTACGAGCGCAACCATGTGGAATGGAAGTCGCTCGTTCACCGGCAGCAATACCAATCCACGATGGCGACCTACGTTTACCCGGTCATTGGCAAGATCGCCGTGGCGGACGTGGATCGGGGTCTGATCCTGAAGGTGTTGGAACCTCACTGGCAGACCAAGACCGAGACAATGTCCCGGACCCGCCAGCGTATCGAAGCCGTGCTCGCTATGTCCATGAGCAAGGGCTATCGCGAGGAGGGGCTCAATCCGGCGCGCTGGAAGGGGAACCTCGATCAACTCCTGCCCAAGCCGACGAAGATCGCCAAGGTCCAGCACCACCCGTCGCTGCCCTATACCGAAATGCCGAAGTTCATGGCCGCCCTGCGCCAGCGCACGGGATTTGCCGCGTGGGCACTGGAACTGACGATCCTCTGCGCCACCAGAACGTCGGAGACGATCGGCGCCGTCTGGTCCGAGTTCGATTTGGACAATGCGCTCTGGACGATTCCGAAGGAGCGGATGAAGGCGGCGCAGGAACACCGCATCCCGCTGTCCGACCGCGCAGTGGAACTGCTTCGGAACTTGCCCCGCGAGACCGGTAACGATTTTGTCTTTTGCGGGACACGGCCGAAGACCGCCATCTCAAACATGGCGATGGCGCAACTTCTCGCCCGCATGAAGTACGATCACGTGACGACCCACGGCATGCGCGCGACGTTCCGATCTTGGGCTGCCGACAAGACCAATTACCCAGAACACGTCATTGAGGCCGCGCTGGCCCACGTTGTCAGTGACGCCGTGATCCGCGCCTACAAGCGCACCACGATGTTCGAGCGCCGCGCCAAACTCATGCAGGCTTGGGCGGACTACTGCGGCGATTAACGTAAACACCGCGCACACCGTTGACGCAAAAAAACGCCTCCGTATAATCAAGCCCCAGAAGCCCCGCCGCGACTCCTCGCATGTTTTTAAGCAGAGGAGTGCGCCGATGACTGAACCCCCAAAGAACTTCCTTCGCTTGCCCCAGGTCGTCGAACGGTCTGGCCTGAGCAAATCCGTCATCAAGGCGAAGGTTCGCGCGGGCGAATTCCCGCAACCGTTCCGCATCTCGGAGCGCGCGGTCGCGTGGACAGAAGACGACATTGTCCGCTGGCAGGCCAAGTGCATCGAGACGCGCAAGACATTCTATCGCCGCGTCCGGCTGAGTGAGCGTACCAAGAAGCGCTTGGAGGCCGCGTGATGACTGGACGTGTTCGGTTGAGCCGCCGCGTTGTCATCGAACAGACAGATGATGACGATGATGGATGTGACGTTTTCGGATTGCTTCGCCTGGAACTCGCCACAGAGGGAGCGCGGTGGAATGATCCCCCATGCGAGAACGAGATGAGGGACGTTCGCAACTACAACGACGCGATGGAGCATTTGGAGAAGGTCTATTCTGCATTGGGGCCGCTGAGCTTTCACTATTTGACCGCTGAACAGGTGTATCAGCTTGTGCGGCGGCTTGAACTGTCGCTCAAAGCAGCCCGCAAGAAGCTGAAGGAGTTGGCCTGACGAATCGGCGCGTGAAAGCCCGGTCGCGTTTTGTCGTGAAGGAACTTATAAGCGAAAGGGCTCGCAGGTCTTGTCCTCCTGCGAGCCCTGAATACACAGCCTGTAGCTTTTCGGAACCGAGGCCGTGCCTGCAAACAAATTAGCGCCCGTCGCGGCGCACAACAACCGCCACCGTCTGTCCGCCGTCTTCGGCTTGATGAGCGGCGTTGACGACGTTGTGGCCTATTGCGACACGCTCGAACTGTTCTTCAGGGGCAGCACAATCCCGGCACTGGGGCCGCTCCGCAAGCGCCTACATGATGCGCAGAAGGGTCGGGGCAAGCTGCCGCGCTTCAAGCCGGTGCAGATGTTCGCGGACGGCATGTTCGTGACGGTCGGCTGGCGGTTCCTCGTCAACCATCCGAGCGCGGACGCTCTGGTGATCCTCGACGACATTGTGACCGAGCACCGCGCAAAGGTGTGCCGGCTGGACATCGCACTGGACTTCGTGACTGACACCAAGGAGTCGGCGCGGGTTCTGATGGGGCATTTCGTCAATCACCTGATCCTGCGCTTCAACCGCTCCAACGGCATGCCGGACGAGGAATTCGGAACCTATTGGGTCCGGTATAAAGAGGTCGGCAAGAAGCCCACCCGGAACGTGCTCGCCTATTGGGATCGGCCCTCGAAGGTGCGACGCCAGCCGTGCTGCCATGTCGAGACGCGGTTCATCGGGTCGGAAGCTGTGAGGCGGATGACGGAACGGTTCGGTATCACGCTGCCTTCCGATCTGATGGGGCTGAACCCCGCCGAATTCATCGGACACAACTTTATCCTTGCCGGTACCATCGACGAAAAATCACTGGACGACTTGCACAAACGGGTGCCTCAGCGCATCGCGCGGCGACTCACGCAAGGATACAGGGCAGGACTGCTGCACAAGTTCAAGATGATCGAGGTGCCAAGGCTGGGTCTGAGTGTACTAAAGCTGCCAAGTAAAATGGAGTTGTGAGAACCGCTCTAGTGTTATGACCGATTATCAACATCATGCTCAACATGCTCTACAGCACACCCCTTACAGGCCACTATCGGTCATCTCAGGCTCTCAGCAACCCAAGTAAACCTTCACAGACCGCAGGCAATCCTTAGACAGTGAAGGCAACCCGCGTAGGCTCATATCAACCTCTATAGGCGCTTCGCGCGCAGTGAATAGGATCAGTGCCGGGTTTGTGTCTGTATTCGTTGTAGCTATCGTGAGAGCTTAGGTTCTCAAATCCGCATTTAGTAATGGCGTTCCCAGTATTCCGCGTTCCAGCAAAGGATCGGAAAGGGTATCGCCATGCGCGAACAAGATGATGAACCACTAGGTAGTACGTGTTTTGTCCTGTCAGACGATGCGCCGCGCAATGCGGTAGAGCTTCTACAACGACTGGCGGTGACCGAACCCGGTATAAAAGCCGAGCGCGCAAGACAACTCCTTGAACACGTCGGCATCAACGTCTCGCCAGCGTTAGCATCTATGGTGATCTCGGAGGCCAAAAGGCTGATCCGGTTCCTGAAAGAGGCAGACCTTGTCTGTGACGACTTCGCTCAGAAGCGCAGGGGAGCCGCTGACGACATCTATCCCGCGCGGCGTGACCCGGACTCGGTCGAGGTCAAGCGCCACAATCGCATCCGGGACCGCAATCGTCGCCGTCTTCGGGACCGATAATCGAGTGGGATTCAAGAAGCTGGCGTCTTCAATGGGTTAGACGAACCGGGCTTAAAAGGCGCGCAGAAGGCCGTAGACGCGGTTTGCGTGTCGTCGCCATTCGAGCCCTCGAATTCGCGTGCAGCCGCGTCATTCGCCAGCAGAACCCGCGTAGCGAACGGGAACATCAGCGCTCAAGCGTAGGCCTTGCTGCTCGCGCAACTCCTCAGGCGATATGTGGTCACGACTATCCACGATCAACTCGCGGGACTTGGCCAACACGCGAGGCCATAGCGGGCCAGATCGCTCAAACAAGGTATACGCCTGCTCGATTGCGGACAGGAACACCTTGGTAGGATTGCCGGGTTTGCAGCCAGCCCCTGCCCAATCCGTCGCCGATAGCGCATCCTTGTCGTAGAATTCTTCCTCAAAAAAGTCGTCGCTACCATCCCAGATGGACTCTGCGACCGAGCCCGCAACGGCATAGAGTCGCACCGCCTGCTTGCTGCCGCCATTGACGCGCCGCGTTCGCCCAACCCAAAGCTTCTCCCCAGACGGATTGTCGCTGAAAGTGCGCTCGATGCAGGCCCACTCCATCGTGAAGCCCAAGTGCTCACCCATTACGAAGTGACCAGCCTCGTGAATGGCAGCTTTGCGGCGATCTCGCGCTGCGATGCGTTTGTCGGATGTGAGGCGCATCCGAGAACAATGACACGCCCAGAATAACAGCGCGGTAAACAATCTAGGTAAAAGCCGCATTACCTACAGCGCGCAAAAGCACCCGAACAATCACGAGCAATACAAATCAGCATAACAGCAAGAACAGAATACAGCGCACCTTGCATGATCGCGCAAAGCGCAATCGCACTAATGCAATAGGCCAAAGATAGACGACAAGTGGCACAATGATCGCAGCAAAGCCTATAAGGGATTAGAGGCCATAGACAGCATAGCGCTCATATCGTGATTGCTGGCAAATCACCCAGACAGAAGCTATTAAATCATCAAAATCCTCGCTGACACACACCCGCCAATCCATCAAAACAGACGCATTGGGATGATAAGCGAACATCCCAACACCGCAGAACTCCATGGCGCTATCAAGAACATAGGCTTGCGAAGGAAGTGTATCGGCGAAGCTATCCCCATTCATGGGTTGAGAAGCGCGCAAAATCTTCACATAAGTCGCTCTATGGAACGACACCGACTCAATGGCAGTCGGGATGTTGCGCGCACTGCACCCGAACGACCCAGTAATATTCGCAAGCGCTACATGCCATCCGTTGATGGTCGCACCCATGCGGCAAAGCGCTGGGCGGAAGTCTGTTCCAACCTAATCAGCGATCAAGGCGGATTGGACAATGTGAGCGAAGCGCGCTTGCATCTCGTGCGACGCCTCGCTGCGGTAACGTCCATCATTGAGGATATGGAGGCCGCGCATGTGCGAGGCGAGTCCATCGACATGGACGCCTATCTCGCATTGGTCAATGCATCGGTGCGGCTATCCAACACCATCGGCTTGTCCCGCAAATCAAAGCAGGTGCCTGATCTCGATTCCTACTTGAGGAACAGACAGCCCCGCCTGATCGAGCACAGCGAGGACGATGATGACTAGGGTCCGCCTGTCTCGTCCATCCAATCGCGTGCGCCTCAGTCGCCATAGGCAAGAGTCATCCTTGTCCATCTTGGATGCGATAGCCGACCCGCATCTGTTCAAGCCTTGGTTCAAGAACAAGGCATCATGGTCGGCATGGATGGCGTTCCTGTCCGCATTGTTTGCGTTACCAATGACCCGCGAACAGTTCGAGACCTACAAGGCATGTACCGGCCGCGATGATGCCCCGGATGAGATTGCCAAGGAAGGCTGGCTGATCTGCGGTCGTCGTGCTGGCAAGTCATTCATCCTTGCCATCATCGCTGTTTACTTGGCGTGCTTCAAAGATTACCGGCGCTATTTGCAGCCGGGCGAGCGCGGCACGGTATCCGTGATTGCCGCCGACCGTAAGCAAGCGCGCGTCATCCTGCGGTACGTCATGGGCTTGCTGAAAGGCGTGGCCATGCTCAATCGCCTGATTGAGCGGGAGACCGCGGAATCCGTCGATCTCAGCAATTCCGTCACCATCGAAGTCCATACAGCATCCTTCCGTTCAACGCGCGGGTTTACCTTGGTTGCCGCGTTGCTCGATGAGGCGGCCTTCTGGCGGTCGGAGGACAGCAGCAACCCCGACTCCGAGATTTTGAATGCCATCCGCCCTGCGATGGCAACGATCCCGACATCCATGCTGCTTGTGGCGTCAAGCCCATACGCACGAAGGGGCATCATCTGGAACGCCCATCGCAAGTTCTTCGGTAAGCCAGGCCCGGTTCTCGTCTGGCAGGCCGCCACCCGCGTGATGAACCCGTCCGTCCCGCAAAGCTTCCTTGACCAAGCCTATGAGGACGATCCGATTGCGGCGGCTGCCGAGTACGGTGCGCAATTCCGCAGCGACGTGGAAGCTTTCATCGCCCGCGAGATCGTCGAGCAATGCATGGAATCGGGTGTTCACGAGCGCCCATACCAGCGTGGCGTTACCTACACGGCTTTCGTCGATTGTGCGGGCGGTTCGGGCACGGACAGCTTCACGCTTGCCATCGGCCACAAGGAAAAGGGTTCCGAGGGCGCTGTCCTTGACGCCGTCCGCGAGCGCAAGCCGCCCTTCTCACCGGAGGCGGTTGTCGCGGAGTATGCGGAGCTGTTGAAGGCCTACAAGATTACCAAAGTCATCGGCGACAGGTTTGGCGGTGAGTGGCCGCGAGAGGTCTTCCAGCGGCACGGTATCAGCTATGAGGCATCCGCGAAGTCCAAGTCAGAACTTTACTCGGCGTTCTTGCCGCTCCTGAACTCGCATCGCGCGGACTTGCTCGATAACGAGCGCATGCTCCATCAGATCGTCGGCCTCGAGCGCCGCACGGCACGCGGGGGCCGGGATACGATCGACCATGCACCTGGCGGACATGATGACGTGGCGAACGTCGTTGCCGGTGTCCTGACCAATCTCGTTCACTCCAAGTACCGGTACACCTTGGATTACATCGACGCGACGGACGAGGAGCGCAAGCGCAATCCCGCCGTGAACCGTCTTGCCGCGCTTTCCGAGTTCATGGGCGCACGATTTTGGTAGCCCCCGTACCAACACAAGGATCTGAACCAATGACCAACCCTTACCGCTTGCAAGATGGTGGTGTCCTCGTTCTCGATGAGCACGGTAACATCATCAAGACCGCTCCCAACGATGCTTCTTGCATCGTGCCCGATGGCGGCAAAGTCTCTGTTCCCCTGACACTCATGGATGGCAAGTCGAAGGACGACAACAAGCCAACCTTCGATGCCGCACACCAGCGCCCGCGCCACGGCGTGATCCCGATGAATGATCGGGTACGCCTCGATGCGTCGCACGCCATGATGGTCAAGCGCACTCAAGACGCTTGGAAGAAGCCAGCGCCGCCGCCCGCTCCTGCCGCATCGCCAGCAGCAGCCCCACAAGCGCCGATCGTGAGTGCGGATGCCAAGGCCGCCTATGAGCGTCGGAGCAAGCGGCTGGAAGACGCATGGAAGAACGTCAAATGAGGAAGCCCTACCGCACCAAACGGAAGCCGCCGCCTCCTCCCGCGCCGTTCCCGCACCTTCGCTCTGAGTGTTCGCCCTCATGGCGGCGCACCATCTCGCAGATCGGCGGGACGGACGAGGGCTTGCGATGGGCCGCCATTGTTCGCGAGTGGGCGGAAGATGCGCGCGTGCTTGCGCGCAAATTCGAGGAGCACTCGCGCCAACACGAGCAGCGATATGGCGCGCCGTGGAACTACGCGCTCGAACGCGCTGCGGGCTTCTACCGAAAGGCTGACGTCCTTGAGCAAGAGGCGGAGGCGCTTTGCGCGACCCACCCGCAGCAGATCAAGGAACGTCAAACCCTGATGGACCGGTACCGCCCTGTCCTGACTGGGTATGTATCTTCGTAAACCACCAAAGGGAGTATGAGTCATGCCACAAGGCAAGCTGCCGCCCGTAACCACCAAGCGCCTCGCGCTCTTGGACGTTGAGATCGACCTCGCCCACGGTGCGCTCGCAACCATCAAGGCGCGTGCCGATGCGATCCACAACGCGGTCGATCCGAGCAACGATCCGACCGCCAAGGACGAGTTGGAGCGGCTCACAGCACGGCGCGTTCAGGCACGAGGCAAACTCGATGCCCTAGCGAACATGCGCAATCCGGCCGACGAGTGGTTGAAGCGCGTGACGGAGGTCGA
>NZ_JBFWPA010000160.1:0-11716 GCF_050250235.1 Pseudorhodoplanes sp.
TCAACCGGTTGTTCCGGGGGCTCTCGGTGCTGGAAAATGTCTACATCCCGGTCTCTGAGCAGCTCGGCGCCGCCCCGACCATGTTCAAGCCCGCCGGCAAGCGCCGCGACGTGATCGACGCCTCGATGGCGCTGCTCGAGATGCTGAAGCTGCAGGATGATGCCGGACACAGGATTTCCGAACTGCCCTATGGCCGCCAGCGTCTGGTAGAGATCGCGATCGCGCTTGGGCTTGCACCCAGGGTCCTGCTGCTCGACGAACCGGCCGCGGGCGTTCCGAGCGCGGAAAGCCATATCATTCTCGATGCGATCGCGCGGCTGCCCAAGGAGATTGGCGTGCTGATCATCGAGCACGACATGGACCTGGTGTTCCGCTTCGCCGAGCGCATCACGGTGCTGGTGGGAGGCAGGATTTTCGCGGAGGGCACCCCGAAGGAAATTGGTGCCAATGCCGACGTCCGCGCGGTCTATCTCGGACAGGCCACCCACGAGGCGGCGCATGGCTAGCGCGCTGGCCTGGAAAAACGTGTCTGCCGGCTATGGCGACACCATCGTGCTGGAGGATGTCGACCTGTCGGTCGCGCCGGGCGAGAGCGTCAGCATCATCGGGCGCAACGGGGTCGGCAAGACCACGCTGCTGGTGACGGCCATGGGTCACACCAGTATGCGCAAGGGGGACGTGCTGCTCGGTGAGCAGCCAATCACGCAGATGCCGGTCTATCAGCGCGCGCTGAAGGGACTTGGCCTTGTGCCGCAGGAGCGCGAGATTTTCCCGTCGCTTTCGGTGCGTGAAAATCTCGAGATCGCCGCACGGCCCGGCTACTGGACCGAGGCGCGCATCTTCGATCTGTTTCCGCGGCTGCGCGAGCGGCTTGGCAATATGGGCAACCAGCTTTCCGGCGGCGAGCAGCAGATGCTGTCGATTGCGCGCGCGCTGCTGACCAATCCGGAGGTCCTGCTGATGGACGAGCCGACCGAAGGGCTCGCGCCGGTCCTGGTCGAAACCCTGGCCGATGTGCTGGGCAAGCTCCGCGACGAGGGGGCGCTGACCATTATCCTGGTGGAACAGAACAGCCGCGTCGCACTCGCATTTTCGCCGCGCACGGTGGTCATGGACAAGGGCCGCATCGTTTACGACGGGCCCTCGCAGCCGCTGCGGAACGATCCGGAGCGGCTATCGAGCCTGATCGGAGTTTCCGAGTAGCTGCGACAAAATCGGCGGCCCGCGGGGGTCGCGCGCCCGCCGGCGTCTGCCTTATGATCGGGCGGATGATTCGGACGAAGCCGAGTGCCCGGTTTCCGAAGTTCGTGATACGTCGCAGCAATCTCTTACACGAACTTCGAAACCAAGGGGCACTGGCAAGTCCATAATTCTGGTGCCGCTTTCGATCTGAAGTTCCTGACGGGAGCTTGCGGCTGGCGGTGCAGGAACTTCAAATCGGCGGCACTAGAGTCGGGCTCATGGCCACGCGCAAGCGCAAGATCGTCCTCGGGCTGTTCGCCTTGCTGATGGCGACGGCCGCCGGCCGCGCATCGCTCGCACAGCAGGGCAGTCTGTCCGGGCTTGGCGTCGTGCTGATCCACGGCAAGGGCGGTACGCCCACCACCATGATCGAGGGCCTGCACCAGTCGCTGAAGCGTGAAGGTGCGCTGGTCGAAGCGCCGGAAATGCCGTGGTCGGC
This sequence comes from Pseudorhodoplanes sp., assembly GCF_050250235.1. Taxonomy (GTDB): domain Bacteria; phylum Pseudomonadota; class Alphaproteobacteria; order Rhizobiales; family Xanthobacteraceae; genus Pseudorhodoplanes. Next base: position 1,682 of record NZ_JBFWPA010000160.1, read on the forward strand.
GCGGCGCATCTATGACGCGACCTTCGACCAGGCGATGACCGAGATCGACGGCGCCGCCGAGCGGCTCAAGAAGGCAGGCGCGAAGAAGATCGTGGTGATGGGTCACAGCCTCGGCGCGAATGCTGCGATCGGATACGCGGCGCGCCGCAAGAATCTGCATGCCGTGGTGGCGCTTGCGCCTGGCCATCTGCCGGAGGCCTGGGCGCTGCGGGCGCGCACCCAAGGGGCGATTGCGGAGGCCAGGAAGATGATCGCGGCCGGCAAGGGCGACGTGCGCATGTCGTTTCCCGATCTTGCGCAAGGCATCCCGTTCTCGGTGCGCGCGACGCCAGCGGTCTATGTGTCGATGTTCGATCCCGACGGACCGGCGGTCATGCCGAAGAACGCGGCAGCGATGGGCGATGTCCCCCTGCTATGGATCGTGGGGATTGCCGATCCGATGATCCTTCACGGCAAGGACTATGTTTATGGCCGCGGCGCCCGGCATCCGAAAAGCAAGTATATTGTGTCGGCCAGCATGCATCTGTCGACGCCCTATCAGTCGCGCGGCGACATTCTCGCGTGGCTGAAGGGATTGTGACCTATTCCTTCAGCCCGTTCACCTTGCTGACCCAGGCGCGTACATCCGGCAATATTTGCGGCAGCAAGTCCTTGACCTGGTCCTTGGTCATGCCGGCGCGGATGCGCGGATCGTACAGGATGTTGAGCAGATATTGATCGTAAATGTCGAAGAAGCCCATCTGGACTTCGTCGTTGAACATCGTGAAGGGCAATTCGTCGTCGTCGTTGATCGGGCCGAGTGCCTGCAGCAATTCCTCGTAGATGCAATCCTGAAACACGAACTCGCCGGCATCGACCACGATGATCACGTCGGAATGCTGGATGCGGAACAGGTCGTCCTTGCGGAATCCGGACAGGCATTGCGGTTCGAGCGACTTCACGATCCTTGCGGCCTGCTCGCGCCCGTAGAATCGCCGGATGGTCTTTTCGATGTCGCGGTCGCGAACCAGCGTCACGGTGACATTGGCTTCCTTGCGGCTGTCGGCCATCGCGATGTCGAGGTGACGGATTTTGGAACGGATGTCGTCGACCACGGACGCAACCTGCTTGCCTCGATCGGGCTTCGCACGGTTGTCGACGTAGACGCGCACCGGCATCTCGTATTTGCGAATGCGGTCGACGCGGCCGGAGACATGGAACTCGGCGCCGAACACGATGCGAAAGAAGCCGTCGGCGATCTCGGCGTCGGTAAAGGTCTTGCGTTCGGCGCTGCGGCGTTCGGCGACTTCGGAATTCTCGGCCGTGACCGAACCGGCCCATATTATGGCCGCGAATATGGTCGCCGTCAGAGCGATCAGCACGTGTGAGGTTCGCGTCATGGCCCGAAGGCTGCCGATCAGGGGCCCGATACGCGTGACCTTCATGATTGTCCGATGCTCCGACACGAGCCTCCGAGGCAGCGCGCCGCTGGAGAGCCGTCGCCTCGGAAATGACTGCAAATCTTGGTCAGGATGATGTCGTCAGGCGCGACGCCCGGGTCTGCAGCGCGCGCATGCGATCGGCCAGGCTGCCCTTCTCGTCGTCGCCGGTGTCGTTCGCCGGGGGCGCCAGCGGGCCGCTGGCCGCGATGCGGGCCGCGGAGGCCGGGCTGGCGGGCTCGGAGGACGCCAGGATCGCCTCGATCGGAGAGTTCGGCCCTTCGAGGGTGATCGCAAGCTTCGCGACCTCGGCGGCCACGTCGTTGATGCGTTCGCGCAGCAGCGCGTTCTCCACCCGTTCGGCCGCCCAGCTGGCTTCCGCCTCCCGCCTCATGGCAGCTACTTCGGTCTGCAGCTTGGTCCGTTCGGCATGGGCGAGATCGAACTCCTTCTGCAGCACGTCCTTCTCCGCAGTCAGATTCTGCACCGCCTCCCGGTTCTGGCTGCCGGCCGAGGCAAGTTCCTCGCGCAAATGGAAGCTGGTGCGCCGCGCATTTTCCAGTTCGGTGCGCAGCCGGTCGCATTCGTATTCACGCTCGACCAGGAGGCGCCCCTGATCGGCGATCCGGGTCTCGAGCTCGGCCACCCGCTTGCCGAGCAATTCGGCTTCGGTGCTTTGCGCGACCAGTTGCTGTTCGAGCTGGCCGATGCGCTTGCCGAGATTTTCAACCTTGCTGCGCTCCTCGTTGAGGCTGTGGGATGCGCTCGTCGCTTCCTGGCGCTCCTTGTCGAGCCGGTCTTCGGTCTTCCTGATGTCGCGCTCGTAATCGACGATGCGAATTTTGAGCGCATCGATCTGGGTCTTGAGCGAAATCAGTTCGACTCGTTGTGCTTCGGTCGTCGCGGTACGGTCGCCGAGTTCGCCGGACACGCGCGCCATCTCGGCTTCCTTGTCCGACAGGCTGCGTTCGGTTTCGTGCAGGCCCAGCGTCTTGACGGAAAGTTCGTCCTCCGTGGCCTTCATCTGGTCCTTCAGCGCCTTTTCGCGGGCCTCCAGCGCGAAAATAGTCGCGGCCTTGTCGCCGAGTTCCACCTTCAGGCGATTGATCGCATCATTCTTCTTGCCCAGTTCGGCCAGTTGACTGGTGGATTTGGCCTTGAGCTGCTCGACATTCATTTCGAGCCGTCGGGTCGACATCGCGAATTCGGCGCGAAGCTGGTCCTTGTCGGCCTGGATTTCCGCCATCGACAGCGGCGTTGCCGCCTCCATCCGCCGTACCGTCAGCCGGACGGCGCGCGCGTGAACCAGCGGGATGAAGATGAGCCCGAACAGGCTCGCCACCAGAAAGCCGATGCCCAGATACATGGCCGGCTCGATCATGACGGAAACTCCACCGACGGGCGCGAGTAAGCGAACGGGCGCGACACGGGACGCTACGGAACCATGCCATGGCGGCGCTGCCGTTCGCCAGCGCCTCCCCCGATTAACCTAAACCGGCTCATACCCGACGTGAAAGCAAATTCCGCTGCGGCTGCAAGAGGCGCCGTGAAGGCGCCGCCGATCCGCGATGCCGCCAGCCTTGCGCAGGCAATTCGCGAGGACCCAGGCCTCGTATGGCCTGTGCTCCGCGTGGCTAGAACGGGTTCCAGGTCGCTTTGGGCGTGAACTTCAGATATCCGATATTGGCACCCAGCCGGAGCCCCACGCCGGCGCGGATCGGGACGACAACGATATTGCCGGCACCGAGCGCGGTCATCCCGAAGCCGCCGATGAAATAGGCAGAGCCGTCGATGCCGCCGAAGCGATTGTAGATCGTCTCGGTGGCGGGCAGATTGTAGACCAGCATCATGGTGCGCGCACCTTCGCCGCCGGCGTCGAAGCCGATCGAGGGGCCTTGCCAGAACACGCGCAGATCGCCGGCATTCTTGGTGTAGAGCGTGCCCTCGCCGTATCGCAGCCCGGCGACGAACGCCCCGCCCGCTTCCTCGCCGAGGATATAGCCATTGGGCTGGCCGAACTGGCTGAAGGCCTTTTCGACCACCTGGGCCAGCCCGCGCGATACGGTTCCGAAGAAACGGTGGCCGTTGTCGAGGATTTCGTTCGAGGAAAATTGCGGTTGCTGGGCCTGGGGCGCGGCAGAAGGCGCAGGCGGCGGCGCCGGTTGCGGCTGTTGCGCCACGGCCGGCTGGCCATGGGCGCAGGCCAGGACGGCCGCGATGGCCAGAACGCGAATCAGCGAACGCATCATGTGCTCCATGGACAATAAGAGGCGGCTGCGTGGCTTAACCGGTTACTCACGCGAATGCTGTCAGCTAATGGGCATCCGAATCGGAACACTTGTTGGACCGAATCATGACAACACTGCGCCGTCAACGCCCGCGCTTCGGCGCAGGCGCGCTCTTGCTCATCCTCTCGGGCATTCCGCAATCGGCCCTGTCGCCTGTCGTCCACGCTGCCACGACCGAGCAGATTGTGGTCGACCACCATACCGGGCTCGCGATCTACGGCTACGATCCGGTGGCCTATTTCACCGACCGTGCACCCAGACTCGGACGCGAGGACATCGAACTGAAGCATGGCGGAGTCGCCTGGCGCTTCCACAATGAGGGCAACCGTGCGGCCTTCGCCGCCGATCCCGATATCTACATGCCGCAATATGGCGGCCACGATCCGGTGGCGATCGCGAACAATGTTGCGCGCGCCGGCCATCCCGCTTTCTGGGCGATCTACAACGACCGGCTCTACCTGTTCTATTCGCAGGATGCCCGGAAAGCGTTCAACGACGATCCCGGGTCCGCGGCGCTGCAGGCGGACGCCCAATGGCCCCATGTCGGCCACATGCTGGCGCCGTAATCAGGAATACTTCGACGCATCCGCAGCATCGCACCACGCGACGAAGCACGGCACCTTGAGGTCGCGTGCGATCTGGCCGTAGTGGACCGGCTCGCCTTCCGGTGTCAGCACCGCGCCGCCGGCGGCGCTGAGAACTGCGTCGCCTGCCGCGATATCCCATTCCGAAGTCCGGCCAAGCCGCGGATAGACATCTGCCGCACCTTCGGCAATCCGGCAGAATTTTACCGACGAGCCGCAATCCATGCGCTCCACCGCGGGAAAGCGCGTCAGCCATTGCTCGGTCCTGGGATCGAGATGCGAGCGGCTGACCATGGCGCGCCAGGGACCTTTCCGATGCGCCTGCGTCCGCAGGACCATCCGCTCGTCGGCATCCTTCGCAGCGGCGCCTGGCCGCAGGCGGATTCGGTCTGAACCCGTTCCCATGGCCCCGCGCCAGATGATGCCGAGTGCCGGCGCGCCGACGATGCCGGCAACCGGCCGCCCGTTGCGGACGATCGCAATGTTCACGGTGAATTCGTCGCGGCCATCGATGAATTCGCGGGTCCCGTCGAGAGGGTCGACCAGGATGAAAATATCCTGCAAGTCCGGAAGCGTTCCCTGGGATGCGGCTTCCTCCGATACGACCGTGATGCCGGGAAGGGTCCGTTCGAGCCCGGCGAGAATGATGGCTTCCGCGGCTTCATCCGCCTCTGTGACGGGACTCGCATCGGCCTTGGTTCGGATCGCAGCGCCGGCCTTGCGGACCTGCATGATCGCCGCGCCTGCGGTGGATGCGATTGTGGTCAGCTCATCGAGCAAGTGCGGGTCCGCAAGGTCGCTCGTCATGTCGCGCTCCCCGGCGCGCGAGGCGCGATTTCGGACGCCGGCAGACGCGGCTTGGCGCTGCGGCGTGCGCGGTGTATCAAGCGCCCGGCCGCATCAGGATCGAGTGATTCGCGTTCCGCCGCCGTTTTGATCGGAGCCAGGCTCATGTCCGCCACGTCTGCCGCCAATATCGGGTCATTGGATCTTGCCGCCCTGTTGTGCTCGCGCGTTTGTCACGACCTGATCAGCCCTGTCGGCGCGATAGTCAATGGCCTCGAAGTGATGGAGGACGACAACGACCAGGAAACCAAGGCCTTCGCCATGGACCTGATCAAGAAAAGCGTGCGACAGGCGTCCGCGAAGCTTCAGTTCTGCCGGCTTGCTTTCGGCGCCGCAGGCTCGGCGGGCGCCCAGATCGATCTTGGGGACGCCGAAAAGGTCGCGCGATCCTTTCTGGAAGATGACAAGACCAAGATTGCGTGGAATTTGCCGCGCGTGCTTCTGCCCAAGAACCGGGTGAAGCTGCTGCTCAACATGCTGCTGATTGCCGGGCAGTCGATTCCGCGTGGTGGTCAGATCACGGTTGATCCGGCGGGATCCGGCGACGCCATGGCGTTCCGGATTTCCGCGACCGGCGGCTATGCCAAGGTGCCGCAGGCGGTTCCGGAACTGCTCGCCGGCGGCTGCCATGACGGCACCGTCGATGCGCATGCGGTGCAGCCCTACTACACGAGCCTGCTTGCCAGGGATTGCGGGCTTACCGTCGGGGCCACCAACGAGGGCGAAGTCATCGTCATCGCCGCCCAATAGCCAATGCTCCGGACCGTTGGGCTTTCCAGCGGACCGCAAATCGTGATTTCCCGTGGCTTGCGGGAACGAATGATTCACGACGATGAACGAAGCGTTAATTCATCCGCTTCCTCGGTCTGCCCTTACGCAATATTAAACGGTTACCAACACACTACCATGGTCGAGCGGTGCGGCGCTGGAGCGATTCCGGCGCAGAAGGCCTGTTGCCATGGACGAGTTGTTGCGGGATTTCCTGACCGAGACGCATGAAAGTCTCGACACGGTCGATTCCGAGCTCGTGCGTTTCGAGCAGGAGCCGAACAACGCGGAAATCCTCGCCAACATTTTCCGTCTCGTCCACACCATCAAGGGCACCTGCGGCTTTCTGAATCTGCCACGCCTCGCGATGCTGGCCCACGCCGCCGAAAGCCTGATGGGACGTTTTCGCGACGGCATGCCGGTCGCGCAGGATGCGGTCACGCTCATCCTCGCGACGCTCGATCGCATCAAGGACATTCTGGCGGCGCTGGAGCAGCGTCAGAGCGAGCCGCCCGGGTCCGACGATGATCTGATTGATCGGCTCGACGCATTGGCGCAGGAATATGTGCCGGAGACGGCCCATCATACGTCGGGGTCCCTGGTCTATCAGGTGCTGGAACGGCCGCTCCGGCCGGGCGAGGCAACGCTCGACGAACTGGAGCGCGCATTTCGCGAAACGCCGGGGCCGGTGCGGTCGCAAAAGACCGATACCGCACGTTCGTCTGAGCGGCAGGACATCAAAGCTGCGAACCATTCGATTCGCGTCAACGTCGAGACGCTCGAACACCTGATGACCATGGTGTCGGAGCTGGTGCTCACCCGCAACCAGCTGATGGAACTGGCGCGTCGTCAGGCCGAAACCGAGTTCAAGCTGCCGCTGCAGCGCCTCTCCCATGTCACCGCGGAACTGCAGGAAGGGGTGATGAAGACCAGGATGCAGCCGATCGGCAGCGCCTGGCAGAAGCTGCCCCGGCTGGTTCGCGACCTGTCTGCCGAACTTGGCAAACATATCGAGCTCGAAATGCAGGGGGCGGAAACCGAACTGGACCGGCAGGTGCTCGACTTGATCAGGGATCCGCTGACGCACATGGTGCGCAATTCGGCAGATCATGGCATCGAATCTCCGGCCGACCGGCGCGCCGCCGGCAAGCCCGAGCGCGCATCCATCCGCCTGACCGCACGCCACGAGGGCGGCCACATCATCATCGAGCTGTCCGACGACGGCCGCGGCCTCGATACCCGCAAGATCCGCGCGAAGGCCCGCGCTCTTGGACTCGCGGGCGAATCCGAGCTCGACAAGATGTCGGAGGTGCAAATCCAGCGTTTCATCTTTGCCGCCGGCATGTCGACCGCGAACGCGGTCACGAACATTTCTGGCCGCGGCGTCGGCATGGATGTCGTGCAGAGCAATATCGATCAGATCGGCGGCACCATCGATGTGAAGTCGGTGCCGGCGCAGGGTACGGTATTCACCATCAAGATTCCTCTGACACTTGCGATCGTCTCTGCGCTGATTGTCGAGTCGGCAGGTGAGCGCTTTGCCATGCCGCAGGTCGCCGTGATGGAGCTCGTGCGCGTGCGCGCCGATGGCGAACATCGAATCGAGCGGATCAAGGACACACCCGTCCTGCGACTTCGCGACAAGCTTCTCCCCCTGATCTTTCTTCGTCAGTATCTCAGACTCGCCGACCCCGAAGCACGGCACGCCGAGAGCGGGTTCGTGGTGGTAACGCAGGTCGGCACGGAAGCCTTCGGCATCGTGGTCGACCGGGTTTTTCACACCGAAGAGATCGTCGTGAAACCGCTGGCGAGCAGGCTGCGTCATATCCAGGCCTTCTCGGGCAACACGATTCTTGGCGATGGCGCGGTGATCATGATTCTTGATCCCAACGGCATCGCTGCAGCCTTTGGATCGGTTCGCACGGCCGGCATGGGGCTTGATACCGCGGCCGAGATTGCAAGGCAGGACCCTGAACGGAACAAGACAGCGCTTCTGATTTTCCGCGCGGGCTCCAATTCGCCGCGTGCAGTGCCCCTGTCGCTGGTGACGCGACTGGAAGAGATCGACGTGAGCAGCATAGAGGTCGTCGGCAGCCGCCACCTCGTGCAATATCGTGGTCACCTGATGCCGCTGATCTGTCCGGGCGACTGCGTGCGGATCAGGGAATCGGGCTCGCAGCCGCTGCTGGTGTTTTCGGACGGCGCGCGCTCGATGGCGCTCGTGGTCGACCAGATCGTCGATATCGTCGAGGAGGAGTTCGAGATCGAGGTGAGCGATGGTCGCCCGGGCATCGTGGGTTCTGCCATCGTAAAGGGCGAGGCGACCGACATTGTCGATGTCGGTTATTATCTGCCGATTGCTTATTCCGACTGGTTCGGCAGCAGCTTCGCGCAAAAGGCACGTCGAAACCTGTTGCTCGTCGACGATTCTGCCTTCTTCCGCAATATGCTGGTCCCAGTGCTGCGCGCGGCGGGCTATGCCGTTACAACCGCTTCCAGCGGACACGAGGCCTTCGGCCTGGTTCGCAGCGGCCGAATCTTCGATTTGATCGTCACCGATCTGCAGATGCCGGGCATGGACGGAATCGCGCTGGCAAGAGCGCTTCGCGCCGAAGCCGCGACAGCGCATACGCCGCTTATCGCGCTGTCGTCGATGACCTCGCGCGACATGATCGAGCGGGTGCGCCGCGCCGGTTTTCACGATTTCGTCGCCAAGTTCGATCGTCAGGGCCTGGTCGCTGCGATCAAGGAACAGGCGGACGCCACCGCCAGCAAGGCCGCCTGACGCCATGTCGAACCCGCCACCGACCAGCGCCGAGTATGTCACGGTCATCCTTGGTAAACAGGCTTTCGGGCTTGCGATCGCCCGCGTCCGGGACGTGTTCGTGTTGAGCGCTGTAACGCGGGTGCCGCTTGCTGCCGACGATGTTGCTGGCGTCATCAACTTGCGCGGGCGCATCGTCACGGCGATCGACCTGCGCAAGCGACTTGGCGTGGAGGGCGGAGCCAGCCGTGGCCAGATGGCGGTCGGTATCGAATGCGAAGGCGAGTCCTACGGACTCGTGATCGACGGTGTCGGAGAGGTTGTCCGGCTTGGCGCCGATACCGCAGAGCCCGTGCCGGTCAATCTCGACGAGCGGCTGAAGCGCGTCGCCTCCGGCGTTCATCGCATGGAGGACGGCCTTCTGGTCGTTCTGGATGTCGACAGGGTACTCGATCTGAAATTCAACGAAATGGCCGCATAAGGCGGCGAAAGATGCGGACGGTCCGCTAGAAAAGCAAGGGTGAGATACCATGAAGACCTGTCTGGTTGTTGACGATTCCAGCGTCATCCGCAAAGTGGCAAAGCGAATTCTGGAAGGCATGGAGTTCCAGATCACGGAGGCCGAGGACGGACAGCAGGCGCTTGACATGTGTCACCGCATGCTACCCGACGCGATCCTGCTCGACTGGAACATGCCGAAAATGGACGGCTACGATTTTCTGAAGGCGCTGCGTCGGATGCCGGGCGGCGACCAGCCGAAGGTGGTATTTTGCACCACCGAGAATGATGTAGCTCATATCGCGCGTGCGCTGCACGCCGGTGCGAACGAATACATCATGAAGCCGTTCGACCGCGATATTGTCGAGGCCAAGTTCCAGGAAGTCGGCTTGATCTGATCCGGTTGCGGATCACTCGCTTCAGGGGGCAGGGTGACGGCGCTTTCAGACAGGGACACCCGGCCGCCACCGGCGTCGGCGACAGCTTTGCGCGTGATGGTCGTCGACGATTCCGCGGTGGCGCGCGGATTCATCCGGCGCTGGGTAGATGTTGAGCCCGGAATCGTGATCGTGGCCTCGCTCAGGACCGGACGCGAGGCTCTCGATTATGTCGAACGCGCCGACCCTGACGTCGTGGTCCTTGATGTCGACATGCCCGACATGGATGGCATCACGGCCCTGCCACTCCTGTTGAAAAAAAAGCCCGGTCTCGCCGTCGTGATGGCTTCGACGCTGACCCGACGCAATGCGGAAGTCACGTTGCGCGCGCTCTCGATCGGTGCGCTCGACTGCATCCAGAAACCGGACGTCCAGGGCGCGATCACGAGCGAGGGCTATCGGCATTCGCTGATCGCAAAGATTCGCGAGCTT
>NZ_JBFWPA010000161.1:0-11698 GCF_050250235.1 Pseudorhodoplanes sp.
CATCGTTACGCTCAATGGCCTCAACCTTCTTGTCGATGAGTCGCAGAATTTCACGGGCGTTCTGCAAAACATACAATTGTCGCTGGGAGGCACGCTCCTGGCGAATATGTTCGTGTCGAACTTCGATGCGGGCGCGTTCTGGAATGCGTTCAAGCAAATGCATAACGGACAGGGGTCGGCCGGCTTCGATTCGTTCTGGCAGTCGATCAGCTACGTGGGAGGTTTCGGCCCAGATTTCCAGCTAGGCAGTGACCAGGCTGACGAATTTCGCGTCAGCGTGGATGACACCGTTGTCGCGCGCGGCGGAAACGACTGGATTCTGGTGGACGATTTTTCTCCGGCATCGATCGACGGTGGCGACGGCGTCGATACGGTGCGGATCGACGCGCATCACAGCGAGGACTTCCACAACATCTTAAACGTCGAGCTTATCGAGCTGTACAACACATTCGAGACCATAGACGTCGATCTGTCCGCGCTGGTCTTTACGCAGGAAGTCGAGATCAGAATTGTCTCCGGTGGCGGATTCATGACCGCAATCGGCTCCGCATCCAGTTCCAATTTGATGTATGGCAATGTCGGCGACGATGGGATAGTCGGCGGCGACGAGAGCGATCGGATTTTCGGAGACGGTGGAAACGATGTCTTGAAGGGCGGCAAGGGTGAGGACTCGCTGAACGGGGGCACCGGAAACGATATTCTTGTTGGCGGCGCCGGCAATGACATCCTTGATGGCGGCGACGACCGCGATACAGCCGTTTACCAATATGCGCGCTCTGAATACAGCGTCGAGGAAGACGGAGGCGATTTTTTCGTCGGATTTTCCAGTCTGCTGACCAGCCGCAGTGAAGGGAACGGAGCACTCGGTTATCTGTTCGGGAGCGCCGACACGCTGCGCAACGTCGAGGCGATTACATTCGGCGGCCAGACGAATGATGTCGAAGTCTGGTCTGCAATGTCCCTGGTTGATTCAGGGATAGCGAAGATTGCGCAGGGCTTCTTCGATATTGGCGAACGGCCCGCCGCCTATCAGCTGATTAAATTCGCGCGGCTAACAAAAAATCAGGCCCTGAGCGTCGCGCAGTCCGCCGGCGTTGTTCTCGACGGCTTTACGATCTATCAGCAGGTTGCGGTATCGAACGACGCACCCAGAACCCTTTACGTGGAGGTTGGATCAGCCATTATCGGCCGAGCCTTGGCACTGGCCGCCGGCGGCATCTCGGCTTTCTTTCTCGGCCCGGCCTGGCTCGCGGCCGTTGGAGTCGCGGTTGGCACCAACTATGTTTACACGAACGTCCTGGCGGCTTTCGTCAAGCAGAAGCTGGCCGAGCACTGGGACGAGAATTACGCTGGCGTGTTGTCCGTTCAAGCGAGCGCGATTTCGGCTGGCGGGTCGCAACCTGCTTCGCTGACCAGCGCCGATCTCGTGGCCTTCGACGAATCGTACTACCTGAGCCAGTATCCGGAAGTACAACAGGCAATCGCTGCCGGACAGTTTCCGAACGCGATGTCTCATTTCCTCACGGTTGGCATCGATCTCGGATACAGTCCGAATGCCACGCAGACGATTGCACGATCCGATCTGGCAATCCAGGTCGATAGCACCTCGTCGTTCCAGAACACCGCTGCATTCGACGTTACGCTCGGCAACTATGCCGGCGATGGCATTTCGGCGGCGGAACAGTCGTTTGCCGATCTGCTCAACGCTGCCCGCGCATCCGGAAATTCGTTGTCGCTGGACGCAGTGTTGTCGGCGATTGCTCATCGCAAGGCGGTCGATCTGGTTCAGAACGGCAACACCGACCCGCTACAGGCCACAGGAAGCTTGCCCGACAGCGACTGGGCTCTCGCGTGGAGTACGGGAGATGAATTTCGCGATGCGTTCAAGACCGCGCTCGAATCCGTGATCGGCGACTTCGCACCCGACACTGCTTTCAGGGTTCTGATTGGCCGTTCGGAGGTCGGGTCAGCCGCGGAGGTCCTGGCGGCGATTCAAGGGCGGGCCGAAGGTGCGGCACTGACCGATGCGACCTTTGATACCGTCGGCGTGGCCGAATATGCAGGTCTCTGGGTCATCATCCTCGTCGACCGCTCGCCAGGCTACACCCCGGCAGTACCGGATTCCGATAATCTGGCGAGCATCACGCTCTACGGTTCCGATGCCGCGGATACACTTTACGCCGGAACGCGCACCCTCACCGCGCATGGCGGCGACGGAGCGGACAAGCTCACGGGCGTCAACGGCAACGACATGCTCGACGGTGGCACCGGCGCCGACACGATGAACGGGGGTTCTGGTGACGACGTTTATATTGTCGATGACGCCGGCGACACGGTTACTGAAGACGCAAACGCCGGAACCGACGAGATTCGTACCTGGCTTCAGACATTCAGCCTGACGGCGCAACCCAATATCGAAAACTTGACTGGTCTCGGAGACGTCGCGCAGACTCTCACCGGCAATCAGAGGGCCAACGTGATCGAGGGCGGCGGCGGCGACGACGCGCTCGACGGCGGGGACGATGCCGATACCGCGGTGTATTCCGGCAATCGTGGCGACTATGCCGTAGCTTATGATGCCGGAACTCAGTTCCTCACGCTGACGGATGTTCGCGAGAACTCGCCTGACGGAACAGACCGCGTGACGAATGTCGAAAGCTTTCGGTTCGCAGACGGTTCTGTATCGCTCAATCAACTCATCACGGACGCAACATCGTATCCCGAAATCGTCGTGCTGGGCAACGAATCCGACATTGCCGACGGCAAATCAACGCCCTCCCTCGACGACCACACGAATTTCGGGGCCGTTCTAAAAAATGCCACACCAGTGGTCCGGACCTTCACTGTCCGCAATGATGGCGCCGCGACACTTACCATTTCGAGCCTGACGATTCCGCTGGGCTTCTCCCTGGCCGAGGGTCTGTCATCGACAATCGCAAGCGGCAGCTTTGACACGTTCCAGGTGCAGTTGGATACCGCGAGCGGAGGTACGAAGAGCGGTGATATCAGCTTTATCACCAACGACGACGACGAGAACCCGTTCAGTTTTGCCGTTTCCGGCACGGTGCAGGCGCCCGAGATCACGGTTTTTGGCAACGGCCCGTCGATCGCGGATGGCGATACGACACCGGAACAGGACGGCACCGATTTCGGCAGTGTCGCGCTGGGAACGACTCCGGTTGTTCATAGCTTTCTGGTCCGCAATGACGGTGACGCGATACTGACAACTTCGGCGCTTGTTTTGCCCACGGGGTTCAGTCTGGTGGAAGGGTTGTCCGCGTCTATCGCACCCGGCAGCTCCGACACTTTTCAGGTGCGACTTGACACTACCAATTCCGGCGCAAAGAGCGGGCAGATCGTATTCACCACAAACGACGAAGACGAAAATCCCTTTAATTTTGCGATCACAGGCATCGTAACGTCGCCGCCGGCGCCCGAGGTCACAGTGCGCGGCAACGGCGTCTCCATCGCCGACGGCGACCTGACCCCCGATCTCGCCGATCACACCGGTTTCGGCACCGTTGGGGTCGGCAGCGTCTTGACCCGCACCTTCACCGTGGCCAATGACGGTTCGCAGACGCTCACGATCGCAAAGCTGAAAATACCCAAGGGCTTCGCGCTGACCGAGGGCCTTTCCGCTTCGCTTGCTCCCGGCGCGACCGATACCTTCACGGTGAGCATCGATACCAAGAAGGTCGGCGTCAAGACCGGGGAGATCACCTTCACCACCAACGATGCCAATGAAGGCGCTTATAACTTCGCGCTGTCCGGCAATGTCATCGTGATCCCGCCTGAGATCGAAGTTCGTGGCAACAATATGCTGATTGCCGACAATGACCAGAGTCCGGCCATGTCCGATGGCACCGCCTTCGGCAATGTGACGGTCGGCAGCAATGTCGTTCACACCTTCACGGTTAACAATAGCGGGGCTGGCACGCTGCTCATTTCCAAGCTGAAGATGCCGAAGGGCTTCACGCTTGCGGAAGGTCTGTCCGCCTCCATCGCACCGGGACAGTCAGACACCTTCCAGGTGCGGGTCGATACCAAAAAAATCGGGCTCAAGACGGGAGCGATCACCTTCACAACCAACGATCCCGACGAAACCCCGTTCAACTTCGCGCTGTCCGCCAACGTGACGGCGACTCCAGCGTCGCTGTCGGCGCTGCTGGATACCACGCCATCGTCAGACGCTCGTAACCTGGCCGGCGCCTTCGCGTTCAATCCGATTGCACCGGCATACGCGCCGGTCGAGGACTACGTCCGCGACCTCCTGCAACTGCATCCACTCCATTTCGATCTTGTGTGAGGCGGTGCCGAGCGCGGGTCCACATGGTGCCCCTTAGACACGACGGTACTCGTGGGTCCGCGCGGCTCCAGCGTGCGGACTGCATCGATCCGCGATTTTCATCGAAATGCACGACGAGCCCGGCGAGGGCGCTTGATGCCGCGCCCCCTTCGTGCGGCTTTTGCGACGGCCGTGGTCACTTTAGTCTCCGCGATTGCGGCGGGGCTGATAAGCTCCGCTGCCCGAGGTTGAATCGTATTTCCGCAAGAGGTTGCAATGGCAGTTACCACCGGGGGCCGATGGACGGACGATGGCGGCATCGCGTCTGGCCGGTTCACGAGTTTTCTCGGTGGCTCGGGTGGCGTCGTGGCCTGGAGCATTGCCGGTGCGGGCCTCGCCAACCAGCTCAACAGTTCATCGCTCCCGAATTTCACGACGACCGAAGATCTCGGCACCTTCCTGCCGCCGGGCTACGAGCAGATTCTGCGTGAGGCCTTCGACCTGTGGGCGGCGGTGGCCGACATCGAGTTCATCCAGGTCGCGGATTCCGGTTACGCGTTCGGCAGCGTGAGCTACCCCACGATACGCATCGGCGGCGGCTATATTGACGGAGGTGCCTACGGCAGCACCTGGGGTTATGCGTTCTATCCCTCGTCATGGGGACCCGGCGGCGACATCGTATTCGACTCCTCCAACACCGCCCTATCCGAGACGGATTTCCGGTGGCTTGCCCTGCACGAGATCGGACACGCAATCGGACTGGACCACACCACAATCCAGCCGGCCGTGATGTACCGGTTCTTCGAGGGCGTCACCGCGCTTCAGCCCGACGACATCTCGGGCATCACCGCAGTCTACGGCGCTCAGGATTTCGGGCCCAATAACTACTACCTGCCGCTCGGGCAATTGAATGTCGGCCTGATCGACGGGGCGCCCCAGCTTTCGGTGTACGGCAATTTCGAAAACAACGTCATCGACGGCACTGCCGGCACCGAGCGAATTTTCGGTCGCGAGGGCGACGACACCCTCATCAGCCGGTTTGGGCAGGACCTGCTCGACGGCGGGACCGGTAACGATACCGTGGATTACGGCTTCGCCGACACCGATCTGACGATCGATTTTTTCGCCAGAACCGTGACAAACATTCCGACGGGCGAGACCGATACCCTCGTCGACATCGAGAATGTCACGGCGGGGAGCGGCAACGACGCGATATGGATCGCTTCGGTCTTGGGCGACAATCGGATCGATGGAGGGCCTGGGCACGACGTTGTGAATATCGGATATTATTTCAATGCGGGCTACCTGATTTCGGGAACTGCGACGGAGCTCGTTCTTTCGGGCGTGGACGGATCAGATACGTTCATCCGCGTCGAAGACATCGCGTTCGTGGACGGCACGGTCCTGTCCCCGGAAGAATTGCTGGCCGGAACGCTCCTTCCCGGCGTGATTTCCGTCAGCGATGTATCAATCGCGGAGGGCAATGGCGGGACGCGTGTTGCGACTTTCGTCGTCAGCCGTACCGGAGGCCATGCGGATGTCGGCGTCGACATAGCAACGGCGGACGGTTCCGCGACATCTGCAGGCGCCGACTATGTCCCGCTTTCGAGGACGCTGGCCTTCACCGAGAACGTGCACTCTCATCAGGTGGCGGTCACGATCAACGGCGACTTCGCATTCGAAGCGGATGAAACGTTCTTCCTCGTCCTGTCGGGCGCCACCAACGGTGCAGTCACCGGCGATCCCGGCATCGCGACGATCGAGAATGACGATGTGTCGGGACCGGAGGTCTCCGTTCTCGGCAACGGCGTCTCCATCGCCGACGGCGACCTGACCCCCGATCTCGCCGATCACACCGGTTTCGGCACCGTTGGGGTCGGCAGCGTCGTGACGCGCACCTTCACCGTCGCCAATGACGGTTCGCAGACACTCACGATCGCAAAGCTGAAAATGCCCAAGGGCTTCGCGCTGACCGAGGGCCTTTCCGCGTCGCTCGCTCCCGGCGTGACCGATACCTTCACGGTGGGCATCGATACCAAGAAGGCCGGCGCAAGGGCCGGTGAGGTGACCTTCACCACCAACGATCCCGACGAAGCCGCGTTCAATTTTGCCCTGGCTGGCAATGTCGTCTTGCTTCCGCCCGAGATCGAGGTCCGTGGCAATGGCAATGTGATCTCCGACGGCGACCTCACGCCCGGCACGACCGACGGAACCGATTTCGGCAACGCCACAATCGGCAGCGTCGTCATTCAGACCTTCACCGTGAACAATAGCGGGCCCGGTACTCTCAGTATCTCCAAGCTGAAGGCGCCGAAGGGCTTCAAGGTCGTCGAGAAACTGGACGCCTCGATCGCACCGGGCGGGTCCGATAGCTTCCAGCTCCAGCTCGACACCAAAAAGGTGGGCCTGAAATCCGGCCAGCTCACCTTCACCACCAACGATCCCGACGAAACCCCGTTCAACTTCGCGCTATCCGCCAACGTGACGGCGACTCCGGCGTCGCTGCCGGCGCTGCTCGACAACGGCCCCGGTGGCGAGGCCGCAGCGTTCGTGTTCGCTCAGACCGGCGATGAGTTTCAGGTTGGCCTCGACGACCTCGGCCACCATCTCGGGCAGCGCATATTGCACCACTTCGATCTGGTATAGGACGATCCTGGCCGGCAGCTCGGAACGCGTCCCATTGCCGAGCCTCAAACATTTCCGGGTGTTCATACCGCAAAAGCATGTGCTACATCGCGCGGGCGCGGTCCCGTAGCTCAGCCGGATAGAGCAGCGGTTTCCTAACTTGTTTCCCCACCGCAAGGCCTTGAACGAGAACGTCGATCTCATCGGACTTTTAAGAGTAAATCGAAAGTAAACCAGCCTACTCTACTTACTAAAGGTCAATCCCCCTTGAGCGTCAATCTCTTCTTGGGGGCGTCGTCAACAACAACCGCATCGCGCTGCGCAATGAATATGCTGCAAGCGATGGCCTGCGAGGGATCGAGCAATTTGCCGGCGATCCCGCTTTCGAACGCCTTGACCGCCACGGCGGGGCGCTACGCAATCGACACTACGAGAACATTTGGGCCTGATCGCATCTCGAATGATCGAGGTGCTATCCAAGGAAACGACTTCCCCACGTCCGCATCTCAATCAGCATTTCGGTCTCCTGCCTGGCGATGCTGAGAACAGCCCGCATCTGCGGTGTGTTCGGCCGCTCGCTGGACCAGGCCACGAACAGTGTTCGAAAGACGGATGGAGAGACGATGCGGATGGCTTTCAGCCGGCCGGCCGCCAATTCGGCCTCCATCTCGCCACGGGGAAGTATCGTGTAGACCCCACCCTGCTGGGCGAGTTGCTTCAGGCCCACGATCGATTCGAGTTCGGTGTGGATCGAGGGGACCCGGCCGATTGTCTGCATGTGCTGCTCGACCGCGACGCGCAGGCCATGCTCGTGGCTCGGCAGGACCAGCGGCAGGTTGGCCACTTCAGTAAGCGACATCGTCTTTCGCGCCGTGCGCCTGTCGTTTGCCGCGCAGACGAGGAAGTGTTCCTCAGTCGCCAATGGCTGCGTCCGCAACACATCGCTCTTCAGGGTGTGATCGTAGATCACGCCGAGATCGAGTTTTCCCCGGATCAGCCACTCGATGATGAAGCCGCTCCAGCCATCGATCACGCGCATGGCGATTCTTGGATATTCGTCCTGCATCCTCTTGACGAGCAGGCGGGTCAGGGCCTGGCTGATCGAGTAGGGCAGGCCGATGTCGATGCGCCCGCCCGGCGACCGTGAAAGCGCCTGGACCTCAACCTGTGCGCGATCGAGTTCACGCAGCACCAGGCGGATGCGTTCGCGGAACACCAATCCCGCATTGGTGAGCACGATCCCGCGTCCCTCTCGGTCGAACAGGCGCACACCGAGATCGCGCTCGAGTGCGCGGATGTGTCGCGTCAGCGCAGGCTGCGCGATATGCAGGCGGTGAGCGGCGCGCGTGACGCTCTCAGCTTCGCTGACCTCCAGGAAATATTGAAGCTGACGCAGGTTCATTGCCGCAACCGGGGGCGATCATGGTCATTTATTGGTGCTGCCGCGCCAGTTCATTCGGCATAGCGCGAAGACCCATAACAATTTCGGCATGAATCAGCCTCAGAATCAATACTGGTTTTCGATCGAGCCCTTGGGCACGATCAGGCTTCCGGGAAATGACAGGGAGGCTTGTGATGGCACGCGTGATCATCGACCTGTCGGTGCCGCTTTCCAACAATATGCCCGCGCACAAATTCTTTCCGCGGCCGGTTATCCTGCCGCACTTCACGCATGACGACATGGAGAGCTGGGGCAACGGTACGCCGGAGGATCCGCTCGGTGGATGCACCACTTTCATCGCGATGATGGATCACGTCGGCACCCATGTGGACTCCTTCTGTCACGTCAAGCGTGGCGGAGCCACCATCGATCAGATGCCGCTCGACATGTTCACCGGGAAGGCCGTCTGTCTCGACATGAGGCATATCCCCGACCTCGGCGACATGGACGTCAAGGACTTCGAGGAGGCGGAAAAGAAGGCGGGCGTAAAGATCGACGGACATATCGTCCTGATCTGCACCGGTCTGCACAAGCGTCATTTCCCGACGGACAAGGTCGTGTGGTCGAACGCGGGCATCACGGCCGAGGCCACCCACTGGCTCGCGGACCGGTCGCGTGTTCACGGCGTCGAGGGTCCATCTACCGACCGCCCGGACCACAACCTGTTTCCGAATCATAGGGTCTGCCGGGATCGTGGCATCACCCACTACGAGTGGCTGTGCAACCTCGAGGAACTCGTTGGGAAGGGCGAGTTCGAGTTTCACGGCTTCCCGCTCAGAATTTGCAACGGCAGCGGATCGCCGGTCCGTGCCGTGGCCATGCTGGACTAGCG
Source organism: Pseudorhodoplanes sp. (assembly GCF_050250235.1). GTDB lineage: Bacteria > Pseudomonadota > Alphaproteobacteria > Rhizobiales > Xanthobacteraceae > Pseudorhodoplanes. The sequence goes on from NZ_JBFWPA010000161.1 coordinate 9,184, forward strand.
GTACGGACAATGAATCGTGCCTCGATCGAAAGCGGAGCAGGTGGCGCAACGATGAGGCCGCCTCGGGCCCCGTCACTCGATGGGAGGGATGAGCTTTCGTTCGTTCCGGCGATCGACCTTCTGCGGCTCATTCGGTCCAAGGCGGTCTCTCCTGTCGAAATCGCCGCGCGCGCGCTGCGCGAGGCCGAGTCGACGCAGTCGACGCTGAATGCATTCGTGACGCTGACTCCCGAGATTGCGATGGATGCGGCGCGGCGTGCCGAGCGCGCGGTAATGGCGGGTGAGGATCACGGATTGCTTTCGGGATTGCCGCTTTCGGTGAAGGACCTGACCGCCGTCAAGGATGTGCGCTTCACCTCGGGATCGCGAACCTTGGCCGATTTCGTGGCGCCGGTCGACTCGCCCGCGGCGGAACGCGTGAAGGCGCAGGGCGCGGTCATCATCGGGAAGACCACGACGACGGAATTCGGCTGCAAGGGTTCGAGCGACAGCCCGTTGACGGGGCAGACGCGCAATCCGTGGAACCTGGGTAAGACCACGGGCGGCTCGTCGGCGGGGGCGGGTGCGAGCGTCGCCGCCGGCATTACGCCCTTTGCGCTTGGGACCGACGGCGGCGGGTCGATCCGCATTCCGTCATCTTTGTGCGGACTGTTTGGTATCAAGGCGCATTTTGGCCGGGTGCCCGTTTTCCCAGTTGCGGCCACCCCGACCCTCGCCCATGTCGGGCCGATGGCGCGGACCGTGCGTGACGCGGCGCTGCTGCTCGCCGCGATTTCGGGTTTCGACGCTCGCGACCCTGCGAGCGTGGCCGCCGACGTTCCCGACTATCTCGCCGCCTGCGAGACGCCGCCGAAGGGGCTGCGGATCGCCTGGAGCCCGACTCTCGGCTACGCGCGGCCAAACCCCGAAGTCGCAAGCCTTGCCGAGAAAGGCGCGTGCGTATTCGAAGATATGGGATGCAGCGTCGAACCGGTCGAAAAGGTCTTCGACGATCCGATCGACCTCTGGATGGCAGAATTCTATGCCGGTGTCGGTACCAGGTTGAAGAAGACGCTGATCGAGCAGCGCGAACTGATCGATCCTGCGGTCGCGAACGTGCTCGACAACGCGCTCGACCAGACCATCGACGAATATTACGGCCGGGTTTTTGCCCGTTACGAGTTTCGAGAAAAGGTCAGGCGCTTCTTCGAGCGGTTCGATCTGCTGCTGACCCCGACGACGCCGGTCGCCGCTTTCGACATTGGCCGCGACGTTCCGCCGGAACTCGACGGCGCCAATATCGTGTCATGGGTCGCCTACACATACCCGTTCAACCTTTGCGGCCTGCCCGCCGCGTCAATCCCGTGCGGGTTCACGGCCGCCGGTCTGCCGGTCGGCCTCCACGTTGTCGGCAGGGCGCTGGGCGAGACCACGATTTTTTCTGCGGCTGCGGCGTTCGAGATGGCACGGCCGTGGGCCGACAGAAGGCCGCCGCAGACGGATGCACGTACCGGGTAACTGTTCAACAGTACGGAGGTAAAGATGAAGCGGAATGCATTCTTGGTACGGCTTGCTGCCGCCGTGTCGGTGGCTTCGCTGGTCGGATTTGCAAGCGCCCATGCGCAGGAGGTCAAGATTGGGGTTGCGGCTGCATTGAGCGGTCCGGCCTCCTTTGTCGGCACCGAGATCAAGCGCGGCGCCGAGATCGCAATCGACGAGATCAACGCCAAGGGCGGGGTCAAGGGGCGCAAGCTCGTGCTGGTCGCCCGTGACGACGAGCACAATCCGGTTAAGACCGTCGCGCAATATCGCGAACTGGTCGAGCGCGAGAAAGTCGTGGCGATGCTGGGGGCATCGAATAGCGCCTCCATGCTGGCAGTGGCGCCGATCGTCAACGACACGCTGAAAGTGCCGGTGATTTGTCCCGCCACAGACGCAACCGCGATCACCGAAAACGATGCGCAGAAACAGGGCCGCGACAACTACCTGTTCCGCGTCGGCATGTATGGCACCGGTCAGGCGAACTTCATGGTCGATACCATGGTCAAGAAGTTCGGTCATAAGAAGATCGGCCTTCTGAATTGGACCGGCGGCTGGGGCGTCACCGGCCGGGGCGAACTGAACCGCCGTCTGAAGGAAAGCGGGCTATCGCCGGTCGCCGACGAGACCTTCGACAATAACGACACCGATATGACGGCGCAGATCATTAAGCTCAAGAATGCGGGCGCCGAGGCGATCCTGAATTACGCACTCGTCCGCGAGAACACTTTCGTAGTCAAGACCAAGGAAAAGCTCAATAACGACATCCCCTATGTCTCGGCCTGGGGTATCGCGGGTCCGGCGTTCTGGAAGGCTGCGGGCGATTCAGCGGAAGGCGTGCTGACCAGCACGACGGTCACCATCGACGGCCCACAATCGCCGGAGCGGATGGCGTTCATCAACGAGTACCGCAAGCGCTACAACGAGGACATGAGCGCCGCAGTGTTCGCGGTCGGGGCTTACGACGCCATCTATCTTCTCAAGGCAGCGATGGAAA
>NZ_JBFWPA010000162.1:0-11571 GCF_050250235.1 Pseudorhodoplanes sp.
GCCGCAGATTGGCAATCCCCATTGTCACAATCAATCCGATGGAACCGGCTTAGACCCCTGAAAAAACATCGGGAATGGGGGTTCACAAGCTGTCATGGTCTTGCTACAGAAGCGCCGCGCCGGGGCGGATCGTGCCCCGGATCGCGCATTCTGGCGCGGGGTGGAGCAGCCCGGTAGCTCGTCAGGCTCATAACCTGAAGGTCACAGGTTCAAATCCTGTCCCCGCAACCATCTTAACTTGCGATTGGCCCGCCCCTCCGGCGGGCCCTTTGCCTTTCAACGAAATCGCAAGGATTCCCGCCAGATCGCCGCGCACGTCGATCTTCAGCTCGTCGTCCTCCGGCGTCAGGATGATGTCCCTCACGAGCGAGCGGATCAGGTCGGCCGCAGTCATCCGCTTCGCCTCCGAATCCTCCTGAAGCGCCGCGTATAGCTCGTCCACCTGGACGTGGTAGTGGCGAGCCATGTTCGGATGCAGGAGGGGCGGTGGCTCCTCTGCCTCTTGCAGGAACGCCTTCAGCTCTTTCTGGCGAACCTCCAGATCCTTCATTTGCTTCATCATGCGGGTGGGTGCGTCGTCATCATTGGAGGCCATGATGAGCTTCATGAGCTTGTCCAGTTCGCGGTCGATCCGAGTGACCTCAGCCTCGGCTTGATCGATCGACGCCCGCCCTTCCATGCGGAGCCGATTCATCTCGCGGGTGAACTCGTCGCAGAATTCCTTGAACAGCGCGGGGTCCATAAGGTGATGCCGTAGCGCGTTGAGAACGCGTGCCTCAAGCTGATCGCGCCGAATGTTCTTGCGATTGTCGCAGGTGCCCTTGTTGCGCGCCGTCGAGCAACCGACCAGATCGGCGGAGATCATCGAATAGCCACCGCCACAGCAACCGCACTTGGTCAGGCCCGAGAAGAGGTATTTGGGGCGCCGGCGTTCTCGGAAGTGGTTTTCAGTCTCGCCGTCCTCGCTGCGGTTCTGTTTGACGGCCTTCTGCCGCTCCTTCACGGCCTGCCAGATATCGTCGTCGAGGATGCGCAGCTCCGGCACGTCCCGAACGATCCAGTCCGACTCCGGGTTCATCCGCGCCTGGCGCTTGCCCGTGTCTGGGTCTTTAATGAAGCGCTGCCGGTTCCAGACCAGCTTGCCGACATACATCTCGTTATTGAGGATGCCGTTGCCACGCTTCGGATTGCCGTTGATGGTGCTGAAGCCCCAATCGCCGCCACCTGGAGCAGAGATGCCATCCTTGTTCAGCTCGAAGGCGATCCGCTTGGCCGATTTGCCTGCGGCGTAGTCGCGGAAGATGCGGCGGACGACATCAGACTGAAACTCATTGATGGTGCGGTCGCCGCGCATCGGCTCGCCGCTGGCGTCGAACCTCTTGACCACATCATAGCCGTAGGAGTTGCCGCCACCGGACTTGCCCAGTTCGACACGGCCCCGCTGACCGCGCCGGGTCTTGTCGGCGAGATCCTTCAGGAACAGTGCGTTCATCGTGCCCTTGAGCCCGACATGGAGATGGGTGACCTCGCCCTCGGACAGGGTGACGATCTTCACGTCCGAATAGGCCATCCTCTTGTAGAAGCCGGCGATGTCTTCCTGATCGCGCGACAGGCGATCCATCGCCTCAGCCAGCACATAGCGGAACCGGCCGCGCGTGGCGTCCGAGATCAGGGCCTGGATACCGGGGCGCAGGAGCGAGGCGCCAGAAATCGCGTGATCGGTATATTCCTCGACCACCTGCCAGCCCTGCTTCTCGGCGTGGAGACGGCAGATGCGAAGCTGGTCGGCGATCGAAGCGTCGCGCTGGTTATCGGACGAATAGCGGGCGTAGATCGCAACCTTCACGATGCATCCTCCTGGGATGTCAGGAGCGCGGCGTGCGGCGCCTTTTCATCTGTTCCTCGTAGATGTCCCGTGCTGCTCGACGAGCAAGTAACCGCACCAGCTCGACCAGCCGCGGATCGGAGCCTTCGCCACGCCGCACGAGCGTCAGTTCCGGCTCTTCGAGCCGAAGTGCACTCATCTGCTTTGGGCGGTTGCCATTGTCCATCGTTGGATCGTTTGAAGCCAGTTGCAAGGTGATCGGCTTCACGATTGCCGCAAGACAACGTATAAGCAACTGAAATCAAAGGAGAATAATCGGCGGTATGCGGTGTGCGTTCGGCGACGGAAGAGGCGCCCTGCGTAGCGTGGCGCGCCACAGCAGATGGAAAATACTGGCGCTGCTGGAGGCTTTTGCCCGTACTGCCATAATTGTCAGGGGCGCACATGGTCATCTCGTTATCCCTTGTCGACCGCAAGAGTATGGATTATATATCCAGATATAACAAGGAGGTCTTTGATGGGCAATGCCGCACAGAAGAGGGCGCTTCAGAATTACCGCGCGCGCCTGACGCAGCGCGGTTTCACGCGCTTTGAGGTGATGGCGCTCGACGCTGATCGCGAACTGATCCGCACGCTTGCCCGGCGCCTGGCCGAGGAAGGCCCGGAAGCGGAGCAGGTTCGCGCTGCCGTAAAGACCGCGGTAACCGGTGAATCGCCGAAGCCAGGTGGTATTCTTACCGCTTTGCGCCGCTCACCGTTGGTCGGCGCTGATCTCGACCTTTCCCGCCCGCGTGAAGAGGGGCGCAAGGTCGATCTGTGACGCGCTATCTTCTCGACACCAACATCATCAGCAACATCGTCAAACCGAAGCCATCGGAGTCGCTCATGGCTTGGTTGGCGGAGCAGCGCGACGAGGATCTGTTCATTTCCTCGCTGACAGTTGCGGAGATCAGGCGTGGCATCCTCGAAAAGCCGCGCGGAAAGAAGCGCGATGCGCTAGATGCCTGGTTCGCGGGGCCGGAAGGACCGCAAGCGCTTTTCGTTGGGCGTGTTTTGTCTTTCGACGATAAGGCCGGTCTGATCTGGGCGCGGCTGATGGCGGACGGCAAATCCGCTGGACGTCCTCGTAGTGGCCTCGACATGATTGTAGCCGCGATTGCTGGCACGAATGACTGCGTCGTCGTCACTGACAACGAGCGTGATTTCGCCGGCATCGAGATCATCAATCCAATCCGCGGGACGGGCTGATGCGAACGAAGCCCTTCTCACGTCCCACGCTTATCGCAGCCGTCGAACTGCTCGAAGGCCATAGCCAGGCGCGCTTCAATCAGATGGTCCTTCGGCTCGGCCTTGAAGACGAGATCGGCTCCGGGACGGCGGTCAGCGTCGCCAAGAAGTGCGACATCCTCGGGCGCATCGTCGTACAGCGTTCAGACCAGGTCCTCGACACGCTCGACGGCACCATGACGCTCGGCGAGGCCGTGGTCCGCGAAGCAGTCCAGCTCCTGCGCGCCGAGCCGAGCCTTCCCCGCGAGCTGGCGCTGGGGCGCGGCCTGGCACGCGATGGCTACGTCGTCAGCTTCGGCGACTATGGGCGCGATCCCACACTGCGGGCGGCCTTACCCGACGAGGTCCAGCTTCCCGAGACCGACGACGAAGTTCACCAGCTTCTCAAGTCCTTTCAGTTCACGACGCCGCTCGGCCATCTGGATCAGGCGGTCGAGGCGCACACGCGCGGCGATTGGGCGGCCTGCAACAGCCAGCTCCGGACCTTCCTTGAAAGCCTGTTCGACGACATCGCCCGGAACGTCCGGCCGCAGGAAGCCGCGCAGCGGCCCAGCTCCGAGAATCGGCGCGCGCTTCTGGCCGATCCGAGCGTCGGCTTTCTAGCGGTCGACCGGAACGAATGGACGGCCGACGGCAAGAACTACGTCAACGGCCTCTTCAAGATGCTGCACACCGAGGGCTCGCACCCTGGGCTCTCGGACGAGGATCACAGCACCTTTCGCCTTCATATCGTCCTCATCACGGCCAGGACGTTTTTGCGCCGTCTCCACTACGGCCGTTGATCATGACCGCGAGCGCCACCAGCACGAAATCCAAGGTCACCTTCCTGGAAACCGTCTATCCGCCGATTTCCAATCAGGAGGCCGTCTGGCTTCAAAATGACCCGGAGGTCGAGGCGCTGATCAGGCAGAGCGACTTCTACATGATCGGCGGTCGCGCCGAAGCCAAATACCTGAACCTCGTCATCGACCCCGACACCTGCGTCATAACCTTCGACTTCGCGATCGGCGACGATTTCCGCGACCCCGTCGACATCCACATCCGCGACCTGCCGGCCGTCGAGGAATCGGAAGCCGAATCCTTTTGGATTGAGGCTGGCGACAAAAATATCCGGGTGTGGGACGGGCCAATCGGTGAGCCCGGCTCGAACGTTCTGGAGTGGTTCACGACCGAGAAGCTGATTTGGGATCGGTCGCGCGGCCGCGCCGGTATCGAGCGCTTCGATCGTTACCGCGAGGCCGCGACCTACGATCTTCTCTATGTCGGCATCGCCAAGGTCGGAGACAGCTTCGATCGCCTCATCAGCAATGGTCACAAGGCCCGCATGGAGATTCTTGGCAACGAGTCCCAGCGCTATCCCGGAGCGCGGGTGACCGACGAAATCTATCTCTTCCTGTTCAACGTCCAGCCACTGATCATGACGACCTTCGAACTGGAGCATGACTTCGAGAATGAGGATTTCAGCGGCGCCTACGACCAGAAGCGTATCGTCGCCGATGCCGAGAAGGCCTTCGTCAGCCTCTTGAAGCCCGAATACAACGTGGTGAAGTTCGCGAGCTACCCGAAGGGCGCGGACGGCCTCTACGGCTCCGACTTCGTTCGCTACGGCTACGCGATCTGCGAGGCAGTTTCCTTCAACACGGCGCATGGCCGGATCAGGGGAAGCCGGGACGCGGCCACCGGCTTCATCACCAATGATGCCGATAGCATCTTCGTAGAAGGAAACACCGTGAAGCTGTTCGTCTCGGGCGTCGATTTCCCGGCCGAGCCGCCGCCGGCCGCAGCGAACGCCGCTCCGCAAGACAATCAGAAGGAAGACAATCAGGGGGGTGTATGATCAATCGCGGTTCCGAATGGCATCGATGGGAGCCGCATATCCATGCGCCCGGCACCCTGTTCAACAACCAGTTCAAAGGCCCGAACGCCTGGGACGACTATCTCACCAGCCTCGAACGGGCGACGCCTATTATCCGCGCGATCGCGGTGACCGACTATTATTGCACCGACACCTATCAGAACGTCGTCCGAGAGATGAAGGAAAACGGCCGCCTGCCACTGGTCGCGCTTGTTTTCCCCAATGTCGAGCTCCGGCTCGACGTGGCGACGGTGAAAGAACGCTGGACCAATATCCACCTGCTCGTCTGCCCCGACGATCCGAAGCATGTGGCGGAGGTGGAGCGATTTCTCAGCCGGCTGAGATTTGAAGCATTTGGCGACAACTTCGCCTGCACGCGAGAAGACCTCATCAAGCTCGGACGGAAATCCAAGCCGGAGCTGAGCGATGAGCGGGCCGCGTTCCGCCACGGCGCTTCGCAGTTCAAGGTCAACTTCGGAAAATTGCGCGAAGAATACGGCAAGAGCGATTGGGCGAAAGAGAACATCCTGATCGCCGTCGCAGGCGCCGAAACCGATGGTACGTCCGGCATCCGCGATGCCAATGACGCAACCTTGCGACAGGAAATCGAGAAGTTCGCGCACGTCATTTTTGCCAGCAGTCCGGCGCAGCGCGATTTCTGGCTGGGGCGGAGAAGCGGCGTCGGAGAGGACGTGCTGCGCGAGCGATACGACGGCTGCAAGCCCTGCCTGCACGGCAGCGACGCACATGAGCAAGCGACCGTCGCCAAACCCGATGGCGACCGCTATTCGTGGATCAAGGGCGCGTTGGAATTCGATGCGCTGCGCCAAGCCTATATCGATCCCGCCGGTCGGGCCTATGTCGGCCCCCATCCCCCGTTTCGAGCCACCCCCGCACGTGTCATTGCTGAGATAGAATTGACGGGGGCGGACTGGGCGCAGACGCCGAAGCTCGCCCTCAATCCTGGTCTGGTCGCCATCATCGGCGCGAGGGGCTCGGGCAAGACCGCTCTCGCGGATGCGATCGCGGCGGGATGCGACGCCACGGAAGGCCGCTTGAGCAACGCGTCGTTTATCGTGCGGGCGCGTGAGCATCTCGACGGCGTCGGCGTCCGGCTGACCTGGGAGACCGGGGATCCGTCGGTGCGCCCGTTGCTCGACGATGCCTTCGATCCGTCGCTCTATCCGCGGGCGCGCTATCTCTCACAGAAATTCGTCGAAGAACTGTGCTCGGCCGATGGGCTGAAGGACGAATTGCTGAGCGAGATCGAGCGGGTCATTTTTGAAGCCCACAGCACGCTCGAACGCGATGGCGCGACGGATTTCGGCGAGCTGCTGGAGCTGCGGACGACGGTGTTGCGCGACAACCGCACCCGCGACGAGGAGGCCATCGCGACTCTCTCCGATCAGGTCGGGCTCGAGCGCGAGAAGCAAAGCCAGATCGCCGGCCTGAAATCGCAAATCACTCAGAAGGAAGCGCTGATCGCCGGCTACATCAAAAGCCGAGACACATTGGTGACCGCCGGCAGCGCGGAGCGGATCGCGCGGCTGAACGCGCTGACCGAAGCCGCCGATCATGTCCGGACCCAGATCCGGTTATGGTCGCAGGAATGCCAAGTCCTGCGGTCTTTGCAGAACGACGTGTCGGATTTCCGAACCAATCGCGCGCCCATGGCTCTGCGCACGAGCAAGCAGACCTTCGTCGGCGCGCATCTGGATGATAAGGCGTGGGAGGCGTTCCAACAGACTTACGCCGGCAACGTCGACGGGACGTTGACCGAGCGGCTGGCAAGGGCCGAACGGCAGGCAGCTACATGGCGGGGTAAGGAGCACCCTCGTAAGGCGAGCGATCAGGACCCCTATGTGGCCGATGACGCCGAGCTGAAGCGATTGTCGCTGGGCGAACTGGAGGCCGAGATCGGTCGCATTCAGCGCCTGATCAACATCGATACGGACACCGCCAATCGCCTGCGAACGATCACCACCAAAATCGGAGATGAGAATGCCGCGCTGAAGCGGCTGAAGGACGCGCTGGCCGATTGTGAAGGCGCCGCGGCGCGGACCACCCAGCTCCAATCCGATCGAGAGCAGGCCTATTTGCGGGTCTTCGAATCCATCGTCGCGGAAGAACAAGTGCTGCACACGCTGTATCGCCCGCTCATGGATCGGCTCGCGCAGGCGTCCGGGACGTTGCGAAAATTGTCGTTCTCGGTATCTCGTCATGCGGACGTGCGTCGCTGGGCGACCGAGGGCGAAAGCCTGTTCGACAAGCGGCGCACCGGCCCTTTCAAAGGCGTGGGCACGTTGGAGACCTGGGCCGACGCGTTGCTGAAGCCGGCGTGGGAATCGGGCGATCCGAAAGCCGTCGCCGAGGCGATGGCGGGATTTCGTCAGGCCCATCAGGCCGAGCTGCTCGATCTCTCCGAGGTTCCCCGATCACAGCAAGCGGATTATCGCTCCTGGCTGAGACGGTTCGCCAAATGGCTCTATGGCACCAGCCATATCGAGATCAGCTACAGCATCGACTACGAAGCCGTCGATATCCGCAAGCTCTCTCCGGGCACGCGCGGCATCGTCCTTCTGCTGCTCTATCTCGCCTTGGACGACAGCGATGACCGCCCGCTGATCATCGACCAGCCAGAAGAGAACCTCGATCCGAAATCAATCTTCGACGAGCTGGTCGAGCTATTCATCGCCGCGAAGAATGTGCGCCAGGTCATTATGGTGACGCATAACGCAAACCTGGTCGTCAACACCGACGCCGATCAGATCATCGTCGCGTTTTCCGGCACTCATACGCCCGGCAAGCTGCCGCCCATCCGCTACCTGTCGGGTGGCCTCGAAAACGCGGAGATGCGCAAGCACGTCTGCGACATCCTGGAAGGTGGCGACCGCGCCTTCAAGGAGCGCGCACGGCGACTTCGCGTCCGTCTCGATCGATGAAGACGGACGACGACATGGAAAGCGAATTAGATCCCGATCGCATTGGCCGCATCGGCGAACGGCAGTTCGAAGTGCTCTGCGAGCGCGCAGGCCTCTATTGCAATAAAAGCGTCGTCGACGTGATGGGCTGGGATTTCATCGTGGAGTTCCCGATGGTGCCGGCCGGCCAGGCGCTACCTCTCGATCAACGCCCCACCAACGCCGCCCGGGTTCAGTTGAAGTCGACACTCGGCCGCGCCGGCAATCGTATCCGCCTCAGCCTGTCCGCCATCGATCGCTTGGCCAAGGACCCTCGGCCGGCGCTCATCGTCGTGTTCCGGCTGCGAGCCGACGGCGAACTCCAATCCGCTTACCTTGTCCACCTTATCGGGAATGAGCTCGCGCGCGTGCTTAGGCGATTGAGATTGGCGGAGGCCCGCAAGGCTCACGACATCAACCACACCGATATCAGCTACGATTATGAGAAGGTCGGGGTGCGCTTCGAGCCGACTCCCGCCGGCTTATTGGCAGCCCTGAGTGCAGCCTGCGGACAAAATCCTGGCGCCTACACGCTCGAGAAGCAACGGCAGCTCACAGAGCTTGGCTATGAGAACGGCCAGTTCGAGGCCGAGGCACTTATCCAGATCGAGGGTCCGGAGCATTTCAGCAGTCTGTTGCTCGGCCTCGCGCCCTTGAAACCGCACCGGCTCCGCGTATTCGACAGCCGGTTCGGCATACGCCTTCCTTATCAAGGCACGCTATTCGACGACCTCGAGGAGCTACGGCTTACGCCTCCTACTCTGGGTTCCTGCGAGATTTCGATCCGCGGACCCGGCTTCGGACAAGCGGCGCGGTTCGACGGCGAAATGTTCATCGGGCCGCCGATGGCCGAGCCGCATGGAGCAGAGCTGCTCATCCGCACCCCCGACTTCATCATTCGGCTGACACCGCCGGCGCTCAAGTTCGAGAGCGTCGGCTCGATCGATGACATGGAGCATTCCCTGGAGGAGTGGGCGGAGCTGGTTCGCGCGCTCACGCTTATGGCGACGGGGCGAGCGACCCTGACGATTGCCGGAAATGACCGCATCCCGTCGATTACCTTCCTGGTCGATCAACCCATCACCGGACCGTACCTCGAGGAGATTCCGCTGATCTCCGCATTCTTGGACGGGTGGCTTCAGCTTCTCACGAACGCAGGCCTTCGCTCCACCGCTAGGTTCAAGTTCGATGCGTTCTGGGAGGCAAATGAAGCACGTATGGCTGTGGACATCCTGCTCAATCCGAAATCGCAGGCTCGCTTCGAGTTCCAGACGCTTGAGATTGAAGAACCGTCGTCGTCGCCCGAAGGCCTGTATTTCAACAGCTCGTCGTTTGCCGACACCAGCATAACCTTCAGCACGAAGGTCTTCTTCGAGCAGTCCGATGATCCAGAATGGCAGTATCGGTCGATCCGTTTCGAAGCTCTCGATGTTCGACCGAAGGTCGATGACCTTGAAGAATACGGAACGGACCAGGCGACCGCCTGCGATCTGAAGCTCCTCATCGACCCGAGGAACATGACATTGGCGCCTCGGAGCGGCATTCCCGAAGCGCCCACTACATCCCAGCACCAGGAGTGAGAGGCGCAACCGCCACCTAAGGAACGGCCACCAAATGAGCATGCAATGGCTATTGGCAAAAGCGCCAGGATTTCAGGCGCTACCCGAAGCGGATCGCGCCGCGATCTTCAACTTCACCTTTCTATGGAGCCTGTTCGAGGCCCAGGTCATGGGCAACTTCGCTCGCGCCGACCTGATCTGCGCAAAGGTCGATGAATGGCGTGACGCCGGAACGCTCGAAGCCGACCAGTACGCCCCGGAGCTGGCCTATCTCCGGCAGCGCTATTTCGCCAACGGCGCCTTCACTTATCACTATCCGCATCTGCATCTGCGCTCCGCCGACCAGCCCGCTGTCGTCCAGTCGGTTCTCGATGGCAGCAACACCGATCCACGCGATCGGCTCCTCACCGTGCTGATGATCGTCTGGCGGTTCCGCAACAACCTCTTCCACGGCGAGAAATGGGCTTACCAGCTCCAGGGTCAGCTTTCGAATTTCACCCACGCCAACACCGTTCTGATGCGGTTGCTAGAACAACACGGACAATTGGCTGCTTAACCAGCGCTAGGTGTCCTTTAGGGGAAAGCCTTCCCCTGCGGCCGAGCCAAGGTCTCGGCCGGCCCCTTCTGCGGGGACACCCCGCAACGCCCCGCAAAGAGTGAGAGTAGGGATCGGAGGTCCATGACGGGTTGAGTGTCGAGAGAGAGGCTCCCGGCACCCGTCATGGAGTTTGGTCCCATGAACATGCAGGTTCTCGATGCCCGCCGCGACATGAGCGGCGCCTACAAGGTTGATGTCAGCCGCGGCGAGCGGATCGGCCGCGTTTCCTCGGAATGGTTCTCCCGGCCCGATGACGAGCGCTATCTGTCGCTGTCGGGGCTGGCGGATTCGGTGCGCCGCCGATCGGAGCGCAGCCAGACCCGCGTGGTGGAAACCGCGCTGATCCATGTCGAGGCGAGCCGCACCGACCCGGAGCGATTGTCTCTCATCCTGCCGGGCTCGGACACGCCCGTCGCACCGACCCATTGGAGCTTCGGCCAGCTCGCCAGCCAGGTCGGCGCCCCCGCCGCCTATCTCCGCCAGCTCCCCGCCGCGCTGGCCGGCATCAACCTGCAATACGGGTTGACCTCGCATCGGGCCGAGCAGATCAAGACGCTCGAAACCGACAACGGCCGTGTCGAGTTGCGCGCCGTCACCGGCCCCGACTATGGCAGGATCTACGATTACGAACTGGTCGAGGCGGTGCAGCGCATCGCGGGCAATGGCACCGGCGACACGCGCTGGAAGGTGCCCGGCGTGCTCGACTGGTCGACGGGCGTCTACAATCCCCGTGTCGATATCACGAAGGACACGACGACGCTCTATGCGTCCGATCGCGACGTGTTCCTCTTCCTCGTGGACGATCTGAACCCCATAGAGGCTGGTCGGCTCCCCGATGGCTCGCCCGACCTGTATTTCCGCGGGTTCTACTGCTGGAACTCGGAGGTCGGCGCGAAGACTCTCGGCATGGCGAGCTTCTATCTCCGCGCGGTCTGCCAGAATCGCAATCTGTGGGGCGTGGAAGATTTCGAGGAAATCACCATACGCCATAGCAAGTACGCTGCATCGCGCTTTGCCCACGAAGCTGCGCCGGCGCTGCTCAATTTCGCGAACTCCTCGCCCATGCCCTTCATCAACGGCATCAAGGCCGCGCGCGAACGGATCGTCGCGAAATCTGATGAGGACCGCACCGAATTCCTGCGCAAGCGCGGCTTCTCCAAGGCCGAGACCGGCAAGATCATCGAAACCGTACTGGCCGAGGAAGGCCGTCCGCCCGAGTCGATATTCGATTTCGTGGCGGGCATCACCGCCGTCGCCCGCGAAAAGACCAACCAGGATGCGCGGCTCGAACTGGAGGGCAAGGCCAAGAAGCTGCTCGACCGCGCTGCCTGATTTCCGTGAAGCCGGACGCGCGGTTTTCCGTGTCTCCGGCTTTGCGCCTTCGTGCCTGTCCGTTTCGCCATATCCGTTGCGCTGCCCTCCATAGAGTGAGAGGGAGGCGCTTCGCATCGTGACGAGTTCGGGTTCGTGAGAGAGGCTCTCGGCGC
>NZ_JBFWPA010000163.1:0-11553 GCF_050250235.1 Pseudorhodoplanes sp.
GGTGGATGGGTGGCAGACGCTTTCCACAAAACCCATTGATCAGCCGATTGACCTTGCCGCCTGAAACGATACCTTCATGTTACCGGAGAACGCGCCACTGAATTCCAACCGCATTCCGGACGGCACCCTGACCGGCGCGGTCGATCTTGTTCTACCGCTGGCGAGCATTCCGGACGCGCTCATCAAATTTCATCGGCGAATGGCACTCACGCGCGCAGCGGCGTCCCCCACAAAAAACCCTGCACCGGATTGGTTGCCAGAGATCGTCGATCTGCTCCGGAAAAAAACGGCCCACGATTTCAGGCTCTACAAGGAGGGCACGCTGCGGCGCCGGATCGAGCGCCGCATGGCCATGGCGTCGATCGAGACCGACGACATGGAGCGGTACCTTGATGCGCTGAGAAGCGATGAAAAAGAGCTCGATCGGCTGGCCTCGGATCTGCTCATCAACGTCACCAGCTTCTTCCGCGATCCCGGCGTGTTCGACGTCCTCGCCAAGACGGTCGTTGCTGATCTGGTCAACAACCATTCCATTGATCAGCCGCTGCGTCTCTGGATCGCCGGGTGCAGCACCGGCGAGGAAACCTACTCTCTCGCCATGCTCTTTCGCGAAGAAATCACGGCGGCGAAGCGAGAGATCAAGCTTCAGATCTTCGCCTCCGACGTTGACCCGGATGCCGTCGCGACGGCCAGGGAGGGTCTCTATCCGGAAACGATCGCGGCGGAAGTGTCGACTGCGAGACTTATCCGTTTCTTCTCGAAGGACGAGCACGGCTATCGAATTTTGCCGGAACTACGGGCGACGATCGTCTTCGCGGTGCAGGACGTGCTGGCCGACCCGCCCTTCTCGCGCCTTGACCTGATCTCATGCCGAAATCTGCTTATCTATCTGCGCCCCGAGGCGCAGGAGAAGGTGATCTCGTTCTTCCACTTCGCCTTGCGCGAAGGAGGCGTTCTCCTGCTGGGCAGTGCCGAGACAATCGGCAATTCCAAAGGACGCTTCGAGATCATCTCGAAGGCGGATCGCATCTATCGACATATCGGGCGCGCCCACCCCGGAGAGACGGGTTTTCTGTTCGGATCGGCCGAGGGCGCGCGGCTCCCCGCACGCGCGCCACAGGGCCAAACGCCGTCACGGCAAGTCGCGCTCGCCGAGGGGTGCCGCCGCCTCATCGTCGAGATGTATGCGCCCGCCGCGGTGCTGATCAACAGCAAGCTGGAATGGCTCTATTCCCTGGGACCGACCGAACGCTACCTACGCGTGCCCCAGGGCCCTCCGAGCTACGATCTGCTTACGATGGTGCGCCCACACCTGCGGATCAAGCTCAGGGCGGCGATCCATCATGCCATCCAGGAGAAGGCCCGCATCGTGATCCCGGGCGGCCGGACGAACCACGAAGGCAAGCCTGGTTCGTTCGAGATTGCCGTGCAACCGGCCTTGATCGAAGGCGAGGATCTGCTGCTGGTCTGCTTCATAGAGAGTCCCGCGACGATCCATAAGCGAAGCCGAATGGTTGCGCCGCCCGATCGTGCATATGTCGCGGAGCTCGAGCAACAATTGGAAGCGACACGAACGGAACTGCAAGCCGCAATCCACAGTCTGGAAACATCGAACGAAGAGCAGAAGGCTGTCAACGAGGAGGCCTTATCCGCCAATGAGGAATATCAATCGACCAACGAAGAGCTGCTCACATCGAAGGAAGAGTTGCAGTCGATGAACGAGGAGCTTACGGCCCTCAACAGTCAGCTTCAGGAAACGCTGGAGCGGCAGCGGACGACCGCGAACGATCTCCAGAATATCCTTTACAGCACGGACGTCGCAACTGTTTTCCTCGATCTTGATCTCGGCATCCGTTTCTTTACCCCGGCGACCAAAGCGCTTTTTAATATCATCCCGTCCGACATCGGGCGACCGCTCGCCGACCTCAACTCATTGGCCGACGACGGTGCTCTCCTTGCCGATGCTCGTACGGTGTTGCAAACCCTCGCGCCGATCGAGCGAGAGATTCAGGCCAGGAACGGTCTTTGGTACGTCCGCCGGATACTCCCCTATCGCGCCAAGAATGACGGCGTGGAGGGCGTCGTCATCACCTTCGCCGATATCACGGAGCGCAAACACACGGCCGATGCACTGGAGGCTGCCAAGCGCGAGGCGCAACAGGCCAGTATCGCCAAGTCCCGATTTCTCGCCGCCGCGAGCCATGACCTTCGCCAGCCGCTGCAAGCCCTCAGTTTGATGCAAGGCGCCTTGACCCGGAAGATTCGCGACCACAAGAAGGACGAAGCGCTGGCGCTGGTGACCCGTCTTGACGAAACGGCCGCCGCCATGTCGGGCATGCTCAACACGCTGCTCGATATCAACCAGCTCGAGGCCGGAACGGTCCATCCTGAATTCGTGAGTTTCCCTATCGGCGACATGCTGGAGCAGCTGCGCGATGAGTTCAGCTATCACGCCACAGCCCAGAATCTCATCCTGCGCGTTGTCCCGTGCTGTCTTTCGGTCCATAGCGATCCGCGCCTGCTTGAGCAGATGGTCCGCAACCTGCTGTCGAACGCCTTGAAGTACACTAGGCACGGCAAGGTGCTGCTTGGCTGCCGCCGGCATGGCGGGATGCTCAGGATCGAGATCTGCGATACTGGAGCCGGCATCGCCGAGCAGGATCTTCACGCAATCTTCGACGAGTATCACCAGCTCGATAACGCCGCGCACGAACGCAGCCGCGGCCTCGGTCTCGGACTGTCCATCGTGCAGCGCCTGGCGACCCTGCTTGGTCATCCCGTGCAGGTCCGCTCGCGCCCAGGGAAGGGCTCGATCTTTTCCATTGATGTCATGCTTCCGGCGGCCGGGGTGTCATCAGTGGAAGACCGTCCTCATGTCGCAAGCGGCCTCGCGAATGATGGCGGCCAGCACACCGGCGCGATCCTGGTCGTCGAAGACGACACGGAATTGCGTGAACTCCTCGAAATGATCCTTAAGGAGGAGGGTCATCGTCCGGCAACAGCGCCCAACGGTCCCGCAGCGCTGGAATTGGTCATTCATGGTGGTTTTCAGCCTGACCTAATCCTCGCTGACTACAATCTGCCGAACGGCATGGACGGGCTTCTCGTGACCGCGAAGATTAGAGAGAGACTGCATCGTCATATACCGGTCATTGTTTTGACGGGCGACATTTCGACGGATGCCTTGCGACGCATTGCCGGCCAGGACTGTTTGCAACTCAACAAACCGGTCAAAACGACAGACGTCCTGCAAGCAATCCAGCGCCTGCTTTCCATCGCGCAACCCGCGCTTCATCCGCCGCCGCCGCAGCGGGCTGAAGCCGCCCCGCATTCCGAAACGTCCGTGATCTTCATTGTCGATGACGACGGCCACGTCCGCGACGGGATACGCGACCTGCTCGAAGCCGACGGGCGGGTCGTGGAGGGTTTCGCGAGCTGTGAGGCTTTCCTCGATGCCTATCGGCCCGGTCAGGCAGGCTGCCTGCTGGTCGATGCCTACCTGCCTGGGATGACCGGCCTTGAACTATTGGAACGGCTCCATTGTGCCGGTGATCGGCTGCCCGCTATCATGATCACCGGCAACAGCGACGTGCCGATGGCTGTCCAGGCCATGAAGGCGGGCGCGAGAGACTTCATCGAGAAACCGATCGGCCGCGAGGAGCTCCTTGCCAGCGTCGCGCGCGCGCTCGAACAGGCCCGAGATGCGGCCAAGCTGTCGGCATGGCGAAAGGTAGCGACCGACCACATTGCGAGTCTCACGCCGAGACAGCACCAGATCATGGATCTCGTGCTGGCCGGACACCCCAGCAAGAACATCGCGGCCGATCTCAGCATCAGCCAGCGTACCGTCGAAAATCATCGCGCCGCAATCATGAAGAGAACCGGGGCAAAATCTCTTCCGGCATTAGCGCGCCTGGCGCTCGCTGCGGCCTCCGGGCAAGAGGAGGTGACGAATACCTAGATATGTTGCCCGTCACCGAAGTGGTGCGGCAGGAACCTATCGAGGGAACACGTTGGGTGAACGGTATTGCTCCCTTCAATCGAGACTTGGGCTATTACGCAGCGAGCAGTGGAATGTTGGACACAAGTTGGGCGAAGTCATAGACCAATCCCCTCTGCCGCCCCAACTGCCAGGATACCGAACCGCCCTGAACGACGCCCGCGACTTCGCGGCCAAGCTGGCGGTCGATGATAAACCTCCACAGACGAGGCTATCCGGCCCGTTGCCTTTGCGCGGCAAGCCGCGCGATGACGAGCGGCGCTGGGATATTTGAGGTCTCCGCGCCGCCCGCCATCAGTTACGCCCAATCCCGCGGCGGTTGAGTTCTGTCATGACCGCCTGAACGTTCCGCTGCGAACATCGATCTTCCCCCTTTTTCGAACCATAGCTTGCGCGCGCGTTCGCCGTCTTCGCTTCGGAGCTTGTCGGCCATCCAGATGAGCGCGCCGTAGATGGTGGCGCGATCATCACCGGTGAGGTCCACGATTCCGGCTTTGACGACGAGGCCGCCGAGCTCGATCAGATGCCGGGTGCGTCTGCGGCGTTCGATCTGCCAGCTTCGCATATCATGTCGCGCCCGCGCCGCCTGATGCTGGTTGCGTGCCGCGCGGTTGCGTTTGAGCGCCGCCAGTGTTGCGCTCAATTGCTGGAGCAGTTCGCCGTGCCCGACCTTGAAAAAACGCGGCCCCACGCTTGGCCCATGCCTCCCGCTTTGCGGCGTCCTTGGTTTCGACCAGCACCATCAGAGCGCCCGCGAGTTCGTCGGTGCCGAGGCTATCTGCGCCGGTGGCGATGACGAGTTCGCCAAGCTGCTGCACCTTGCGGCTCTTGAGGTCGCGCGCCTTGTCCTCAAGCGCCTTCAGTTCTGCGTCAAAGTTCCGTGGCTTGCGCATCATCGTCTCCGTAGATTGTCAATGCAGTGATGATAGTTGAGCGACTTGCGGAATGCTGTAAGGTTGCCGGGACAGCTTGCGACGGTCTGGTCCATCCCGAGATTTTTTCGAGGGAGGGCGCGCTTATACGTCGTTCCGACGGGCGCTTGAGCGTGCCAATGATCCGATCGCAATGGCGATCTATCATCTCCACGTCAAGATCATTAGCCGCAAGTCTGGCTCCAGCGCGGTGGCGTCCGCCGCCTACCGCTCGGCCTCGCGGCTGCACGATGAGCGGCTTGGCCGCGATCAGGACTTTACCGCCAAGCGCGGCGTCGTCCATTCCGAGGTGCTGTTGCCGGAGAACGCGCCCGATGTTTGGGAGGATCGTGAACGGCTCTGGAACGACGTGGAGGCGTTCGAGGTGCGCAAGGACGCGCAGCTTGCCCGCGAGGTTGAGTTCGCCATTCCGCGCGAGATGACGCAGGCGCAAGGCATCGAGCTTGCCCGCGACTTCGCACAGGCCGAATTTGTCGATCAGGGCATGATCGCCGATCTGAATGTGCATTGGGACATCAGCGAGGACAGCATGCCCAAACCCCACGCGCATGTCATGCTCACCATGCGGTCGGTTGGCGAAGACGGTTTCGGCCCGAAGGTGCGGGGCTGGAACCGTACGGAAGTGGTGAAGCGCTGGCGGGAACGCTGGGCCGAGCTTGCCAACGAGCGCCTTGCCGAACTCGACATCGACACCCGGATCGACCATCGCAGTTTTGAGGCGCAGGGCATCGCTCTGGAGCCGCAAAGCCAGATTGGCGCGCCTGCTCAGCGCATTGAGGGCGAAGGCATTGAAGCCGCTGACCGCGCGGAGATGCACCGCGAGATTGCCCGCAACAATGGCGCGCGCATCATCGCCGACCCATCGGTGGCGCTCGACGCGATCACACAGCAGCAATCGACCTTCACGCGCCGTGACATGGCGAAGTTCGCGCACCGGCACAGTGACGGCCTCGACCAGTTCAACGAGGTCATGGGCGCGATGCGCGGCTCGCCCGAACTGGTCGAATTGGGCAAGGACGGTCGCGGCGAGGATCGTTTCACCACGCGCGACATGATCGAGGCGGAACAGCGCCTGCACCGCGCTGCCGAACTGATGGCCGATAGAGAGCGCCATGAGGTCAATGACAGGGATAGACTCGACGCTCTTGTGCGTGCGGAACAGCGCGGCCTTGTCCTTTCCGGCGAGCAGGCGGATGCGCTGGCGCATATTACGGACGGGCGCGATCTCGGGATCGTGGTCGGCTATGCCGGGACGGGAAAGAGCGCGATGCTGGGCGTGGCGCGGGAGGCATGGGAAGCGGCAGGCTACGAGGTCCGCGGCGTGGCGCTGTCCGGTATCGCTGCCGAGAATCTGGAAAGCGGATCGGGCATCGCGTCACGCACCATCGCCAGCATGGAGCATGGCTGGGGCCAGGGCCGCGACCGGCTCACCGCCCGCGATGTGCTTGTCATCGACGAGGTCGGCATGGTCGGCACGCGCCAGTTGGAGCGCGTGCTGTCCCATGCCGCCGAGACTGGCGCGAAGGTCGTGCTGGTCGGCGATCCGCAGCAGCTACAATCCATCGAAGCGGGCGCGGCGTTCCGCTCGATCCACGAGCGTCACGGCGGCGTCGAGATCGGCGAGGTGCGCCGCCAGCGCGAGGACTGGCAGCGCGATGCCACCCGTGATCTGGCGACCGGCCGGACCGGCGATGCGATCCATGCCTATGACAGCGGCGGCATGGTGCATGAAGCCCAGACCCGGGAGCAGGCGCGCAGCGACCTGATCGACCGATGGGACCGCGACCGGCAGGCGTCGCCGGACAAGAGCCGCATCATTCTCACCCACACCAATGACGAGGTGCGGGAACTGAACGAGGGTGCGCGGGAACGGATGCGGGCAGCCGGTGATCTGGGCGAGGACGTTCACCTGAAAGTCGAACGCGGCGCGCGCAGTTTTGCCGTCGGGGATCGCATCATGTTCCTGCAAAACGAGCGCAGTCTCGGCGTCAAGAACGGCACGCTCGGCACCATCGAGCACGTCAGCCAGCAATCCATGTCGGTACGTATCGATGACGGACGCAATGTCGCGTTCGACCTCAAGGATTACAACCGCATCGACCACGGCTATGCCGCGACGATCCACAAGGCGCAGGGCATGACGGTGGACCGCACCCATGTGCTGACAACGCCAGGCATGGACGCCCATGGCAGCTACGTCGCGCTGTCACGGCACCGCGATGGCATGGACCTGCATTACGGCCGCGACGACTTCGCCGGTCGGGATCGACTTGTTCGCACCCTGTCGCGCGACCGCGCCAAGGACATGGCGTCCGATTATGAGCGCGCCGATCCGGTGCAAAGCTACGCCGAGCGGCGCGGCATCACCTTCCGCGAGCGCGTCGCCGAGATCGTGCGCAAGGTCGTACCGGAGAAGGTGCGCGGCATGTTCGACAGCCTGCGCCCATCCGCAGATGGAGCGCCTGGTTCAACCGCCGGAGAGCGGCCGGAAAGGGAAAGCGCGGGTGTGGAGGCGCGACGTGATTCCCAAACGCTCGCGAGGGAGGTTACCGATGACCCGGAGGCCGTGCTCCGTCGCGCCCGCACCGAAGCTCTCAAGCGTCATGCCCGCGCCGTCGATGCCATATTCAACACCGAGGACATGGGCGGCAAGGCCAGCCCGGAGCAGCGGAGGGAACTGGTCGATTCCCGCAAAGCCTTCGATGAGGTGCGACCCCATGGTTGGGAGGATGCGGAAGCCGCCTACGCCAAGGACGAAAGCCTTGCCCATGAAGCAGGATCGGGCCGGACTGGCCGCGCCGTCCGTGCCCTTCAGCTTGAGACCGAAATCCGCACTGATCCGAACCGCCGCGCCGACCGCTTCGTCGCGCGCTGGCAGAAGCTCGACCAGACCAGCCAGCGCCAGTATCAGGCCGGCGATATGTCGAGTTACAAATCAACGCGGGCGGCTATGGGAGACATGGCGAAGAGCCTGGAGCGCGATCCGCAACTGGAGTCCATCCTCGCGGGCCGCAAGCGCGAACTCGGCATCGACTTCGAGTCAGGCCGCAGCCTTGGTCGCGAGCTCGCCTTCACTCACGGCATCGACTTCGGCAGAGGGCGAGGACTCGGATTGTGATTGGGGCGCGGCGGCGCAGGGCCGACGCATCTCCGTGCTGGCGACGGTAGGGAGAAAGATCGCTCGCGACGTTTCTCCCTACCGGTCGGGATAAGCATTTCCAAAACTGTCTCCGAACCGCTGGACCGAGCCTCGCTCGTTCAGCCTGAGGCGGAGGCAGTTTGATGCACGGCGTTGTTCCAAAACCGCTGCGCGCACTGTTTGACGACCTGAATCGATTCCGCCGATTGCAAGTATTTGCCGCCGATTCTACGCCACAGCACTACGACGCGAAAAATTCTCTTGCGCGTACGCGACTGCTGGTTCTGTCTGATCTCAACAGCCATCAGAAACAACCAGCAGGAGGCGGCGCAACCATGCGTGAGCCAGATCGTATCGTCCGCATGAAGACCGTTCTGTCCCGAACCGGGCTGTCGCGGTCCACCATCTATCGCAATATCCGTAAGGGCACGTTCCCGCCTCAGATCAAAATCAGCACCAACGGCGCGGGCTGGCGCGAATCCGACATCAACCGCTGGGTCGCCGATCCGGTTGGATGGCGCGCCGCCAACGACAATAATGAACTCGGCGGAAAGGCGGGCAAGCATGGTGCCGGCTGACCCGCCCGATCGCGAGGCGCATCTCACCGCGGCCAACGATAACGGCGATGCTGACAGCCCCGATCCCGAGGCGCTGCGTAAGGTCAACGATGTCGCCCTCCGGCTTGCCCGTATCATCGGCCGCCGCATGGCGCGCGAGGATTTTGCTGCGCGCGTTGCCAAAGCCGCCAACGACAACGCCTCGGAAACCGGCGATGAACAGGAGCCATCTTGATTTTGCCCACTAGTACGGATATTATCCGTACATGAAGGAGACAGCAATGGCCCAGCCCCAATCCAATCGTGACGACCGTATCGAGTTGCGCACCACGCGGGACGAGAAGCGGCTTCTCACCGCCGCCGCCGCCCATGAGCGGCTCGACGTGACCAGTTTCATCATGCGCGCCGCTCTGCCGGCCGCGCGCGATGTAGTCGAACAGGCGGAACGGCTCTCGCTTTCGAAGCGGGATTCGCTGCGCGTGCTCGACCTTCTGGAAAACCCACCGGCCCCGACACCGGCCCTGCTTGCCGCAGCACGCCGCCGGATCGCCAGAGGCCGGAAGCGTGCTTGATTGGCGAGAAGAACCCATCGGACGCGATCATGATCGCAAGGCGTTCGACTGCGGCTCGCCGGAACTGAACGACTATCTGCGCCGGCACGCCCGCCAGAATCACGAGGGCGGTGGTTCCAAGACCTTCGTGGCGGTAGCTGCAACCGCGCCCCAAACCATTCTCGGTTACTACTCTATCAGCCCGGCCTCGATTGCTTTCGCAAAAGTCCCTGTCGCCCTAACCAAGGGGTTGGGGCGCTATGAAGTCGCCGTGTTCCGGCTCGCCCGTCTGGCCGTGGCGCTTTCGATGCAGAGCCAAGGGCTCGGGGGTGACCTCTTGCTTGCAGCGGGTGCGAGGGCGCTCGCCGTGGCGGCTCAGGTCGGTGGCGTGGCGCTGGCGATCGACGCCAAGGATGAGAAGGCGGCGCGCTGGTACGAACGCTTTGGCGCAATGCCGCTGCTCGACAGTAGCCCGCTCAGTCTCATTCTGCCGTTCAAGTCCGTCGTTGATGCTCTGGAAGCCGCCCACCCGGCGCGGCCCACCAAGCGCAAATGACCGAACAGAGGAAGGGAAAAACGCCAATGTCTCGTATCGCCCTTTACGCTCGTTATTCTTCCGACAACCAGCGCGATGCTTCCATCGAAGATCAGTTGCGCCAGTGCCGCGAGCGTGCCACTCGCGAGGGCTGGACTGTCGTGGAGAGCTATTCCGATCGCGCCATCTCGGGCGCTTCGCTGATCCGTTCGGGCATCCAGTCGCTGCTGGCCGACGCGCAGTCAGGCCGCTTCGACATGGTGCTGTCCGAGGCGCTGGACCGCATCAGCCGCGATCAGGAGGACGTGGCCGGCGTCTTCAAGCGCCTGCGTTTCGCGGGCGTGACGATCTTCACCCTCTCCGAGGGCGAGATCAACGAGCTTCATGTCGGTCTCAAAGGCACCATGAACGCGCTGTTCCTGAAAGACCTCGCCATCAAAACCCATCGCGGCATCCGCGGCCGCATCGAGGCCGGCAAGATCGGCGGCGGCAACGCCTATGGCTACCGCGTCATCCGCCAGCTTGACGCACGCGGCGAGCCGATCCGGGGCGAGCGTGAGATCATCGAGGAACAAGCCGAGATCGTGCGACGCATCTTCCGCGAATATGTCGCCGGCAAGGGGCCGCAGCGCATCGCCGCCGATTTGAACCGCGACGGCATCCCAAGCCCCACCGGCAAGCGCTGGAATGACACCACGATCAGGGGCAACCGGATCATCAGTTCCGGCATCCTGAATTGCGAGCTTTACATCGGAGTCATCCGCTGGAATAGGCAGCGAAAACTCAAGAACCCCGACACCGGCCACTTCGCCTATCGGCTCAATCCTGAAAGCGAATGGATACGCTCGGAGGCGCCCGAGCTTCGCATCGTGCCGCAGGAGCTTTGGGACGCCGCCAAGGCAAAGCAGGACGAGTTGACGGCGCGCTACAAGACCCGGATCGAGGCATCGCGCGAGGGCACGAAGCGCAGCCTCGCCCGGAATGGCGCAATGAACGCCACGCATCGCCCACGCACCTTGCTGTCCGGCCTGTTGTTCTGTGGCTGTTGCGGCGGCTCTTATGCCCGTCGCGGGCAGGATCGCTACGCCTGCACCAACCACGTCCTGGGCAACGGCTGCGACAATGCCCGAACCATCGCCCGGGAGGCGTTGGAAGCCCGCGTGCTGACCGGGCTGCGCGAGCGCATGATGACGCCGGACATGGCGGCCGAAGCCATGCGTGCCTACGCGCAGGAAACCAACCGGCTCAATCGCGAGCGCCGCAATACAGCCGACGCCACACGCCGCGAACTTACTGAGACCGCGAAGGCGATCGCCGAGATCGTGCGCGTCATCGAGCAAGGCGGCTGGCACCGTGCGCTATCCGACCGGCTCACCGAGCTTGAGGCCAGACAGGAAAGCCTCACCGCCCGCGTGCCGGACGCCCCGCAGGACGTTCCCGACATGCACCCCGGCATCGCCGAGACCTACCGGCGCAGGATCGAACGCCTGACCGCCGCGCTCGCCCATCCCGACGACGCCGCGGAGGCTGCCGAGGCCATCCGTGAGATTATCGACCGCATCGTCATCGCGCCCGGCCCGACGCGGCGCGACCTCTCCATCACCCTGCAAGGCGAATTGGGCACCATCCTCGACTGGATCGACCGTACCGGAAAACCAGGCTACAAACCCGCGCCTGACACCGCTTCAACGCGATTGTCAGTATCGGTCAAAGCCCGGGCTTGACCCGGGCATCCATCGTCTTTCGAAAAAGGATGGATTGCCGGGTCAAGCCCGGCAATGACGCCGCGGATAGGCAGGGACGTGGCTGCCCCCGATTTAGCCCGCCTTAACCATCGCG
>NZ_JBFWPA010000164.1:0-11458 GCF_050250235.1 Pseudorhodoplanes sp.
GAAGTGGCCGCCGCCATGAAATCCGCCGTGGCCGCCACGGGCCGACGCGCTATCGACCGTCACGAGAGTGGTCGCGGTGCCGAGAGTGATGATCGCTGCGATTGCGAGAGTTGCTTTCCGAAACATGACCAAGTCCCCTGTCTATGTTGTGCATTCCCACTCATCTGTCGTGGACAGGGGCATGCAGGTTCAGCGGGGCAGTGAATTTTTTTGGCCAGGCGGTCGTGGGGGGCGAGAGAGGAGCCTCAAAGGCCCTTCTCGACAGGCCCGCCGCCGTCAGCGGCGATGAATGACCGGATGCTCGTAGGAAGCGTCCATGCGGCGTACGGCATCCGACACTCGATGCTCCTTCCAGCTTAGAATCGATTTAAATCATTGCGATTGCGAGCGAAATGCGAGGCATATAGGGAAAGGACACGCACCATGCGTCGCGAGGCCGACCAACGTGGTGGAAGGCCGGAGGTTCGAACATGCGTTACGTTTCCCGCCGCCATTTTCTTCGCACGAGCGCCTTGCTGACCGGTGCCGCCGCCTTCGGAAGCGCGGCGAGAACGGCCGCGCAAGCGGCCGCCGACACCACGCTGACCCTCTACAACGGACAGCATGCGCGCACGACAGCGGCGCTGGTCGCCGCCTTCACCAAGGCGACCGGCATCAAGGTCGATATCCGCAAGGGCGGCAGCAGCCAGCTCGCCAATCAGATCATCGAGGAGGGAAGCGCATCCCCTGCGGACATTTTCTATTCGGAGGAAAGTCCGCCAGTCGCCGCTCTCTCGAAGAGAAGCCTGCTCAGCAAGCTCGACGACGCGACGTTGCAGCAGGTGCCGAGCACGTATGTCGCCAAGGACGGCACGTGGCTTAGCGCCAGCATGCGTTCACGCGTGGTCGCGTACAACAAGGCCATGGTGAAGGAGAGCGAATTCCCAGGATCGGTGCTCGGTTTCGCAAACGAGTCCTGGAAAGACAGGATCGCCTACGTTCCGACCAGCGGCGCCTTCCAGGAACAAATCATTGCGATCGAGCGGATGAAGGGCCGCGAGGCCGCACTCAACTGGCTGAAGGGCCTCAAGGCCCATGGCCGCTCCTACAACGGCAACGGCGCGGCCATGAAAGCCGTCGAAGCGGGCGAGATCGCCGCCGCCCTCGTCAATAATTATTACTGGTTCAGCGTGGCTAAAGAGGTCGGCGACGCCAAGATGAAATCGGCGCTTTTCTATTTCGGCCACAAGGATCCGGGCGCGCTCATCACGGTCTCCGCCGCAGGCATCCTGAAGTCGAGCAAAAAACAGGAGGCGGCGCAAAAATTCTTGGCCTTCATGGTCAGTGCGGACGGCCAGCAGGCCATCGTCGACTCCGTTGCGGAGTACCCGATACGCCCGGGCATCAAATCCCCTTACGCCCTCAAGCCATTCGCCGAACTCGACCCTCCACCCGTCACGCCGGACGATCTCGGCGATGCGGCCGATGCTCTGGTGCTCGAACGCGAGGCAGGCCTGGCTTGACGATCGCATGGACGAACAGAGGGCGGCCCGAGTGGCCGCCCCTCTGGCTCGTTCTCGCTACGCTTCCGCCCCTTTTCCTTATCTGTCTGCCGCTCGTCTATGTCGGGCTACGCTCGTGGCAGGCAGGCCCCGCGGGGATCGTTTCGGAGCTGGTGCGGGAACGAACGCTGGAGTTGCTCGCGAATACCGTGATCCTCGCCGTCGGCGTGACAGCGGGAGCCTGCTTGATCGGCACGGCGATGGCTTGGTGCATCGAGCGGTGCGACCTGCCGGGCCGAGCGGGATGGCGGATCATGGCAAGCCTGCCGCTTGCCGTGCCCGCCTTCGTGGCGAGCTATGCGTGGGCGTCGGTCGACAGCGTTTTCGAAAGCATGACCGGGGCCATCTTCATCTTGACGATCGTGGTCTACCCCCTCGTTTTTCTACCGGTCAGCGCGGCTCTTCGCGGGATGGACCCGGCCTTCGAGGAAGTATCGCGCTCGCTCGGGCGCGGTTCCTGGGCCACGTTCTTCGGGGCCGTGCTGCCGCAAGCACGCCCGGCACTCGGCGCAGGCGCCCTCCTGGTGCTCACCCATATGTTTGCGGAATTCGGCGCGCTATCGCTCCTGCGCGTACAGACCTTCACAACCTCCATTTTTCAGTCGTACGAGCTTCAGTTCGACAGTGCGTCAGCCGCGCTGCAGTCGGTGGTGCTGATGGCGCTTTGTCTGCCGGCGGCGTGGGGAGAAATGCGCTTGCGGCGCGGAAGGCGTGTCTCCCGCATAGGCCGCGGCAGCGCGCGTACCCTTCCGCCGGTGCCGTTGGGGCGCCTGCGGCTTCCGGTCTTCAGCGCGCTTTGCCTGATGTCCATGCTGTCGCTGGGCGTGCCGATGGCGACGATCGGCTATTGGCTGTTCGTGGGCCAATCGCGAGGCCAGGGCAGCGCGGAGATCATGCCGGCGATCATGGGGTCTCTCGGCCTTTCCTTCCCCGGCGCATTGATCGTCGTGGCCCTGGCGTTGCCGCTCGTTTTCGCTTCAGTCCGCCACGGCGGGCGGCTCGCTCATTTGGCCGACAGGCTTCCTTACGTGATCCACGGCCTTCCCGGATTGGTGATTGCGCTCGCGCTGACGTTCCTATCGATCCATTTCGCGCGCCCGGTCTATCAGACCGCGTTCGTGCTGTTCGTCGCCTATGCCATGCTGTTCCTTCCGATCGCGCAATCGGCCCTGCGCGCCTCCGTCGAGCTCGCGCAGCCGCGGCTGGAGGAGATGGCGCGAGGATTGGGACGAAGTCCGCTCGGCGCCTTTGCGTCGATCACGTTGCCGAACATCCTTCCGGGCATCGGCGCCGCGCTCGCCTTGATGGTGCTGGAACTGATGCGGGAACTGACCGCCACGTTGATGCTTGCGCCCATTGGCGTTGCCACGCTGGCGACCGAGGTGTGGTCGCACGCAAACGACGGGCAATACGCGGCGGCAGCGCCCTTTGCGGCGCTGTTGCTGCTGGTGTCGGCGCCGCTGGTCTACTTCTTCACCCGCGGTAACGCCGAATTGTACGATCTGCGATGACCGGCATCCGACTTCACGCGATCACCAAAAGCTATCGCCAACAAACGGTTCTGAGCGGTGTCGACCTCACGGTGCCGCAAGGCTCGATGCTCGCGCTTCTCGGCCCATCCGGGAGCGGAAAAACCACCTTGCTCCGGCTGATCGCAGGCTTCGAACGGGCGGATGGCGGCGAGATTCATCTCGGTTCTTCCGTCATGCAGGGAAAAGGACGGTTCGTTCCGCCCGAACGCCGGAACGTCGGCTATGTGCCGCAGGAAGGAGCCCTGTTCCCGCATCTAACCGTAGCGCGAAATGTCGGCTACGGCCTCAGACACGGCCAACTCCGACGCCCGCGCGTCGATGAAGTTCTGCGCCTCGTCGATCTCACGGACTATGCGGACCGCTATCCGCACGAGCTGTCGGGGGGCCAGCAGCAACGTGTCGCACTCGCGCGAGCCATGGCGCCGCATCCTCGCGTCATCCTGCTCGACGAACCCTTCAATGCGCTCGACCTCGATCTGCGCCGTAAGATGAGCGAGCACGTCGTCGCCTTGTTGCGGCAGGCGGGAACGACCACGGTGCTTGTCACCCACGACCCCGCCGAGGCGTTCGCCGCCGCCGATCTTGTGGCGGTCATCAACAACGGCGTTGTCATGCAATGCGGAACGCCGACGGAGGTTTACAACACACCGGCGAATGCGGAGGTGGCCCGGTTGACCGGGATGGCCATCCTGCTCGATGGCGTCATGCGGAAGAGCAAAGCGGAGACCTTGATCGGCGCCATTCCCGTGGCAGGCCATCCTGAGGCGGACGGCGGCAAGGTCACCGTGCTCTTGCGTCCCGAACAGATTGAATTGGCGCACGCAAGCGATGGCCGAGAGGCCGCCATTCTCAATCGTCATTTCCAAGGCGATCACACCGTCCTAACGCTCTCGGTCGATGACCTCGAGTTCGATGTTCGGACGGATGCCCCGCCTTCCGGAAAGACCGTCTGGCTGAAGATACGAGGCAGCTGCCAAACCTGGGCCCGGTGACTATCTATCGCTAACTTCGATCACGGCGCAGGGTCGAACGCCAACGAAGCCTCGTCCGCCGTAGCCGGATCATGGCGAAGCTCCGATCGGTCGGCAGCGAAGACCGCGAGCAATATCCCGGAGCGAAGGCATGAGCCCAGCGGCTTTCGCGAGTCCAGGATTCTCATTCAACCGCGTCGAATGAGGTCCGCCCGCGCAACAGCTCATCTCCATTTCGGGACAATCCTACAGAAAATATGGGTTTTTTTAAAACTGGCGATTTTTTAGAATGCGAAGCGACACCCTTGAGAGCATCGGAGGTTTCCCATGTCCGACCTGATAGCGATCGTGTATCCGACGGAAGCGAAAGCCGAGGAAGTACGTCAGCGGCTTCTCAAACTTCAGAAAGAATATCTCATCACGCTAAGCGATGCCGTCATCGCCACCAAGACTGAAAACGGTCAGGTGAAACTGAACCAGCTCGTGAACACGACAGCCACCGGCGCCGTTTCCGGTAGCTTCTGGGGGCTTCTGATCGGCGTGATTTTCCTTAATCCGATTCTCGGCGTTGCGCTTGGCGCCGCCTCCGGCGCACTCGGCGGACTTCTGGCGGACTACGGAATCAACGACGCGTTCATGAAAGATCTCAGTGCCTCGCTAAAACCGGGAAATGCCGCTCTCTTCGTTCTGGTGAAGAACATGACTCCGGACAAGGTTTTGCGCGACATTCAAGATGCCGGCGGAACGGTGCTTAAGACTTCTCTCGACGACACGAAGGAGCAAAAGCTGCGCGACGCGCTTGCCAAAGCAAGCACCGAGACGCCGGCTGCGCCGGCATAGCTCTTCCCGATCAATGGGACGAAAAGCCGACAGGCTGCGAGGTCGGCTTTACAAGCGTGCGACATCCGCGCTCTACTGTAAAGCGCGGATGTCTTCATGCTGACGATAGGTGGCGAAATTTAATCCGCTTTCTTTATTTTTTTGATCGGAGCGGCCTGTCATGAGCAATTTGGAAAACGAGATGTCGGGCCGCCGCATTGCACAGCTTCCGGCACGGTGGGTGCGGGTTCTTCTGGGAGTCGTACTCAGCGTCATCGGCCTCGTCGTGCTCACCGATGTCGCGTTCTTCACCCTGGTGAGCGCCATATTCATCGGCTGGATGGCGGTCGCCGCCGGCGCGCTCGAGATCGTTCACGCATTTGGAACGAAGGGCTGGGGCGGCATCCTGTGGCAGGTCGCGCTCGGGGTCCTCTACGTTACATTCGGCCTCGCGCTTTTGAACCAACCCCTCGTCGGCGCATTCGTCCTGACCTACGTGTTGGCGCTCACGTTGCTGGCGTCGGGAATCATTCGCATTCTGATCAGTCTCGCGAATTGGAATGCGGCCGGCCTCGTACTGCTGATCTCCGGTCTGTTCGGTGTTCTTGCAGGCGTCATCATCCTGATGCGATTCCCTGCGAGCGGTGCTTTTCTCTTGGGCGCTCTCCTCGGAATCGATCTTTTGCTGCATGGAATCGGATGGCTTTTTTCCGCTTGGTTGCCGAAGGGCAGCGAGAAAACGCCGGTGTCCGCCGGCTGAAGAACGCTTCGCCCTACGTGAAAATTGTCAACGCGCTGCGCTTCGCTTTTGAAGCGAACCATCGCTCCGGCTGCATTTACATGACCCACTCGCGGGCTTGTTACCGTGCCGATATCGGCAAGCGTGAATCGAACGGCGCGCCGCTCATATGAACGACCCTGCGCGAGAGGATAAGGACAATCGCGATCCCGACGTCGGCGCGACACGGCTTGTGGCGATGCAGCCCGGAGCGGCGCTCGGACGCGAGATCTTCGTGGCCGGCTTCGCGTTGCTCGTCGTCGGCACCGGCCTCTTCCTGGTTTGGCAAACGACGTCGAGCCTTCTGCTGGTGTTCGCGGGGGTGCTGCTCGCCACGTTCTTCGATTCCGCAACGAGAATCGTCGGCCTCATGCTGCCGATCAGCCGCGCGTGGCGGCTGACGCTCGTGCTGATCGCGCTCGCGGCGATCACCGCGCTCGGCCTCAAATGGGGAGCGAACGGGCTGCCCGAGCAATCGCGAATGCTCCTGCAAGTCATGGATACGCAACTGGCCGTTCTGCGAAAGCACTTGCTGTCCTACGGCGTTGATGCGCTTGGCCCGGAGACAGGAACCGACCTTGCGCAATGGCTCTTCTCCGATCAGGGAAAACTGCTGAGCCACGCGCAGGCGCTTCTCGGCCGAGCTTCCGGCATCCTCACGAACATTTTCATCATTTTGTTTCTTGGAATTCTATTCGCCGCCAGCCCTCTGACCTATCGCGAAAGCATCGTCGTACTGGTCAAGCCTTCACATCGCGCACGCACGCGCGCTGTACTGGATGAAATGGGAGCGGTTCTGCGTTTCTGGCTGGTTGGACAGATGGTTCGTATCGCGCTGATGACGATTTGCGTTGCCGCCGTGCTTTATCTCATCGGCTTGCCGGCGCCGTTTTTGCTCGGTCTTCAAGCGGGAGTATCCAATCTCATTCCGTATCTCGGGCCCATCGCCGCGGCCGCACCGATCGGTCTCGTCGCGATGCCGCTTGGAGGTTCGGTGGTGATCTGGTCGCTCGTCATCTACACCGTGATTCAATCGGTCGAAGGATATTTGATCGGACCGCTGATCCAGCGCCAGGCCATCGAGATTCCTCCGGCCTGGATCCTCACGGCCATCGTCATCCTCGGATCGCTTTTTGGCATCCTGGGCGTAGCGCTCGCGATGCCGCTCGTTGCCGTCGCGCGGGTCGCGATCGTCAGATTTTATGTCGAGGACCATCTGGAGGGCAGGACGTAGTCGCGTTCGAATAACAGCTTTACGCGGCGCCGGAATCGGATCACTTTTAAGGAAAGGCGTAGGTGCAGCGTAAGGGCGTTGCCAACATCTTCGAACCGGGCATTTCCACCTTCGTGAATGCCATTAGTATGTTGCCGAGCCGCCGCCGTTGTACGCAAGATCAACGTCGGATCATATAAATGCATACCTGCCGCCATTTTGCGGCGGCGGCAAAGTTCGTTTACCGTTGGGCAAAGAGGAGTGCTGGAGTTTGTCGGATCCTCTTCAGCCGCAAGGAAAGCCATATATTTCGACCGGCAAATTGCCGCCGGCGGAGCAGGTCGTCCGATTGGTCTCCGAGGCCCACGAGCGCTTTGCATCCGTGAGGCTGTGAGAGAATTCGCAAGTTTATCCGGCGCTCGCGCGCGTCCCTCAAGAACTGTTTGGCATCTGCGTGGTCGGCGTCAACGGCCGCGTGTTCTCCGTCGGTGACGCAGAGCACGAATTCACGATCATGAGCGTCTCGAAACCGTTTCTGTTTGCGTTGATCTGCGATCTTATCGGCGCGACGGGAGCGCGTGAACGGCTCGGCGTAAACGCAACGGGGTATGCGTTCAACTCGCTCGCCGGCATCGAACGCAGCTCCGACGGGCGCACCAATCCGATGGTGAACGCGGGCGCGATCGCGACAACAAGCTTGGTTCCGGGCGCAAACACCGAGGAGAAATGGAAATTCATTCGCGACGGCCTCTCACGTTTTGCCGGTCGGGACCTCTCGGTGAACGAGGAGGTCTATGCGTCGGCGTCCGAGACGAACTTTCGTAATCGAAGCATCGCATGGATGCTGCAAAGCATGGGCCGCCTCTATTGTGATCCGCGCGAGGCGACCGACCTCTATACACGGCAATGTTCGTTGAATGTGAGCGCTAAGGATCTTGCGGTGATGGGCGCGACGCTGACGCATGGGGGCGTCAACCCGCTCACCGGAAACCAAATCGTCAAGCCCGAGGTCTGCCACTTTGCCTTGGCGGTCATGCTGACGGCGGGGCTCTATGAGACGTCGGGCGACTGGCTCTACGAGATCGGCCTTCCGGGAAAAAGCGGAATCGGCGGCGGCATCGTCACCGTATCTCCAGGCAAAGGCGGGTTAGGCACCTTTGCCCCGCCGCTGGACGATGCGGGCAATAGCGTGAAGGGACAATTGGTGGCTCAATTCCTGTCCCAACGACTGGGTCTGGACCTGCTTACGTCATCGACGGACTGAAAAAAACGAGCGCACGACGACGCTCCTAAACCGGGACGGGGAGGCAAACAATGGCTTCGACGACGCCGATGGATTCCGTGGAAACGGTCGCCCGGGAGTCATGGATCCCCATGATCGCGATCGCGCTCGGGCAGGCCATCATGTCGTTCAACGTGGCTTCTTTGCCTGTTGCGCTCGGGGGCATGGTCGAAAGCTTCGGCGTGGCGCCGACCGTCGTCGCAACCGGCATCGTCGCCTATTCGATGATCGTGGCAGGCTTCGTGATGCTGGGCGCCAAGCTGGTGCAGCGTTTCGGCGCCCTGCGCGTGTTTCGCTTGGCTGTGATCCTGTTCGGGGTATCGCAAGTCTTCATGACCTTCAGCCCCGCGGCGTCGATCATGATTTTTGCGCAAGCGCTCTGCGGCGCATCCGGCGCGGTGATCGTGCCGGCACTCGTCGCGCTCATCGCGGAAAATTACCACGGCAATCAGCAGGCCACCGCGCTCGGCGCGTTGGGGTCCGCCCGAGCCGGCGCGGGCGTGCTCGCATTCCTGATCGGAGGCGTCCTCGGCACCTATATCGGCTGGCGGCCCGTTTTCGGCATCCTCATCGCCGTTTCAGCGCTGGTCTTCTTTCTCAGTTTCCGACTGAAACCCGATCACGGCCGCCCGGACGTACGCATCGACATGGTCGGCGTGGCACTGGCCGCGTCGGCGATCATCCTCATCAGCTTCGGATTCAACAACCTGAACGGTTGGGGATTGGCCCTGGCGCGGCCAACGGCGCCGTTCAACGTTCTCGGCCTGTCTCCTGCTCCCATCATGATCGTGCTCGGAATCATGCTGGGGCAGGCGTTCCTTCTCTGGACACGGCGGCGTGAGGCCGCAAATCAGACGCCGCTGCTGCCGCTGGAAGTTCTCGACTCGCGCGAGGAGCGCGCGGCGGTCTACGCCATGTTCTCGGTCGTCGCGCTCGAGGCGGCTCTCAATTTCTCCGTGCCGCTCTACATACAGATCGTGCAGGGGCGCTCGCCCTTGGCGACGGCCATCGCCATGCTGCCGTTCAACCTGACCGTCTTCTTCGCCGCAATGTTCATCGTGCGCTTCTACGAGAAGTTCACGCCGCGACAGATCGGCCGCTTCGGCTTCGCATTGTGCGCCGCGGCGTTGATCTGGCTTGCATTCGTCGTGCGTAACGACTGGAGCGCCATTCCCGTTCTCTTCGGGCTGATCGTCTTCGGTATCGGGCAGGGCTCGCTCGTTACGCTCCTGTTCAACGTTCTTGTGACGGCGTCGCCGAAAACATTGGCCGGCGACGTTGGTTCCCTGCGCGGCACGACGAATAATCTTGCCGCCGCCGTCGGAACGGCTGTCGCCGGCGCGTTGTTGGTCGGATTGTTGAGTTCGGCAGTGATGAGCCAGTTGGCTTCGAATCCGACGCTGCCGATCGAGATTCAGTCTCAAGTCAACCTCGATAGCATCACCTTTGTGAGCAACGAGCGGCTCAAGGGCGTGATCGACGCAACGACAGCGACGGCGGAACAGAAAGCGGAGGCGCTGCGCATCAATTCGGAATCAAGACTGCTGGCGCTCAAGATCGGATTCTTGATCCTGGCGGGCCTTGCGCTGCTGGCAATCCTTCCGGCGAGTGGCCTGCCCCGTTATCGGCCGGGCGAAATCCCGGAGCCGTGATCTCGAGGTCCGCGCGCCGCGAATTGTGCGCGCCGCGACAGTGCGAGGAAGACGTCCGTGTAGTGAAAGGAGCCCTGCTAACTTCGTTCGTAACCTGGGTGTACTGAAGGAGGAACAAATGACCGGTCTCAAGATGCGAGCTGCCTTACCTCTGATCCTCGGAACTCTCTTTTTGGCCACGCCGGCAAAGGCGACCGTCCCTGGCTTGCCTGACGCCATTCGGGCAGCGGCCGGCGACGTCGGCAACGTCATCGATGTCCAAGCGCGCTTCTGGCGCGGCCGGCAATATTGCTGGTACTTCGACGGATGGCGCGGCCCAGGCTGGTACTGGTGCGGCTACCGGATGCGGCGCGGCTTCGGGTGGGGCGGCGGTTCCGGTTGGCACGGGTGGCATCCGCCACGACGGCCGGGAGTGAGGCCTCCCCACGTCGGGCGTCCTCCGCATGCTGGCCGCCCCCCGCATGCCGGCCGCCCGCCGCATGTTGGACGCCCGCCGCATGCGGGCAGACCTCCTCATGCCGGCGGCCGGCCCGGCGGCGGCAGCGGCGGTCGTCCGCGCCGCTGATCCAGAGCGCGAGCCCTCGGGTCTGATTCAACAGCATTGAATCAGACCCGTCGTTATCTTTTTGTCTGAGCATGATCTTTTCCGAAACCGACTTCCACTTTTCGGGATCATGCTCCAAGTCCCGCCTTTCGTACGGCATGACGTCAACGATCGGCGTCGTGCCGCACACGCCATTCATATTTCAATTTGCCTGGCATTGCCGGCGCAACGCAGTTCGGCAAGCGATAGAAGGAAAGCATCCGTGATGTCGAAACCCCTATTGGTCACTGCGGCCGCGCTTCTCGCTTTTTCCGCAACGGCGAGCGCTCAGACACCGGCGCCGCCATCGACAGCCGCTTCGACGCTTTTCCAGAACGTTCGAATCTTCGACGGCAAGAGCAGTTCGCTCTCAGCGCCCTCCAACGTGCTTGTCAAAGGCAACATCATCGAGCGTATCTCGACAGCAACGATCGACGCGGAGCCGGGAACAGCGGTAGTTGCCGGCGGCGGACGGACGCTCATGCCCGGCCTGATCGATGCTCATTGGCACGCGATGTTGATCCGTCCGAATCCGGCGCAGGCGATCAATGGCGACGTCGGTTACAACAATATCACGGCCGCTGCGGAAGCATCCGACACGCTGATGCGCGGCTTCACAACCGTCCGCGACGTCGGCGGACCGTCCTTTGGCCTGAAGCAGGCCATCGACGAAGGAGTCATCGCAGGTCCCCGCATCTATCCTTCGGGAGCGATCATCACCGTGACCAGCGGCCACGGAGATTTCCGCCAATTGTCCGATCTGCCACGCACCATCGGCGGCATGATGGCGCGCATGGAGAAAGTCGGTGGCAGCATGCTTGCCGACAGTCCCGACGAAGTACGCTTGCGTGTCCGCGAACAGCTCATGCTGGGCGCGTCCCAGATCAAGCTCACGGCGGGCGGCGGCGTGTCATCGCCCTTCAGCCCGATCGACGTGATGACTTTCACCGAGGAAGAACTCCGCGCGGCGGTCGAGGCGGCGGAGAACTGGGGAACATACGTCACCGTTCACGCCTTCACGTCGGCCGAGCTCCAGCGCGCGAGCGCAGCCGGCGTATAATGCATCGAGCGTGGCTTCAAGATGTAC
>NZ_JBFWPA010000165.1:0-11448 GCF_050250235.1 Pseudorhodoplanes sp.
GCCAGCTCGTCGTGTATGTCTTTGTGGACATTCGCGATCGCGATCTCGGAGGATATGTAGCAGAAGCCCGGAAGGCAGTGGCAGAAGCCGTGCCGATGCCCGCGGGCTTCTACGTGGCATGGAGCGGCCAGTTCGAATATCTGGAGCGTGCCGCAAAGCGTCTTCAGATCGTCGTTCCGGCGACGCTTCTGCTGATTTTCCTGCTGCTTTATCTGAATTTCAAACGTATTGGCGAAACGCTGATTGTGATGCTCTCGCTGCCGTTCTCGCTGGTCGGCGGCCTATGGCTGATGCATTGGATGGGCTTCAACTACAGCGTGGCGTCGATCGTCGGATTCATCGCGCTTGCGGGCGTCGCCGCCGAAACCGGCGTTATCATGTTGATCTATCTCAATCAGGCATGGGAAGAAACCAAAGCGCGCGCGATGGGCGAAGGAAGGCCCCTGCAGCAACATGACTTGAGCCGCGCTATCATGGAAGGCGCGGTCGAGCGCGTGCGGCCGAAGATGATGACCGTGGCAGCCATCATGGCAGGTCTGCTGCCGATCCTTTGGAGCACGGGTGTGGGTTCGGAGGTGATGCAGCGAATTGCCGTTCCGATGATCGGCGGCATGGTCTCATCGACCATGCTGACGCTGATCGTGATACCGGCCGTCTATGCCTTGGTGAAGGGGGCCGCGCTCGGAAAACAGCAGGAAGTCAAGTTTGTGGTAGTCGAGGAGAAGCGCACATGAACTCAGCTACGATCAACCGGCGCCGCGTAATCTCCGGCGCCGCGAGCCTTCTGGCGGCCGGATCGTTGCCGTTGGCTAACAACCCTGCACGCGCAGCAAAAGAGTTCCGGCTAGTCTCAGCCCCCGCGCGCCTCACGCTGGTCGGCGCGCAGCATCCGGCAACGGAGGTGTGGTGCTATGACGGGCGCGTTCCTGGACCCGAAATCCGCGTCAGGCAGGGCGACCGTCTCCGTGTCGTTGTCGAGAACCGCCTGCCCGAAGACACGACGGTTCACTGGCATGGCGTGCGGTTGCCTAACGCCATGGACGGCGTTCCGCATCTGACGCAAAAACCCATCGCCCCCGGGGGGCGTTTCACCTACGAATTCGAATGCCCAGACGCGGGCACATACTGGTATCACCCGCATCAGAGCAGTGCCGAGCAAGTCGGCCGCGGTCTGTCGGGCGCGCTGATTGTCGAGGAACGGGATTCCGTTGAGGTCGACCGCGACATCACCTGGCTGCTCAGTGACTGGCGGCTGTTGAAAGACGCTTCGATCAGCGGCGATTTCAAAAACATGCATGATGTCAGTCATGGGGGACGGATTGGCAATGTCGTCACGGTCAACGGCGCCGTTCGCGATACTTTTGAGGTGCGTGCCGGAGAGCGAATTCGGTTGCGCCTCGTCAACGCCGCAAATGCGCGGATTTTTGCACTGGAGTTCGAGGGGCATGCGCCGAAGGTGATCGCTCTAGACGGTCAGCCAGTAGAACCGCACGAGCCACCGAGTGGACGCGTCGTACTTGGACCAGCCATGCGGGCGGATCTGATTGTCGACCTGACCGGCGCTCCCGGCCAGAGCTTCCGTGTCGTTGACAGGTTTTATGCCAGCCTCAACTACCGGCTGCTTAATCTTGTTTATAGCGAAGAGCCGCCGCTGCGCGAGCCTTCTGCTAGGGATCATATTCGTCTTCCTTCCAACCCAATTGCCGAGCCAGCCCTGGACACGGCAGAGCGGCATAAGATTGTGCTTGGGGGTGGGATGATGGGCCAGATGAGGGCTGCCATCCTGGACGGAAAGCGCGCGGATATACGAACGCTCTTTCAAAACGGTTTAGCCTGGGCAATCAATGGCGTAGCCGCGAGGGGCCACGTTCACGAGCCGTTCCTGACATGGTCACTGAACCGCTCGTATGTGATCGAGATGGTCAACGAAACAGCCTGGCACCATCCTATGCATCTGCATGGTCATTCGTTCAGGGTGATAAGCCGGAACGGGGAACCGACCCGTCATAAGGAATGGCAGGATACGGCGCTGTTGGCGCCGCGTGAACGTGTCGAGATCGCCCTGGTCGCGGACAATCCCGGCGACTGGATGTTTCATTGCCACATCCTGGAACATCAGGAAGGCGGCATGATGGGTGTGATCCGCGTCGTCTGAGCCGGAACTCTCTTTGAACGACGGCGTTGGCGGAAAGGAACTCGACCGGAAAACCGGTATGGCCGCGCGGAAACTGATCGTCAGAGTGATGTCCTTTGGCATTTGCCTCGCGGCGTTGCTGGGAATAACGGACGCGAGGGCTTGCAGCGGGCATCGGCCTGCGATCATGGAAACCGAGCGGCTTGTTCGTGTTTTCGCGTCGCAGGGCGATATAACCGCAGAGGTTAGTTGGAGCGGCAACAGCCTGCACCATCATTGCCGGTTGCAATGCTGCGGCAAAGCCTGTTGTTCTGGCGGCCATGCCATCCAGGCGGACGCGCAATCGTTTGACCTCGATGAGATAGCTGCGTCTATGTTTCCGCACGGTACAGCCGCACCTGACGGGGTAGCGCCGCCGGGCATAAGAAGACCGCCGCGCGGCTAATCCTATCTAATCATAGGCTTCTCGACACGCCGCTGCCTGCTGTTGGCAGCGAACGATTATACACGACAACTCCAAGGACAATCACATGAACATCATGAACATGAAGACGGTTATTGCTCTTACCGGCTTGCTGGCGCTCGGCGCGCCCATCGCTCTCGCCCAGATGCCAGGTATGGATATGCAAAAGATGATGCAGATGATGATGCCGCAGCCGGGCGACACGGCTTCGACCAAAGATTTGAAACAAGCGCATATGGACATGATGAAAGACATGCCTATGCAGTTCACCGGCGACGCCGATAAGGACTTTGCGACAAGCATGATGAAACACCATGCCGGCGGAATCGAAATGGCAAAAATTCAGCTCAAGCATGGAAAGGATCCGGAAATGCGAAAGATGGCGGAAAAGCTGATCAAGGAGCAGGGCAACGACAACAAAGAGTTCGCGACCTGGCTTAAAAAGCACTCGAACTAGAAAACAGAAAGCGAAAGGCAAACACCATGCACCATATGTCTGATGACATGCAGGCCTGCATCGATCGGTGCCTGTCCTGCTACTCAACCTGTCTGGGGATGGCAATGACGCACTGTCTGGAAGCGGGCGGAAAGCACACCGAACCCGCACACTTTCGGCTGATGCTGGCTTGCTCAGAGATGTGCCGCACTGCGGCGCATTTCATGCTCCTGGCCACGCCCCATCATAAGCACACCTGCCGCGAGTGCGCGGAAATCTGTGAAGAGTGCGCGCAAGACTGCGAACGGCTCGGCGACATGGATGAATGCGTCAAGGTGTGCCGCTCCTGCGCGGAAAGCTGCCGGAGGATGGCGGCATGACAAACAAAGAGCATGAGATGGGCCGGGGCCATTACGGCAACCTTGCCATCA
Organism: Pseudorhodoplanes sp.; assembly: GCF_050250235.1. Taxonomy (GTDB): domain Bacteria; phylum Pseudomonadota; class Alphaproteobacteria; order Rhizobiales; family Xanthobacteraceae; genus Pseudorhodoplanes. The sequence goes on from NZ_JBFWPA010000165.1 coordinate 3,465, forward strand.
TGACGCTTGTGTCCTTCATCGCGATGTTCATCCTGATGTACGCGATGGTGGACCGGTTTGCGGACGTCTATCCGAACATCAACCAGGCCTATATGGCCGGGCTGATGGCCGCGCCGATGGTGCTGATCGAACTTGCGGTGATGCGAAGCATGTACCCCGACATGCGAATGAATCTGGCGTTCGCCGGGATTGCGGCCCTTGCACTGGTGCTGTTCTTTGTCGGCATTCGTGCCCAGACTGCGGTCGGAAACGTCCAGTTCGTCAAGTCGATGATTCCGCATCACTCCGGTGCACTCCTGATGTGCGGCCAGGCGTCGATAACCGATGCCGAGCTCAAAAAGCTTTGCACCGAAATCATTGAAGGCCAGCAAAAGGAAATCGACCAGATGAAGGCAATCCTGGCTCGGTTAGACAGGTAATTGGGCTTTGAAAATCGGTCTTGACCTTACCATCATGGGAAGGTCCAGACTGGCCTTAAGTTGGCCGGAAAGGATTTTCCTATGGATCACGCGTCGCATAGCTGCTGTTCAGGCAAGACTCATCAAGCGGGCAAAGAGGGACCGCATATCCACGCTACACCGGCGCAAGACGGCATAAAGGATCCAGTCTGCGGGATGACCGTGGACCCGCACGAGACGGCGCACCGGGTAACGCATGCCGGGCAGCCCTATTATTTTTGCTCCGCGGGTTGCCGAACAAAATTTCTCGCCGATCCGGATCGTTACCTTGGACCCGCGCAGGCAGCGGAATCCGTTCCCGAGGGCACGATTTACACCTGCCCAATGCATCCCGAGATTCGCCAAGTGGGGCCGGGGAGCTGCCCCATTTGCGGCATGGCCCTTGAGCCTTTGCTGGCGACAGCCGAGTCCGGGCCGAATCCGGAGCTCGCCGACATGTCGCGCCGCTTCTGGGTGGGGCTTGTTCTTAGCGTTCCGGTGCTTTTGCTCGAGATGGGCGGGCATCTCACCGGCCTAAATCATCTCATCCCGCGCAGTATCTCGAACTGGCTGCAATTTGCTCTCGCGACACCGGTCGTTTTGTGGGCGGGCTGGCCGTTTTTCGAGCGCGGCTATGCGTCGGTTCGCACGCTCAATCTGAATATGTTCACGCTTATCGCGATGGGCACGGGCGTTGCCTGGGTCTACAGCGTGCTGGCAACCGCTGCGCCGCAGCTCTTTCCGTCTGCGTTCCGTGGAAATGACGGCTCCGTGGCAGTGTATTTCGAGGCCGCGGCGGTGATCACGGTACTGGTTCTTCTGGGACAGGTTCTTGAGTTGCGCGCGCGGGAAGCCACGGGCGGTGCGATCCGGGCGCTGCTCGATCTTGCGCCGAAGACGGCACGTCGTATCGGGGCAGATGACAGCGAAGAAGAAATCGCACTTGACGCGGTGGCGGTCGGCGACCGCATGCGTGTGCGTCCCGGTGAAAAAGTGCCGGTCGACGGTGAAGTTGTGGACGGTCGCAGCGCGGTCGATGAATCGATGGTGACGGGCGAGTCGATGCCGGTCACGAAGGTCAAAGGAGATGCGGTCATTGGCGGCACACTGAACCGGAGCGGCGCGCTGATCATCGCTGCCCGAAAAATCGGGCGCGATACGATGCTCGCGCAAATCGTGCAGCTGGTCGCCGAAGCGCAAAGAAGCCGTGCGCCGATCCAACGGCTGGCCGATCAGGTTTCCGGATATTTCGTGCCGGCAGTGATCGGGGTTGCCGTTCTTGCTTTCGCTGCCTGGGCCATCTGGGGGCCTGAGCCGCGCTTTAGCTATGGCCTCGTGGCCGCGGTAGCGGTTCTAATCATCGCCTGCCCGTGCGCGCTCGGCCTGGCTACGCCGATGTCGATCATGGTGGGTATTGGACGCGGCGCAAGCTTGGGCGTGTTGATCAAGAACGCCGAGGCCTTGGAGCGCATGGAGAAGGTCGACACGCTTGTGATAGACAAGACAGGAACGCTCACCGAAGGAAAGCCTTCGGTAACACGCGTCTTAGCCATCGGCGACGACTATGGCGAAGAAGCACTCCTCAGATTTGCCGCAAGCGTCGAACGCGCCAGTGAGCATCCGCTTGCCGAAGCCATCGTCCGGGCGGCGGAAGCGCGTAACATTGGAATTGCGCCCGTGACAGAGTTCGATTCGCCAACGGGAAAGGGAGCGCTCGGTACCGTCGAAGGCCACAGTGTTCTGCTAGGCAACGCACGCTTTCTGCAAGAGCACGGCGTTGACACTGATGCGGCTGCGAAGGATGCCGAAGCGTTGCGGCTTGACGGTGCGACCGCAATTTTTATCGCGATCGATGGTAAAGCCGCCGGAATCATTGCGATCGCCGACACTGTCAAGCCATCAACACCCGAAGCGCTTGCAGCCCTAAAGGCGGAAGGTCTGCATGTAGTGATGTTGACGGGAGACAACTGGACCACGGCGCGTGCCGTGGCCCGTCAGCTCGGCATCGATCAGGTCGAAGCAGAGGTGCTGCCGGAGCAGAAAAGCGAGATTGTGAAGCGGTACAAGGAGCAGGGCGCCGTTGTCGCCATGGCGGGCGATGGCGTGAACGATGCGCCCGCACTTGCGGCGGCCGATGTCGGGATAGCAATGGGGACAGGCACCGACGTTGCCATTGAAAGTGCAGGCGTGACGCTGCTGAAAGGCGACCTCAACGGAATCGTTCGGGCCAGGCGCCTGTCGCGCGCCGTGATGCGCAACATCCGCCAGAACCTGTTCTTCGCGTTTGTCTACAATGCCGCAGGAGTTCCGATTGCGGCGGGTGTGCTGTATCCGGTTTTCGGAATATTGCTGTCGCCTATCATCGCAGCCGCAGCGATGGCACTATCCTCGGTCAGCGTCATCGGTAACGCAATCAGGCTGAGGGCGGCCAAGATTTGATAGGAGGGCCGCGAGTTCAGCGCGCCGGCAACTCCCTGGCACCTTCATAGCGCGCAAAAACGAACTGGCCGCCCGGACCAAAAGCAATCACGCTGTAGGTTTCGGGCGGCGTGCCTTCGACTTCCATCCCCGGCGAGCCGATTGGCATGCCCGGCACCGCAAGACCTCTGACTTTGGGCCGGTCGCGCAGCAGACGGTGAATTGCATCCGCAGGCACGTGACCTTCGATGACATAACCGTCGGTTTCTGCGGTGTGACAGGATGCGAGGGCGGATGGCACGCCGAGCTTTGCCTTAACGCGGTTGATTTGCGGGTTATCGATCAGCGTTACGTCGAAACCAGTTTCACGCAAGTGCGTGGCCCACGCGGTGCAACATCCGCAGTTGGGGTCTTTGATCACCGTAATTTTAGGTTGCGCAGCGAATGCGATTGGAACACCGGCGGCAGCGTATCCTGACGCAAGACTCACAAGAAATGCGCGGCGCTTCAATGACAACATTGAGCGATCATACAAGAAACAGAGCGTCGGAAATAGTTTTTCGATTCACGAAAACGCGAGCAGCGAGAAAAAATCCTCGAATGATTTCAGAAGCGGGCTGAGAGCCCGAGGAAGGGGTTGACCTTGTCGGCTGCACGAGTAACCGGCCGCACGGGCGACCTCTGACGCAACCGCCCCAGGCTCAATCGAAGCCGCAACAAGCAGTTCCTTCTCCGCCCGCGACCAGCGTCGGCGCCGCTCCACCGACGTGATCACCTCGACCTGTGTCTTGGTCATAGGACTATCCATAGGAATAGTCCTATGACTTCCCCCTCCCTCTCAAATCCGCAAGGCGGCCTTCACCGGGCGCGTACGAAGCGCTGTTCAACAGCTGCAGACCAAAATGTCCGGTGCGCGACCCGGTTTTTGGCACTAAGTGCAAATCCTGCGAAATGACAGGTTGCGCTACGCATACGCGCGCTGAAGCCATGATAGGTGGGTAATCGAAGCAGAGCACGGTGGCGTTCGGATGTTCCCATTCAAACCCAGCTCAAGCTGGAGTCATAACCTGATCCACCGACCGTGAGGGCGAGGGCGATACTGTCGACGATATCGTCTGACTGCCCGTAAGGGTAACCTCGTAGCTCAGTTTCCAGCTCCGCCATGAAAGGCTTGTTCTTCGGAAAGCGCACCAAACCGTCCGTGAACATTCGCTCTAATACTGAAACGCGACCTGACCTGTCATCTTCGACCTCATAGAGCTTGATGAGGTGATGCTGCGCTAATCCATGATCTTTCTCCATGGCCACGCCGGTTGTGGTCTGTTCCATGAGTATCTTGAAAAACTGATGCTCCTTGTACAACTCGTCAATTCGTTGTTGTAGTTCTACGTACCCGTACAGGCCTCGTTCCATGTGCAGAAGGTAGTAAGTCTGATCGAGCAACATCCATATTGTGCAGACGGTCCAGGTACGCTGTGCGTCATCTTTGCGCGGTGTATCCCATGACATAAACACCCGCTTGCCCTGCTGATTCTGCGGCAGCTCTGTGTAATAGTGAAACCACGATGGTTTGATTATGGTGCCAGAGTATATGGGATTATTGGCAATCCATGCCAGCGCGTAGACGGTTGAGTCGACTTGATCGTCGTAACTCACGCTTGGAAACGAAATGAGCTCGCTCAGGTAGATGTCGAGCCATTCGGCCTTCTTTGGAAAGAGCGCAAATCCGCCTTCGATTACGGCTGTTTGTGCGTTCAATCGCATCTGCTTATCTCCCTCGATGGCGGGAGCAGGTAGAACGATCGCCAGGTCTTCAGCGCGCAATTGTTGTATCAGCGATGATCCTGATGATTTGTCTTCCACAAGCACAACAGTAGCTTCGTGGAATTTCGCAAGTCGATGAACCTCGCGCTTGAGATCAGGGAATTCGAGCTTCCGCCGGAAAACATGAAGTAAGTAAGCCTTTTTACCTTTCACGCCCCACGTTGTGCAAACGCTGAAGTCGGAGCGTTGAGTGTCTTTAACTGCCGTATCCCAACTTTGCAGCGTTATGTCGAAACGATCAGGGCGCTCCTTCGGGGTGTAAAAATGTAACCACTTGCGTTTAACAATATTTCCGACTGACGGCTGTGGATTCTGCTGATATTGTGCCGCGAAAATATACTCAGTCATAGTTCGCCGGATATTCTCCAAAACATGAGGAGGAGTCAGCGCTGGTTGTAGAATGTCGCCCTCCTTTCGATGAAAGATCCTGTTTTCGTAAGGAGTACGACTCTTAAAGGTTGCCTTTTTCTCTGCAATCGCTGGAAATGAAAGAACGTCCCATCGTTCTGTAGACTGAACGTGTGCCACCAGATCGTCAGCGTGCAGTCGCTGCATGATTATGATAATCGCACCCTCGGCTTGCCTGTTCAGTCGGCTTCGCAGCGTGTTGTCAAACCAGGCGTTTACACTTTCACGGCGTGGATCAGAAAGTGCCTCGTCGGCCTTCAAGGGGTCGTCAATCACAATCACGTTTGCACCGCGGCCTGTGAACGGACCGCCGACGGACGTCGAAAAGCGAAAACCACCTTGGGTAGTCTCGAAGTCAGCCACGGTGTCCCTTTTGGAAGAGACCCTGGTCTTAAACAGCGCCTGATAGAAATCACTCTGCATGAGGCGGCGCGAGTGTCGGGCTAGTTTGTCGGCAAAGTCTTGACCGTAGGAGACACACGCCACTTGTTGATGCGGGAAATGTCCCAAAAACCATGCCGGAAAAGCAATTGACGCTGAGTGTGATTTCAGATGGCGTGGGGGAACATTGATGATTAGACGCTTGCATCTGCCGTACGCGACATCTTCGAGTTTTTGAGCTATTAGCTCAAGGTGCCAATTGTATTCGAAATTGTCTGCAGGATTGAGTTCAAGAAACGAACGATGGATGAACGCAAGGAGATCCTCTCGATAGATCGCGGCGGTCATCTTTGCGGGAGACGGTGCCATTAGGCGTTCCCTCGCTCCTCGTATGGCCGCAAGCGCTTATAAATCTCCCGGATCACCTGCTTATCCATTTCATTAAAGGGATATTCAGATGGCCTGGCGGCCTCAGCGCGCGCTTCGATGCTGGCAATCAAATCGATGAATTTCAATAATAACTTTTCATCTCCCATCGCGCCCTTGTTCGCAAGCTGCACACAAGCTGCTTGCGCCTTAGAGATTCGCCGCTTCTTGCCATCGATGGTTACAGTGATCTGCGCCGCCGCCGCCTCCAAAAATAGGGTGGCAATGTTTTTGCGGCCCTTAGGCCGACCGAGTCGAGGTCGGCCGTCACCTTTTTTAAATTGCGTGTGCTTAGGTGGATTGCCGTATCCGACTTCGTTAGCGGCTTCGGATACCTCGTCGTTTTCTGCGCGAACTGGCTTCAGACCCTTCGTCCCGGGCTTGTCGTTGTTTTTGTTTAGGTGAACCCGCGGTGCCTCTGCCGTCGGTAGTTGTTCGTTTGCGCCCTTTAGGACCGGTACCGGCTTCTTTTTCGACCTCGGCGTCGTTTCCGCGCCTCCAATGCGAACCCGTATTGTCTGGGCCGGCGGATCGCTTTCGGGCGTTTTTGATGACCGTTCTTGAGGTATCCGTATCCGATTTTTTACCATGCTTGGTGCGCTCCGTCCGCTCGGTTCGAATCCGGTCGAAACTCAAATCTAAATCAACGTGCATTGCTCCTAAGCCGTAGACCTCTTCAAATCGCTTAATGACTAGATCAGTATAGTGCGGATCGAGCTCGATGCCGTAGCCGCGCCTGCCGGTCTTTTCGGCAGCGAGCAGGGTAGTCCCGCTTCCAGCAAACGCATCCAGAACGATGCCGGCTCGCTTCGAGCAGTCGAGGATGCCGTCGCTGACGAGGGCAAGTGGTTTCGGCGTGGGATGTCCGGCAAGGGATTCTTCTCGGTCCTTCCCGAAACTGCTCATGCCGGCATATTGCCAGACGTTGGTTCGGCTTCGGCCAAATCGACCCAATTCGACATTGTTAATGTGCTTGGCGCGACCGTTCTTGTAGACGAACACGAATTCGTGGGCTGACCGGTATAAAGAGCCCATGCCAGCATTGCTCTTCGACCAAACGCAGATGTTCTTGAGTTCGGAATATACGTCCTCGGCGGCGTCGGCTAGTTCTCGGATGTGCCGCCAATCCATGCATATAAAATGGATCGAGCCGTCGACGCTGAATTCGGCGAGGTTCGTCAGGGCGCGCCGCAGGAAGTTCGTGAATTCCCGCGGGGTCATTTCTCCGGACGCCATCGCGAACTCGCGATGCTTTGCCTTTCCGAGCCCAGAGACATTACCTGCTATCGGCACATTGTATGGTGGATCGCAAAAAATGAGCTGGGCACGTTTGCTACCAAGAAGGCGTTCGTAGCTTCGAGCCTTGAGGGCATCTCCGCAAAGGAGAAAATGCTCCCCGATCTGCCAGCAATCGCCAAGCCGTGACACTGGGGGGAGGGAGCGATCAATCTCCGGGATAGCATCAGCCTCGTCTGGCTCACCCTGGCTGGCCTCGCCGACGATGAGATCGATCTCGGCCATTTCAAAGCCGGTGACGGTCACGTCGAAATTCGGCTGGACCGAGAGTTCCTGAAGCTCCAAGGCAAGCAGGTCTCGGTCCCACCCGGCATTTTCAGCGAGCCGATTGTCCGCGATGACATAGGCCCGGATTTGAGCAGGGGAGAGGTGGTCCACCCGGACAGTCGGTACGTCCGTCATTCCGAGAGTGACGGCGGCAGCGACCCTGGCGTGGCCGGCCACGATGCCGTCCGCGGCGTCGAGCAGAACCGGATTGATGAACCCGAATTCCGTGATGCTAGCCGCGATTTGTTTGACCTGACGGGGAGTGTGCGTACGGGGGTTTTTCGGACGCGGTTTGAGCTTGCGCGGGTCCTTGTATTTGATGGCCAGCGACTTCACAGTGCCCCCCAAGCCCGACGTCAAAGAGACTGTGCAGCTTAAAAATCACAAATCAAAAAACTCTGTAACCGTCCATTCCTAACACGTCGCTCAGGCTGCGGCGGTTATTCGGGCCCAGTTCCAGGGCAGCAGGTCGTCCAGCCGGGCCATCGGGTGGCCGTTGGACATGCGGTCCAGCACGTCCCGGAGGT
>NZ_JBFWPA010000166.1:0-11219 GCF_050250235.1 Pseudorhodoplanes sp.
AATGAAGCCGTCTCGCGAAACGACCAGCACCGCGCGGTAGTCCGTGTATTCGAGCCATCGGAGGATAGCGGCGATCAACGACACCCGGTAGCGGTCTGCACATCCCGACATAACGTCGAGGTCGACTTTCCGGCGTTCAGGGACTTGGCGACGGTAGTCATCCAGCGGCATGAGCAAGGTTGCCGAAAACACATTTGCCTGATGTTCAAGCTGCCCATATTCGGAATCCCAACGGACCACATCCTGATCGCCACACCGGATTCCGTTCGGGTGAGCATGCCGATGCATGAGGTAGTGGCCGAATTCATGCGCGAGGGTGAAGTTGATGCGCCCCGCCGAGCCGATCGCGGTGTTGTAGAAAATACCCCATCCCTTCTTGCCCGTCGGTGCCCGCGTCAGCGCCCCATCGAAACCCGGAAGCAGACCGCCGCGCACGAGGGTGATCGGGTCATCTGGGAATCGCTTCAGCGAGAACTCTCGCGCCACGTCCGGCACGTTCACCGGAAACCGGTTTTCGCCGAGCACCGCATTGAGCAGCAGGGTAAGGTCGTTGGCCCACCGCTGTGGATGGATGGCGGCCCTCATTTTTTTTCGTCCCAGACCTCGATCATCCGGCGGAATCGTTCCTTTGTGGCTGGGTCCATGCGGCGATATTTTCGGTAGAAGGCTTCGTCCGTGGCGTCTGCGAACTCGGTAACGTCCGGGTCGAGAAGATACTCCGCCGTCACCCCCAGAACGCGCGCGATCTTGGCGACCTTGTCGGCTGAAGGCCGGGGCGGCTGCTTGTTCTCAAGCTCCCAAATATAGCTCTTGCTGGATTCCGCCAATTCAGCAAGTTTTTCAAGCGTATAGCCCTTTTTCTTCCTCAGTTCCCGTATCCTATCGCCGAGCGCAGTCACCAAGATTCCTCCGCATTCCACAAGTTCAGAGTAGCGGTACTTTCTGTGCTTGACAACGCGCAAGCGTGTTCCTAGGTTCAAGTCAGGTTCGGAGTAGCGTTACTTCTTCGCCCTGTATATTAGAGCCGCCCGCTAGATGTAGCAATGGCGGAGAGGGAGACTCCGCATCTTGTGTTGGGCTGGTGGAACCACCAGTTCTGTCAGGAGTACAACCGCGGGGGCGGGGCGACACGCCGACACCCGTAGAAAGGAGTCGGCAATGGAGGCTATTAGCGATCAGCACCTGTTGCCGCGGCAGGACTTCGCCGCGGCATGGGACGCGATCAAGATCGACCAGATGGTACGGACCCGTTTGGTGGCGCAGGCGCTTCTCTCCTTCCAACTCCGGCAGCGTTACGCGTTCGAAGTCATGCCCGTTCATGGCCTGATCGTGCTCTCCGGCCCGCCAGGCACCGGAAAAACGACGCTCGCCCGTGGCCTTGCCAACGAAGTTGCACAGGCGCTCGCACCCAAGAAGGTGCAGTTTCTTCAGGTCGACCCGCATGCCCTTGGAAGCTCTTCACACGGGAAGAGCCAGAAGGAAGTGACGAAGCTCTTCCAGCAAACCATCCCGGAATTTGCCGCCGCACACCCGGTTATCGTTCTTCTCGATGAAGTCGAGGCACTTGCAGCCGACCGGCAGCGAATGAGTCTCGAAGCGAACCCGATCGACGCGCATCGCGCGACGGATGCCGCACTCGCCGGCATTGATCTTCTCTCTCGTACTCACCGCAACACACTTCTGATCGCGACCACGAACTTCCCTAAAGCCGTCGACCGCGCGCTGCTGTCCCGCGCCGACTGGATTGAGGATATGGGCTTGCCAGATGCGACGGCCCGGCAGGCAATCATTGCTGATGCTCTCGAGCAGCTCGCCAAGGAGTGGCCGCGGGTTGCCGACCTCAAGAGCCAGATCGCTGCTTTCGTCCGCGCGTCGGACGGCATGGACGGGCGGCGCTTGCGCAAAGCCATCGTCTCGGCTGCTGCCTCCACTATCGAAACCGCCAAAGACCTCAACAAGCTTCACGCGGAACACGTCCTCGCGACCTTAAAGCTCGCAGCCGCGAACGCACGTATCGAGGAGAAAGCGGCATGAAAGTTCGACGCGAGATTGCATCCGTTCCGGTGCGCACGGCCGGCGAGACGTGGCAGGCCATCGTCGATCTGATCACGGGCGAAGGCTCCGTCGATGCGTCCACTCTTAAGAAGGCGGCGAGCGTGATGGAATCGCTGATCGCAGACGAACATCCGGCGACGTGTCCGATTGTCGTGAAAGGCAATGGTCCCCGCCTGGTTATCTACTGCCTCTACAACGAGGCTGCGATGGAAGCTGGGAAGGACATCGACGCGCTGACGTGGAATCCCACCGGCGGCCAGGACTGGCGGATCACCGCACCGTCCGAACCCGGTGACGTAGACTGGATGAACAACACGCTGAAGACCCGGGCGCCGCGCATCACCATTCACGACGTCGCATCGCCGCCCGATGATGAGGAGAGCGCGACCGACAGCAACGCGCAGAACCAAGCGCTCACTATCAACTGGGGGGTCCTCGACCGGCCATGACCTCGACATTCGTTTCAGCATACACGCGCGTTCACACGGCCGCTTACGTGTCGGACAAGATGCGCAATCTGATCAAGCTGTTGGTGCAGCACTACGGCCTTGATCCAACGGCACTCGTTGATGCGTGGTCTGATTGGGTTGATAGGGCGGCCCGCACGTGGCTAGAGTCCGGTCATCTCGAGAAATTTATCATCGAGTTCTACAAGCCCGGCACGACCATCGCGCTCGGGCGCTGGGATTTCCCGATCCGCTATGACGGAAACGGCGTCGACGAAATGTGGGTCGATCGCCAGTTTCTTCAACAGTCCTTTGACAAGCCACCGCGCCCGCCGGTCGGCTGCACTTACCGGATTTTGCTGCTTGCCCCGGGCGGCGCTCCGGTCGCTGGGGTCAGTTCTTGTTCGTATCTCACACTGAATGATCTCGCTGCTCGAGAAGCCGGCACCGTGATCGCCACTCCCGACATCATGGCTTCGATGATCTACTACAAATGACTACCGTCAACGAAGCGTTCGAAATCTTCCGTCAGCGCCTCGAACTCAGCGAGACGGAGGCCAAAAACGCGAGCAAGCGGCATACCGAGGTCCGCGACTGCATCCGGGCGAAATTCGAGATCGACCGCGACTTCCTCACCGGCTCTTACGGGCGACACACTAAGACCAAGCCGCTCAAGGACGTCGATATCTTCTTCGCTCTGGGAGAGAAGGAAAAAAAGTGGCGCGACAAGCCACCCCACGAGGTGTTGGACGCATTTCGCGACTGCCTTGTGGAGAAATACGGCAAAGATGCCGTAGACCCGGGGCGCCGCTGCGCCACGGTCGAGTTCGAGAAGAACACGAAGGACGAGGAAGGCAAGGTTCTTTCAATCGACGCCGTGCCAGCGTTCGAGTTGGAAGATTGCTATGAAATTCCCGACCGGGATCTCGGCAAATGGATCAAGACGGACCCGGAGGTTCACGCCGAGAAAGCGACCGCCAAGAACAAGGAGCTTGGTGGCAAGTGGGTGCCGCTGGTGAAGATGCTGAAGCGATGGAACCGCTCGGCGGACAAGCCGATCAAGCCATCGTTCCTAATCGAGGTGATGGCGCTCGACTTGGTAGACGCACCCTTCACGACCTACGCCCGCGAGGTCCAGCGCTTCTTCGCCGCAGTCCCCGCGGTGCTGTCTGGGCCGTGGCCAGACCCGGCCGGGCTAGGGCCGCATGTCTCCGACCAGATGACACCCGATTTGGTCCAAAAGGCTATTAGCGCCCTGCGCACGGCAGAGAAAAAGGCGTCGCTTGCTATGCGGCTTGAAGCGCAGGGCAAGACGGGCGAGGCCCTCACGCTGTGGCGTGAGGTCATGGGCCGCTACTTCCCGGTGAGTTGAAAGGGCTGCTCATGACGCAAGCCGTCGTTGCGCGACAACAAGGAGACAACTTCCAAGCTCGCGTGTTCTGGCTGCACGCTGCGCTGCTTCTCGATCCTACGAGCGGCGTTGTGCGTGTCGCCTACGAGACCGGCCCCAAGGCATTTGACGACGTGTTGGTCGAGTATGATCCCGCCCGACCGCCGCAGGACCACACGGGTGCTCCGCTTGTCCGCGATCACCTCCAATGCAAGTGGCACGTGCGGCCCGATGAGTTCGGTTACGCGGACTTGACCGACGCCGGCTTCTCCAATGCGCAGACTCAGTCTTTCCTCCAGCGCGCTCGCGATGCCCAGGTGCAATTTGCGCCGGAGGGTGCTGGGGCGCGATTCAAGCTTGTAACGAATTGGAGTTTGCGCCGGGATGACCCGCTGATGCGGGCTCTTCTCACACAATGGCACGCGCTCGATCTTGAGCGACTGTTCGACGGTACGACCGACGCCAGCGCGATGGGAAAGATGCGCAAGGCATGGCGGGAGCATCTCGGCCTGGACGACGACGCGCTACGCCTTGTGGCGCGGACCATCGGCGTTACGCAGCGGCTCGGATCGGGACAAGATCTGCGGGACTGGCTCAACGACCGGTTCCGCGCGACAGGACTCCTCCCGGTTCCGAATTCCGAGGCAGGGTTTTTCTACGACGACCTTATCACCAAACTTCATGCGCAGAAGCGTAATGACTTCGACCGCCAAACATTCCGCGACATGTGCGCAACGGAGAACCTCTTCGACAAAGACCGCGAGCGCGAGCCGGTATCCGTCGGTGTCCGTTCGTTCATGCATCCGATCGATAATCTCGAAGCGCGATGTTCCACCATCTTGAACCTTGTGCCCCATTTCGCAGGCCGTTTCATCCGCGATGAGGCAGCATGGCACACGAAAGTGTTCCCAGAAATGCAGGCGTTCGTCCTCGATGCCGCGCGGGACAACGATCATCTTCGCCTCATTCTCGATGCACACGTGTCACTGGCCTTTGGCGTCGGTGCGATCCTCAACGTCAAGTCGGGAAAGACGATTGAGATTGAGCAGCGCACGGGAGGGCGACGCTGGTGGTCGCCCAATGACCTTCCGCGCGACGAGACATGGCCGGTATTTGAATTCGAACTGGAGACGGTCAGTGAGGGCGAGCAACTTGCTGTTGCGGTAAGCCTGACCCACGATGTCGCGACGCACGTGCGTTCTTATGTGAAAGGCGTTCCTACGATCGGTCGTATCCTTCATGCGCGCCTTGCGGCGGGGGCATCAGGTAGAAGTGTCGTGTGCGGCCAGCATGCGCAGCTTCTCGCCGACAGTGTCCTTGCGGCATTGCGCAGCGTTCCGCGTGCCGCCGCGCCGCGACCGGCAACCCATTTCTTCATCGCCGCGCCGAACACCCTTGCGTTCTTCCTCGGACAGAACCAGCCGGCAGTCGGCCCCGTCGTCATCTACGAGTGGGATTTTGAGGGAGCGACCGACGGTACCTACCGTCCCGGTCTGCGTTTGCCACCGATTGCTGCGTGATGCCGCAACCTCAGTGATGGGCTGACTGCGGTTGTCTGTTCCGGAAGCCGGCGCCGCTACGTGGAGAGCATCGCGCGATGAAAAACCTTGTCGTCTGCTGCGACGGTACCGGAAACGAAATCAGCGAGAACATCTCCAATGTCTTGAAGCTGTATCGTGTGCTCCGCAAGACGTCCAAGACGCAGCCGCCACAAGTTGTATACTACGATCCCGGCGTTGGCACGCTAGCTCGACCGGACCCATGGACCAAACTCAAGCAAGACACCATTACCGTCCTGGGCCTCGCGACCGGCTATGGGCTCGATGACAACGTTCTTAATGCCTACAGGTTTCTAATCAACAACTACGAGGACGGGGATGCCATCTATCTATTCGGCTTCAGCCGCGGCGCCTACGCCGTTCGCATGCTAGCGGGGCTGATCCATAAGGTTGGCCTGCTGGCGTCCCAACAGCAGAATTTGGCCGGCGCTGCGCTCACCGCTTATAAACAGTCCATCGAAAGCGAGCCTGTTGCCGCGGCAACTTCGGACTCGTCCAATCATGAGGAGGACGAAGCGCCCGAACCACAATCCCAGGACGACCGCGCGGCCCAGTTTGCGCGCATCGTTTCGTCGAGATGGCCAACCATCGCGTTTCTTGGCGTTTGGGACACGGTTGCGAGCGTCATCGTGCCCCGACCCGATCGATTCTGTACCTTCAGTCTCCAGGAACTACCGCATACCCGACACAACCCCAGTGTGCGCGTTTTCCGTCAAGCGATCGCGCTGGACGAGCGGCGCAGGATGTTTCGGCTGCATCCCTGGGCCAACGCCCAAATGTTCATGTACAATCGCTTCAGCAAGACAAACAACAGTGAGCCACAGGATGCGCAGCAGGTTTGGTTTGCGGGAGTTCATGCTGATATCGGCGGCGGCTATCCGGAATCCGAAAGTGGTCTTTCTAAGTTCCCACTGTTGTGGATGATCAGTGAGGCCGCAGCACATGGCCTCGCAATCAACCAGCAAGCGGTCAATCAGCTAGTCTGGGGGATCCGGCGGCGCGGAAGTCCCTTCACCTATGTCGGCCCCGATATCTTGCGTGAGCCTCATCAGTCGATGACGTCAGTCTGGCGCGCCTTAGAATGGTTGCCGAAATCGGATCGATACAAGGAATGGGAGGCCCGTCGTTCTTACGGTGGCTACTATGTGCCGAATTCTGAACCTCGCGGCGTTCCTGCGAACGCGTTTATTCATGAATCTGTTACGAGACGGATCGAGGCGGTTCCCAACTACCGCCCGATAAATTTGCCTCAAAGCTTTCAAATTATTTCGATGACGGCTGGCCCCCAGGATCAGAAATGAATCGCAGTCGGTCCGATTAGTTTGGTTCAAGATGATACGTCACAATTCTGACCTCGCAGAACCTCCGCATTTGCAGAGAAAACATCTGGCGCGTCGTCTACAGTGCTCGGCGAGACTAAGGAACGCTTTGTTTCACATCTGTGGCATTAGACGACACATTTGCGCGCCCCATCGACCTCGAATGCGCTGTGCTCTCCGAAAAGCTGGAACGGCTGGGAGCCGAGCACGTCGCCGCGCTCCGAAAAATCGAAACGCTTGATGTGGCGCGCCTCACTGAAACGGAGGTGCGGCGTCCACCGCCGCCCCGCAGCTGATGGCAGCCCGTTTAGAAAGTCCTCACAACCGAGGTGGCATTTTATGACCGTTAGCATCCGCTCGTCGTAGCTCTTTATGCGTTCGATCATTTCCTGGCGCGCTTTTTCTAGGCACGGATCGTCGGCTTTCACTAGTACCTCTCTGCCAGTTGTGATGGGGACAATAGCGCGCGCCCTGTGAAAGATGCACGTCGTCTGCGCCGGGCTGAGAGTGCGCATCAATAGAGCAAGAGTTCGGTGTGGATTCCATGACGGGTTAAAGGTTGGGAGAGAGGCTCCCGGCGCCCGTCGCGGAGACAACCTATGACCCAAGTAACAATGCTGGACGCCGCTCGCGGTGAACGCGGCGGCTACAAGGTGGATGTGAGCCGTGGTGAGCGGATCGGCCGTGTGTCCTCAGAGTGGTTCTCGCGCCCGGCGGACGAGCGGTATCTGTCCCTGTCGGACCTTTTCGGCGCCGTGCGCGGCCGCGCCGAGCGAAGCCGCACTCGAACCGCGGAGAGCGCGGCGATGCGGGTGGAAGCGAACCGCGCCGACGCGGAAGGGCTAGCGCTGCTGCTGCCCGGCGAAGATGTGCCGCTCGTGCCAACCCACTGGAGTTTCGGGCAACTCGCGAGCCTTGTCGGCGCGCCGGCTACATATCTGCGTCAGTTGCCTGCACCGCTCGCCGGGATCAACCTCCAGTACGGGCTAACCTCGCATCGGGCGGAGTTGGTCAAAACGCTTGAGGTTGATGACGGACGCGTTGAACTGCGCGCAGTCACCGGTCCCGACTATGGCCGCATATATGACCATGAACTGGTCGCGGCCGTGCAGCGCATCGCCGGCAACGGCATCGGTGATACGCGCTGGAAGGTGCCCGGGGTGCTCGACTGGTCGACCGGCATCTACAATCCGCGGGTCGACGTCACCAAAGATACAACCACGCTGTATGCTTCGGATCGCGACGTCTTCCTGTTCTTGGTTGACGACCTCAATCCGATCGAGGCGGGACGGCTGTCGGATGGCTCACC
Source organism: Pseudorhodoplanes sp. (assembly GCF_050250235.1). GTDB lineage: Bacteria > Pseudomonadota > Alphaproteobacteria > Rhizobiales > Xanthobacteraceae > Pseudorhodoplanes. The sequence goes on from NZ_JBFWPA010000166.1 coordinate 8,079, forward strand.
CGACCTCTACTTCCGCGGCTTTTATTGCTGGAACTCCGAGGTTGGCGCCAAGACGCTCGGGATTGCAAGTTTCTATCTTCGAGCCGTCTGCCAGAATCGCAATCTCTGGGGCGTGGAGGATTTCGAGGAGATCACCATCCGCCACTCAAAATTTGCCGCCTCACGCTTTGCGCGTGAAGCGGAGCCAGCGCTGACGCGCTTCGCCGATTCCTCACCCATGTCTTTTGTGAACGGCATCAAGACGGCGCGGGAGCGCATCGTCGCGCGCAGTGAAGAGGAACGAACCGAATTCCTGCGCAAGCGTGGCTTCGGCAAGTCGGACACGGCGAAGATCATCGAGACGGTGCTCGCCGAGGAAGGCCGCAAGCCGGCGAGCATCTTCGACTTTGTGCAGGGCATCACGGCCGTGGCCCGCGACAAGCCGCACCAGGATGCTCGTCTCGATCTGGAGATGCGGGCGAAGAAGTTGCTCGACCGGGTAGCCTGACGCCGATCCAACGTAAACGCCGGTTTCTAAGTTTCCAATTTCATGCTTTTGGCGCCGCCCTCCAGAGGAAGAGGGCGGCGCTCTGCTTCGTGACAGGTGAGGAGTTCGAGAGAGAGGCTCTCGGCCACCCGTCGCGGAGAAGCTAAAATGCCAAAATCCGTTCAGAAGATCACGCTCAGCCAGTCGCGTGACATTCCCTTCAATCGGCTGGTGCTGAGCCAGGCGAACGTGCGCCGCATCAAGGCGGGTGTGTCGATCGAGGAACTCGCAGAAGACGTCGCACGCCGCACGCTCCTGCAGAGTCTTACAGTGCGACCGGTCCTCGACACCGGTGGCGCCGAGACCGGCATGTTTGAAGTCCCGGCCGGCGGGCGCCGCTATCGCGCGTTGGAGCTTCTGGTGAAGCAGAAGCGCCTCGCTCGAACCGCACCGGTTCCGTGCGTCGTGCGCACCGAAGGTCTCGCCGAGGAGGACTCGCTTGCCGAGAACGTCCAGCGTGCGCCGCTCCATCCGCTCGACCAGTTCCGCGCCTTCCTTGCGCTGCGCGAGAAGGGCATGAGCGAGGAGGAGATCGCAACCGTCTTCTTCGTCAGCGTCCAGGTGGTCAAGCAGCGGCTTAAGCTCGCTTCCGTGACCCCGAAGCTGCTTGATGTCTACGCCGAGGACGGCATGACGCTCGACCAACTCATGGCTTTCACGGTCAGTTCGGACCATGAGCGCCAGGAGCAGGTGTGGGAGGCCCTGCAGCGTTCGCATACCAGGGAGCCATATTACATTCGCCGGCTCCTGACCGAGGGCGCCGTGCGCGCTTCCGACAAGCGCGCGCAATTCGTCGGAATCGAAGCTTACGACGCCGCCGGCGGCGCCATCATGCGGGATCTGTTCCAGCAAGACGACGGTGGCTGGCTGCAGGATCCGGTGCTGCTCGACCAGCTCGTTGGCGAAAAACTCGCCCGCGAAACCAATGTTGTGCGGGCCGAGGGCTGGAAGTGGATCGAAGCCGCCATCGATTTCCCGTATGGCCATACTTACGGGTTGCGCCACATCTCCGGCGAACCGGTCGCGATGAGCGATGAGGAGGCGGCCACGACCGACGCCTTGCGGGCCGAGTATGAGAAGCTCGAACAGGCCCATTCCGATACCGATGAGCTTCCGGAAGAGGTCGACCAGCGGCTTGGCGAAATCGAAACGGCACTCGCTGCATTCGAAGATCGGCCGGTCAGGTACGATCCGGAAGAGCTCGCTCGTGCCGGCGCGTTCATCAGCATCGATGGCTCGGGCGCGCTGCGCGTGGAGCGCGGTTACGTCCGGCCGGAAGATGAACCGGCCGTTTCTGAGCCGGAGTCGGTAGCCAACCCGGATTCGGATGTTGTCGATATCGTGTTGGCGGAAGGTACGGAGACCGAGGGCAGTGGACCCGCCACTTCGGAGGAGCCGGAGGAGGACGAGGGGCCGAAGGCAATTCCCGATCGGCTAATGACGGAGCTGACCGCGTACCGCACGCTTGCCTTGCGCGATGCGCTTGCCCAGAAGCCGGACGTGGCGTTTCTTGCGGCACTACATTTGCTCTGCCTCAAGCTTTTTTATCGGTACGCGACCGAATCCTGCCTGGAGATCGACGCGAAGAGCGTCGTCTTTGGCAGCCAGGCACCGGGCCTTAACGACACTGCGATCGCGAAGGCGGTCGATGACCGGCATCGGCGATGGTCCGAGCAACTGCCGCAGGAGCCGGGCGAGTTGTGGGAGGCGCTCGTCGCATTCGATGCCGACAGCCGTGACGCGCTGTTTGCGCATTGCGTCGCGCTGAGCGTCAACGCGGTGCATGAGGCCTGGAATCGGCGCCCGCGCGCTCTAGCTCACGCCGATCGCCTCGCCGAGGCGGTCAGCCTGGATGTCGCTGCGGCAGGGTGGTCACCGACTGTCGACAATTATCTCGGCCGTGTGACCAAGGCCCGCATCCTCGAGGCCGTGCGCGAGGTGAGGGGCGAGCAGGGTTCGCAACTCATCGAGCATCTCAAGAAAGGCGAGATGGCGGAGAGCGCGCAAGAACTGCTTGCCGGTTCTGGCTGGCTGCCCGAGCCGTTACGCACACCCGGCCGGGCAATCGCCGCAAGCTCTCCGACGCACGAAACTGTCTCGAACTCACCGATCGAGGCGACCAGCGGGGAATTGGCGACCACCAGCTATGAAACGGCCATCGCCGATGCTGAGCGCCCGGCCGAAGATGAACCGGCTGCGATAGACCCGCACGCTGTCGCGGCCGAGTAACTAACGGGTAACGCATCATACTCGGGCCCGCCGGCAAACGGCGGGCCTTCTTCGTCTTGGAGCCTGCCATGTCCACGCAAGCTTGTGATCTCGCCCGTCGTCTCGCCGAGCAAGCCGAAACCGTGTGCCGGCGATATTTGTCGAACGGGCGGCGTGTCGGCCGCTACTGGATCGTCGGCGACGTTCGCAACACGCCGGGACGATCCATGTTTGTACGCCTGAAAGGGCCGGCGTCCGGCAAAGGCGCCGGCGGCAAATGGACGGACGCCGCGACCGGCGAGCATGGCGATCTGCTCGACGTGATCCGCGAAAGCTGCGGCCTCGCGGATTTCCATGGGGTCGTCGAAGAGGCCCGACGTTTTCTCAGTCTGCCTGGCCTCAATGTC
>NZ_JBFWPA010000167.1:0-10863 GCF_050250235.1 Pseudorhodoplanes sp.
GCCTTGCGCGGCAAAGGCCGCGGTGAGATCGGCAATCTGCTGGGTTTGCAACGCGATGAGCTGGTTGCCAGCTTGTGTCGCCTGCAGCGCCCCGGTCGCGGTCTGGCTTGCCGTGACGAGGGAGGACATCTCGACGCGGTTGGTGTCGAGATTGGCAACAACGCCCGCCTGAACCTTCATGGCGTCCTGAAGACCGGCCACCGAGTTGCGCCAGCGCTCTCGTGCGCCGTCGATCAGTCCCTGGTCGCTGGCTGTCGTTGACGCCGCGCCATAGGTCGTGGAAAAGGCATGGTCGATCTGGCCGACGTCATAGGCGATACGCTGCGCCTCCCCCAGAAGCTGCTGTGTGCGCTGGATCGACTGCTGAATCTGACTGAGCGAGGATTGCGGCAGGCTTGCAAGGTTGCGGGCCTGATTGATCAGCATCTGCGCTTGATTCTGCAGCCCGGTGATCTGGTTGTTGATCTGCTGCAGCGCCCGCGCTGCCTGAAGTACGTTCTGGACATAGTTGCTTGGGTCGTACACGACGAGTTGTGCCGATGCCGGCGGGATCGACAATGCTGCAACGAAGGATCCCGCAAGAAGAGCAGCACGGACGCGCGAATGCCTGGTATTCATGATGCCTCCAGATTGGTCAGGTCGGGGATGAGGTCCGCGGCCCACGACAAATCGCGCGCCGCGAGCCAGGATTGGACGAAACGGTCCGCGCCATGCTCCGCGATGACGCGGTCGATGGCCGCGTGGTCGGCCTTCGAGGAGGCAGCGCAGAAGGCGAGCGCAATCGGGCCGAGTCCGAGCTCGAACAGACGGTTGCCGCGGCGGGACTGGCAGTAATAGTCGCGCTTGGGCGTGGCGCGGGCGATGATCTCAATCTGCGTGTTGTTCAGACCGAAACGCCGGTAGATCGCGGTGATTTGTGGTTCGATTGCGCGTTCGTTGGGAAGGAAGATACGGGTCGGACAGCTTTCGACGATGGCCGGCGCAATCGGGCTGCCGTCGATGTCGGAGAGCGACTGCGTGGCGAAGACGACCGAGGCGTTTTTCTTGCGCAAGGTCTTAAGCCATTCGCGCAACTGGGCGGCAAAGCCGCCGTCATCGAGGGCAAGCCAGCCCTCATCGATGATCAGCAGCGTCGGCCGGCCATCGAGCCGGCTTTCGATGCGGTGGAAGAGGTAGGCCAGCACGGCGCCGGCGGCGCCCGTTCCGATCAACCCCTCGGTTTCGAACGCGTGAACCGGGGCCTCACCCAGCCTCTCCTGTTCGGCATCAAGCAAACGCCCGTAGGCGCCACCAATACAATAGGGCTGCAAGGCCTGCTTCAGCTTTGCCGACTGAAGCAGTACCGCGAGGCCCGTCAGTGTGCGCTCTGCGACCGGAGCACTCGCAAGCGAGGTCAGTGCCGCCCACAGATGCTCCTTCAGCTCGGGCGTCAGGACGATGCCCTCGCGACTCAGAATGTCGACAACCCAGTCGGCCGCCCAGGCCCGCTCCGGCGCGTGGTGAATGCCGGCGAGCGGCTGGAGCGAGACCGAGACATCGGAGCCTTCCGACAGGCCGCCGCCCAGATCGTGCCAGTCGCCGTTCATGGCCAGGGCCGAAGCCCGGATGGACCCCCCGAAATCGAAGGCAAAGACCTGCGATTGCGGATAACGCCGGAATTGCAGCGCCATCAGCGCCAGCAGCACGGACTTGCCGGCGCCGGTCGGGCCGACCACCAGCGTATGCCCCACATCGCCAACGTGGAGTGCGAACCGGAACGGGGTCGCGCCCTCCGTCCGGCCAAAGAAAAGCGGCGGCGCCGCGAAGTGCTCGTCGCGTTCCGGCCCGGCCCAGACCGCCGAAAGCGGGATCATGTGGGCGAGATTCAGCGTCGAGACCGGCGGCTGTCTGACATTGGCATAGACATGACCCGGTAACGAGCCAAGCCAGGCCTCGATCGCGTTGAGCGCTTCCGCGATGCAGGTAAAGTCGCGGCCCTGGATGATCTTTTCGACCAGCCGCAGCTTCTCTGCCGCGATGCCGGCGTCCTCGTCCCACACGGTTACGGTGGCAGTGACGTAAGCCTGTCCGACGTCATCGGACCCCAGTTCCTGCAATGCTGCATCGGCGTCGGCCGCCTTGTTGGCGGCATCGCTGTCCAGGAGGACCGACGCTTCATTGGTCATCACCTCCTTGAGGATCGCACCAATACTCTTGCGCTTGGCGAACCACTGGCGCCGGATCCTGGTCAGCAGCCGGACGGCTTCAGTCTTGTCGAGGAGGATGGCGCGGGTCGACCAGCGGTATTCGAAGGCTAGCCGGTTCAGCTCATCGAGGATTCCGGGATAGGTTGCCGTCGGGAATCCGATCACCGTGAGCGTGCGCAGATGCGCGCGGCCGAGACGGGGTTCGAGCCCACCGACGAGCGATTGATCGCTCAGGAGCGCGTCGAGATGCATCGGTGTTTCGGGAACCCGGACACGCTGGCGTTTGGTGGAGATTGTCGAGTGCAGGTAGGTCAGGGTCTCCGGGTCATCGAGCCAGTCGACCTCGGGCACGAAACCTTCGAAAAGTTGCAGGACGCGATCGGTGCGGTCGATGAAGCCGTGAAGCAGTTCATGCGCATCGACACCAGTTTGCTCGCGGCCCTCGTAAAGCCAGCTTTCTGCGCGCGAGGCATCTTCGGCCGACGGCATCCAGAGAAAGGAGAGATAGTAGCGGCTCTCAAAATGCACGCCGGCGGCCTCGAACTGCTCACGACGCTCAAGATCGACCAGCGCGGACGTGGCTTCCGGAAAGACGCTGTCGGGATAGGCGGTCGCGGGGCTGCGCTGGGCTTCCACGAAAATCGCCCAGCCCGATCCAAGCCGGCGCAAAGCGCTGTTGAGCCGCGCGATCGTGCCGATCAGCTCGGCCGGCGTGGCGCTGTCGAGGTCAGGACCGCGGAAGCGGGCCGTGCGCTGGAACGATCCGTCCTTGTTGAGGACGATGCCGCGCGCGACGAGTGCCGCCCAGGGCAGGTAATCTGCAAGGCTTGCGGTGCGGTTGCGATACTCGGCGAGGTTCATCATCTCGCGAACCTCATGGCCGGAAATGCGCGGGATAGCGCAGATGCCGACGCACGACTTCAACGAACTGGCTATCTCGCCGCGTCGCCCAGACCGCCGCGAAATGTCCCGCCGCCCAAAGAATGATGCCGATGAGCCAGAGCCGCAGGCCGAGGCTGACTGCAGCCGCGAGCGTGCCGTTGGCAATCGCGACCGAGCGTGGCGCCCCGCCGAGCAGGATCGGGTCGGTCAGCGCACGATGGACCGGCGCAAAGAAGCCGGCGATAGGCTCGCTTAGCTGCATCACAGGAGCGCTCCGCCGCCAAAGGAGAAGAACGACAGGAAGAAGCTCGACGCGGCGAACGCGATCGAGAGCCCGAATACGATCTGGACCAGCCGCCGGAAGCCACCCGCGGTGTCGCCAAACGCGAGTGTCAGGCCTGTCACGATGATGATGATCACCGCGATGATCTTCGCGACCGGGCCCTCGATCGATTCCAGGATGCGCTGAAGCGGGGCTTCCCAGGGCATCGACGAGCCGGCCGCTCTCGCAGGCGATACCGACAACGCGCAGATCGTGACGGCGGCGATGATCAGTGCAACCCGCATGCACAGGCCGTGTAGGTGCGCGGTCATGGATAGTCTCCGTTCCGTTTGGGATCGCCGCACGTCTCGGGTGGGCAGATGACGTAGTCGCCGGTTGTCGCATCAAGGCCGGCGACAAGGACAAGTTCGGAGAGCCGGCGCTGTGCGCCCCTCCCGGCCAGCACTGCGATGATGTTGATCGTCTCCGCGATCAGGGCACGCGGTACCGTGATGACGGCTTCCTGAATGAGTTGCTCAAGACGTCGCAGCGCGCCGAGCGCGGTGCCGGCATGGATGGTGCCGATGCCGCCTGGATGGCCTGTGCCCCAGGCTTTCAGGAGGTCGAGGGCTTCTGCGCCGCGGACTTCACCGATCGGGATGCGGTCAGGGCGAAGCCGCAACGACGAGCGCACGAGGTCGGAAAGCGTCGCAACGCCGTCCTTGGTGCGGAGAGCCACGAGATTCCGAGCCCGGCACTGTAGCTCGCGCGTATCCTCGATCAGGACCACGCGATCGCCGGACTTGGCGACTTCTGCAAGCAACGCGTTGGTGAGCGTGGTCTTGCCGGTCGAGGTGCCGCCGGCGACGAGGATGTTGCGCCGTTCGGCGACGGCCTTCCGCAGCAATTCCGCTTGCGCCGTCGTCATGATGCGGGTTGTCGAGTAGTCGTCGAGCGTGAAGACCGCGACGGCGGGCTTGCGGATCGAGAACGCCGCCGCAGACACGACGGGCGGCAACAGACCCTCGAATCTCTCGCCTGCTCCAGGCAGTTCCGCTGAGACGCGCGGAGCGCGATGGTGGACCTCAGCGCCGACGTGATGGGCAACCAGCTGGATGATGCGCTCCCCGTCTGTCGACGCGATTACAGCACCGGTGTCGCACAGACCTTCCGAAAGACGGTCGATCCAAACGCGACCGTCAGGATTGAGCATCACCTCGACGACGCTCGGGTCTTCCAGGAAGGTGGTGATGTCCGGCCCGAGCGCCGTACGCAGCATGCGGGCACCGCGCGTGACCGCTTCTGCCTTGGGAGTTGCATTCCCCATGTTGCCCCCGGCGCTGCGTCGGCCCGTGGAGTCGGGCCGGACATCGGGGACGAATAGAAAAGGCAGGAAGCGAAGTGGCGCAACAAGAGTCAGAGACTCATCGCAAAGGGGCGAAAAAATACAGGAGAAAGAGGAGAACAGCTCTTCACGCGAGGAGGCTGATGCCCGTACCAATTACACTTGAGTAGATTTTTAGCGTGAGTACAACTGCTTGAGTGTGGATTCGCGCGCTGTTTAATTTCTTCGAACTTTCTGAATACGCTTCGTGCTCGAATAGCGACACTCTTGCCGTCCAGGTGAGCTGAGGGCGACCGATCGAGTGCCCCAATAGAAGAACGCCAAGTTGATGTTCAATCTTGCGTATTCGTTTGCTTAAAGTCGGCTGGGTGATATTGAGGGAATTTGCAGTGTGTCACAAGCTGCGGTAGCTGGCGGCACGATACAGTGTGCAGCAAAGAGTTCAGAGGCTCGTCGTCGGCCTTGAACGGGATAGTTTCGATGGTGTTGACGCTAGATAAAACGAGTCCTCGCTTGACGGCATAGGTCGAGCCAATAACCGAGATGCATTAGGAACTGACGAATTTCTGATAGTAGATCAGTGCGTCAGGTAAGCAGCAGAAAGCCCTTACTGTAAGGCTCATGAGCAAACCCATCGTCGAGAGCTAAATGAGTTTTGGTCGTGAGGAATTCTGGCTTGGGTGTGACATGATAGCGCAAAGGATGAGAGTAAGGACGCGCATGCCAAAAAAACTATCCAACGCGAAGCGCTGGAAAAGTAAAACACAACGATCGGCGAAAGTCACCATTATTTCGCCGTCGAGTGGCAAAGCGTTCGGCCCGATCAGAACACGCCGCATCTTTGAGGAGATCTGCGACTCGATCCGCGCGAAGCTGGTGACGGGCGAGCTAAAGGCTGGCGATCGACTGCCCTCCCAACGCGAGCTTTCAGAAATGTTTGATGTCAGCCGGGTGGCGCTACGAGAAGCGATCCGAAGTCTTGAGATCGCCGGTATTGTCGAACTCAAAAAGGGAAGTAAAGGGGGCGCCTTCATCACCGAAGGCGGCGCGGGCCAGGTGACGCGCACGTTTCGCGACATGCTGGATTTCGGTCGCATATCGCTTGCGACGCTCCTAGAGGCGCGGCTGCTGGTGATGGACACGGTGGTGAGAACCGCCTGCAAGCGCGCAAGCGCCAGCGACATCGCGAAGCTTAAACGAAACGTCGTCGAGACCGTGGAGCTCACCAAACGAGGCCGTTACGAAGAGCGGACTTTGAAGGCAGTAGAATTCAGTACATTACTGGCGAATTCGACTGGAAACCAGGTGATGTCGGCAATCTTGGAAGCTATGGCTTCAGTGATCCGGGGGTTCGTTGTAGTGGCCGGCCCGCCGCCGCACGATCCGGTCGTCGCTTCGCGTCTCCGCCTAATCGATCAAATCGCGGGCGGCGACACTGAAAGCGCTTGTGAAACCATGCGGACCTACCTCACGACATTGAACAAGCATTTGCTCGCAACGGAGCGAGCCCGGAAAAGCGGTACTCCGCAAGGCCGGCGGGACGCAAAGAAGGTGATCGCCGTCACGGTCGCAGCTTCAGGCTGAGCTCAAACCTCATGGCGCGTCTTCAGCCTATAGGCGCTGGCGCTTGACAAGGTCCGCCCCGACTCAATAGGTCAATTGGTCAGTCCATTTCCGCGCTGACGTCGTTTTCAGGACCGAGGTGCCCCCACGTCCTGCTGGAAGGAAACAGATGCACAGTCGGGCGCGCGCGCTCTATAAACATGATGATCTTGCACGGCTGATCGATCCGAAAGTGGTCGCCATAGTCGGCGCTTCGGAAACACAGGGCTCATTCGGGCAGCGAACATTGGCCAATATGCGCTCGTTTCAAGGCAAGGTCTTTGCGATCAACCCTAAGTATCGTACGCTTTTAGATCGACCTTGCCTTCCCTCGCTCAGCGACTTACCCGAATCGCCAGATTGTGTCGTGCTCTGCGTTGCACGGCCAATGGTGCAGAGCATGATTGAGGCAGCTGGAGCCGTCGGAACTGGAGGTGCAATCGTCTATGCCTCCGGCTTCAGCGAAACCGGCGAGCCCGACCGTGTTGCCGAGCAGGACGAACTCATCCGCACCGCGAGAAGCCTCAAGCTGGCGGTGGCGGGCCCAAACTGCGTCGGCTTGGCCAATACCCGCACGAAGGCTGGGATGCACTTCATGCCCGATTATGACGCGATGGGTCACAAGCGCGGCCCTATGGCGATCGTATCCCAAAGCGGTGCACTTGGTTACGCCCTCCTCCAGGGCATGGCGCGGGGCATTGGCTTTTCACACTACCTCGCGGCTGGTAACTCCGCGGACGTCGACGTGGCTGACTTTATCTCCTATTTGGCGGAGAACGAGGATGTACGCTCGATCATCGCGTGCATTGAAGGCGTAAAGGACGGAGCCCATTTTCTCGAAGCAGCGCGCCGCGCGCGGGCTGCCGGCAAGGCGCTGATCGTCTACAAGGCGGGCAATAGTGAGATCAGCGCCCAGGCGGCGCGCTCGCACACCGGCAGTCTCGTCGGCTCGCTTGCTGCGTATCGCGCCGCACTTGACGAAACAGGTGCCGTGATGGTCGAGAATCTTGAGCAGGTCATCGAAATGGCATCCTTCTTCGCGCATTCGGGAAAGCCCGCACAGGGGCGCGGCGTCGGCATCCTTTCGACTTCGGGCGGAGCGGCGGTCATTTGCGCTGACAAAGCTGAGCAACATGGCATCGTGCTTCCACCGCTCACGGATGCGACCGCCGAGAAGTTGCGTTCGGTTGTGCCCGATTTTGGATCAGTGGCGAATCCGGCAGACCTTACTGCAGAAGTGCTAAAGAGTGCCGAGACGTTCTCGTATTGTCTCAACGCGTTTCTTAATGATTCAAGCTACTCAGGCTATGTCGTCCCAATGGTGTTTGCGCATCCGGCGTCTAGTGTCGCGCGCGCGCCGATGGTGGTCGAGGCGGCGCGTAATATAGACAAACCGATTGCGGTTGTCTGGATGAATGAATGGCTTGAAGGTCCCGGCACCGAAATATTTGACGCCGATCCCATGGTCGCGAACTTTCGTTCCGCGGATCGGTGCCTTGCTACTTTTCGGGCATGGTTCGATTGGCACGCCTGGCAAGCGCCAGTTCGCGGTACCCGCCGCTCTCCGGCCAGCGCCGCCGATGTAGCGCGTCGAATTATCGCCGACGAACAGGGTCCGGCTCTGTCAGAAACTACCTCGAAACGAATCCTGGCAGAATATGGCGTTGCAATTCCGCAAGAGGTAACCGCACGCAACGCGGAGCAGGCCGTGGCGGCGGCAAAATGCATCGGCTTCCCGGTCGTGCTGAAGGTCGCCTCCCCGGATATCATGCACAAGACGGAAGCTGACGGAGTTCGGCTGAACCTTACCTCCGCCGACAACGTTCGGCAGGCGGCGCAGGAGATTTTTGCGGCCGCCCGCAGCTATGCACCGACGGCGCGGATCGAGGGCGTCTGCGTGCAGAAAATGTTGCCGCGCGGCATCGAGACGATCGTTGGCGTCAAGAATGATATGCAGTTTGGTCCGTTGGTCGCGGTTGGCCTGGGTGGCATTTTGGTTGAGCTGCTGAACGACACTGCCGTCCGTCTTGCGCCGATCTCGCCGGTCGATGCTCGGGCAATGCTAAATGCCCTGAAGGCCGCGAAGCTCCTTGAGGGATATCGTGGTCAGGCAGGAATTGATCGCGACGCTCTCGCCGATACAATATGTCGGCTGTCCGAACTTGCATACGATTTGCGTGACATAATCAAGGAGATCGACGTCAACCCAATCATTGCAACACCTGACGGCGCGACCGCCGCTGATGCTTTGATCGTACTTAAGTGTTCAAGTGACGCAATAATGTAAATTCGGTCGTTCACCGTGGATATCGCTATGTCAGAAGCAAAACGGGCACCATTAGCCGGCCCCCTTGCAGGCTTGCGCGTGATCGAAATGGACGCGCTCGGCCCAGTCCCATTCTGCGCGATGTTGCTTGCTGGCATGGGTGCAGACGTCATCCACATAGCACGTCCGGGACAGAGTGAAGAAGGTCTGAATCGGCGGATAGACGTCCTGCAACGAGGCCGCCCCTCGGTTCAGACGAACGTAAAGTCACCCGAAGGAGTCGCGTTGGTCAAAAACCTTGCGGCGCGTGCTGATATCCTCATTGAAGGTCTGCGTCCGGGAGTCATGGAGCGGCTAGGGCTTGGGCCGGACATACTCATGGGACAAAACCCACGCCTGATTTACGGGCGTATGACCGGCTGGGGACAGTCAGGGCCGCTCAGTCAGACAGCCGGACACGATATCAACTACATCGCGCTGTCGGGCGCGCTGCACGCGATCGGCCGCGCCGACGAGCGTCCCGTTCCACCGTTGAACCTTGTCGGTGACTACGGCGGCGGTGCTCTCTACCTGGCGCTCGGCGTCCTTGCCGCGTCGATTGACGTGGCGAAAACCGGGCGTGGTCAGGTCGTCGATGCAGCCATGATCGATGGCGCCGCCAGCTTGATGTCGGTCTTTTGTGCGTTCGCCGCAAACGGAATGTGGGTGGAAGAACGGGGCGCGAACCTGCTCGATGGTGGCGCGCCCTGGTACGACACATACGAGGCGCGAGATGGCCGCTATATTGCGGTTGGTGCACTTGAGGAACAATTCTGGGCTGCCTTGCTCGACGGTCTGGGCCTCAAGCCCGACGATCTTCCGCCGCGGGGCGATCGAGCGAACTGGCCGATCATTCGCGAGCGTCTTGCGTCGGTCTTCGCTACCAAAACCCGCGACGAATGGGCGGCGCAATTCGTTGGGACGGATGCGTGCGTCAGTCCGGTGCTGTCGTTGTCCGAGGCGCGCTCTCATCCGCATATCATCTCGCGGCAGACATTTGTCGAACTCGAAGGTGTTTCGCAGCCAGCGCCCGCTCCGCGCTTCGAAAGGGGCAGCGGGTGCCCGGCGCCCGCGAGTTGGATCGAGCCTACCGAGGCGTTGCGTCGATGGCCTACTCGGTAATGAGAGGGGGCGGATCGCATGCGCTCGCTTCGCCACAAGGTCGCGATCGTCGGAATCGGAGAGACCGATTATTATCGTCACGGACAAGCATCCGATGCTGAATTTAAGCTTGCGTTGAAGGCTATCCTGTCCGCCTGCCACGACGCGGAAATATCTCCGCACGACATCGACGGATTTGCTTCGTACAGCGACGATCGTAATGATGCCGTGCGCCTAGCTACCGCTCTCGGCATTCATGAGCTGAGGCATTCGAGTATGCAGTGGGGCGGAGGCGGAGGTGGCGCTGCGGGTGCGGTAGCCAATGCAGCCGCGGCGATCGCAAGTGGCCTTGCAGAATGCGTGGTCGTGCATCGGGCACTCGCGCAAGGGCAGCACGTGCGCTATGGTCATGGTGGCGCAGCACTCAATTATAGTGCTACTGCCGCCATTATCGCTGGCGATATGGCCTTCCCAGTTCCCTATGGAGCAATCTCACCTGCGCAACGTTTCGCGATGAAGGTTCGGCGCTTCATGCATGAGCATGGCGTCAAATCGGAAGCGTTGCGCGCAATCGCTCTCGCCTCCTCTCACCATGCGCAAAATAATTCACGTGCCATCATGTGCGGAAAGCCCCTTGACCCCGAGCGTTACGACGCAGCGCGCTGGATCGTGGAGCCTTTCCGCTTGTTCGATTGTTGTATGGAGAGCGATGGCGCAGCTGCTATGATCGTGGTGGCAGCCGAACGAGCTAGAGACTTTCCCCATCCTCCTGCCTATCTTCTCGGCGCCGCGTCTGGCTCAGAGCATCGGCACGCCGCGCCGTCTCACTCAGCACCCGGTTACGCCACCGCCAATTTCCGTACCGTATCCCGGCGGCTCTATGATATGTCAGGAATCCAGCCTGGCGATGTTGACGTCGTTCAAGCCTATGAAAATTTCACGGGTGGCGTGGCGATGAGTCTCGCGGAACATGGCTTTTTTGCTCCTGCGGAGGCCAACGCTTTTCTGACGTTTGAGAATCTCACAGCGCCGAATGGAAAGCTTCCGCTCAACACGAGCGGCGGACACTTGGCGGAGTGCTACATGCATGGCATGAATCTTATGATCGAGGCCGTGCGGCAAATTCGCGGACAATCACCGAATCAGGTCGCGGACGCCCATGTCTCGATGATGATTGCCG
>NZ_JBFWPA010000168.1:0-10810 GCF_050250235.1 Pseudorhodoplanes sp.
ATCTTCTGCAGCTACGGATTTCAGGCCAGACATTCGGCGACAATCCCTGATAATTTCCCTGATAGCAGGGAATCTAGCCCGGAGACGAGTTCGAACCAGACTGCGTCCGCCACCACGCACTCCCGCTGTCGCTGAGATTTCCATGGACCGCGCAAACGCGCGCGTATTCGCGGGCTTTGTTCGCCTTGGATTCGTCTCCGCTGAGACCGAGCGGAGCCAGGAGGCAGATTTGGGCCTTCTGTCTCCGCTTCCGAAATCCCGTTTCCTGGGAAACGGAGACAGCACGGAAGAGACGGGTTTGAGTCTCAGTGCTGTGGGTTTGAAAGGCCTAAGACGTCATGCTGCCGAGACCATTCGGCGGGTAACTCGCAGAGCCGGGCCACGCCCATGCCGTGGGGCAGCCGTCCCTCGATAGCGGCCTTGACGAGATCAGGCGCCAGCCAGGCTAGCGAGATCGTCATGTTGATCTTCCGGTCACTGCATCCTTCGCGGGCGGCGATTGTGGTGATGCTCGACGTAGGGTCAGTCATAAGTTCAGCAAGCCAACGGCGGCCACGTGCAATCGACGCGATAAGCAACGCACGATTCTCCGAGCGGATGGGCCGCACATCGTGAGAGGCCCTAGACGTCGGGACCATGATCTCGCGGCGCCGCGTTGAGGGCATCTTCTGCCAGGGCACCTCGATGCGATCAGCTTTGCGCTTTCCTTTCGAAGACCGGCTCTCCCCCTTGATCAATTGGATGACAAGATTCTTTTGTCCCACTTCGACGCTGGCGACATGTTCTCGAAGAATCGTTCTGTCGTCGAGATCGGCGGTGAGGAAGCGTTGATTCTGAACGGCCTTGATCACGGCCATCTCGATCTCCGGGGCGGAGACCCTCGTGATGCTGCCCACTTTTACTGCCTGACCCGGCACCAGAGCCGACGAGATATAATAGCGATACTTGGCAGGTCCTTTGGTCGCGTGGCTCGGCGTCATGCGATGGCCGCTGTCGTCGAAGATACGGCCCGTCAGCAGTGCCTCGGATCTGGATCGTGCGACCTTGTGGGTCGTGCGTTGCTGATCAAGCTTGCTCTGAACGGCGTCGAACAGGCCGCGATCGATGATCGGCGGTTGCTCGCCCGGAAGCGTCTCGCCCTTGAACACGACTTCGCCGAGATAGAAGCGATTGCGCAGGAGATAGGAGAGGGGGCCTCGGGTAAAGGCGATGCCGCCGATGGCCTCTCCGGTCTTCAGGGTGCGGGCCTTGGTGACGATGCGGCGTTTGTGCAGGTCTACTATCAGCGCACTCAGGCTCCCAAGCTTGAGATAGCTCCGGAAAATGTCGCGGACGCGCTCGGCTTCCACCTCGTTGACAGTAATCCTGCGATCCTTGGTGTTGTAGCCAAGCGGCGCCATGCCGCCAACCCAAAGGCCCTTGCGCTTGGAGGCTGCGATCTTGTCGCGAATGCGCTCGGAGGTGACCTCTCGCTCGAATTGGGCAAACGAGAGCAGGACGTTCAAGGTCAGACGTCCCATCGAGGTGGTGGTGTTGAATTGCTGGGTGACCGAGACAAACGAAACCTCATGACGGTCGAACAACTCAACGAGCTTGGCGAAGTCGGCGAGCGATCGGGTCAGCCGATCCACCTTGTAGACTACGATCACATCGACCTTGCCGGCTCGGATATCCTCCAGCAGCCGCTGCAAGGCCGGGCGCTCGGTGTTGCCACCCGAGAAGCCGCCATCGTCGTATTTGGAGCGAACGAGTGCCCATCCAGTATGAGTCTGGCTGCGGATATAAGCTTGCGATGCTTCGTATTGGGCGTCGAGTGAATTGAAGTCCTGCTCCAGTCCCTGGTCAGTGGACACGCGGGTATAGATCGCGCACCGGACCGACTTCTGCGCACCAGGCTTCATGATCGGCTCTCGCTCTCGGACTTAGCATCCGACGGTTTCTGGCGGAGGCCAAAGAACCGCGGCCCATTCCAACGGGTGCCGGTGATGGCCAATGCGACCTTGGAGAGACTTGGGTAAGTCGTGCCGCTCCAGGCGAAACCGTCGAACATGACAGTGACCCGATGCATGTGACCATTCCACTCCCGACCCAGGATAGTTCCGGGCTTCAACTCGGTAACGCGGCTCCCCGCCGTCGCGGCATTCTTGCCAGCGGCCTCGGGTGTCGCCGTCTCGTCCAGGAGCCGCCGGCAATCGTTGTCCAGGTCGCCGAGATGTTCAGCCTGGAGACGGTATGCCAGAACCCGGAATAGCAGATGCCGCGGCAGGTGCTCCGGAGGCGAGCGGCGGAAGGCCGTACGCCAACGTGCACGAAGCGAAGGGACGTCGAGATCGCGCAGGCGCGCGACCTCGACGTCGACGGCCATCCGGTCCGGAGAGGTCGGACCGATCTTGACCCGAGTCATGGGGGTCAGGATGCGGCATGCTTGGATTGAGATGGCTTCGCAACGTCACTGCGATCGATGCGATAGATTCGCTGTCCGTCGATCTTCTCGGACACCAATCGCAGCTTTAGTTTTTTGCGAACAACACCTGAAAGGAAGCCGTGGACCGAGTGCTGCTGCCAACCGGTCTTCTCCATGATCGCCGGAACGGTCGTCCCGGGTTCTGAGGTAAGCAGCGCGATAACTTTATCTTGCTTTGAAGCGCCGAACTGCTCCGGCCCTGGAGTCGGTTTGCCGGTAGGTTTGATGGATCGGGACGATCGCGATCGCTTCGGGGAAGCGGCGCGTCGAATCTTGCGTTGGGACGAAAGCTTACGGGAAGACTTCGGCATCAGGATCTCCTTCGGTTGCATGGCGGCAGATGCCGCACCACCGAAGCCCCACCCAGTTTCAACTGACCGGCGGGGCGCGATCCCGGGAGCGCAACGTGCGGCCCGAAGTCAACGCCAGTACCGCTCCAACTGCCGCTGGATGCCAGCGAAATCTGGATAACTTTATTGCTCAGTTCGCCCGAGAACGGCCATCTGTGAGTTCGATCCAGCTACTCGGGTTGGCAATTCAAATCCAATCAGAGAACAGCGTTCTTTGAGGTTTATTAAGGTCGTTCGCTAGGCCCATATCGGGAAGGTCGCAGGTTAAAATCCTAAACCTCGTATTCTTAAATCAGATCAAGACGGTAGCGAGCTTCTAATGGGCTTTCAATTGCGAGCGTGCACCGGGTTATTTCATCAACCCCGTGGAGCGTGCCAAGATGCACGACATCTTGTAGGTTTGACATTCATTCTTTGGGAGAGCGGATTATGAAAAAAGTCTATTATAGCTTCTATTACGACGAGGATGCGTCACGCGTTCAACAAGTAGTCAACATGGGCGTCGTTGAAGGCCAGCAAATTCTCTCAGGCCAAAAGTGGGAAGAAGTCAAAAAGAAAGGCGATCAAGCGGTTAAGGATTGGATTGCCAAGGAGATGAAGGGCAAAGAATGCCTCGTCGCCCTTGTCGGGACCAATACCTCAAAGCGCCCGTGGGTAACTTATGAAATCAAAAAGGCATGGGACGACGGGCTCGGCGTCGTAGGAGTTCGTATCCACGGCCTCAAAGACTTGAACACTCAGAAAACGTCGGCTCGTGGTAATAGTCCGTTCAGCGACATTATCGCCCTTTACGACCCACCTGGTGCTGACAGCAAAGCCGTGTATGCAAGCATCAGCAACAACATAGAGGCGTTAGTCGCGAAAGCGAAAAGGAAGCCGCGCTGATCCCACGGACTGACCTGCTAGCTTTGAGGCGAACTTGAGCCTTTATGAACTTGCTATTCTGGGGGAGGCGACGCCGCAAGAGCGTGATCGCATCACACAAACTATTGCCGAAATGGTTTCCGACTTTGGCCTGAAGATCGGGGATGACGTTCTGATACACGATGCGTCCAGTGTTGGAGCGCGCGACCTGCGCGCGGCATTCGCGGCTGCATATTTCGGTGGAGATCCGGCGAAAGACCTCAAAGCAGTTGAAGCCTTAGTGGCGGCAAGCGTACCAATCATCCCGACAGTGGGGTCGAAAGGCTCTTTCTTCTCTAATATTCCGCAAGTCATCCAGGCGTCGAACGGATTGCGACGACGCGATGATGATCCAGCAATGACCGACTTAGCGGCGGCGTTGCTAGAGGTGGTTGGTCTATTGCGAAAGCAGCGTCGCGTTTTCGTAAGTTATCGCCGCACTGAGTCTCGCACAGTCGCGATACAGTTGCACGACACGTTGAGTGAACGTGGCTTCGACGTATTTTTAGATACGCACGACATTCGGCCTGGCGAACCGTTTCAAGAAGTCCTCTTTCACCGGTTGTGCGATTCAGATGTCGTGATCATGTTGGATACTCCAACCTACTTCGAGAGTAAATGGACTACCCAGGAACTCGGTCGCGCGCGAGCGAAAGAGATACACATATTGCGAGTAGTTTGGCCTGAGCATGCACCGAGCAGGTTCACTGCTCTCGCGGAAACAGTGTATTTGGATTCCACTGATCTTAGCGGTCCTGAGGGGCCGATCGTGTCATCTGCCTTTGACAATATTGTCGTTGGCGTCGAACGACTTAGAAGTAAGAGCATCGCGTCGCGTTATATGTCCATCACGGGCAAGCTTCGAGCTGATGTTGAGCGCATTGGCGCATCAATCTCGGGTATCGGATCACATCGTGCGGTTTCGATTGTTCTCGAAGATAAACGGCAAGTGTGGGCCTATCCAATAGTAGGTATTCCAACGGCCGAATTGTTGAACGACGTGGCGGAGAAGGCCAGGCGGGCTAACTACAAGGATGTTGCAATTCTAGTCTATGATCATGTTGGCATATCTAACGCGTGGGCAGATCACCTTAAGTGGCTCGATGATAACATTGACGTCGTTCGTGCGATCAAGTCAGCAGAAGCTAGCTGGGTATTGGCGGTTTGGGAGCCAAAGTCGTGAGCGAAGCCATTTTTCTTTCCGCGAGTGTACCTGATCCAAGACAGGCACCAGATTATGCGAAGTCTGCCGACACGGTCGCGATAACGGCTGCCGTCACCGCACTCGTCTATGTCACGTTAGGTCGTCGATTGCTCGTTTGGGGTGGGCATCCAGCAATTACTCCAATGGTACTCATTGTGGCTGAGAGCATGGGCGTAGACTACGGCAAGTGGGTTAAACTGTATCAAAGCAAGCTCTTTGAAGAAGATTTTCCAGAAGAGAATAAGCGTTTCCAGAATCTGAATCTGACCGAGGTAGTCGACGATGATCGAGAAAAAAGCCTGCGGCACATGCGGGAAAGAATGTTTCGCGAGAATCAATTTCATGCTGCCGTTTTCATCGGTGGCATGGGTGGTGTTCTCGATGAATTCTCGCTTTTCAAAGACTTGCAACCGGCGGCTGAGACGATACCTCTCCTCTCC
Source organism: Pseudorhodoplanes sp. (assembly GCF_050250235.1). Lineage (GTDB taxonomy): Bacteria > Pseudomonadota > Alphaproteobacteria > Rhizobiales > Xanthobacteraceae > Pseudorhodoplanes. The sequence continues at coordinate 5,362 of NZ_JBFWPA010000168.1, forward strand.
ACGGGAGGCGCCGTTCTTGAGCTAAGCGCGCGCGAACACATAACCTTTCCCGCAGACTTTTCGAAAGACTTCGACTATGTGTCATTGTTCCATCGATATTTGCACATCGACAAGCGTGAGATGCGCTTTTCTAATCCTGAGGAACAGCCTAAGGCACAAAATGAACGCCTCTGGGCTTATCAAACCAAAAAATAAACTCCGCAAATTCCGAGCCTTCACCTTGAGCCGATCGACGTGAAGACAAGCACATACATGTCGGATAGATCGTCACAACGGGCGTGGAGACCGATAGAATATCTGCAGCGTAGCTATCTCAAAAACTCTAACGCTCAATCTCCATTCAAGTGCGTCAAGCTGGCGACGAGGCCAGCAGCATTCGGAATCGTTCATGGCCGCGACAAATCCCAAACCTTCGGCAAGGACGAGTGAGCAGCAGGACTGACCGCAATGTTCTTCGTAATTGCTATTTCCGCAGAAGCTCCATCGCCGAACTGACGAGGCGGCGGAACGATCTAGAACGCTTTGCGGCTTCTGCGACTTCAATCAGCCACTTGTCGCTCGACGGTGGGTTTGGCTGGCTGCCGAGTAGGCCGCGTATCCGGAAAAGTAGTTTGTTGCCTGCGGTCGCATTGCCGCCGATCACGCGAGAGAGATGAGACTGGCTGACGCGGAGTTTTCTCGCCAACTCCTCTTGGTTGAGGCCGTTTGCCTTCTGAAACTTCTCGAGAGCGGTGAACAGATCAGACGACATTGCTTGCATTTTACATAAAAATACATAAAATAAAATAAATTTAGATAGATGTTTTGCACCATGCCCTTTATAACGCCCGATCTCAAATCGAAATCCCCTCCGCCGGAAGACGAGGTCATTCCTGGTGTGAAGTGGGGCCGTCCCGAATGGGTCCCTAGCGCCGCGTACTGGGCCGTGATGGGAGCTCTTGCTGGCGAAGAAGACGGATTCGTTTCTCGGGACTCCACACTGAAGGAGCAAGTGGGCTTTTGCCTTCTCGGTGGTTTCGGGATCACCGCGGAGATGAATCATGCGGTCTACGACCGGTTGGAAGGCGAGGGGGTGTTTTTGCCGGGCGCCTTGACCTCCGCATCCGCGATCGAGCGCCTTCTCAAACAGCCGGTGGAAGTAAACGGCCGGATGATCAGATATCGTTTTCCGAACCAGCGGTCTGCGCGAGTGTCCGGGGCCATGCGTCTTCTTGAGGAGGCTCCGCCAAGCGCGGATGATCCCAAGGCGTTCCGCAACGCTCTCATGTCCATACCGGGCGTGGGTCCCAAGACCGCTTCATGGATTACCCGGAACTGGCTCGGCAGCGACGAAGTCGCAATCCTCGACATCCACATCATCCGGGCCGGCCGACTAATCGGACTATTCGACCACCGGCAGAAGATCGGGCGGGACTATGAGGCGATGGAGGCCCGCTTCCTCGAATTCGCGCTCGCCATTGAGGTCAAACCCTCAATTCTTGACGCCATCATGTGGAAATCAATGCGCAAGCTGCGGCTCGGATCTGTTTGACATAGCCCCCGACTCGACCCCTAATTTCTCCCTTGGAGGAAGCAACGCATGTCGGGCAATCGCAAGGCGCGTGGGGATTCTGACGCGCCTAAACTGCGTGACAGGAAACCCGATGTGGACCGGTGCGACCTGTCGTTCGAGGTGGATCTGTCTGGTATCAATGCTACCTTGCTTCGCACCATCACGGCCGGATCCATTCTTGATGTCTCGCTTATACAGGTCGCAGGTTTTGAAACGGCTGCGTGCACGCGCGAGGGCGCTCGCGACGTCGTCGGAACGCTTGCTGCATTCGAGGGACTTGCCGACCTCATCGAGTGCATTAAGCTCCGTAATACATACAAGGCTACCGTCGTTTCCATCGACCGCGGCGCATGCAGGGTGGCGATCCGTCGCACAGCGATATGATCGTCGCCGGCGGTTCGTATCTCGAAGTCTGCCTCCGGCCGGAATGGAGACGGCTGTTTGGATCCGGGCTGCGGGCCGCGGCGGCGGTCGCGAACCTGTCACCGGGGACGGTGCTTCACACGTACGGCTTCACCGATTGGACAAAAGACATCATCCATTCGGCTCAGGCGTTCGGCGCGGCGGCGACAATACGGCCGATCGCCGAGGCGATCTCTTTCTCGTACATCCATCCGCTGTCCGCATCGCGACTCCATCCCCGCACTCCGCACCAGCAGGCGCCGTTAGAAGTTGACGGCAGCGTTGTGCTGAGGTTCGGCTTCGTCGAGGGCGACGCTGTGGTCCGGGCGGAACATGCCGTTTACGATCCGCAGACAGGAGCGGCGCCTGCGGCGTTTGGCGCGAACGGGTCGCGCGCAGCGCATGTCGCGGTGGTTCTCAACGAAGAGGAGGCGGCACTGGAATCGGCTGCTGCGGGCCGGGCAGATCCGAGCCAGCTAATAGGCTTCCACGGAGCTGAGGTGATCGTGGTCAAACGCGGCCCCCGCGGCGCGACGGTCTACGAGAGGTCGGGCGCACGCGCGGATGTGCCTGCGTACCGCTCTGCCAAGGTTTTCAAGATCGGATCGGGCGACGTTTTCAGCGCAGCATTCACACATTACTGGGGAGAGAAGCGGCTCGATCCGGCTGTCGCCGCGGATCTGGCTTCACGGAGCGTGGCTAACTTCGTCGACAGCCACGCGCTTCCGCTTGCGGCGGCGAGCAGCAGTGGCCCCGAAATTCCAGTCGATGGGTCGAGGTTGCGCGGGCGCATCTACTTGGCGGGACCTTTCTTCGATCTAGCCCAGCGCTGGCTGGTCGAAGAGGCCCACCGTACGCTGCTAGCGCTCGGTGCGGAGGTCTTCTCACCCCTTCACGAGGTCGGGACGGGCCTGCCGCGGGTTGAACTCGCGGCAGCAGACATCGCTGGTCTCCGCGGCTGCTCGACCGTACTTGCCCTGCTCGATGGCATGGATCCAGGTACCGTCTATGAAGTCGGTTATGCGCGCGCACTCGGGCTTCCGGTCGTCGCGCTCGCCGAGCGGACGGACGCAGAAAGCCTGACAATGATTGCTGGATCCGATTGCGAAATCGTGGACGACTTCACGAGTGCTGTCTACCGAGCAATTTGGGCGGCCAGCAGATGAGGCTGCTCCTCTTTTCTGGCGGTCTAGATTCGTCGGCGCTGGCATTTTGGAAGCGGCCTGATGTCTGTCTGACGATTGATTACGGGCAGCGGCCAGCGCGCGGTGAGATCGCGGCGGCGGTCGCGATCTGTTCGGAGCTTTCGTTGCGGCACGAGATCCTCGCTGTCGATCTCCGCGCTCTCGGTTCCGGATCCATGTCAGGTAAGAAGGCGTCGGAGTTCGCAAACGCCGAAGAGTGGTGGCCCTACCGTAACCAGATGCTCATCACGCTTGCGGGCATGAGGTTCGTCTCCGAGGGGCTGAAGGAGATCATGATAGGAGCGGTCCGCACGGACGTCCATGCCGACGGCAAGCCCCTGTTTCTGCGGGGAATAGATCGCGTGATGTCGGTACAGGAGGGAAGCGTGCGCGTGTCGGCGCCGGCGCGGCCTCTGCATCCGTTGAAACTGATGCTGTCTTCGGGTTTCCCCGCGTCGCTGTTAGGACTTACATTTTCATGCCACGTCATGGAGTATCCGTGCGGTCAGTGCCGCGGCTGCGAGAAGCATATCCAGACGATGACAGCGCTGAAGAACCGCACCACTAATTGAGGAAAGCCGGTGGGAGGCCTGAAGGATACAAAACCGAAACGACCCGGCCAGCGCAGTAGGCAACCGGATGAAGGAGGCGGCGAATGCAATCAGCGCTTCCGCATCGACCTGATGGGCGTGCGCGGCACCGAATCGGCACGGCTGAGATCGGACGACGTCCTACGGGTGGCGCTTCGCGGCGAAGGCAGTTTAAAGGCCGTCGTTTGCCAGACGGAGAATGGCGCGGTGGTCGGCGCGCTTTCCGCATTTCCAGGTCTTGCCGACCTGATCGCCTGCCTGGAACGCGGATTTACTTATGATGCTGTGGTTTTGCGCGCGAGTGCGGTCGCCTGCACCGTATACGTTTCGAGGTCCGCCCGATGATCATCGTCGGTGGCAGTTACAACGAATTCTGCGACTGGCCTGAATGGAATCGGATCCTCGGTCCTGGCGGACGCGCCGCGCTGGCCGTGAGCTCCGTTTCGCCGGGGAGCGTGTTGCATACCTGCGCGCCCGCGGACTGGGCCGCCGATATCAACGCGAGCATGGCGGCGGCCGGGATCGAGGCCCATATCCGGACCACCGCCGAAAAGATCGCGTTTGTCTATAAGCACCCGCTCACGAAACCGCCAGCGATGGAGCCGGTGTCCCCTTCTGCGACCATGCTCGGGCCCCTCGATGTCGAAGGCGATACGGTACTTGCATTCGGGCTCATCGAAGGCGAGGTGCGGGTTAGCGCGGACCGCGCGGTGTTCGAACTATCGTCAAACCTCGATAAAAGCATCACACGCAAGAACGTGAAGTCGCTCGCCCTGATCTGCACCAAGAACGATCTGCCCGACGTCTTCACTCCCGGAGCGGATGTGCGGGACCCAGTTACAAACATCCTTTCGGCAAACAATGCCGACCTGATGGTCGTGAGAGGCGAGCTCGGAGGCGCTGCCCTGTTCATGGGCGACACCCGCCACGACGTGCCGGCATACATCAGCGACAAATGGTTCAAGATTGGCGCCGGGAACGTTTTTTGCGCGATGTTCGCGCATTACTGGGGCGAAAAGAAATTACAGCCCGATGTGGCAGCCGACCTCGCCTCGCGGAGCGCCGCCTTCTACGCAGGTGCTTTGGTGCTGCCGATGGTCGGACCGGATGAGCTGCCGACAATGGATAGCTTCGACCCCGCCGCCGTCGGAAAGGTGTTTATCGCCTCGCCCTGCCTCTCGATGGCACAGCAGTGGCTGCTCGATCAGGCGATCTCCGGTTTAGAAAATCTCGGCGCAGGCGTCGTGTCGCCGTACGATCTCGGGGTGGATTGGTCGACGAAAAACGACATCGATATTGCCGCCGTGCTGGACGGCTGCAACGCGGTGCTTGTGTTGGCCGACGGCGCCGACCTGCCGTCGGTTTTTGCGGTCGGCCTCGCCCAGGTCCGGCGGCTCCCGATCGTGGTGCTTGCAGAAAGCTCGATCGCTCGGAAGCTCGACCTGTGGGAAGGCACCGACTGCGAAGTGGCGAATGATTTCGCGAGCGCCGTGTACCGGACGGCGGTCGCTTCCGCGAGGAAACCCGCCGCATGAGGAGACCCACGAAACCTGTTCCGCGTGCTGCCACCGGAACACCAGCGAATTCTGCGTCGCCCAAGAGCGAGGCCAGCCGCCGTGTCATTCGCGCGCAGGAAAAGTGGCACGAGTATCTTTCATTCCTCGATGAACGGATGCACCCGCGCTGGGTGTTCAGGGGCCACTCTTCGAAATCGTTCGTGT
>NZ_JBFWPA010000169.1:0-10793 GCF_050250235.1 Pseudorhodoplanes sp.
ACCGAGATGACTTCGCCGGTCTGGGGCTTTTCCTTGGCGGTGTCCGGGATGATGATGCCGCCGGCGGTCTTCTCATCGGACTCAATGCGCTTGACGACGACGCGGTCGTGAAGCGGGCGGAACTTCATGGGTATCCTCCATCAGTGTGCAGAACGAAAATTTTGAGACGGAAAACCGGGAGTGAGCCCGGTTGTCGGCGATCTAGGGCCGACCGGTCCGCGCGCAAGGGGTTTGACCCAAAAAATTGGCACTCGTCAAGGGGGACTGCTAGCAGCGCGAAATCTCGCCGGCTCGAGCTTTGGTCTGTCAGCAGCCTATGACCTATGCTGCTAACGCCTTGATTTTAGGAACAAAATTCATTTTTTGGGCTTGTCAGGTGCGAACCGGGATTGAAATCTAAGCGTCTCACAAAACGTGGGAATCGCTTCCGCGAGGACTGACATGCCATCAGAAGACTTTCGAAAGCAGGTGAACGGATACGGGCTTACGACCGCAGAAATCCTGTATCGCCGCCCGGATCACCCTTGGCTTCTGCAGACTTACGTTTGGCAGAATTTCGACCTTTGCCCGGACTTCCCGGAACTGAACCAATTTCTTCGCTTCTGGGAGAAATCGATTGAAGGTGTGTTGCATACCGTCACGGTCGCGCATTCCCGGCTGATCCGCCCATCCGAGATCAAGGCCGTGGACGGCGTGTTCCGGCTGCACTGAGGACGCTCGCAGCGAGGCTCTCGCGGCGTTCGGCCGGCCGGATCCGGCCGCCTCGCGCGACGAGCGGCCGGTCTCCCGCGATGTCATGATGCGCTCGCGCAGCAACCCGTGATTGCGCCACGGGGTTGGGCGCCGTTTGAGGCGGCGGGCGGACCGGCGCCATCCGCCCGCATGGTTGGATTGCAATGGCAGGCAGCGCACGACCATGGTCAAGGTGCGGTGGCTCCTCTAAGTCTGCTCGGCGATTTCCGCTCCGGTCATTCATCCGCATGAGTCATCTGTCCTCCCGCCTCGCGCTCCTGAGCGGGAATTTCATCACCGGCGTGTCGGTGCTGGCACCGGCCGGCATGCTGGCAGAGCTGTCGGCCGGCCTCGGCGTCACGGTTCGCGATATCGGCCTGCTGGTGACCTACGGCGCGGTGGTGCTGTGCTTTGCATCCCCGATCGTGTCGTGGCTCACGACCCGCGTCGGACGCCGCCTGCTGATGAGCGGGACACTCGGCGTAGTTGCTGCCGGATACATCCTGTCGGCTCTGGTGGACAGTTACGCATCGATTCTTGCGCTGCGCATGGTGATGGTAGCCGTTGTCGCGATCTATACGCCGCAGGCCGCGAGCACGATCGCGCTGATCGTTCCGGAGAAGGAGCGGGCAGGTGCTATCGCCTTCGTATTTCTTGGCTGGTCGCTTGCGATCGCCGTGGGGCTTCCCCTGATCGCAATTTGCACGGCTCAATTGGGCTGGCGTGCGACATTTGTTGTGATCGGCGCAATCTCCGCGGTCAGCGCGGTCCTCAACGCTCTGTCGCTGCCCGGCGGATTGCAGGGCTACCCGCTGTCGCTGCGAAGCTTCGCCGATATCGGACGTGATCGCACGCTGTCGCTCATCCTGCTGATCACGCTGTTTCAGATGTCTGGCCAGTTCTCCATCACGGTCTATATGGCGGCGCTGGCGCAGAAGCTGACCGGTACCGGACCAGCCGCGGCCGGCCTGTTGTTCTCGCTTCTCGGCGCTGCCGGACTGATCGGCAATCTGCTCGCAACCCGCATCGTTCGGGTGGGGGGCGTCCAGCGCACGCTGGGCTCCTTCATTCTGGTGATGACTGCTGGCGCCCTGATTTTCGCGCTCGGGGCCGGACATCTCCCGGCGATGGCAATCGGGGTCTTTGTTCTCGGACTTGGCATCACCGCCGGAAATTCGATGCAGCAGGCGCGTCTCGTGACGGCCGCGCCGTTGCTTGCGAGTGCAACAGTCGCGCTCAATACCTCGCTGCTTTATGTCGGTCAGGCGCTCGGCTCGGCCACTGCCGGTGTTCTTTACGCTAGCGAGCATTACCGCTCGATAGGGTTCCTGTCGGTGGGGTTTTTCCTCGCCGCGTTTCTGACATTCGTTCTCACGAATCGCGGACCGCGCCGCGGCTAGATCAGGCCCAGCTCAGCGCGCCGACGATCGCCCCGATGGTGCAGGTCGCAAGCGTTCCGGATACAATGGTCTTCGGTCCGAGCGCCACGATTTCGTCGCGTCGCTGAGGTGCCATGACGGTCAGCCCGGCGATCATGATGCCGAGCGAACCGAAATTGGCAAAGCCGCACAGCGCATAGACCATGATCAGCCGGGAGCGTTCGCTGAGCGAATCGGGGCCGAGCTTCGACAATTCGACATAGGCAATGAACTCGTTGAGGACGGTCTTGATGCCCATCAGTTCGCCGCCGCGCAATGCTTCGCTCCATGGCAGGCCCATCAGCCAGCAGACCGGTGCCATGATGAGGCCGAGCATGCGCTGCAGGGTGATTTCGGTGCCGCCGATTTCGGGCAGCACGGAGAGGATCGCGTTCGCCAGGTGCACGAGCGCAACCAGAACGACCAGCATCGCGATGATATTGAGCAGGAGCGACAGTCCCTGCCCAGTCCCGATGGTGATCGCATCCATGGTCGAATTCGCGACCGGCGGCGGATCGGAATATTCGCCTGCAGTCGCATCATCATTCGTTTCCGGCACCATCAATTCGCTGATCAGGATTGCCGCAGGGGCGCCAAGCACCGAGGCGATCAGGAGGTGCCCGGCGATATCCGGGATGAGCGGGCGCAGGATTGTCGCATAGACCACAAGTACGGTGCCGGCGATCCCGGCCATTCCTCCGGTCATGACGATGAACAGTTCAGCACGCGTGAGCCTGTCGAGATAAGGCCTGATGAACAGCGGCGCTTCAACCATGCCAACGAAGATGTTTGCGGCGGTCGACAGGCCGACGGCGCCGCCGACGCCCAGAGTCCGCTCCAACGCCCAGGAAAAACCGCGCACGATCGGCGGCAGGATGCGCCAATAAAACAGCAGCGTTGTCAGGACGCTCATGACCAGAACGAGCGGCAGCGCCTGAAAGGCAAGAATGAACTCGGCGCCGGGAAATTTCGGGTCGAAGGGCAGGGGACCGCCACCAAGATATCCGAATACGAAAGCGGTGCCTTGGCGGGTTGCGCCGGCGATCGCATCGACTGCGTGATTGGCTGCGGCAAAGGCCATGCTCAACGCGGGAATTTTGAGAAGCAACGCAGCCAGAACCACTGTCAGCGCCATCGCGGCCAGTACGCGACGCCAGCTCACCGCACGGTGATCTTCGCTGAATGCGAAAGCCAGCGCCGGAATTGCGACGGCGCCAAGACAAGACTGCAGGATACCCATATCCCCTCCGACGACGCCCGATTGTCACGGCCGGGTCGAAGCGGTTCAAGCGTCGCGAGGAATCCATATGAAATAATCGTGTACTATTGGACCTAACGCTTCGGATGGGTCAGCAGCAGGCCTTCGCGGGCTGCCCAGGCACGAAACTCAAGCGCGAGAAACTGGGCTTCGTCGGCGGTTTCCATTCGCTCAAGCCGCCGGAACAGCGCGGCCGCCGCCAGGCTGCAATGGGCTGTCGCATGTCTGCGGACAACCGTTGCGGCATCGGCAAGCGATTCAACAGCGTGGCCGTCACGCAAATGGACAGGGGGCCGGATGGCGGATGCGTTCATCGCGATCGCCTCGCGTTGCTGCGACAGCTTGGGAACTCCGGATTTGCCCTATCGGTTCCTGCAAGAATTGAGGAACGCGGTCAAGCGGCCGTGATCAGGTCGCGGTCGTTGCGGCGGGACTGGGCCATCTCTGTGTGTGGTTGCCCCGGTTCGATGCGGTTGCGGCCATTCTGCTTTGCTCGATATAACGCGGCGTCTGCGCTGGCGTATAGCGCATCGAAATCGTATCCGCTCAGCACCGCGCAAGCCGTACCAACGCTGACGGTTGCAGTGACGGGCAGGCCGCCGACCTCGCGTGCGGCTGTTGCAAAGTTGGTGCGTACGCGTTCCGCCACTTCGATTGCGGTTTCGGCGTTGACCCCCGGCAGCAAGGCGACAAATTCCTCTCCGCCGATACGCCCTAGCAGATCGAGCGGCCGAAGCGATTGCGCGGCGGATTGGGTGAAGACCGTCAGCACCGCGTCGCCGGTGCGATGCCCGAAACGGTCATTGACGGTCTTGAAGCGGTCGAGATCGAACAGCAGGAGCGCCACCGGGCTTTGTACCTGCCGCGAACGTCCCAGCAGGCGTTCGGCCCGCTCGGTGAAACCGCGCCGGTTCGGGATGCCGGTCAGGGGATCGACGGTTGCGGCATGGCGCTGGTTGGACTCGGCGCGTTCCTTGGTCAGGGCCATCAACAGAAACACCATGGCGAAGGCATAGAGCAGCGGGGTAAAAATCAGCAGCGAAGAAACATCGGCGTCGCGCACAGGCGCCCCAAGCGGGAACGGCACCGACAGGAGATAGGGTACGCGGATCGGAAACAGCAGGGCGTGGACGGCCACGATGGCCATGACCGGCCAGCGTGACACCAGCCCGTCGTGCCGTCCGAGCCAGAGTTCGCGGGTGAACGCAAAGCTGTAGCCGGCGACCAGGCATGACGCGAGCGTCAGGCGCGCGGTGGCCGACAGCAGGAACGGCTGGAACTGGCACGCGGTGAACCAAAGCAGCGATCCCGCAACCAGGAAAACGGGCAGGGGCCGGCGTCCTTCGAACACCCGCGCGCCGGTCCATAACAACCCATAGCCGAGCAGCATCAGCGCGTTGGCCGTCTGCATCGACCAGACATCGGAGATGTGACCGCGGAACGCGAACAGCCCACTGGCAGGCGCGAACATGAGAAACGCCACGCCCCACCAGGCCAAAGCCGTCGTGCCGCGCGCCTGCAGCCAGGCGAAAAGCAGCAGCAGACCGCCAAGACCCATGGTAAAGACGGTCACCGCGAATAGCGTGGCGATATCGAGCGTCACGACGCGTCAATAGACAGATTCCCGGATGGAAATCCATCCGGGTCGGGCAGCGTTCGCAGCGAAATCAGCCGCGGCCCTCGAACGGCATTTTCGTTGCCTTCAGTGTCATGAACAGCACGTTCGATTCCAGGGTGAGACTGGCCATGTAGGCGACCGCGCGGCCGACGTCCTCGACCGCCATGCGGGCCTCGGGCTTCATCGTGCCATCCGGCTGCATCACGCCCTGCGCCATCCGCTCGGTGAGTGGCGACACCGCGTTGCCGATATCGATCTGGCCGCAGGCGATGTCATAGGCACGGCCGTCGAGGGCGGTCGATTTCGTCAGGCCGGTGATGGCATGCTTGGTCGCCGTATAGGCGACGGTCAGCGGACGCGGGGTGTGTGCCGAAATCGAGCCGTTGTTGATGATCCGGCCGCCCCGCGGCGACTGCTCCTTCATGATCCTGAACGCTTCCTGCGTGCACAGGAACGGGCCGGTCAGATTGGTATTGACCACCGACTGCCATTTTTCGAGCGGCAAGTCCTCGAACGGCATGGCGGGCGCGCCAATTCCGGCATTGTTGAACAGCAGATCGAGACGGCCGAACGTCTCCTTCACCTTGGCAAACAATGCCTTGATCTGGGCCGGGTCGGAAACGTCGGTGGGCACGACCAGCGTCTTGCGCCCCATTGCGCCGCCCTCCTTCGCCACTTCATCGAGCAATTCCCTGCGGCGGCCGGCCAGCGCCATATCGAAGCCGTCCTTCATGAGAGCGATCGCGCAGGCGCGCCCGATCCCCGAACCCGCACCCGTCACCAACGCAACCTTGGCCGCCATCCGACACTCCCATTTTCTCATGGTCTGACTAAAAAGCTGGCCATCCTACGGATTGGGCAAGGCGCCGCAATGCCCGACGTGGCATGGCGCAGGCGCGCGGCGATCAGCCCGCAAGCGCGGCGGCGTCGCTTGCGATGCTGCGATGGGTTCCGTTCATCGCGAGCCGGGTCGAAATCAGGCTGGGGGAGCCGGGCCGGCCGAACCGGTAGCCCTGCATCGAATGTACGCCCGCGGCGCGCAGGAACAGTTGCTGCTCGGCGGTTTCGACGCCCTCGGCGGTCACTTTCATGCCCAGACCACGTCCCAGACCGACGATGGCATGGATGATGGCTGCTGCGTCCGGGGATCGCTCGATCGAGCGAATGAAGCTCTTGTCGATTTTCAGCTTGTCGAAAGGAAAGCGCCGCAGATAGGCCAGCGACGAATAGCCGGTGCCGAAGTCGTCGAGCGCGAGCCGCGGCCCGAGCGCCTTCAGGCGGTGCATGGCGACCTCGGCGGATTCGACATTGCCGAGCAGGGTGCTTTCCGTCAGCTCAAGTTCGAGGAAGGCCGGGTCAAAATCAGTCTCCGCCAGAATGCGTTCGACGGTGTCCACAAAGTCGGGGCGGCGGAATTGCAGGGGCGAGACGTTGACCGACACGGCCAGGCCGGGCCAGGCCTTGGCTTCGGTGCAGGCGCGCCGCAACACCCATTCGCCCAGCTCGATGATCAGCCCGGAATGCTCGGCAATCGGAATAAAGCGCGAGGGTTCGATATCGCCGCGGACCGGATGCGACCAGCGGGCGAGGGCCTCGACGCCCAGGATGGTGTCGCCGCTGCCATTGACGATTGGCTGGTAGGCAATGCGCAGTTGATCGGAGGCGATCGCCTCGCGCAGATCGCGTTCGAGCAGCTTACGCTCGGAAAGATCGGCATCCATCGCCGCGTCGTAGATGCAGGCACGGTTGCGCCCTTCGTTCTTGGCACGGTAGAGCGCCATATCCGCGTAGCGCATGACGTCGGCTGCGGCGTCCTCTGACCGGTGGTCAACGATCGCGATGCCGATGCTCGCTCCGATCAGGATGCTGTGGCCCGCGATGAGATAGGGCGCGCAGATCGCCGAAATGATGCGCTCTGCCGTCCGCTGCAGGGCAGCAACGTCGTCGGCGCCGGCGATGATCACCGCGAATTCGTCGCCGCCGAGACGGCTGACCAGGTCTTCCGGGCGCAGCAGCCCGGACAGTCGAGCGGTGACGTTGCGGATCAACTCGTCGCCGACCGGATGACCGAGGGTGTCGTTGACGTCCTTGAAGTGATCGAGGTCGATATAGAATACCGCCGCCGGAGGCGCGCCGTTGCGCACGTCCCGGATGACCTCTTCCAGGCGCTCTCCGAAATAGTTGCGGTTTGGAAGTCCGCAAAGCGGATCGTGCAACGCAAGATATCGCAGCCGTTGCTCGCCCTGCGCAATGGTTGCAGCGGTGCGCCGCATGTAGCCATGGATGAGTGCCGCAAGGAGGGCAAAACCTGCAAAGGCCACCGCGATGAACGGAATCACGCTGGTCACGATCTCCGATCCCGGACGTTTCGGCGACCAGGCCAGACTCATAAGCGTTTGGCCGTCGCTGTCCTTGAATTCGTGAGCGGTGTGGGAGCTCGATGCCGCGGCATTTCCGGTGAGGTGCAACTCGTTCAATTGCAGGCGCGCGCCGATTTCGGCCAGCATCTCCTCGTCGACGAATTTTACAGCCACGATGAGCGGCATTGCCGCGCGTTCGCGATCGCCTGCGATCTGTACGCTCGGCGCCACCAGCGCGGCTGCGATGGTAGCCGGCCGGCCCAGAAATCGCTGAATCAGTGCGGCGCGGCCACGCTTTCTGGTGGCTCCCTCCCGGTGATCCGAAATGCGCAGGGCACCCTTTGGCTCCTCACCGCTGCGTCCACGCACAAAATCGATGGTCGGCGTCAGCTCAGCTACGATCGAATTGAACCAGCCCGGCTCGACACTCTCGCGGCCCAGCAGGGCGTAGGTGAGTGTGTCGGATGCATCGGCCACGAAGACGAAATCGTGGTCGAAATAGTTTTTCAGCCACAGACCGATGCGATTGTGCACCCAGTCCCGGTCGAAGCGGTCGCGGATCCGGCGTGCGGCCTCCTCGTTGACGCTGACGCTCTCAAGCTCGCGCAGGAATTGCTCTCCGTGATTGGAGAGCGCTCGCGACAACAGGCGCCTTTCGTGTTCGAGCGCGACCTCATTTGCCCGTCGCGCAGAGGTCAGCACCGCGATCACAACGCAAAGGATCGCAACCGCGACTATGACGCTGATCGGAATGACGATGCTCAGCCGGGCACGGTCCCAGCTGGCTTGCGCGCCCTTGTCGGCGAAACGCGCATTCGTCTCGACCACCGCGATGTTCCCTAAGTGCCGGATTTGGATGCGGAAAAGCTATTGGACAAAGCTTGCCATTCGCTTGCGGCGCAACCAACCGGGAGGGGTAGCTCGCGTGACCCTGCTTTTTCGGTGAACGTGGTTAACGGATCGTGAAGAATCCGGCTAACCGGTGCCGGCGTAGGGTGGGCGCGGGATCGCCATATGGGCCGCGCGCAGCGCTGCCGACCAGCGCTCCCGCAGATCGTGAAAATAGGGCTCGCCCGGTTCGATGCGATAGGACAATTCCGCGTCGCATGCGTCGCGCCGTGCCACCAGGACATCGATCGGCATGCCGACGCCGAGATTGGAGCGCATGGTCGAGTCCATCGAGATCAGCCCGATCTTGAGCGCGTCATACAGATCGACTCCGTAAGTGATCGCGCGGTCGAGCACCGGCTTGCCGTATTTGTGCTCGCCGATCTGCAGATAGGGTGTGTCGGTGGTGCATTCGATAAAATTGCCAGCCGAATATATCATGAACAGGCGCATGCGTTCGCCCCTGATCTGGCCGCCAAACAGGAACGACACGTCGAATTTCACATCCGCCGCGATCAGCGCGCTCGACTCATCGTCGTGAATGGCACGCACCACGCGGCCGATTCGCTGCGCGGCCTGGAACATGGTCGGGGCATTCATGAGTGTTTCGCGTTCGCCGGTGTCCTTGTTCTCGACCCCCTCGATCATCGTCGAGACGACGGATTGGCTGAGCGACAGGTTGCCGGAGGAAGCAATCGCCATGATGCGCTCGCCGGGCTGTTTGAACACATGCAGCTTGCGGAAGGTCGAAACATTGTCGAGCCCGGCATTGGTCCGAGTATCCGCGATCATGACGAGGCCTTCGCGCACCAGAATTCCGCAGCAATAGGTCATTGGGAGTAAGCTTCCGTCTGTGCCGGCGCCCGAACGGGCCGCGGCATTATCCTCATTCCGCCGTTCAGCAAAAGGTCAAATGGCGCGAAGGTCACTGCCCCGCGGGCTAGCTTTGATTCTGGTTCTGGCTTCGGCCTTGATTGTGACTTCGGCCTGAGCCCTGTTCGACGCGGATGCGCACGTCAAGGCCTTCGCCGTCACCACCAATGCGCGAACCACGCACCGGTGCCGCGCCGAGATAGTCGAGCCCGACCGCGACCCGCAGATAGGCATCGGTCGGGCACATGCCATTGGCAGCGTCGAAACCGACCCAGCCGAGCCGCTCGACATAGGCTTCGGCCCAGGCGTGACCGGCATGCTGCTCATTGCGGCCATCGCCGCGGAGAAGATAGCCCGAGACGTAGCGTGCCGGGATGCCGAGGCTGCGAGCCGATGCGATGAAGATATGGCTGATATCCTGACAGACGCCGCGTTTCAGTGCAAAGGCTTCGGCCGCACTGGTATGGGCATGGGTCGGATCGGTATCGAACGCGATGGTTGCCGGCAGCGTGTCCAGCAACGCATGCAGCATCGGCAGCGGTTCGCGCCCGACCTTGTCGGTCACGTCGCGCGCGAAGGCGCAAATCTCCTCGTTGGATTGCGTCAAAGGCGTTTCGCGCAGGAACAGGGTGGGTGGAAAGGGCTCGATGGTGCCTTTCACCACACCGCTTGTGTCCTCGATTTCGGCCTCGCCCTCGACATGCACGACAAGCGTATCGAGCGGCCCTTCGGCGGTCAGCGTGTGGGTGACGTTACCGAAGGCATCGACATGGCAGGTGAGGGGGCAATCGGCGGAGACGTCGATGCGCCAGCCCATGACATACTGGCCCTCGGTGTTGCGCGGCGTCAGACGGAGAGTCTGGATCACCCCGGTCACCGGCCAGGAATAGCGGTAGGTCGTGTCGTGCCAAATCCGGATGCGCATGAGCGGGATGGATGCTGGCTTTTGCGCGCCGTAAAGGCAAGCGCCGCGGACGGGGTCAGGCGAGATATTGCTGGGTGATGGTGGACCCGATGCGATTGTTGTCGGCGATGAATTCCTGGATGAATTCGTGCAATCCGTTCTGGAAGATGGCTTCCATCTCGGCGTTTTGCAGACGCGAACGCACGCCGCGTGCCAGCCGTTGTGCCGGGCCCTGGCGGCCATAGGCGACCGCAATCGCGTCGAGATAGCGAACGAGGTTTTCGTAGCAGCTCGAGAGCGATCGCGGCATTTCGTCCTTGAGGATCAGGAGATCGGCGACCAGCCAGGGTTTGACATTCTCCCGATAGACCCAGTGGTAGGATGTCAGAGCCGAAACCGAGCGCAGGATGGCTGCCCATTGGAAATAGTCGAGCGGGCCCCCAACCTGCTCGTTCGCGGGCAGGAGCATGTGATACTTGACGTCGAGGATGCGGGCGGTGTTGTCGGCTCGCTCCTGGTACAGGCCAAGCCTGGAAAACCAGTAGGCGTCGTTGCGCAGCATGGTCCGGTAGGCGGAACCGTCGAAGCGGAGCGAGGATTCCTGCACCCAGCGCAGAAAGCGCGACAATTCCTCCCGCGAGGTGGGGCCGTTGCCGTAGCGACGGAGTTCGAGCCAGGTGCCGTTGATCGCATCCCACATTTCCACCGTGAGCGCCGTGCGGACCGCCCTCGCATTGGTGCG
>NZ_JBFWPA010000170.1:0-10755 GCF_050250235.1 Pseudorhodoplanes sp.
GCGTTCGACGTCATAGCCACGAGACAGCGTACGCGCTTCGTTTTCGCGGATAGCCCGCAATACCTGCCCAAACGGAGAATGAACGACACGATAGATAAAGAGAAAACCTAGAAAGAAGATCGCGAAAACCACGTAGTACATCGTAAGCGTATCTCGCAGCGATATGAAGCCGAATAGATAACCGCGCGGCACGTTCTGCAAGCCGTCCTCACCTCCGGTAAACGGCATCTGCAACCAAATGAAATAAACCATCTGAGCAAGCGCAAGCGTGATCATCGCGAAGTAGATGCCCTGCCGCCGTATCGCTATCGAACCGATCAAAAAACCCAATGCGGCGGCGAATGCTGCACCGGTTAGAATGCCAAGCTCCGGTGGAAAGCCGAGCACCTTGACGCAGTGTCCAGTGATGTAGGCAGCGCCGCCGAAAAAGGCGGCGTGACCAAACGACGTCAGCCCGCCATATCCAAGCAGGAGGTTGTAAGCGCAGGCAAACAGCGCAAAACACCAGCACTGCATCAGGAAGGTTGGATAGATGCCAATGAGCGGCAGCACGATCCCGATGATGCCCAGCGCAACGATGCCGATGTAATTGTGGTTCATGATGTCAGCGCCCGAACAGCCCAGCAGGACGTATCATCAACACTATCGACATGATCAGAAAGATCACAATCGCCGATGCCTCGGGGTAAAACACCTTGGTCAACCCTTCGATCACACCGAGGAAAAGGCCTGTCACAATCGATCCCATGATCGACCCCATGCCGCCCACCACCACGACGGCAAATACGATGATGATCAGATCGGCGCCCATTTTCGGACTGACTTGCATGATCGGTGCCGCGAGCACGCCGGCAAACGCTGCAAGCGCTACTCCGAAGCCATAGGTCAAGGTAACCAGCACCGGCACATTGATGCCGAATGCTTCGACCAATTTCGGATTCTCGGTCGCTGCACGCAGATAAGCGCCGAGCTTCGTGCGCTCGATCAGCAGCCACGTCCCTAGGCAAGCCACGATCGCAGCAGCGACGACCCAGACGCGATAGAGCGGAAGCAGCAGGAAGCCGAGGTCGACGACGCCGTAAAGCTCATCGGGAATTTCGTAGGGGCGGCCGGTCGCGCCGTACCAGTGGCGAAACAAGCCTTCAAGGATCCAGGCGAGCGCGAACGTCAGGAGCATCCCATAAAGCGGATCGACCCTGTAAAGGTGTTTTAGCATCGTTCGCTCTATGACAACCCCGAGCGCGCCAACGATCAGAGGCACCAGCAACAACGCCCACCAGTAGCTGATCTGGAAATTGTCGTACCCCAACCAAGGTCCAACCTGAGTCAGGCCGATCCAGGCCAGGAATGCGCCCGTCATGAATAGCGCGCCATGCGCGAAGTTCACGATGTTCAGCATCCCGAAGATGACAGCCAAGCCCAGGCTCAAAAGTGCGTAGAAGCAACCATTGATCAGGCCGACAATGAGCTGGCTATACAGCGTTCCCATAATATGCTCACAAACCCAGTAGACGCTGAAGTTTCGGAGTTTCAGCTTTCAGATCGGCATGGGCAACGGTGTGCAGCACCCGGCCGTTCTCGATGACATAGTGACGATCCGCGATATCGCAGGTGAATTGGAAGTTCTGCTCGACGAGAATAATTGTGTATCCCTTGCTCTTGAGCGTGCGGATTGCGGTTTCGAGAGCATTGACGATCACGGGCGCCAAGCCTTCGGTGATTTCATCGAGCAAAAGGATATCGGCGCCTGTGCGCAGTATTCTTGCAAGCGCCAGCATCTGCTGCTCGCCACCGGAAAGCCGCGTTCCGGAGCTGGTAGTCCGCTCCGCGAGATTTGGAAACATTTTGTAGATTTCTTCGAGACTCATGCCGCCCGGCCCGATCGAGGGTGGCAGCAGGAGGTTCTCGGTCGCAGACAGATTTGCGAAGATGCCGCGCTCCTCTGGGCAGTAGCCGAGACCAAGACGTGCGACGCGGTAGGTTTGCATGGCAATCGTCTCTTTGCCTTTGACAACGATAGAGCCGGAACGCCGGCCAACCATCCCTAAGATCGCTTTCAGTGTGGTCGTCCGGCCCGCTCCATTCCGGCCAAGTAATGTGATGAGCTCGCCATGGCGAACCACGAAGCCCACCCCCTGCAAAATGTGAGACTCCCCGTAATACGCGTGCAAGTTGGAGACACGCAGAACTTCTCGGCCCATCTGGGTCATGATCGCGCTTCCCCGATATAGGCCTCGCGAACGGCGGCGTTACCTGAAATTTCGGAATACGGGCCTTCCGCAAGAACCGCGCCTCGGGCCAGAACAGTAATCGTGTCGGACAATTCTGCGACGACGTTGAGGTTGTGTTCAACAATCAGCACGGTATTGCCCTGCGCCATCTTGCGGATCAGCGCTGTGATCCGCCCAACGTGCTCATGGCCGATGCCTTGGGTGGGTTCATCAAGCAGCACGAGCTTCGGGTCGAGCGCAAAGGTCGTCGCAATTTCCAGCGCTCGCTTCCGGCCGTAGGGCAAGTCGACCACGGCTTGCCGCGCAAAGTCCGAAAGGCCCACCGCTTCGAGAAGCTCCATTGCACGCGAATTCGTTTGATCAAGAACACGCGCGGACTTCCAGAATTGAAAGGAGAATCCCAATTTTCGCTGCAGTGCGACCTGCACGTTTTCGAGCACGGTCATGTGCGGAAAGACGGCAGAAATCTGAAAGGAGCGAACGATGCCTGACCTTGCGATGCTTGCGGGGTCGAGCGGGGTAATGTCATGTCCTTTGTAGAGGATCTGGCCTGAATTCGGACGATGGAATTTCGTCAGAAGATTGAAGACAGTTGTCTTTCCCGCACCGTTCGGGCCGATGATGGCGTGGATCGTCCCCTGCCGAACCTTCAAATTGACGTTGTTGACCGCAACGAAGCCGTTGAAGTCCTTTGTCATTGCGCGGGTTTCGAGAACGTACGGCGCACTCACGCCAGCTCGCTATCGTTCTGGGCGGTCATGACGACCATGTTCGCTCGGGCTCCAATCTAGAGCTGCCCCCAGACGCAAAAGCCGGTGGGCGGGTCCAAGTCGGAGATCAGGCCTACTTCTTCGCGGCCAAGAACGGACAGGCCGCCGTGTCCATCGGCGAGAAGGCTTGATCCGGCGGAATGGTCGCGAGGTGCTTGTAATAGTCCCAGGGAGCTTTTGACTCTTGCGGCGTCTTGACCTGGAACAGATGCATCTCGTGAACGTGGAGACCATCCGGACGAATACGGCCGTTCTTCACGAAGAAGTCGTTGATCGGCGTCGACTTCATCTTGTTCATCACCGGCTCCGTCGCGTCGGTTCCGGCAGCCTGAATCGACTTGAGGTAGTGCATGGCGGCCGAGTACATACCCGCCTGAACCATCGTCGGCATCTTCTTGGTCTTTTCGAAGAAACGCTTCGACCACGCACGCGTCTCGTCGTTGAGGTCCCAATAGAACGTTTCGGTCAAAACGATGTTCTGCGCCTGGCGCAGGCCCATGCTGTGCACGTCAGAGATGAACACCAGCAGCGACGCGACCTTTTGCTTTCCCGAGCGCATGATGCCGAACTCGTTCGCCGCCTTGATGGCGTTGATCGTGTCCGTGCCGGCGTTGGCCAGCGCGATCACCTGTGCTCCCGAATTCTGCGCCTGAAGAAGATAGGAGGAGAAGTCGCCGGTGTTGAGTGGATGCCGCACCGCACCGAGAACCTGCCCGTTGGCCGCCTTGACTACGTCGGACGTGATCTTCTCGAGACCGTGTCCGAAGGCGAAGTCGACCGTGATGAAATACCACGTCTTTCCGCCCTGCTGGATCAATGCTTTGCCCGTCACGTTGGCGAGCGAATTGGCGTCGTAGATGTATTGAACGCTGTTGGGGGAGCAATCGCTTGTCGTCACGCGGGTGGTGCTCGACCCGCCGATCATGACGATCTTGTTCTTCTCTTTGGTGATGCCAACAACCGCAAGCGTCACCGCCGAATTCGTCGTGTCGAGGATTGCATCAACTTTTCCGGACTCGTACCATTCACGCGCGATATTAGCCCCAATATCCGCCTTGTTCTGATGATCGGCAGAGACGATCTGGATTGGCATGCCGAGAACCTTGCCGCCGAAATCATCGATCGCCATCTGCGTCGCGACGACCGAGCCGGTCCCTGAGAAATCCGAATAAACGCCGGAGAGATCAGTCAAGACACCAATCTTGACGAAACCGTCAGAAACTTTGTCCGATTGCGCATTGGCGGTTGCGGCCGCCGATGATGCAATCGCACAAATCGCGACATACGAAAGAATTCGTCCCGCTTTCATGATAGTCCTCCCAGCTGAGTGTCCCGATCGCGCGCACGTCATTATCGGACCGAACGCCGCCGGATCATGAAGGTCGCCCAGCGACACAGCTCCAGGCAAAATCATGTCTTGTGCAATTTTTCCGACAAACGATTTTTTTGTTTCCTATGCATGACAAGAAGTAATGCATGCCGTCGCAGTAAGTTCATGCGCAGCCTATCGCCGCACCATCCCTCACATCTCATTTGCGAGCGATTACACTTGCTGTAACAGCGGCCTGTGGGCGAAGACGTGGCTATCCGGCGCTTCTATCAGGTGGCAAGTCGACATTGCTCAAAAATATTGCCGGCCTCGTGCTACCGGAAACCGATACGATTGCATTCAGGAGAACCGACATCGCCGGCATGGGCGCACCCGATATCGCTCGTCTTGGTATCGGCTATGTGCCCCAGGGACGTGGATTATTCGCCGACATGAGTGTGGCGGACAATCTCGCGCTTGGGCGGTTGGCGCGCGCACTCTCCGGCAATGTCAGCCTGCTCTTGCTGGACGAGCCGTTTGAGGGCCTCGCACCGGCAGTGACCCTCGAATTGTTCAAGGTGTTTGATCGCCTTCGTCAGCACATTTCGATCGTCATCGTCGAGCATAATCTCGATCTGGTGCTTGCACTCGCCGACCGCGTCTTTGTCCTCGAGCGCGGCACCGTGTTTCACCAGGGTCCCGCGCAGCCGTTGCTCGACAATCTGGACTATCGCAAGCAGATTTTATGGTTGTGAACATGCGCGACAGCCTATGGCGCTAAGTCGTGGAAGATCAGCTTCGATCTCAAGCCCACCTACTGAACATTCCTGAAATTCACACCATAAGGTGACCCTGAGACAGCCAGTCGTCGAAGAAGTCTCCAATCGGGCCTTCGGTCTCGACCGCCTTGGGCTCTGCAAAACGGGAATTTTCTAGGAATGCGCGAGAGACTTTCCGCACCGAAAGAGAATTTTGGTTCGAATCCTGGAATCCCAGAGACTGAAGCACGCGCGAATAGCCCCGTATTTGCAGGCATTTTCGCGCGTTCTGCTAAAGAAACAGAGAGACCGCACTGCCTGGCTGACGACGCAGTGCGTATCGAACCAGTCTCCGATTCCACGCGCGCGAAACAGGGAAAAATACAAGGTAAAACTCCGAAAACCCCGGCGAAAGCGACTGGAAAGCCAAGAAGCTTCGATATGATGAGCGTTTCTGTTCTTTTTCCCTGTGAAAAAGAACAGGGATAGATTTTACGGATCAGGCAACTTTCGTGAGAATATCAGGGAAGGCTTCCCTGTATTTGATTTGCAATTTTTTTGGTCCAAGTTATTTCGGGACCTTGGCCGTGGAGGCCGCCGTGGCTACGCTCGCCATCAGATACAAAGATCTTCAAAAACTCAAGCCGCGGGTGAAAAACCCTCGGACCCACATCCCTCGCCAAATCAAACATATCGTCGCCAGCATCCAGGAATTCGGATTCATCAACCCGGTTCTCATCGACGGTTTGGACGGCATCGTTGCCGGTCATGCCCGCGTCGAACCATTTTTGCAAAACCAGGCCACACACTCTACTTCTCCTTCGGGGCTACGATACGGTTTGGCGGAACGGTGCTAAAGAGCGCCATCATTACAGCGGGAGGGCCATGTCGAACCCCCACGAAGCCGAAGCGACGATCGCGCCGAGCAAGAAACCCAACGCCGGGATCGCGCCGGAAACTGCGCTAGGCAATCCTTTACGTGGTGTCAATCCTGATGGAGCGCCTCACGCCGACATCCTCGCAGGCGATCGTGCAGGCCTTCATCGTGCCGATGGCGGCAGAGGTTACCGGTCGCGTCGTGGAGGTCGGCGTCATCGACAATGCGGTCGTGAAAGCGGGTCAGGTCCTGCTCCGCATCGACACACAGCCTTATGAGATCGCTGTGACGGAAGCGGAGTCGCGGCTTGAGCGCATCGGCCAGACGATTGGCGCGAACACTGCCTCCGTGGAAGCTGCCCAAGCGCGCCTCGTCGAAGCGCGCGCCAAAGCCCTGAATATGCGCGAGCAGGCCAATAGCATTCTTCACCTGGTGGAGCGCGGCATCTATGCAAAGGCCAGATATGACGAGGCGAAGGCGGCGCTCGACTCATCCGAGGCGTCCGTGACAGGAGCCGAAGCCGAGCTCGCCAAGGCCCAACAGGAACTCGGACCGGCTGGCGAAGACAACCCGCAGATCAAGGAGGCACTTGCCGTCCTGGAGCGGGTGCGGCTCGATCTCTTCCGGACCACAGTGACCTCGCCCGCCGACGGCGCCATCACCAACCTGCAACTGGCGGCCGGCCAGTTCGGCAGCGTAGGTCAGCGAGCGCTCACCTTCATCGATGCTGGGACGATATGGATCGCCGCGGCCTTCAAGGAGAACAGTCTCGAACACGTCAAGCCGGGCGACCCCGTGGAGGTGGTGCTCGATACGCTTCCCGGACGTATCTTCAAGGCCAGGGTGGAAAGTGTCGGCTGAGGCGCCACCTCATCGGGCCTGAGCGCAATCGACGCCAGCGGCCTTCCGGTTATTCGCAACCGGACCACCTGGGTGCGAGACCCGCAGCTCTTTCCGGTGCGTGTGGTGTTCGAGGGAGAATGGCCGCGCGGCGTCCGTTTCGGCTCGCAGGCCTACGCCGTCATCTATACAGGCAACAACCTGGTGATGAATGCGATCGCTGCGGTCTGGGTGCGGCTCGTATCCGTCCTGACCTATGTCACATGACGTTGCCATTTCCGGCGTCGCGCTTGAACGGCTTGCGGCACGCCGTCAGGGCTTGAGGATCGCGACCGCTGTCGCGGTCGGCTTCACGATCGCGGTGTGGGCCAAGGAGCCGATCCCCTTTCTCGTCCCGATCTTTGCCTCCCAGTTCCTGACGGCGAGCCGGCGTCCGCTATCGCTCGCGCAGGGGCTTGTCATGGTCGCCCTGGTTCTCGTGGTGGCTCAAGTCCTTGCCTTGACCGTTTCCGTCTTGACCGGCCGTTCGCTGGTGCTCGGCGCCGTGCTCTGGCTCCTCTATTTCGTCTGCTTCCACTTGCAGGCGGAGGGTAAAGGCGGACCGGCTACTTTCGTTGTCCTGGTCATCGCCATCATCGTGCCGCTTCTCGAAATCGAACAGATCTACCTCGGCGAATCGATCGTGGCGGTTTTGACGAAGGCGGCCATAGGTGGCGTCACGCTGGCATGGGGGGCGCATGCGCTGTGGCCCGCTCCGGCAGGCGCCGCGCCCCAGCCTCTCCCAGGGTCTGCGAGGCGCCCGCCGGGACGCCAGGCGCTCGCGAGCGCCTCGATCCTGCTTGCCAGCGTCGTCCTCTGCTTCATCGACCACCGGCTTTCATTCGCGCTGGTCGTCCCGATCACCGTCGCATCTCTGCTCGGCCAGCTCGATCTCGCAAGCACCCAGAGGATGGCCTTGGCCTCGTCAATCTTCTCGGGGGGCTCGTCGCCTCTTTCGCGTTCGTTTTCGTCTCATTGTGGCCGAACCTTCCGGCCTTGTTTCTCGTCGTCCTCGTCGTCGCGTTCGTGTTCGGCGGACGTGCCGCAGCCGATCCGAACATGGGCAAGATCAGCGCCGGGGCGTTGACGACCTTCCTCGTCCTGTTGGGGCTTGGCGTGTCGCCTTTGCCCGGCAGTCCGTCCGAATTGTTCTCGACCCGCGTCGCCTACGTGTTGTTCGCGATCCTCTACACGCTCTGTCTCGCGGTATTGCTCTGGCCGAATCCGAAGGCGCACCGGGATGGAGCGGAATCCGGCCTTGCCACTAAATTCAAATAGAATGCAGCCGCGGTTCTCGCGGCTCGTCAACATCCAGTTCTAGCGATCGCGAACTCAGCGGCATCGTCCGCCTTGAAGCATTTTGTTCGAGATATTTGGCAAAACTGTCAGCGCCATAAGTAAATTCTGGCGGTGCGCTCGTCGCAAACATAAGCCCGTTCGTTCCCGGCCTCCTTCGGTCCGGAATAACGACCGTAACGGAGCTGCAGGGTGCTAGGTTCAGGCCTTCTTCAACTTCGTCAGCATCAACCAAAGACACGTCTCCCGGGATAACGGCAATCAAGCCGGCACCCATCCGCCGCAATATATCCGCTCCGACCGCGACGACCGAATTAATATCGCGGACTTCCGCGGGCTCGAGAATGAACGTGACATCGTGCGAGCGCGCAGTACCCTGTCATCGTCGCGCCTTCAAAGCTTCTAATCCTGTTCTCCGCCGCGATCGTCTACATTGCTGAACGCGTTGCTGGGATGAACGCTGCATTCGGAATGAAACGGACTTGAGACTGCGCTATGAGACGTGGCTGGTCCTCATTTTTGAGGCTAAATTCAATCCTATCCATTCCATAATTTGTCATCTTCCGAATCCATTGCGGCGCTGTCTCTCATGATGCTGGAGGAAAAACGGGCGCCAGCGACGCTAAAATAGCGAATGGCGCAGCGCCTTCAGGTTATTATGCGAAGCAAGCAGAATATCAGGCGAGGCAACTATTCCGGTCATGCTCCGCAACAGGCGACCATAGGTACCCACGATCTCTGGATCGATGCGGCAGATGCCGGGTCGATTTGCGACTTCAATGCCCGCCAACGAGGGTATCTCGCCGGCCCAGAGTTGGCTGCGGGCTGCCTCTTTGACTGCCAATGTTAAAGGCAAGCCTTCGGTCATCAGTGTTTGAGAATCCGGTATCTCTTCGTCCAAGGCATTGGCCAAGACGCTTTTCGCGCTACTCGGAATGCTTTGCAGGATTCCATGAATTTCAATTGGTAGACCAGACGGTATCGCCGATCGACAATAAATCATCGGCTTAATCCAATCGGCTAGCGGGGTGAGCGATTTATAGTGTTGTCCTACAAGATCACTCAGGAACGGCGTGAATAGATCCAGACCGATATCACAACCGAAAGCGCGGGCTTGGCGGACGATCTGACCCACAAAGCTGGTAATCGTGCCTGCCCGAAAATCTTGCCACTCTGCTATAAGTGTGTCCGATTGTTTTCGTCCGCCAATCCCAAGCGATGAAAGAGTCTCAGCGGAAATGGGCGACTCGATCGCTGATTTGAGGAGCTTCTGAACAGCTCGCAGGTCGAGATCTCTTGCTCGCGCCCTTTCGGTGCAGTGCCGGCAAAAACAACTTAAACTCGATGTTAGACCAGCGGCAGGAGAGGGATAAAGAATTTTATCCAAGAATATGCCGCGCGCACCGGTCGCATTGAGATTGCTTTGTACAATTGACGAAACGACCTCTGATGTTTCCGGATGATTGGAACAATAAAATTCGAAGTGGTCCGCGGGCCCTTTGAGATGCCTACTTGCAAAAACTCCTCCTATCTTGTTGTCCAAACAGCTTGGCATTCTCATGCTCAAGCTGCTTGCTAGATGGGACATATTATTTGTTACACATGGAGTGTGACATATACGAGTACCCCGAATTGCGAAAAACGTTCGATGCACTTGTAAAAGCATATCGTCCATATCAAATCCTGATCGAGGAGACAGCAACGGGGTCGGCGCTCAAAAATGACCGCGAGTTGCAACCACGCTTTTTGATCAAGCTTCAACCGATCGAGCAAAATAGGAAAGGCCGGATCTACGTACAGCAGGCAAAGTTTAAACAAGGCGTTGTGCAGTTCCCCGAGGGTGCTTCGTTCATGCCGTAAATCGAAAGAGAGCTCCTCAGCTATCCGTACAGCGCCGGCCGCGTTTGGGTTGTTTGTGGGGGACCTTCAGCCCCTCACGCCGCCAGATCCGTTCGACCCGCTTGTCGTTGACGACCCAGCCGGCCTGTTCCAGCAGTCCGGCAATCTTGCGATAGCCATAGCGGTTATATTGCCGGGCCAAAGCGATCAGATCGGCTGTGAGCCTTTCCTCGTCGGGGTGGCCCCGCGGCACCTTGCGTTGCGTCGAGCGGTGCTGCCCGAGCGCAGCGCAGGCGCGGCGCTCGGAGATTTGCAGACGCTCTCGAATATGATCGATGCAGGCGCGCCGCGGGCGGGGCTTAGAAGTTTCCCTTGGCGGCCTCGGTCAGGATTAGCTTGTCAAGCGTCAGGTCCGACACCACCCTGCGCAGGCGAAGGTTCTCCTGCTCAAGCTCCTTCAGCCGTTTGACCTGGTCGGCTTTCAGCCCGCCATACTCCTGACGCCACCGATAATAGGTGACTTCGCTCACGCCGATCTGACGGATGGCGTCGGCAATGTTCTGTCCCTGAGAGACCAGAACGTCCACCTGCCGCAACTTTGCGACGATCTCTTCGGGCTTATGATGCTTCCTAGGCATATCAATCCTCCCTGAGGCCAAAAGACATACTTCAAGTCGGACCACTTCAAAGGGGGAGGATCAAGACACCGTGACGATCAAAGATGTTCGACAGGCTCTCAAAACTCTGCAAATGAACGGCGTCTTGAACCAATCCAAACAACTTATCCCGATGCCGA
>NZ_JBFWPA010000171.1:0-10587 GCF_050250235.1 Pseudorhodoplanes sp.
CGCGCCGCAGAACGTGAAAGTCCGCGGGCTGTTCGAAATTCTCGCGCTGCGGCGCCAGGAGGTCGGTTTCGAGACCAAGGAAAAGCCCGGCACCATCATCGTCTTCACCAAGCAGCGCAAACTCTATTTCGTCCTCGGCAACAATCGCGCGATGCAATACGGCGTCGGCGTCGGCCGCGACGGCTTCACCTGGAGTGGCATCCACACTGTCAGCAACAAGCGCGAATGGCCGGACTGGCGGCCACCGCCGGAAATGCTCAAGCGCCAGCCCGGCCTTCCGCGTCACATGAAGGGCGGCCCGGGCAATCCCCTTGGCGCCCGCGCGCTCTATATCGGCTCGACCATCTATCGCATTCACGGGACGCACGATCCGGATTCGGTCGGCGAGGCTGACTCGTCGGGCTGCATCCGGCTTTCGAACAACGACGTCATCGACCTTTACGGTCGCGTGAAAATTGGCGCGAAGGTCATCGTCGTGAAGTGAGTTTTGCCATCCCGCGGATACGAAAGTCCGCGATCCGGAATCATCGCCTATGTCTTGCGGACGGCCGGATCGCGCGACAATCCCTTTGCCGCGAGTTCGTCGAGATAGTCTTGCCAGAGACGCGCGTGGTTGCGGCCGAGTTCGGCAAAATAGTCCCAGGCGTATATTCCCGTGGAATGCATGTCGTCGAAGGTCAGGCGAACCGCATAATTCCCGACCGGCAGGATTTCCAGGATCATTGCCTCGCGCTTGCCGGGAACGGTCTTGCGCTCCTCCGGCGAATGCCCCTGCACTTCCGCGCTCGGACTTTTGACGCGCAGATATTCGGCCGAAAGCTCGAAGCGCTCGCCGCTGTCAAAAGCAACCGTCAGCGTCTTGCGGTCCTTGCTGAGGCGCAACTCGGTCGGCCACGCCTGGGGCATGCTCATAGGCGCCCTGATAGCGCGCAACGCGGGCAGGTCAAAGGGTTTTGCCGGGCCCTGCAAAGCCCTATATGAATGGGGGTGAGCCCGATCATGAATGCTGCACCGCAACCGATCGACCTGAGCCGAGAAGCCCCGCGCCAGCCGCTGGTGGACCCGTTTGCGCGGGCGATTTCGTATCTGCGCGTCTCGGTCACCGACCGTTGCGATTTCCGCTGCGTCTATTGCATGTCCGAGGACATGGCATTTCTGCCGAAGGCGGACCTGCTCACCCTTGAGGAACTGGACCGGGTCTGTTCCGCATTCATTTCTCGTGGTGTTCGCAAGCTTCGCCTGACCGGCGGAGAACCGCTGGTCCGGCGCGGGATCATGACCCTGTTCGCTTCGCTGTCCCGACATCTGCGCACAGGCGCGCTGGAGGAACTGACCCTTACAACCAACGGCTCTCAGCTCGCTAAATATGCAGCGGAACTGAAGGACCACGGCGTCGAGCGCGTCAATGTCTCGCTGGACACCCTCGATCCGGACAAGTTCCGCGCCGTCACCCGCTGGGGCGACCTGGCCCGTGTGATCGGGGGCATCGATGCCGCTCAGGCCGTCGGCCTGAAGGTCAAGATCAACGCGGTTGCGCTCAAGGGCGTGAACGAGGACGAAATTGCCGGCCTGCTGGAATGGTCGCATGGCCGGGGCATGGATCTGACGCTGATCGAGGTGATGCCGCTGGGCGATGTCGGCGAAGCGCGGCTCGACCAGTATCTGCCGCTGTCGATGGTGCGGGGCCGGCTTTCGGAGCGGTTCACCCTGGACGAGATCGATCACCGGACCGGAGGCCCGGCCCGGTACGTGCGGGTCGCCGAGACCGGCGGACGGCTGGGCTTCATCACACCGATGACCCACAATTTTTGTGAGTCCTGCAATCGGGTACGGCTGACCTGCACCGGCACGCTGTTCATGTGCCTCGGGCAGGAGGACGCCGCAGACTTGCGCACCCCGCTGCGTGCGTCCGAATCCGATGAAGCGCTGCATGCCGCCATCGAAGCGGCCGTGGCACGCAAGCCAAAGGGGCATGATTTTGTGATTGACCGCCGCCACACGCGTCCTGCTTTGCCCCGCCACATGAGCGTCACCGGCGGCTGACGCTGCTGAAGTCCGGACCCTTTTCCGTGAGCCAGCACGCTGCCAATCGTCGCGGCATGATCGCGCTGACCTTTGGCATGGCGGCCTATACCGCCAACGACGCCTTCGTCAAACTCGTGGCGCGCGAACTGCCCTTCGGCCAGGTGCTGTTCCTGCGTGGCATGCTGTCCGTTGTGATTTTGATCGCCATGATCGCCGTTACGGGCCATCTGCGTTCAATGGTCTCCGCAGCCAGGCCGACCGTGTTGTGGCGCGCGTTGTTCGACGCGCTCGGCACGGTGTTCTTCATTGCCGCTCTGGTGAACATGAAGATTGCCGATCTCTCTGCGGTGGTCATGACCGCGCCGCTGATCCTCACCGCACTTGCCGCATTGGTGCTTGGTGATCGCATCGGCTGGCGGCGCTGGTGCGCGATCGGCGTAGGGTTGATCGGGACATTGTTCATCGTGAAACCGGGGGTCGGGACTTTCGACTCCTGGGCCCTGGCGGGCCTCGCCGCCGCTTTCTTTTCCGCAGGTCGCGATCTCACGACCCGCCGCATCGATCCGGCGATCCCCTCCCTGATCGTCGGGCTGTACGGCACCGTCGCGGTGACCTTCTCGGGTGCGGCGATCGGACTGACCGAGAGTTGGACAATGCCGAATATCCCGCAATGGACCAGCATCGCGATCGCGTCCGCGTTTCTCGGTGTCGGAACCTATCTCGTGGTGCATGCCTTTCGCGGCGTCGAAATCGCGGCGGTCGCGCCGTTTCGCTACACGCTGCTGATCTGGATGGGCATCGCGGGCTATGTGGCCTTCGGCGAAATCCCGGACCGGTTTGCGATTGCGGGCGCGGCACTGATCGCGTTGAGCGGGCTTTATGCGCTGCACCGCGAGGCGGTCCGGCGGCGCGAACTCGCGGCACGCACGGTGCCGCCAGCCTGAACTTCCCATTGACGCCCACGGCAAGGTTCGGATTAGGTGAGCAAAACCGGCCGACAGACCGGCCAATCGGGAACGCCGCGGCTTTCGATTTCGAGGGGACGATTGCGCCGTGCAGGCATTGCTCACCGTAAGCCGGCTGATTGACGCCATCAATTCGCGGCTTGGCAAATGGGTTTCCTGGCTGGTGGTCATTGTCGTCATCATATCGGCCGGCAATGCCATCAGCCGCAAGATGTTCGACCTCTCTTCCAATGCGTGGCTCGAACTGCAATGGATCATGTTCAGCGTCATCTTCATGGTCTGCTCGCCCTGGACGCTGATGTCCAACGAGCACATCCGCATCGACATCGTGAACAGCCTGTTTCCGAGACAGGTCCGCAATCTGATTGACGTATTCGGTCACGTCGCATTCCTGCTTCCGTTGACCATCGTCATGATCGTCACGGGCTGGCCGTTTTTCCTCGCCTCGTTCCGGCTCAACGAGCAATCCTTCAACGCCGGCGGCCTGCCCCAATGGCCGGCGAAATCGCTGGTCGTGATCGGATTCACGCTTCTGTTCTTCCAGGGTATTTCGGAGCTCATCAAGCGCATCGCGGTGATGACCGGGAGCATCCCCGACCCCTACGAGCATTCGCTCCATCCGGCGGAAGCCGAAGCCGAACGGCTGCTCGCCGATATCAAGCCCGAAAAGTGACAGCCGAGCCGCCGGAACAGCCATGACTGAGCTTCTGATCCACTACATGGCGCCGATCATGTTCGGCTCGCTCGTGGTGTTTCTCCTGCTTGGCTATCCGGTCGCGTTTTCGCTCGCGGCAAACGGATTGTTCTTCGGGCTGGTCGGCATTGAGCTCGGCTTGTTCCGGCCGGATTTCCTGCAAGCCCTGCCTGAGCGCGTCTATGGCGTCATGAGCAACGACACGCTGCTTGCGATTCCGTTCTTCACCTTCATGGGACTGATCCTAGAGCGGTCCGGCATGGCGGAGGACTTGCTCGACACCATCGGGCAATTGTTCGGCACCATCCGCGGCGGCCTCGCTTATGCCGTGGTGTTTGTCGGCGCCCTGCTCGCTGCCACCACCGGCGTCGTCGCCGCGTCCGTTATTTCGATGGGCCTGATCGCGCTGCCGATCATGCTGCGCTACGGCTACGACCGCAGGGTCGCAACCGGCGTGATCGCGGCGTCCGGCACGCTTGCACAGATCATCCCGCCTTCGCTCGTGCTGATCGTGATGGCCGATCAGCTCGGCCGTTCGGTCGGCGACATGTATGAAGGCGCCTTCATTCCGGGACTGGTCTTGTCCGCATTATATGCCGGCTATGTTTTCCTGATTGCGATGCTGAAGCCGGGCGCCGCTCCGGGCCTGCCGGCCGACGCCCTGACATACAAGGAGCCCGACGGCCGCCGCGGCGTGCTTTCGCTGCTGGTGGTGGTGATGATTTCCGGAACCGCGGCCTATCTCTACATGCGCACGACGAACGTGCCGGCCGGTTCCGATTTCGTGGTGCTGACCATGTCGCTCGGGGTCGCGATCGCTTTTGCGATTGCAGTCGCAAACCGCTTCGTGCGGCTGAACCTGCTGTCGGTGCTGGCCGAGCAGGTGATCTTCGTAATGGTTCCGCCGCTTGCCCTGATCTTTCTCGTGCTTGGCACCATTTTCATCGGCGTCGCCACCCCGACCGAAGGCGGAGCGATGGGCGCGGTCGGCGCCATGCTGCTCGCCATCGCAAAGCGCCGCCTCAGCGTCGATCTGACCAGACAGGCGGCGCAGTCCACCGCCAAGCTCTCCGCCTTCGTCCTCTTCATCCTGATCGGCGCCCGGGTATTCTCGCTGACCTTCTACGGCGTCGACGGACATCGCTGGGTCGAGGAATTGCTGCTCGGGCTCCCCGGCGGGCAAATGGGATTTCTGGTCTTCGTCAATATCTTCGTATTCTTCCTGGCCTTCTTTCTCGACTTTTTCGAGATCGCGTTCATCGTCATCCCGCTGCTCGCGCCGGCGGCGGAGCGGATCGGCATCGATCTGATCTGGTTTGGCGTCATCCTGGCGGTCAACATGCAGACCTCGTTCATGCATCCGCCGTTCGGCTTCGCGCTGTTCTATCTGCGTTCGGTGGCACCGCGCGACTTCTACATTGATCGCGTCACCGGCAAGCGCATGCCGCCGGTCACGACCGGCGAAATCTACTGGGGCGCGGTGCCGTTCGTGGTCATTCAGTGCATCATGGTCGCGCTGGTCATCGCCTTCCCGGCCATGGTGCTGCACTACAAGGGCGCGCAGGTGAAAACCGACCCGGCGAAGGTCGAGGAGCAGTTCAGGAATCTGCCCGGCATCGGGGTGCCGCCGCCGCTCCAGTTCGACACGCCGCCTGTGATCAAGTAATCGAGACCGCGCAAGACCGTATCGCTGCAAGAACAAGGGCCGGCCTTGCCGGCCGGCCCATGTGATCGCGTCACCGGTTCGTGGCGCCGGTCAGGAGCGCGTGCGCGCCCGGATCATGTAGGTGTCATAGGAATACTCGGCAACCGACCACCACAGATACTGGTCGCTCCGGAACGCTGCGATGTTGTCGTAGATTTTCTTGAATTCCGGGTTGCTCGCCGAAATCTCCGCATAGACTTCGTTCGCTGCCTTGTAGCAGGCATCCAGCACCGGCTGCGGATAGGCCTTCAGTTGCGCGCCCTTGGACACCAGGCTCTTGATCGCGCCCGGATTCTCGGCGTCGTATTTCGCAGTCATCGTGACATTGGCGGTGTCCGATGCCGACTTGACGATCTGCTGATAGCTCTTGGGCAGCGCGTTCCACTTGTCGACACTGACGAAATTGTGGATCGTGGTGCCGCCTTCCCACCAGCCCGGATAATAGTAATACGGCGCGACCTTCTGCAGACCGAGTTTCTCGTCGTCGAAGGGTCCGACCCATTCCGCAGCGTCGACCGTTCCCTTCTCGAGCGCGGTGTAGATTTCACCACCGGCAATCTGCTGCGGCACCACGCCGAGTTTCGACAGCACACGTCCGGCAAGTCCCGCGATCCGCATTTTCAGGCCGCTGAGATCGCCGACATCCTTGATTTCGCGTCTGAACCAGCCGCCCATCTGGCAGGTGGTGTTGCCGGCCGGGAATGCGACAAACTTGAACTTGGCGTAGAAGTCGTCGAGCATCTTGCTGCCGCCGTGCTGATACATCCATGCGTTCTGCATGCGGGTATTCAGGCCGAACGGGAACGCACAGGCGAGCGCAAAGGTCGGGTCCTTGCCGACATAATAGTACGAAGCCGTCTGACACATCTCGATCGTCCCGTTCGTCACCGCGTCCGCGACCGCGAGCGCAGGGACGATCTCGCCGGCCGCGAAGGGCTGGATCTGGAACTTGTTATCGGTTGCTTCCGCAACCGCCTTGCAGAAGGTCTCGGCACCGCCCCACAGCGTGGGAAGCGTTTTCGGAAAGCTCGAGGCCAGGCGCCACTTGATCTCCGGATTTGCTTGCGCGATTGCTGGTTTCGCAATCGCGGCGGCTGCCGCGCCCGCACCAATCGTCGCGATAAACTGACGGCGTTTCATGCTTATCTCCCGTACAGGCTCTTGAATTATGTTTCCCGCCTTGCAAGCGGCGCATCCGAACTTGATGCCGTTGCCAGACCGGAGCAAGGCCACGCCTTTCACAAATCAGCGGGGCAGCGTCAATGCGAAATTCGACGGGTATTCGGGCGAAACCCGATCAGGGAAGATTGGACACCGCAAGCCTGGCCGCAGAGGCCGAAGATTGCAGTTCGGTAAGGCTGACGCGGGGCTGCGCCGGGCGGTTGATCCCCGGATAGGCCTGGCCCGCCAGCGTTACGGCCTGGCGCAGGGCCGCTTCCTTCTTCGAGTCCACGCCTTTAAGATATCGCGACGCGCTCTTGGCCTGCTTGCGCGCGGCAATCGCAAAGCCCAGCCCGTCGAGATAGGCTTCAAGATTCTGGTCCTTCTGCACGACCGCATATTGCGCCGCAGCGCGGTCGAGCAGTTCGGCCGCCACCTTGGCCTGCACCGCCTGCGCGGACGCCTTTGATGTCGGCCCCTTCCTTTCGGCGGCAGCAAGAGCGGAAAAAACTGCCTTGGCCTTTCGCTTGACGTCCGCGACTGGCTTCTTCTCGACGGCGGCGGCCACGGCCGCCTCGAGCTTCGGGCCGAGATCCCTGACGCCGAGTTTCTTGAAAACATCTTCCATTGCGACATAGACCTCAGACAGGCCATGCGCGAACATCTGCGCTCCGGCTTCCTGTTCCTTGCCTTCATAAGCCGCAAGTCCGGCGTGAAAATGCGCGGCGATCACCTGTAACGCCACGCCGTATTGCACCGGGTCTGTCGCCGCGGCTTCGGCGTCGATTCCGGCCTCTCCCCCCTCGCCACCTTCCCCGGCCTGACCGAAGGTCGCTGCTGCCTGCGCCATGAGGCGCGCATGCAAGTCAGTGTGGCGCGCCTCGGGCGCCGCGGCTTGCACATCGGACACCGCCTGGACATCCGAAGCCGCGACCGGGAACGGCCCGCCGCTCCCGGCGAGAAAGAAGGCCCCGACGCCGATCCAGATTTTTCGATTTTTCATGGGAATTGCCTCACGGGATGCCGGACGCCGACGCTCCAGAGCTTCCTTAGTCCCCCCTCGTGGCGAGGCCAAGGCCGATGAATTCGAATGGTTCCAATCCCGCTCCGGCCGCATTTGCGCAAGTCCCTGCAGCCGTGGCACCAATCGACCATATGCAGATCGTGATCGCAGACATCCTCTTGCCGGAAGAGCTCGCGGCCGTGCACGACGCGCTCGCCAGAACCCGCTTCATCGATGGCCGCGAGACGGCGGGGTTCGCTGCCCGCAAGGTCAAGAACAATCGCCAGGCCGACGCCAGGGACAAGAACCTCGACGAAATGCGGTCACTGGTCGCCGCGCGGATCATGGCAAGCGAACTGTTCCAAATGGCGGTACGCCCCAAACAGCTCAGCCCGCTTCTGTTTTCGCGCACCGAAACCGGAATGCAATATGGCGTCCATGTCGACGACGCGCTGATGCGCGGCATGCGCACGGACGTCGCATTCACTTTATTTCTCGATCCGCCGGAAAGCTACGACGGAGGCGAACTCGTGATCGAAAGTGCCGCGGGCGACGACGCGATCAAATTGTCCGCCGGCTCGATGATCGCCTATCCGGCGACGACGCTGCATCGGGTGGCACTGGTCACCCGGGGCCATCGGCACGTGGTCGCGGGCTGGGCGCGGAGCTTCGTGCGTGATGCCGCGAGGCGTGAAATCCTGTTCGATCTCGACACCGCGCGGCGCGCCATTTTCGTCCGTGACGGCAAGAGCGCGGAATTCGACCTGATATCGAAATCACTGGCAAATCTGCTGCGGATGTGGGTGGACGATTGAACCGTCATCGGCGGCGGCGCACCCGGGCCGAGGCGCGCCGCATCATTTCCTCAGCGCAGCAGAAACGCCAGTCTCGAACCCGGACGGCCTGAACGTCAATCCGAATCCGGTCGCTTGACGTTCACATTGATCTTGACCGCCCTCCATTCACCATCGGACCTCACATAGGCAAGATCGTAATAGACATGACTTGGCGTTGTGTCGAAATGCCCGACAATCGACAACACGCCGCGATCATCGACCTCCGGTTCCTTGGCCGCGATCGGCTCTTTCGCCGCGATGAGGCTGAGATTGATCTTCTGCTCCACGAACGACTTGAAAGCCTCCTGGAGGCGCTCGGGAGGGAATTGATCGCGGAACTGTTTCGCAGCCCTGGCATGCAATACGGTGTAGTTTTCCGTCAAATTCGCATCGTTGAAAGTCAGCAATGTCGTCTTGATCAGGATTTCCTGCAGAACCTTGTCCGGCGCTTTCTGAGCTTGCGCCGGTACCGCGCACAATGCCGCAGCAACCGACGTGAAGACAATGCTGACAATCCGGAGCAACCTTCTCTGCATGACATGCATTGCGATCTCTCCCTCCTCGCTGTGGAATTTTCCCTGCCTGGCGTCCTGATCAAGCCTCGATCACGATTATCGGGGCCGCGCGCCCGGCGCCCGGCCCAGCGAGCGCATCTCGCAGCCGTTCGGCGATCGCGCGATATACCTTCGCATGCGGTCCGTCCGGCCGGGTCGCGACCACTGGCAACCCCGTATCCGAGGTCTCGCGGATGATCATATCCAGCGGGACCGCGCCGAGGAACGGCACCTTCAGCCTATCGGCTTCATGCTCGGCGCCGCCATGACCGAAAATATCGGATCGCGTCCCGCAATGGGCGCAGACGAAATAGCTCATGTTCTCGATCACGCCGAGGATCGGCACATTGACCCGTTTGAACATGGCTACACCGCGCCTGGCATCAATCAGGGCGAGGTCCTGAGGGGTCGAGACGATGACCGCGCCGGCAAGCGGCACCTGCTGCGCCATGGTGAGTTGCGCGTCGCCGGTGCCGGGTGGCATGTCGACCACCATGATATCGAGTTCGCCCCATTCGACCTCGCGCAGCATCTGGGTCAGCGCCGACATCACCATCGGCCCGCGCCAGATCATCGGCGTCTCCTCCTCGATCAGGAAGCCGATCGACATCACGGCAAGGCCGTACCGGCTGATCGGCTTGAGCCGCGTGCCGCCGATGGTCTGCGGCTTTTCGCGGATCGCCAGAAGCTTCGGCATCGAGGGCCCATAGATGTCGGCATCCAGCACGCCGACCTTCAGGCCCAGATCGCGAAGTGCCAGTGCAAGATTGATCGACGTCGTCGACTTTCCGACGCCCCCCTTGCCGGAGGCGACCGCGATGATGGACTTCACGCCCGGCACCCCTGCAGGCCCCGCCGGCGCGCCGTGCGCGTGGGGCGCGCGCGCCGGTGGCGGCGGCGCGGCCTTGCCGCCGGCGCGCTCGGCCGTGAGCGCGATCATCGCCGAACGGACGCCCGGCATGGCCTTCACCGCCTCTTCGACCTCCCGGCGTACCGGTTCCCAGGCCTTGACCTGTCCCGCATCGACGCTGAGCGAAAAGAACACCTTGCCGTCCGTCACCACAATGTCGGACAGGGCGCCGCTATCGGTGAGCTTCATGCCCCCGGGTGCCGCAATCGCCGCGAGACGTTCGCGGATCTGGTCCTTTGTGGGTGCCACGCTGTGCGATCTCCGGTGTTCCGGGGTTTAGATAGGGCGGGTTGACGGCCTCGCACAAGGCGTCACATTGCCCGCGGTTTATGTTGCTGGGCGGCCGCACGGGCCGTCGGGCCATGATGCCGACCGGCGTGACGCGGTTTCGGATCATCGGCCAAACGCATGGAAATGGGAGGGCGCGATGGCGAAGGTGGCGTTTCTGGGGCTTGGCGTGATGGGCTACCCGATGGCCGGACACTTGAAGGTCAAGGGGGGTCACGAGGTCACTGTTTACAACCGCACCGCCGCGAAGGCTGAAAAATGGGTCGCGCAATACGGCGGGAACAGCACCCTCACCCCGAAACAGGCCGCCGTCGGCCAGGATTTTGTCATGTGCTGCGTCGGCAATGACGACGACCTGCGGCAGGTGACGCTTGGAGCGGACGGCGCCTTCGCCGGCATGAAAGCAGGCGCGGTCTTTGTCGATCACACCAGATCGGAAGAGCGTC
>NZ_JBFWPA010000172.1:0-10439 GCF_050250235.1 Pseudorhodoplanes sp.
GCAGCAACCCCTGCCAGCAGGAAGGAAAGCGGCGCCCCCGGACCCGCTCGGCCAATCACCGAAGCGATTGCGACGTAAATTCCTGCACCTACGATGACCGCAAGCCCGTAGAGAAGAAGTGGTACGACTGTGAGCGTGCGCCTTAGGCCGACCTGCGGTCTTGTCGTGTCAATAACGTTTACCATCGCGAGATTCCGACCCCGTCGCGTCGTCGGGCGCTAATTGACGCCCGCTCTGTAGCGCGGCAAGTCCGCCTCTGCACCTCGTGGGAGAGACATATCGACCGGACCCGACGGCATATTTTCGGTCAGTTTGTCGCAAGCACGCCGTCGACGCGCAATCTGAGGCAAAATGTCCGTCCCGCCATTCTGCTTCCATATCGAAGCTCGGCCGCTGGTTGAACCTGACAAATTTAGGCAAAGACCCTTGCCCTTGCGCTCCCCAATTCACCATAAAGAGTGCGAGAATCCGAAATTCGTGCGCCTTGGGCAATAGTTAGTTATGTCCTCCGAAACGCTGCTAATTGCAGTCATTGCTCTGCCGTTTGTGGGAAGCTGTCTGGCCCTCCTGCTGCGTGACAATGTGCGCAATGTCGTGGCCGGCCTGGCGGGATTGGTCGCGCTCTTTGCTCTGGTCATCGTGGTCGCGGCTTACCCGCGGGTCGTCGATGGCGGCGTGCTTCAATACAAGGTCGACTGGGTTCCGGAACTCGGGCTCGAGTTCAACCTTAGAATGGATGGCTTCGCCTGGCTGATGTCCGGACTCATCACCGGAATCGGGTGCCTAGTGGTGCTGTATGCCCACTATTACATGTCGCCGGAAGATCCGGTCTCGCGCTTCTTTTCGTTTTTTTTGGCCTTCATGGGCGCGATGCTCGGCATTGTGCTGTCGGGCAACCTGATCCAGTTGGTGTTCTTCTGGGAACTGACCAGCCTCTTTTCCTTTCTGCTGATCGGCTACTGGCACCAGAATGCGCAGGCGAGGGATGGCGCGCGGATGGCGCTGATCATCACGTCTGCCGGCGGATTCTGCCTGTTCGCCGGCGTACTGATGCTCGGGCACATCGTCGGCAGCTACGATCTTGATCGGGTGCTGGTATCCGGCAAAATGATCCGCGAGCATCCACTTTACCTTCCCACTCTTATCCTGATTCTCAGCGGCGCCCTGACGAAGAGCGCTCAGTTTCCCCTCCATTTCTGGCTGCCGCACGCGATGTCTGCGCCGACGCCAGTCTCGGCCTATCTGCATTCCGCCACCATGGTGAAAGCCGGCGTATTCCTGCTGGTGCGGCTATGGCCCGCGTTGGGGGGAACCAATGAGTGGCTGTGGCTCGTTGCAACCGCCGGGCTGGTCACCTTCATCCTGGGCGCGTTCTTCGCGCTTTTCCAGCAGGACCTGAAGGGGCTCCTTGCCTATTCGACTGTTAGTCACCTCGGCCTGACCACGCTCCTCGTCGGGCTCGACACGCCGCTTGGTCAGGTCGCGGCGATCTTCCACATCATGAACCACGCAACCTTCAAGGCGTCGTTGTTCATGGCCGCCGGCATCATCGAGCACGAAACCGGCACGCGTGATATCCGTCGTCTGAGTGGTCTGTGGCGGTTCATGCCAGTTACGGCAACGCTTGCAATGGTCGCGGCCGCGGCGATGGCCGGCGTCCCCCTGCTGAACGGCTTTCTCTCAAAGGAGATGTTTTTCGCCGAGACGATCGAGATCCACGACAACTCCATCGTGGATCGGGCGCTGCCCTACATCGTAACCATCGCCAGCATGTTCACTGTCGCTTACTCGCTGCGCTTCATTCGCGACGTGTTCTTCGGACCTCCTCCGCAGGACCTACCTCGCACGCCGCAGGAGCCGCCGTTCCTCATGCGCTTGCCGGCCGCGATCCTCGTACTGACATGCCTTGTCGTCGGCATCATCCCTGCCCTGACCATAGGTCCACTGCTTCAAACTGCATTGTACGCCGTTCTCGGCCCAATGCTTCCCGAATACAGCCTCGCCGTTTGGCATGGCTTCACGCCGGCGCTCCTGATGAGCGTCGTCGCGATCGTTGGCGGCCTCGCCTTATATTTCATGTTGCGCTCGTATCTACTAGGCAACGACGGTCCGCCGCTGCTGCGCCATATCCAAGGCAAGCGCATATTCGAGCGGGTGCTAGTCGCCGTCTCATGGCGGTTCGCAAGATGGCTGGAAGGCGTTGTCGGAACGCGACGTCTGCAGCCGCAATTGCAGATACTAATTTGCGCGGCGCTGTTTACCGGGTTAGCCCCGATCTACGCGCGCGGAATTGAGCCGCCGGAGCTCCCGCAAGCAACCATCAGCGTGTTGTTCGGCATGGTCTGGGTTGTGGGAATCGCTTGCGCGCTGGCTGCTGCCTATCAGGCCAAATTTCATCGCCTCGCGGCTCTCGTCCTGCTTGGCGGCGCTGGCCTTGTGACGTGCATCAGCTTCGTATGGCTCTCTGCACCTGATCTCGCGCTGACTCAACTGGTCGTAGAGACCGTCACGACGGTCCTGCTTCTTCTCGGGCTGCGCTGGCTGCCGAAGCGGACACCGGCAAATATGACTAGCGACATTCGATGGTATCGCGTCCGCGACCTCGCCATTGCCGTGGTGGCAGGGTCAGGACTGGCAGCGCTCGCCTACGTGGTCATGACCCGGCAGAAGCCGGACAGCATCGCCGCTTACTTTGTTGAAAATGCCTATACCAAGGGCGGCGACACCAACATTGTTAACGTCATTCTCGTCGACTTCCGCGCGTTCGACACGTTCGGCGAGATCACGGTGCTCGGCATCGTCGCACTCACCGTCTATGCATTGCTGCGGCGCTTCCGCCCCGCGGCCGAGAGCATTCCTCTGCCAGAACAGCAGCGCGATCAAGACCTCTACGATGAGGCCGGCGCGGACCGCAATAGAGGCGACACGATCAAGAGCGCAATGGCCATCCCAGCGCTCATGATGACGATGCTTTTCCCGGTGATCGGCGCGGTTGCGGCTTTCCTTCTCCTGCGCGGGCACGACCTTCCGGGAGGCGGCTTCGTCGCTGGCGTGACCATGGCGGTGGCATTCATCCTTCAATACATGGCCCACGGAACGACCTGGGTCGAAGCGCACTTGCGCGTCCTGCCGGTGCGATGGATGGGCACGGGCCTGCTGCTTGCACTCGGCATTGGAGCAGTACCCTGGATATTCGGCCGGCCCTTCCTGAGTTCTTCATTCTCCTATGTCGAGATTCCGTTGATCGGTGCCGTCCCGCTGGCGACTGCGCTCGTGTTTGACATCGGTGTGTTTGCACTGGTCGTCGGCGCGACCGTCCTGATGCTGATCGCAATAGCGCACCAGTCAGTGCGCAGTCACCGGGCGCCACGCGGACCTATCGCCCACGCGGCATCCCCGGCAGACGAGGTGCGGTGATGGAAATCATACTCGCTCTCGGCATTGGCGTGCTCGCGGGTTCCGGCGTCTGGCTGATCCTTCGGCCGCGGACGTTTCAGGTGATCATCGGGTTGTCTCTCCTGTCCTACGCAGTCAACCTTTTCATCATCGCCATGGGGCGACCGACGGCCGGACTTGCACCGGTCCTTGCGGCGAAAGGCATCGGCGATGCTGCGCAGGTCGCCGATCCGCTACCGCAGGCCCTCGTCCTGACCGCGATCGTAATCAGCTTCGCGACCACGGCGCTGTTTCTGGTTGTGCTGCTTGTGGCACGCGGATTGACCGGCACCGATCATGTCGATGGACGGGAGCCCGAACGGTGAGCCGTCTTGCCGACCATCTGATGATCGTGCCGGTGGCGCTGCCGCTGCTTGCCGGCGCGGTGATGCTCGCGCTCGGTGGCGAAAGCCGCCGCACTATCAACGCCGCGATCAATGTCGTCACCACGCTGACGCTGGTCGCCGTCGCGATCTTGCTGATCCGCGACGCCAACGCAAGCCCGACCGGCCTGTCCGGCGTTTACCGGTTGGGCGACTGGCCGGCGCCGTTCGCCATTGTCTTTGTGGTGGATCGGCTTTCGGCCCTCATGGTGCTGCTGACCAGCCTACTCGCGGCGTCTGCGGTAATATTTTCACTGGCCCGATGGCACAAAGCCGGCGTGCTTTTCCATCCGCTGTTTCAGTTTCTGCTGATGGGCATAAACGGAGCGTTCCTCACCGGCGATTTATTCAACCTCTTCGTTTTCTTCGAGGTCTTGCTTGCGGCCTCCTATGGCCTCGCGCTGCACGGCTCTGGCTCGGCCCGGGTGATGGCGGGGATGCAATATATCGTTGTCAATCTTGTCGCCTCACTGTTCTTTCTGATCGGGGTCAGCCTGATCTACGGCGTCTCGGGAACGCTCAACATGGCCGATCTCGCCGCCCGTGTCCCAACAATCCGGGCGGAAGATCGCGCGTTGCTGGAGGCCGGCGCCGGCATCCTCGGCATCGCGTTCCTGGTGAAAGCGGCGATGTGGCCGTTCGGCTTCTGGCTGCCCGGCACCTATGCCGCGGCGGCGCCGCCGGTGGCGGCGATCTTCGCAATCCTGACCAAGGTGGGCGCCTACGTTGTGCTGCGGCTGTGGCTGCTCCTGTTCGGTGAAGGGGCCGGTGCGTCGGCTTATTTCGGCGGCGAGTGGTTGATGATCGGCGGAATCGTGACGATAGCATTTGGCACAATCGGGAGCCTCGCATCGCAGGACATGGCGCGGCTCGCTGGCTTCTCCGTGGTCGTGTCCTCGGGCACGGTGCTTGCCGCCATCGGCATGGGGCATGTGAGCGTGACCGGCGCAGTCCTCTTCTACCTGATCAGTTCAACAC
The DNA here is from genome assembly GCF_050250235.1 of Pseudorhodoplanes sp. GTDB lineage: Bacteria > Pseudomonadota > Alphaproteobacteria > Rhizobiales > Xanthobacteraceae > Pseudorhodoplanes. Next base: position 4,797 of record NZ_JBFWPA010000172.1, read on the forward strand.
TCGGTCTCGGCGCCTTTTTTCTTTTGATCGAGCTGGTTGAGCGAGGTCGTGAACCAGGCGCCGACGTGATCGCCGTCACTCGCGAAGCATACGGCGAGGACGACGAACTGGACAAAGTAGAGGAAGTCGGCATCGCAATCCCGGCGACGATGGGCGTTCTCGGCCTGGCCTTTGTCGGTTGTGCCGTCATGATAGCCGGTCTGCCGCCGCTTTCGGGATTTATCGCGAAATTCGCGCTTCTGACGGCCGCGATCAATTCGCAACCGGACACGGTGTCGATCACTGCCTGGGTTTTACTGGTGGTATTGCTGCTGTCCGGATTTGCAGCACTCATCGCGGTGACCCGCGCCGGCATTCGCGTTCTATGGGCGTCTCCGGACCGGAGCGTGCCGCGCGTGGGGTTGATCGAGATGGCGCCGGTCGCGATCCTCCTGTTTCTCTGCGCCCTGCAAACGGTCCAGGCGGGACCAATCATGCGCTTCATGCAAGCCACCGCGCAGTCGCTGCACGCGCCCGACGACTATATTCGCAGTGTTCTTGGTCCGACCGCCGGGCAGCCGAATCGATCGACGGGCGGAATATGACGCGGCACCTACCCTATCCGATCGCGAGCACGAGCCTTCTGGCTCTCTGGCTGCTGCTGAATCAGTCTTTCTCACTGGGGCAAATACTTTTGGGCATGGCCGTCGCGCTTGTCGGGGGTTGGAGTCTCACACTGTTGAAGCTGACGAAACCGCGTCCACGGCGCCTCCGCGTAATTGCTCGTCTGACCGCCGAAGTGGTTGCAGACATTATCCGCTCCAACGTTGCTGTCGCGCGCATCGTGCTGGGCCTGGGACGAAAGCAGCGCACACCGGGATTCGTGGACATTCCGCTTGAGCTTCGCGACCCTTACGGCCTGGCAATGCTAGCCTGCATCATCACCTCGACACCCGGCACGCTCTGGGTGGATTTCAACGAGACGAGCGGCATCTTGACCATCCATGTCCTCGATCTGGTCGAAGAATCCGAATGGATACGTACGATCAAAGCACGATACGAAGCACGACTGCTGGAGATATTTGAATGAGCACTATGCTAGTCTGGTCAGTCACCGCCGCGCAGATAATGCTTGGCTTGGCAATGGCATGCGCCGCTTTCCGCATTATCTTGGGCCCAAGGGCGCAAGACCGCGTCGTCGGCTTCGACAGTTTGTATGTAAATGCGATGCTAATGCTTCTCGCTTTCGGCATCCGATCAGGAACCGCTCTCTACTTCGAGGCAGCCCTGATCATCGCACTGCTCGGTTTCGTGGGGACCGCAGCGCTCGGCAAATTCCTGCTTCGCGGCGAGGTGATCGAATGACCGGCGCGGCAGACATTTCTAACTTCGCAGCCTTTCTCACCGCCGCTTTACTGGCGTGCGGCGCGGTAACAACTCTGATCGGTGCGCTCGGTCTGCTCAGACTCCGAACGTTTTACGAACGGGCTCACGCGCCGACGCTCGGAACGACGCTTGGGACAGTCTGCGTCGCGATGGCGTCGATCGTTTATTTCTCGACACTGGGAACCCGGCCAGTTCTGCATGAAGTGTTGATTGTGATTTTCGTCGCGGTGACAACACCAATCACACTGCTGATACTGATTCGTGCCGCCTTGTTTCGCGATCAATCGGAAGACAGGGGGACACCTGCTACCACCGCCGAGAACGAACATCGCTGATATATCAACGTTTGAGCGGAGGCACTGCAAGGACGGGGTGCTCAAGGCACTGCACGGCAGCCTCTGAAACCATATCGAGTAGCGTCTATCTGCTCACCCTCCTCGAAAGCGGAAAAGCATCGGTCACGCATGAATCATTGGCCGCCACCATGCCGGCAACGCAATCTCGACCGACCCTCCGAAAGAACAAGCGATTGCTCTCGGCTTCGACATGATCGTCGATTGCGCCGCGTTTGATGGCGGACATCCTGCCGTTTGCCGCCGGCAAGGGACGGGGCATCACTGTGCGCCTATGTCACGCCTGCTATCGTGAAGCCGGCAAGGTTGTCGAGCATGGCTTCTCGCCGTGGTGGCGGCAAAGCTCCGCCACGCATTTCGGTTGCCCGGCATTGTGGAAGATATGCTGCGGCGTGCGCAATTTCGGCCGTCGCTGGCTCGACTTGAATGACGCAGTAGACCGTGGCAACCATGGAGCCGATCGTCGCCGGCTATGCGGTGACGCGCTGGAAGATCGCGGGCGCGTTCGCCCTCGGGACCAGCATCATCACAGCGCTTGGCTGGATTGTTTCGCTATTTGCTGGGAAGATCATTGCCTGGCTATTTTCGTTGTTTCGCTAGACAACCGGAAGGCCCTGCTCACCATCACCCGAACTTTAGTCGATTTGCACTTCCGAGATCGTTTCATCGACTCTCAACCACCAAAAGCGATTTCCAATACCGCGATGATCCCTGTGACAGCGAGCGCAAATCAGCACAGGCGCACCGCGATAACAGCGGCGAACCTTGCACCGGAGTGGACATAATCCTCGATCACCACCTGTAGCCCTAGGGCGGTGTGGTGAAAAAGGAAGATCAAAATTGAAATGGTGAGGATCATGGCTGCGGACGTTTGAAGCCATGTGACAAAGCTGACGTAACCGCTCCCAGTATGGCTGATGATGGAAGCGACGAACCAAAGAGTCAGCGGGACAAGCGCCACGGCGGAGACGCGCTGCGCCAACCAATGCTCCACACCTGTTTTTGCCGATCCGAAACGGCTCCCGTTCCCCCCATCATCTCGCGCTCGAACTGGGCGAAGGTCGGCCGCCCCATGTTGCTGGTCGAGGCTAGCGCTTCCTCGAATCGAACAAACAATTCCGTTGCACTCAATCCACAAACAAATTCGTTTGCGAAGCCTGACATCGGCACTAAAAATACATGCGGTGGATATGGTCTGTCGCATCTTGCATCGGAGAGAGTAATGGGCCGGATTTTCAGTCCCGAGAACCTCGCGCGCCGTGACAGGCAGGCCGGTGATCAGCTTGCCGCATCAAATCGCAATCGCATTCTGGAAACCGTGGCCGAACGATGGAACGCGCGTTCATGCGAGCGCCGCGCTCCAGGTGCAGGTCGTTTCAGCACCATTGCAGGAGCAGTACGGTTCTTGCACCGGGGAGTCTAGATCGCGTGGGCAGCAATCCCGATACTCAATCCGCAGGATGAGCAGAAAAATTGCTCCGCGATGGTCCGCCCGCGCCGCAAGGGGATGTTCGCTGCTGATTTCCGAAAGGGAAGGTATCTCTAAAACAGGCCGGCCGACTTAGGGAATGAAGGTGAAGGAGTTCGAGCCGTGAGCAAACGTCTTACGATCCGTGTTAACGGGCAGACGCGGACTGTTGAAGCCGAACCGGATGAGCCATTGCTTTATGTTTTACGCGATGATCTGCAGTTGAACGGTCCGAAGTTCGGATGCGGCCTGGCGCAATGCGGCGCCTGTATGGTCATCATGGATGGCAACGCAATTCGCTCCTGCGTCACGCCGACATCGGCGGCTGAAGGTCATCACATTATTACACTCGAGGGGCTTGGCAGCCTCGAGGAGCCGCATCCAATCCAACAGGCTTTCATCGATGAACAGGCTGCACAGTGCGGTTACTGCATCAACGGGATGATCATGACCACGAAAGCCTTGCTCGATAAAGACCCAAATCCAACCGATTCTGGAATTCGCGAGGCACTCGCCGGTAACTTATGTCGATGCGGGACGCACGTGCGGATACTTCGTGCAGTAAAGCGTGCCGCAAGTCGCATCGAGGTGACAGGCCAATGAATACGGTCAACAGTGAGCGCATGAATGCCACCAGGGTCTCGAGGCGGCAAATCATTCACGGCACAGGCGCATTGGTCGTCGCTCTTACGGTTGCAGATGGCTTGAAAGTGCCGGCAGCGGCTGCCACATTGGCAAGAACGAGTGCATTTGCGCCGCGTGGTGTCGCTCTCGAGTCTGTCGACTCGTGGCTAGTGATACATCCGCACAATAACGTCACGATATACTCCGGGAAGATCGACTCGGGCACGGGTGTCAGGACGGCCCTCGCGCAGATCGTCGCGGAAGAATTGGATACACCGTTCGGAAGAGTAAAAATGGTTATGGGTGTGACCAGTGTCACACCTGATCAAGGCATCACCGATGCAAGCGTTTCTATCCAATACGGGTCGCAGCCACTGCGAGCAGCGGCTGCCGAGGCCCGCAGGGCGCTGCTTCGCCTCGGTTCAGAGCACTTTGCTCTCCCCGTCGACCTGCTCGAGTCGGTCGACGGATATGTTTGCGTCAAAGGCGATTGAGGAAAGCGGATCTCTTACGGTGAGCTGATCGGCGATCAACGGTTCGATCTTTCGATCACGATCGAGAAAACGCCTGATTTTCTTTCATTTACCAGACGCGCAAAAACCGACGCTCCGCTCAAGGATCCCAAGGAATACAAGATCGTGGGGACGTCCGAACAGCGCGTCGACATCCCTCCGAAGGTGACGGGGCAGCCGGCTTATCTTCATGATCTTCGATTGCCGGGTATGCTTCATGCGCGTGTTCTGCGGCCGCGCGTCGACGGTCCGGCTGTGCTCACCGCGATCGACGGGTCGGCGGTGCAGGGCATGCCGGGAGTCGTGAAAGTCGTACGCGACGGAAGCTTCGTGGGGGTCATTGCCGAACGCGAGTTTCAGGCGATCAGGGCCATCGATAACCTTAGGGAATCAGCAAAGTGGAAGGTGCACGACCTTCCGGACTACGGTCACCTTTACGACCATTTGGCCGAGCTGCCTGTGACAAAATCCGTATCGTCAGACGTTGTCGGGACTCCTTCCGTTATCCCGGATGGGGCGGCCAAAGTCCTCGAGGCCCAATACCGGAATCCATACCAGTCCCACGGTTCGATCGGACCTTCCTGTGCGGTTGCGGAATATTCTGACGACAGGCTAACCGTGTGGGCGGCCACGCAAAGCCCATACCCGTTGCGGGCGGCCCTGGCCGAGGTCGTGCGAATGCCCCCGGAGAAGATCCAGGTCGTCTACCGGGAAGGAGCCGGCTGCTATGGGCAAAATGGTCAAGACGATGTCGCTGGAGACGCAGCACTCTTGGCCCTGGCACACCCGGGCCGGCCGATCCGGGTCCAATGGACGCGACAGGACGAGTTCGCAGCCGAGACCAAGTATCCTGCGATGATCGTCGATATCAAAGGAGCGGTTGACGGGAGCGGGACCGTTGTCCTGTTCGATTTTAGATTTCGTTCAGGTCCACACCTCGCGAGAAGGGCGGTGTCGGAGCCGCAGGATGACGGGCGGACGAGTCTGATCGGTGGATGGTACAAGTCGCATCCGCTATCGCCATTCTGGGTCGATGGGGCCGCATTTTCGAGAACACACGATCTCTCATCGGATCTGAACCCGTTATATGCGGTTCCCAACAGCCTCCATAAGGGAGTCTACTACAAGTCTCCGCTACGAAGCGGCGAACTGCGTGCTGTCGGAGATTTCTCGGTTTTCTTCGCTGTGGAGTCGTTCATGGACGAACTCAGCGTAGCGGCGGCGCGCGATCCGGTGGACTTCCGAATGCAGCACTTGAAGGGTCATACCCGCCGAGCGGATATTGTCAGAGAGACTGCGAGATTGGCGAAGTGGACACCTC
>NZ_JBFWPA010000173.1:0-10268 GCF_050250235.1 Pseudorhodoplanes sp.
ATCTATTTTGGGCTATTCATATTCTTGGCAGCCTTGGTGGCTGCTCTATACGGGCTCGAGCGCGTTCGCAGGAGCGATCCGAAACGTGCACTGTTCACCCTCTCGATCCTGATTTACATAATGCTGATGAACCTTCTCGAGACAATCTGGTTTGTACCGTTTGATCCGCTTTGGATCGTCTTCTTGGTACTTGTCGCCGCGACGGCGTGTCATTCCGAAGCCGCGTTTCCCAAACCCTCTTTCGTGCTGCAGGCCCGAATCCGCCACCATCGCTACCCCCATTCCTTGGTGCGGCCGTTTGCCTGAGGTCAAGAGCCGCCGGCATCCCAAAAGGGCGCGATCTGCTTTCAGGTTCATTCGGCGGCGGGATGAAGCGGTCGGGCTATAGAAAATCGACTTCCCCGATCTCGTCGACAAAACCCTGATAATACCGTATTCCGAAAATGCCGCTGTAAGCAGCGACTTCGATTGGCGAAAGCCCAAGCAGACCTGCAATTCCTGCAAGGCCTCTCATACCGGCCTGGGCCCCGGCGGATACGAACGGGCGGTTCAGACAAGATTTTATGAGCTGCCGTAGCGGCAGTCTCCGCGCCGAAAACTCTTGCCGGATCACCGAAAGAAGCCACGCTTGATTGCGATCTCGGGCGAAGACGGCATCATTTCGCCCGTAGGCATAGGCGGCGTCCGACCAGGATCGGAAGCTCCGCTCGGCGTAATGCCATCCGATCGCAGACGCATTGAACACGAACTCGACACCGCGCTCGGCAAGCCGGTAAGCCAATTCCACATCCTCTGCGCGCCGAAAAGTCTCGTCGAAGCCTCCCGCAGCAAGGAGGACGTCGCGCCGGATCGATGCGTTGCCCGTATAGAACTGCCTCGGTGTTGCATTCCAATCGCCGCGTTGCATGGCGGAATACTGCTTCACAAGCATCTCCTGCTCCCAGTTGACCCATGGGGAAAGCTTGAATTCAGCAGGAGTCAGCAAGGGACCGATGACCGCAATATCGCGCGGTGAGTTGCGATGGGATTGGACGTGCTCTGTCAAAAGTGTAGGTATCGGAATAACGTCATCGTCGATGAAGACGATCAACGCACCCTGCGCTGCCGTAATGCCGCTGTTGCGTGCGGCAGCCGGCCCCCGGTTCGGTTGATACATCGGCTTCAGTTGCGCCAGATCCGACTGAGAAGCCAAGTACTCATTCGTGCCGTCACTCGATCCGTCGGAGACGACGATGACCTCGTAAGAACGAGCAGCAAAGTCCTGCCGACTGACCGCGCCGAGAACGCGCTTCAGGCGATCCAGTCGGTTGAATGTCGGAATGACGATACTAATGTCCGGGCGGGGCATAGCTCAACACGCTGTCAGTTGCGCCAGTTGGCTTTCGCCAGTGCACCCGCGACAGATCGAGAGCAGCCGGCCATTCGTTGACGTCAACATGCATCGACCAAGATTGTGGTTGCAGCGGCGGGTGCGGCATGGGGCGCTTGAACGCGAGCCACAATCTACCTGCACATGGCTTGAGCTGTCGACGGGCGCAGATGAATTGATCTGCGGGAGGTTGATGGGTTCGGCACTCATCCACGGCTTTGGTCGTCCGGCCCGTCCGCGCCGCCGATCCCGTGCCTGGTCGAAACCGTAGACATTCATCGCACGAGGATCGCAACTCCGCGACGGTCTGTCGATTTTGTCCGGCTGCCAATGTCTCTAGCCCGATCAGCCGTGTTGAGCCGATCGGGCTAGGAGAAAATCCGATTGGATCCCAACCTAGCGACTGAGAGCTCGGATCGAATCTCGCGTCGAGACGATATCTCCAGCGACCCCTGAGATCGTCGAACTGATCGCTTGGGTATGGAAGAGGAACTTCTCGAGTTCGACGCTGTCCGAGTTGGCGATATAGAGCGCGTCTTTGTGGCGCATCTTGAAGCGCCGTGCGAGAAAGAACACCGACGGATCTCGCGCATTCAGTCTGTAGATCGTCGGTACGCTTTCATCCCAGAAATTATGCACGTCTACGCCCATGCGCTCCAGCGCCTCTCGCGGTTCCGTACGATAAACGAACACTTCGGCATTGGCCCTCGTGTCCGCCAAACCGCCGGCTTTGGCGAGCGCCTCGACCAGCGTGATCGTCTGGTCATCGAATGTGAAGTAGCCTGTGACACCCTGCGTCTGCCCGCTGACGCCGAAGGCGCCAAAGGCGAGGAATTTTTGCTGCTCTCTATACAAGTAGAGAATATCGCCGGGAGCGACGAAAATGTTTTCTCGCGGATAACGGACGAGCGTCGGAAAATAGACGGTGGAACTGTGCCCATTGCGAACCAGCGTGACGAATAGCTCATGATCTGGCACGCGTGCTCCACCACCACGCGCGATCAGATCCAAGACGCGCTCGTTCCCGCGCAGAGGTACTTTACTCGAAGTCTGGCCAACGAGTGTGACCGACGATGCGACCTGCTCCCCAACGGTCAGGATGACCTGCGGCTCGATGGCGCGATTGGAGAGTTTGCTCTGGATCAGCTTTGCGGCCTGCTCGCTCGTTTGTCCTGCAACTCGGACGCTGCCGGCATAGGGAACGGCAATCGTTCCGCTTTGGCTCACGGTCTGCAAAGGCAGCGTCACGAAGTTGCCGGGCCTCAGGCTGCTCTCACCTGGAGCAAACAGTCCGCCGGCCGACGACTCGAAAATTGTGACCTGGACGCTATCGCCAGGCCCGAGATTCATGACGGAGCTGCCGCGATTGCGATTTCCGAAGCTGGAGAAGAACGATCCCGGCCCGATCTCCGGAATTTGATCGATAATGTCGCTCGTAATGTCGACGAGAACGTAGCGTTGACGCACATGCCGTGGGCTCAGGCTCAGGGTCGATACCGCATGATCTTCGATGGCATGATGAGAGGGTCCGCCAACCGGCAGATTGGTGCAGCCCGACAGTGTCAAGAGAACCAGCGGCCATGCCACGAGCGCGGAAGTGTTTCGCAAGTCGGATCTCCCGAGGTAGATACGCTTACGTACTGCTCACAACGCGACAGCTTTCCTATATGGTGATTCTCCGGATGCGACCGTGGCTCGACTGCAACACTAGCGCAGAACCTCTCTGGGCCGGCATGGCGGGTCCCTTGCCGTGCATCGGTGACCCACCGATCCGAGGGCATCGCCCGGGCCGTCGTAGGCTCGGCGGACGTAGCCACGCGGATGGCACTGTCTTCCGCTATGGGCGTCGGCGCCGGTTAAGGGGGCGCAATCGTCTTGCACCGCGTCAACGGTCGCGATATTCTGAAACTAAATCATCGATAGATCGTGTGGGGCGTGCAAAGCAGTACTGAACACATACGTTCTTTGGATTTATGCCGGGGGCTGGCGGCTCTAGTCATATTATTTTACCATATTTGGTTTTTGTTTTCTGACGGAGGCGCATTGCTTTCGAGTGGTTATTTATGCGTTGATTTCTTTTTTCTGTTGAGCGGCTTCGTAATTGCCAACAGCTACGAGGAGAGGCTGCAGGCCGGACTTGGCTTTGCCAGGTTCTTTGCGATACGCATGGCTCGCATATGGCCGCTTGTAGCGTTCTCGACTCTTTTGGCGCTCATCTTTCAATTTCCGAGATGGCATCGGGAGCTCGGGACTATCGATGGCCCGGGATTGGCAATAACGGTACTGTTCAATGGTTTCTCGCTCCCGAGTCCGACGAGTCCAAATCAAATTTTATTTCCACTGAATGGTGCGGCGTGGTCGATTTTCTTCGAGTTGGCCGTCAATTTTCTCTACGCATGGTTGGTGCCGCTGTTGAGCAGAGGCGTGTTGATCGGGTTGATCGTCATGAGTGGCATTGCCCTGGCACTGACCGGGCTAATGCACAACACGCTGGATATCGGCTGGGGGACGACGAACTTCGTTTTCGGTTTTCCGCGAGTCGCGTTCTCCTTCTTCCTGGGCGTTCTTTTGTATAGAGCGTTGCGGGGAGGACCTCGCGCACCGGGCACGTTCTCGCCCTGGGTGCTGGGATTGTCGTTGCTTGTCGTTCTTGCGACGCTGAGCGCTCCAGCTTCTCTCTTGGCAGGCGCCAAGGGGCTCTACGACTTCGCCATCGTTGCTGTTGCTCTGCCGGCGCTGTTGGTTGTCGCCGTCGGCACGCGTTACCGCTCGTGGGGCAACACCGTCGCCTGGCTGCTCGGGGGCACGTCTTATTCCGTCTATCTTCTGCAAACGCCGCTGGTCATCGGCTTCTCAGGCATACCCCAAGTCCTGTTCGGCACTAAAATAGCCGCCTACACGCCGTGGGCCGGAATTCTCTTCATCGCGCTCTTCCTACCCCTGACGTATGTGGTATGGCGCTATTTCGAGCGGCCGGCGCAAAGCTGGCTGCTGGCGAAGACGATTGGGCGCCAATCCGATCAAACCTACGTGTTGGGAGTGCCTAAACAGTGATGCTTCCGGGAGTGCCGGGCGACCAGGAGGCGGCGGTCCGAATAGGGCAACGTGACCAGGTTGAGCTGCTGCGTCGATCATCGATCCGCCGGCTGTGCGAGAAGATCGTTGTCATCTGGCTGGCAATCGTGGGATTTGCAGCATCCACCGACGGATGGACAGGCGCTTGCGCCAAGGAGGCAGCCCGGTCGGGCTCGCAGGGCGCTGCCGTCCAGGTAGAATCGCCTCTAAGCCTCAAGTTTGGATTGGCAATCGGGCCGAATGGGCCGATCCCCGCCATCGTCGTCGACCAGTTTGGCTATGCGCCGTCCGCAATCAAAATAGCCATCGCCCGCGACCCGCAGGTCGGTTACGACGCCTTCACGCACTTCACCCCCAGCAGAGAACTCGCGTTGGTCGACGTTGCGACGGGCGAGGTCGTGAAGGCGGGCGCCGCTCTGCCATGGAATGACGGGAGAACGGATCAGGCTTCGGGCGACCGCGCCTGGTGGTTCGAGTTTTCGACCGTGACGCGCCCGGGACGCTACGTCGTCGTGGACGCCGAGAATGGCATTCGATCGCCGGAATTCAGTATCGGAGATAATATATACGATAATGTTATCAAGCGCGCGCTGAAGATGTTTTTCTATCAGCGGGCTGGGGCCAGGAAGGCGCCGTCGTATGCGGGAGCACCGTGGGCTGATGGCGCGAGCCATATGGGCCCCGGTCAGGACCCGTTCGCGAAACCTTGGCCGGGCGCGAAGGCATCGTTCAAGCCGGCTCAATTGGCGCCGCGGGATCTCCGCGGAGGCTGGTTTGATGCCGGCGACTACAACAAATATACGAACTGGGCGGCGCGAGCGATCCTGGTCCTGCTTCAGGCCTACGAAGAAAACCCCGCCGCGTTCGACGACGAAGCAGGCATACCTGAATCGAAGAACGGCATCCCCGATATTCTGGACGAGGTCAAATGGAGCCTGGACTGGATGGCCCGGATGCAGAACCCGGATGGGTCGGTGCTATGCGTTCAGGCTCTTGCATCCGGCTCGCCTCCATCGGCAGCAAGCGGGCCAAGCTACTTTGGACCACCGACAACGTCGGCATCGCTCATGGCCGCGGCCGCCTTTGCATATGCCGCCAAGCTATACCGCGGGCTCGGGCGCGACGATTTCACGAAATACGCAGACGACATGGCGCAGCGTGCTCGGGCCGCATGGACGTGGGCAGTTGAGAACCCCTCGGTTCAGTACTGGAATAATGACGAAGCTCGCCAACCCGGCTCCGCCGGACTGGCCCACGGCCAGCAAGAGTTCGGGAAATCGGATCAAGCGCTGGCCAAGATCGAAGCTGCGGTCAACTTGTATGAGATCACTGGAGATACGGCCTTAAAACAATACGCCGAGGCGCATTATTCAGAACTGACGGGCACTGACAAATTGTCGATGTGGCAGGTCGACAGCCAGGATGCCGCCTTGAAGTTTTCCACTATCGAGGCGCTGCCGCAGGCTGTCCGGCAGGCTGCCCGCGTGCCGGTCCTGAACAGATTGGACGGGATGGCACGCGCGTTTTCGACGACGGTCCGCCGCTCCGATCCCTACCGGGCACCGATTGCGAACTATACGTGGGGCAGCAACAAGGCCAAGGCGATGCAGGCCCGGGAGTTTCAACTCGCCGCGAAATTTGCCCAGGATGACGACCTGCGTCGGGCCGCCAAGAGTGCGGCGTTGAACTATCTGCACTACATCCACGGCGCTAATCCTCTGGGTCTCGTGTACCTGACGAACATGGCGGGCGAGGGGGCGTCGCAGTCTGCCAACACGATGTTTCATCAATGGTTCGCCAAAGACACCAGGTGGGGAAAGGTGGCTCGTGGAAGGCCCGGCCCCCCACCAGGCTACCTAGTGGGGGGACCCAACGAAACCTTCAAGCTCGATTCGTGTTGCGCCGGGAACCCCTACATCGGGTGCCTTGGTGCAAGGGTTGCAGCGGTCTGCGGACAAATATACAGCCCACCCCTGGGGCAACCGCCCGCCAAGTCCTATCTCCAGTTCAACGAAGGCTGGCCCGCCAACTCCTGGGAAGTTTCGGAGCCGTCGATCGCCTATCAATCATACTATATCCGCCTGCTGGCGGCCTTTGTTCGCTGACATTCCGGAAACTGGCGGCTTGCGTTAGTGTTCGGTCCGATTTTGTTTCGAAGAAACAGATTTCAAAAGATCGAATAACCGGATGGCATTCTTTTCCGCGTCGTAACTGTTCGATACGTGTTGGACCGCCCGCGCTCCGAGTTCGATGCGCAGCTCCGGGTTGTCGAGCAGCGTCCGCAGAGTTTCCGTGAGAGCGGCAGGATCGCCCGGAGGCACCAGCAGGCCGGTACGCCTATCCTGCACGATCTCCGGAATGCCGGCCAGATTGGTCGACACCGTTGCGAGGCCCGCCGCTCCGGCCTCGGAGAGGACCATCGGAAGACAATCGCCGAACGTCGGCAGCGCAAAAATATCGCACTGATGATACAGCTCAATCAGCTCCCTGCTATTCGGCGCCATATTACTATGTACGAATATCCCCGGTTCGTTTGGCACAACCGTCTTGGTCACGAGGTGCAATTCGAGTTGAGGGCGACGCAGCGCCCGGAAAGCCTCGATCAGCAAACGCCCGCCTTTGCGTTCTAGATCGCCTCCGACAAAGAGGATCTTGATTGCTCCGTCCAGAGGAGATCGCGGCTTCGGACGAAGCCATTCGCGGACAGTGACACCCGGAGGAACGACGATGATCTTTCCCTTGTCGATGCCGTAGTCCGTAACCAGGCTGTGTTTGGTCCACTCGGCCCAGACGACAAGCCGTTTGGCGGCGCGATAGCAATCTCGATTGAGCCGCCATTTGATCGACTCGATCGACGGGGCACCCGTCCGATGCTGGTAGAATTCGCCAAGTTGATCGTACTGCATCGGCGTTGCATCGAGGGACACGATGCTCGGAATCCGCCGCAGCCAATGCTGAGCAAGCACCGCGGGAACCTGGGTATGGAAGAACAGGGCATCGAGCGTCGTCGCCCGGGCGATGTTGGACAATAGCCTGTGGGCACGGAGGCCTGCGCGAACCGACCAATTGCTGTTGTAGATGGGTATCCTTTGCGACAAGCCCTCGGCCTCGAACTCCACGAGGGCCCAATGAGCGTGGATTTCCGGATCCAGCTGCGCATGCGATTGAAGGTTCTTCGAATGAGTGAGGTGGCCCAGGGCTTGCTCGAGGACAAAGCCGATTTGATGCATCGTCATGCTGTCACCAGGAACAACGTTTCCGCAGGCGGACTGCAGCCATTTGTTTCTCGACGGTCGGAGCCTGCCGCAGTGTCATAGATCGACCCTGGCCGTGGATTGCGCGCGACCGGAGCTGATCAACTCTGCGAGCGCGCGGAAATCCTCGACCTTGACCAGTCCCAGGGTCAGAGCTGCGATCAAGAATGCAATGACGACGAAGGGAACCGAGATCCATATCGCAACTATCGGAACAATATAGGCTGCCGGGACGAGAACTGCTGCCGCGGCAACGTATGCGCGCAGGAGATGCCCCCAGATCGGAAGACCCAGCACGCCTCGGGGCAGGATGGCGATGTAGACCAGCGTCATCAATATCTCCACAGCGCAGAATGAGACCGTGATCCCCATGGCACCATTACCGATTGAGGATTGGAAATATGTGACGAGAAACCATCCCATTGCTGTGGATAATGCGACGACCGCGAACTTGGCGACCGCGATCTCGATATTCTTGCCCAATGCCAGTGCCGCATTTCCAATGAGAAAATTGAAGAAAAACAAGGGAAAGAATGGCGCAAAGACTGTCAAAAGTGTAGCAGCGGGATCGAAATGGCTCTTGCTGTAAATGATTGTAACGGCGACATCAGCAAAGCTGTAGACGCCACAGAAGCCCAGTGCGGCGACCGCGAGCAGCAGCCGGGATGACGCGGACAGGAGATTGCTCAGATCCATCGGCGAGTGAGCGACGCGGCACATGTCCGGGAACGATGCCGTTGCAAGGATCGCGGCTGGAGTAAGGAAAAGGCCAAGAATGGTGCGCGCAGCGCCGAGCCAGCCGACGACCGTCGAATTGGTCAAGATGGACACCAGCATGACGTCGAGGAACGGCTGCAGCGTAATCGAGAGGGACATGACGACGAGGGCCGAGCCAGCGGAGATCGTCTCGCGCACCGTTCCGGCCACCGGTACCGCAATCGTCAGATCGAGGCGTCGGGCCATCGCTAGTGCAAATGCGAGTCCGGCGAGGCCGCCGAGCGCGGGCATAAGCACGGCTGCTGCAACACCTCCGCCTTTGTAGAGTGCCAGAACGGTCGCGCAGACGGCCACCGATTTCATGATCAACCCCGAGACCGCATCCAGGTCCATCCGATCTCGACCACGAAAAAAGTGGAGCATCAGTTGTGCGTGCACCGCCGGTAGGGTGAAGAGGAGTGCAAGGGGCGTCAGCCAGACGATGAGAGCCGGGTAGCCGGCCGTCAATGTCAGCGCTAGCGAAGCCACGGCCGTGAGAAAAACGCCAGCCGTCCGGATCAGGGCGGCGCTGCCCAGGAAATGGGCCTCGTCGTCACGCCCGGTGGCGATTTCTCGGACGACCAGATTCGACTGTCCCCAGTCGACGATGACGCTGGCGAAGCTCATGATCGTGACGATGATATAGTAGACGCCGAAATCAGCCGGCCCCAGGGTGCGACCGAGAGCCGAGGCGAGGGCAATCCCGAGGATCGTGGACAACACCTGCGCGCCGCTCAGGAAAACGACATTGCGAGCGATCCGTTGCGTGCGCTGGGATTGATGCGATGCCGCGTGCCAAGCAGCCTTCATAAGAAATGATCTCCGCTCGCCCAACTTATCGCCCGTTCACGGTCCGGTAACCGCAAAAACCCATCGACCCGAGTCTGATGCGCGCGCTCGGCCGGCGAGGGCTTAGCCGTGCCGGGCGCCGATTGCAGCGACAAGGCCGAGTTCGGCCAAGGGCTCGCGAGATCGCCAGGACTGTAGGCTCGATACGACACGAATCAAATCGTCGAAAGGAGCATCCGGACGTTTCGACGCGGCCATCAACCCGTCGTCAATTCAGCAGCCGTGGCCACTTGCATCAAAGGAATTCAAATCGAACGGATAACGCGCGCTGGCTGACCGGCGGCCAGCGAGCGGGGAGGGATGTCTCGGGTGACAACGCTCCCGGCACCGATCACGCTGCCCCAGCCGATCGTCACCCCGCGCAGAATGATGCTGCGTGCGCAGATCCAGACGTCGTCCTCCAGTATGATGGGTGCGGAAGCTGGTCTGATGTGTCGACGCTCAGGCGCGAGTTCGTGATAATCATTATCCATGATGATCACGTGCGTACCGATGTTGCAGCGGGAGCCGATGCGAATAAGGCTGGTGGCTGCAATCGAGCAACCGTAGTTGACCAGCGAACCGGCGCCGATGTTCAAGGCGGCACCCTGCTCGACATACAACTCGAGCGTTGCCGCCGTTGAGATCAGGCGGGTGCGCTCACCTACAACCATGGTGCCGTAATTGGTGATCATGGGCCGCCCCCACAGGCGGACGCGCGGCCCCACTTCGGTTGCTTTCCGCAGGTGCCATCGCGCCCGGATCACTGCTGATACATCGCTCAAAAGCCGCTGGGGATGGGAGGCTCGCTCGGCGACGGCCGAAAGAAGCGATTGACGCTGCTCGATATCTGGAGACACGGCTGTTCTTTCTCCTTGCGCGCCAGCACCCGCCCATGTGCACGATGAGACACCGCCCCATGATCAAGCTTATGCCCGTTCGCGCGTCTTCTTCACGATCGCCGATAGACGCTTGGCATAATGATC
>NZ_JBFWPA010000174.1:0-10237 GCF_050250235.1 Pseudorhodoplanes sp.
CCGCCGTCGGCCAGGATTTTGTCATGTGCTGCGTCGGCAATGACGACGACCTGCGGCAGGTGACGCTTGGAGCGGACGGCGCCTTCGCCGGCATGAAAGCAGGCGCGGTCTTTGTCGATCACACCACGGCCTCGGCCGAAATCGCGCGCGAGCTGTTTCAGGCCGGGAGGGAGCGCGGCTTCGCGGTGATCGACGCGCCGGTCTCGGGCGGACAGGCAGGTGCAGAAAATGGTGTGCTGACCGTGATGTGCGGCGGGGATTCCGAGCCCTTCGCACGAGCGGAGCCGGTGATCGCGGCCTATGCACGGGCCTGCAATCTGATGGGCGCCGCAGGCTCCGGCCAGCTCGCAAAAATGGTCAACCAGATTTGCATTGCCGGACTGGTACAGGGACTGTCGGAGGGCCTCCACTTTGCGAAGAAGGCCGGCCTCGACGTCGAGAAGCTGATTGCGACCATCTCCAAGGGCGCCGCTCAGTCCTGGCAGATGGAAAACCGGTACAAGACCATGAACGAGGGAAAGTTCGATTTCGGCTTCGCGGTCGACTGGATGCGCAAGGACCTCGGCATCTGCATCGCCGAAGCCCGCAGAAACGGTGCGCATTTGCCGGTCACCGCGCTCGTCGACCAGTTCTATTCCGAGGTCCAGGCCATGGGTGGCAAACGATGGGACACCTCGAGCCTGATCGCACGGCTGGAGCGCTGATGTAAGGGCTTGAAGCCGCTGGAAAGAAAAAGGCCGGCGCTGAGGCCGGCCTGTTTCATTCCTGTTGCGGTTTCGATCAGCGGCGTCCGCCGCCCCGGCCCCCACCGAAGCCGCCACCACCGAACCGGCCACCGCCGCCGCCACCACCGACAAACCGGCCGCCACCACCGCCGCCGCCGTTGAACGCACGCGGCTGGAAGTTCTGGCGCGGAGCCTGGAAGGTCTGGCGCTGCTGGAACTGCGGACGTTGAACCTGCGGGCGCTGAACCTGCGGACGCTGGAACTGCGGACGCTCGAACTGCGGGCGCTGAACCTGCGGGCGCTGGAATTGCGGGCGCCCTTGGTTGATCACCGGACGGCGAACGTTGTTGTTGCCGTTCTGGTTGATCACCGGACGGCCACCGTTGTTGTTGCCGTTCTGGTTGATTACCGGACGGCCACCGTTGTTGTTGCCGTTCTGGTTGATGACCGGACGGCCACCGTTGTTGTTGCCGTTCTGATTGATCACCGGACGGCCACCGTTGTTGTTGCCATTCTGGTTGATTACCGGACGGCCACCGTTGTTGTTGCCGTTCTGGTTGATCACCGGACGGCCACCGTTGTTGTTGCCGTTCTGGTTGATCACCGGACGGCCACCGTTGTTGTTGCCGAAGCCCGGACGGCCGTTGTTGCCGTTACCGTTGTTGCCGAAGCCCGGGCGGCCGTTGTTGCCATTGCCGACATTTGCGAAATTGATGACCCGGCGCCCACCATTGCCGAAGCCTTCGCGGCCACCAAGCCTGATCACGCGGCGGCCATCGTTGCCAACGTTGATGCGGACGTTGCCGAACCGGCCGTCGCCGAACCGGCCCTCGCCGCGGCGCGGGAACGCGATGTTGATCTGACGCGGACGCTCCTGAAGGCGGCGGGCGGCACGGCCGAGACCGCTGTCGCGGAAGCGGCGGGCAAAATCCGCATAATCTTCCGGACGATTGCGGTGGGTGACGTTCTGCCAGGCGACCATCTGCTTGCGGCGGTTGAGCAGCCGGCGGACGTGATCGGCGAGCGGATCGGCCGCGTAAACGCGCACGAACTCCTCGTAATATTCTTCCTTGTCTTCCGCGATCGCGACCTCATAGGCTTGGCGGACCGGACGCGAGGCGAGTTCGTTTACCGCGACCTTGGCCGGCACCACCACCGGCGCGACCGGCGTCTCGGCATTCGGGAAAAACACGAATTCGGTGTTGAGGCGCGCGCTGTCCCAGGGAGTCTGCTTCTTGTCGGTGGAGTCATTGACCAGAAGGCGAACTTTCTTGAACACCTGCTCGACCGGCAGGTTCGGGGTGCGCGCGGTGCGCATGAAGGCGCTCGCATACGGGCTGTGCTTGCCAAGCCCATCGAACGCCACCGTGCCGGGAGCGGTCGAATAGGCGATCAGCGCGCCCTCAGGTGCGTCGACCAGTGCGAGGCCGCCATTGTCGTCATTGGCGGAGCCGCCGAAAGGATTGTTGCGGCACGCATCGACCACAACGATCCGCGCCTTGGTTTTGGTGGCTTCGAGCGCGGCCACCACGTCGGCGAGCTTCACACCCTGGTCCGGGAGATCGTCTTCGCCCTGGAATTTGGCATCGATCGGGATCAGGTAGTTTTCGCCATCGACCTGCATGCCGTGGCCGGCGTAATACACCATCGCGACGGTATTTTCGCCCTTTTCGAGAATCCGGGCAGCAAATTCCTCCACCGTCTGCTTCATGATATCGCGGGTCAGGTCGAAGGCCATGACGACCTCGAAGCCGGCCTGGTTCAGCATTTGCGACACCGCCTGGGCGTCGTTGACCGGATTGCTCAGCGGCTTGTTGGTCTGATAGGCGGAATTGCCGATAACCAGCGCAACCCGGGTCTCAGCCTGGGCGGCCTGGGCGAGTTGAAAGCCGCTCGATTGCAGGGCGGCGGTCCGGACCTGGGCGGTCACCGAACTGGACAGAGCCGCCGTGGCGGCGGCGGCAATCAGGAATGACGCGAACCCCTTCCGAAACATGACGTCCTCCATGAGCAAAAATTAATGACTCGGAGGTTCGTCGCGACCCGGACGGGCCTGGTTCACCGGCTTCGCCGCAATCGTGCCCGCATCGTGCCCCGGCCTTTCAAAGTCTTGTGACCAGCCCCGGACGGAAGCCGCAAACCAACGGAAGAAGAAAAAATATCGAGATTTTACAATCAGTTATTAGAAAGCCTGCTGGCTCATGCCGTGGCACTCGGCCTCGCCGAAAGTTCCGTGTGCCACCGCGCCACATGGGTGAATTCCGGCGGCATTGCGAGCTTGGCGGCACGCAGGAAATCCAGGGCGATCAGCCCGGTAATGTCCGCGACCGAAAAGCCGTCTCCGGCGGCAAAGCGCCGGCCGGACAATTCCCGGTCGAGCAGGGAAAGGAATTCCAGCACCCGGGACTTGTTGGCCTCCCCCCAGGCGGGGACCTGCGGCACCTCGTGATCCTTCATTCCCGGATGCAAATGGCGGAAGACATGCTGAATCCCGCCCAGCAGGTGCAGTTCGATCCGCCGCTGCCACATCTCGACCATGGCAATTTCAAGCGCCGTCCGTCCGAACAGCGCCGGCTCCGGCTGCAACGCCTCGAAATAGCGGCAGATCGCAATCGACTCGCAAATAATCGTGCCATCGTCGAGTTGCAGCGCGGGCACCCGCTGCATCGGATTGATGGCCGTGTAGCGATCGGACTTGTGCTCCATCGCGCCGAGGTCGACCGGCGCCAGCGGCACCGAAATGCCCTTCTCCTTCAGAAAGACCCGAACGCGGCGTGGATTGGGCGCCCGGCCGCCGTCATAGAGCCGCACAAGTAATCCCCCGTTAGGCCGGTTTGCGGAACAGATTAAGGTTGCCCTTAAGGTTTTTGGGCGACTTTGGCCAGAATTTTTGAGGTCCCGTTCGCGCATGACCACCAGCAATGCCAGCGATGCCCGCGAGGAGGCGGCGGCCAAACGGCGCCGCGCCGCGGCGCAGCGGGTGCGCGACGCGCGCGACAGGCTGACCTCGACCTCCGGAACACGTCCGGTGTTCGACTACGAACTGATGCGGATGTTCGCGCAGAACCGCCTCTCCGCTTCGTTCGTCGTATTCCTGCTGGTCGCCACCGTCGGGTTTCTTTCAAGCTTGTGGACGGGGGCGGCAAGCGCCGGGGTGTGGACGGTCTCCGTCCTGCTGATTCACGCCGTCATGGTCACGAAATGCAGGCAGTTCCTGGCGACGCCGCCGTTCGAGGTCAATATCAAGGCCTGGCGTATCCGTTTCGTGATCCTCGATCTGTTCTTTGGCCTCGCCTGGATGTTCAACCTGGTGCAGCCGGTCGGTGTCGTCGAAGGCACCGGCACCTTCATGCTGTTCGTGATGCTGCTGGTGGTTGCGGTATCCAGCATGCTCGCTTTCTCGCTGCCGATCGCCGTGTTCGCCGCGACCGTCCCTGTCACCGGCGCGGTTGCGATCAATTTCGCGCTCAAGGGCAATCTGCACGACTATATCCTGGCGATTATGGCGGTAACCGCACAGGGCTATTTCCTGCTGCTGGCGCATCGCCTCTATTCATCCGCGCTGCAGACACTGCAGGCACGCGCCGAAAAGGACATGCTGATCGGCGAACTGGAACAGGCGAAAACCATTTCCGATGAGGCGCGCCACCGCGCCGAGGCCGCCAATATCTCGAAGTCGCGCTTTCTGGCGCAGATGAGCCACGAATTGCGGACTCCCCTCAACGCCATTCTCGGCTTTTCCGAAGTGATGAAGAACGAGATTTTCGGCCCGCATACCGTGACGGCCTACAAGGAATATTCCAACGACATTCACGATTCCGGACAGCATCTGCTCGGACTCATCAACGAGATTCTCGACCTTTCGCGCATCGAGGCCGGCCGCTATGAGCTGAACGAGGAAGCCATATCCCTCGTCAATGTCGTGCAGGACTGCCATCACCTCATGAAGCTGCGCGCCAAAAACCGGATGATTGCGATCCACGAAGTCTTCGAACCCGACCTTCCGCGGGTTTGGGGCGACGAACGTGCGATCCGCCAGATCGCGCTGAACCTGCTGTCGAATGCCGTGAAGTTCACCCCGCAGGGCGGGGAGATATGGATCAAGGTCGGCTGGACCGCGTCGGGCGGGCAATATTTCAGCGTCAAGGATACCGGGCCTGGCATCCCCGAGGATGAAGTTCCGGTGGTGCTGGCGTCGTTCGGCCAGGGGTCGAACGCGATCAAATCCGCCGAACAGGGCGCCGGACTTGGCCTGCCGATCGCCAAGAGCCTGGTCGACCTGCATGGCGGCACCTTCACGCTGAAATCGAAATTGCGGGTGGGCACGGAGGTCATCATCGCATTGCCTCCGGAACGCATCATGACGGCATTGGCGCCGTTGTCGGAGCCTTCCCCCACCATTCAGCCGAACGAGCCGCCGCTGCCGATCGTGCCCTTCGACAGGCGCGACGGCACCACTCAGCCGGCCAGCAAGTCCGTCGCCTGACCGTCGCATTGCCTTTCGCCGCGTCGCACCTATGTTGCGGGGACGGATTCTCCACGACATGCCCGTGATCGAAACACCCTGCCTCAAGATATGCGTGCTTGAGCCCGGCTCCCGTCTGTGCCGGGGCTGTGGTCGCACGATCGATGAAATCGCCGGCTGGGGCACAATGTCCGGGAGCGAGCGGCACCGCATCATGGCATTGTTGCCGGATCGAATCGCAGCCATGGGAACGGCCCCGGGATCGCCTGTACCCAGGCCCGACGGCACGGCTCCGAGGGATTAGTCCATTGCGCAGCCCGATCTTCTGGCTCCTGATGATCGGCCTTGCGCTGTCGGTCGCCGTTTTGATCGCCCGGCATGATGCCGGCACGGTCGGACCGTTGAGTTCCGATGACTTCGCGGCGCTCGCTGCGAAGATCGCGCTGCTCGTCTTTCTCGGCAGCAGCGCGCTCGTGGTGTTTCGCGAAAGCATCGGCAAGGCTTTGCAGATCGTGCTGATCTGGATCGTGATCGGCCTCGCGCTTGCGCTCGGCTACACCTATCGGTTCGAACTGCGCGGCGTCTATGACCGCGTGATGGCGGAAATGGTCCCTGGGCGCGCTGCGTCGCGCGGACGCGTTGTCGAATTCGCGCGCGGTCGCGGCGGATCATTCGATGTCTCGACCAGAGTCAATGGCGGGATCGTGCCGATGATACTCGATACCGGCGCCAGCGCCGTTGTCCTGACCCAGGAGGCCGCGAAGGCCGCCGGTCTCCCGCTCGAAGTGCTGAGCTACAGTGTCACCGTGGATACCGCGAACGGAAAGACCCGCGCCGCCGCGGTGACGCTCGACAGCGTCAGTGTCGGCGGGCTCGTGGAGCGGTCGGTTCCCGCGCTGATCGCGCAGCCCGGACAATTGCGCACCAGTCTGCTCGGCATGAGCTTCCTGAACCGGCTGGAAAGCTGGGAGGTTCGCGGCGACAAGCTGATCATGCGCGGCTATCCGTAACCGCGATCACTCACCGCTTCGTTGATCTCGGCACCGCGTGCCGCCAGGCCATTTCGAGCGCCTGACGCAATTCGGGGATGCTCAGTTCCGACAGCGTCGCCGTGGTCCAGCCCTGCCGTCCCCACCCGCCGGCGACGGCCTGGAAGGCATGCGGCGCCAGCGTGCATTTGAATTGCTGCTGGTCCGGCGAGAATTTGAAATTGGCGGTCTTTCCGTCGGCGGCAAGCGTCGCGTAGATTCGTCTGACCCTGAACGCGGCGCGATCGAAATGTGGTGCAACCGTCGTACCCTCGAGCGACAGCGCGATGTGTCGAAGATCAGCGGCACTGGCCATGGGCATTGGGCCGTCAGGATTTCGAGGCCCACGGATCGTAGCTGCCGACATTCCAGAGATGCCCTTCGGGATCGCGGCACGAGAATGCGCGCCCGCCATAGGGCCTGTCCTCGATCGGAATCACGATCTCGCCACCGAGCGCAACGACGCGCGTGAAAACTTCGTCGGCATCGCGGACCACCAGATACGGGCTCTGCGTCGTCCCCTTCAGCCTCGCAGGCGTCGACTGCATTTCGGCGAAGGCACCGTCCTTCTGCTCCGAGCCGAGCATGATCATGCCCGAGCCGAGGGTCAGTTCGGCATGGGAGATTCCGCCGGCATCGTCATCGTAGACCGCATGGCGCTCAAAACCGAACGCCTCGCAGAGCCATTGCAGCATGCGCGGCGCCTCGCGATAGGTCAGGCACGGAATGACGGCGCTGCCGCGATGCTGGGTCATGGCATTCTCCTTCGGTCCTCC
Organism: Pseudorhodoplanes sp.; assembly: GCF_050250235.1. Classification (GTDB taxonomy): domain Bacteria; phylum Pseudomonadota; class Alphaproteobacteria; order Rhizobiales; family Xanthobacteraceae; genus Pseudorhodoplanes. The sequence continues at coordinate 6,995 of NZ_JBFWPA010000174.1, forward strand.
AAACGCTAGACGAAGACACTCGTCCGGTCTTGAACGTTTGTTACCGGGGCAGCCGGCGCCATGATGCCGGTTCCGTCCGGGAGGATGCGCAGGCAGCGAGCACGCCGGCGGGCCTGCGCCGGAACCGGGTCCAGCGCCCGAAATCCGGGACATGGTCGGTCCGGGAAAGCGGCTGCGCATCGGTCATCGGGACCTAGGGTAGCAGGCTGACGATGAACCGAATCGCGACAATCCAGAGGAAAATCCCGAAGGCGCGTTCAAGTTTTCGTCGCGACAGCGCATGCGCGATCCGCGCGCCATATGGGGCGACGAGCGCGCTGACCGGCGCCATCAGCGCAACCCCGAGAAGCGATACGTAGCCGACCGAAAAGGGCGGCATCAGGGCCTGATGCGGGAGGCCCGCGATAATGAATCCGACCGTACCGATGAGAGATATGACGACGCCCACCCCCGCCGAAATCCCGACCGCCGTATGGATCGGCTGTCCGTATAGACTGAGAATCAGAACCGACACCGCGCCTCCGCCCACTCCCATCATCGCCGAATAGAAACCGATGAAAACACCATAGACCGACATCAGGAGGCGGCCCGGCAGCGTGTCGGCGATCCGCCAGCCGTCGCGCGCGAACAGGAACTTGCCGCCGAGCAGGAACGCCATCACGGCGAAGAAGGTCTTGAAGACGGCAGCCGGAGCCACGGCCGCAACGACGCCGCCGACCATCACGCCCGCAGTGATCGGAGCGATCCACGCTTTCAGGACCCCCTTCGGCAGCGTGCCGCGCGCGCGATGCGCGAGGTAGGACCGGATCGAAGTCGGGATGATGATCGCAAGCGAGGTGCCGACGCATAGCTGGACGCGGATGTCTTCGGATACGCCAAGGATGCGGAAAATCTCGTAGAGCACCGGCACGATGACGGCACCGCCCCCGACGCCGAACAGCCCGGCCAGCAGTCCGGTCAGGACGCCGCCGACCACGATCGCAACCGCAAGCAAGGCAAGCTCGCCGGCCGGAATGCCGAACATCGCACGCTCCGGGGGAAAAAGGCCGGCGCGAGGCGGCCGGCGTCAGGCTGCAGCGGTGTGCGGCATCGCAGCGCCGGTGTCCACCACAAGCGCGAGCGCTTCCTGCAGGACTGCTATGCCGGCATCGGGCTTCACGGCATGCATCGCAAGATGCCGGCGGAAGGCGCGGGCCCCCGGCACGCTGCGAAACAGCCCGAGCACATGCCGCGTCATTGCGTGCAGGCGGGTGCCCGCCGCGAGTTCGCGTTCGACATAGGGGAAGAACGCTTCCACTGCCGGTTTCGGGTTGACGAAGGGCGCCTCCCCGCCGAACAGCGCGGCGTCGGTCGTGAGCAATCGCCACGGTTCCTGATACGCGGCGCGGCCCATCATCACGCCATCGACGTGCTGGAGATGATCGCGCGCAGCATCGATCGATCCGACGCCGCCATTGATGGAGATGTGGAGATCGGGATGCGCCGCTTTCAGCCGGTAGACGCGGCCGTAATCGAGCGGCGGAATATCGCGATTCTCGCGCGGCGAGAGGCCTTTCAGCCACGCCTTGCGGGCATGCACGATCAGTGCATCCACGCCCGCTGTGGTCACCGCGTCCGTCAGCATGTCAAGGGCGGCTTCCGGGTCCTGATCGTCGATGCCGATGCGGCATTTCACCGTGACAGGGATCGCGACGGCCTGCTTCATCGCGGCGACGCATGCGCCGACCAGTTGCGGCTCCGCCATCAGGCAGGCGCCAAACCGGCCATCCTGGACGCGGTCTGACGGGCAGCCCACATTGAGATTGACTTCGTCATAGCCAAAGTCCTGAGCGATCCGCGCGCTTTCGGCGAGATCGCGGGGGTCCGACCCGCCGAGCTGCAGCGCCACCGGGTGCTCCATCGCATCGAAGCGCAAGAGCCGCTGCCGGTCACCGTGCAAAACCGCTCCGGTCGTGATCATTTCGGTATAGAGCAGCGCATGGCGCGTCAGCAGGCGATGGAAGGCCCGGCAATGCCGGTCTGTCCAATCCATCATAGGCGCCACGGCAAATCTATGTGATTGATTTAGCTGCATTTTTTCAGTACATTCAGATCGTTAGGTCCCGTCGTGTGCACTCATTTTTGCGACGTCATACGACGATTTTTCCGGCTTTTCGACACCTCAGTGCACACGGAGCGCACACGCGTGGCTACCTTTAGCAGATTAAAGTCAGGTTCGTGGCGTGCTCAGGTCCGACGTAAAGGAAAGTACGTCAATGAGACATTCGTCCGCCGTAAGGACGCCGAGGAATGGGCACTGGACATCGAGCGAAGAATTGATCGTCAGGAGCCTGCAACTTCGCGAGCCCGAGAGGCCAAACTTTTTGGCGATCTCATCGCTCTTCACCGCCAAGACCTTGAAGAGGTCAGCAAGAAAATCGGGCGGTCGAAGGACGCGAGTCTAAAATTCCTTGACGAGAGGCTCGGACATCTCCGTTTGGGAGAACTCGATCGCGAGCGTCTCATCAAGTTCGGAAAAGAGCGCGCGCAAGAGGGCGCGGGTTCCGTGACGGTTGGCATCGATTTGGGATACATCAAGACGATTCTCTCACATGCCGCAGCGGTACATGGCGTGACCGTTTCGATCGAACCAATCAATCTCGCGCGTATTGCTCTCGGACGCCTTGGTCTTGTCGGCAAGGGCAACGAGCGCGACCGTCGCCCAACACAAAAGGAGCTCGATCTCATCATCGCGAGTCTCGCAGCCAATGACCGGCAACAAATCCCCGTTGACCGGATCATTAGATTTGCCGTCGCAACGGCAATGCGGCAGGACGAAATTGCGCGCGTCGAGTGGCGTGACTTTGATCCCGAAAGCAAGATGCTTCTCATTCGAGATCGCAAGGACCCTCGGAAGAAGAAAGGCAACGATCAACGCATCCCGCTGCTGGACGTGTCGGGATATGACGCGTGCGAGATCATTGAAGAACAAGGACGCTTTTCAAATATTCGCGAAGGTAGAATTTTTCCGTACAACGGACGTTCGGTCGGCACGGCGTTTCGCCGTCAATGCAAAGACCTCAAGATCGAAGATCTTCATTTCCATGATCTTCGTCATGAAGGTACGAGCCGCCTCTTTGAAGCCGGTTTCTCAATCGAACAGGTCGCACTTGTTACCGGCCACAAGGACTGGAAGATGCTCCGGCGCTATACGCACCTGAAGCCAGAGACATTGCATTTGAAGAAAGCATCACAGGCTGCTTA
>NZ_JBFWPA010000175.1:0-10156 GCF_050250235.1 Pseudorhodoplanes sp.
ATAGTCCATTCCTATTTGGAGGAGCGTGCCAAAACCGCCGGATGCCTCGAACTGTTCGCGAATCTGTCGAGCGACGGTATCGGGGTCACCGACAAACCAGACACCGTTATCGACAAGATATTCCGGCGTGACGTCCGCGTTGGGATCTGCGTCTGCTCGCCGGAAAAGGTCGAGCACCCCCGGCTTTTTTGCATAATAACTGGGCGCATATTCTCGCCAATAGTCGCCAAGAAATCCGTTGACGGCACCACGCCGGGCTTCCGCCATCGTCTCCGCGACGTAGATTTCCTTCGCTTGACGCCAACGCCGACGGTTCGCCTGACGTCCGGTTGAGCGGGCGCCTTCTTCGATGACAGCCCACTGATCGGCGAGATAATCATGCGAAATATTGAGGCTCATGGGAATGTATCCCCGCGCGCCTGCCTGCCGGAGCGACGGGGATTTTTGTCCAAAGCCGGCAAGTGCGATCCGATGCGACGGCTCCGCATATGTCTGGATATGCCAGCCATGCGTTCGGTCCTCGCCATAAGCGGCGATCGAATCCGAAGGAAAAACGCTCCAATATTCACCACGGAATTCTGTCGGCCCACCATCCTTCCAGACATTGAGGACAATATCGAGCGCCTCACGCGTCATGGCCTGACTGGTCGGAAAATCGATCCCGTAGATTTGGTGATCGGTTGTCGTCGCCCCCGCACCAAATCCGAAAAGAAGCCGCCCCTGCGCCATGTGATCAAGTTGAGCGAGTTGCAATGCAAGCGTGACGGGGTGCTGCTGATAGAGAATTTCAACGCCGGTTCCGAACGTAATGCTTTTGGTTTCGCCGAGCGCGCGCGCAATGATCTGTTGCGGCGCGGTAATCCGTTCATATTTCGACGTCATGTGGGTTCCAACCCACATTTCCGAATACCCCAGCGCATCCGCTTCGCGGATGACCTCAAGATACCAATCGATCACATTGGAAAGTGGCGTATCCGGCCTACTGGCGGGCATGAGGAACATGCCTAGTCGAAGAGGACATTGCGGTGCGCCATCTAGATCTGTTTCCGCCATGAAACCTGGTCCGCTTTCGCTTCGAGCGGATCGCAGCCGCGACCCAATTAAAGACATGATATTTAAAATAAGATCGTATCTTTAAGGTGTCAATGCTCTCTTGCGCTTCGAGCCCGCTGCTCAGCAATGGCTCAACGCAAATCAGTATCGACGCGCGTCATTTCTTGAATTGTGGTCTGATCAATACCGCGGGCGACCCATCATTGCGCGCGTGGTCGGCGATCTGAATCACATGACCAAGCATCCAAAATTCAGCCGCCTCAGCATCCTTGTTGGCGATCGCGGTGGCAATCTTCTTGTGAAAGAAGGTCGCGAGTGCGATTTCTTCCGCGGTCGAACTCTTTGCGGAATCCATCACCTCGGTTCTCGCAAGAAACTGCGGTATCAATTCCTGGAAATAAACATTGCGTGTCGCGCGCGCGATTGTCGTGTGGAACTGAAAATTGCTGTCCGCGAAAACACTTGCCGAACAGGTTCCATTGGCTAGCATCTGAACGGTCCGGTTGATCACAGTGAGGTCATCCAACGTGGCTCGGCTTGCGGCCAGGCGCGCCGCCGCTGGTTCAAGCGCCTTTCGGAATTCGGCGGACTCGGAGAGACTGGATCGATTGCACGGCAGAATCGTGAGGGATTCCTGCGCAAGCTCGCGACTGTTCTCGCTGAGAAAGATGCCGCCGTCTCGACCTCGTTTTACGGTAGCCAGCCCAAATGTCTCGAGCGCCCGCAGAGCTTCGCGAATGGAGCTGCGCCCAACGCCGAACCGCTTGGCCATTTCGGCTTCGGTGGAAACCCTATCGCCAGGTTTGAGGCTGCCGTTCGCGACATTGAGCCGGATATTTTGGACGATTTGTTCAAATATTCGATTCGGCGGAAGAGGTTGCGGAGTTCGCGATGCGGATCCAGTTTTCACAGACTTCCCTCGAGTATCCCGAGCCATCAGAGTCACGAGCCGTTGGTGTCGCGAGCCTCTAGTATCGCGGCTCCTCTGGAGTCGCCATACTGCTATCAATAACAGGTCTTCTCGCGACCTGCTTACCTTCCAAATGACTGCATTTGGAACGCGTACAATCGAGCGCATCCATATTCTTCACCTCGTTGGACCGCAACGCCCTGCCTGAAGCGACGATCACATTCGCCATTGGGCGCGGCAAGAAGTGCCCATATTTTAATATAGGACAATAGTTGACATGTCCGATATTTTAGCTTTCATTTTAAGCGTCAACGCTCGCACCTGGTGGCTCCGCAGGGGACATCGTCAGCGCTCGACATCGATAAATGCAGCGCAGGCACGGTTTGATATTGCGCACTGCGCACGAATTTCAGGGAGGGGTTAAGGTGACTGTGAAACAATTCCCGAATGAACCCGTCGCAAGCCTGTTGTCAGATAGACGCCGGTTTCTCGGCGGAGCCGCAGCCGCAGCAGCCCTTTTGGCCAGCTCCGCACGGAACGCCATCGCCAATGACAAGGTTGTCAAGGTTGGCATGCTGCTCGCGATGTCCGGTCCTCTCGCAAGCATCGGTGAAAGCGTGCTGGCCGGCGCCCGCCTTTATCAGAAGACGCATGAGAAGGAGCTGCCGGCAGGCGTTAAAGTAGAAATGCTGCTACGCGACGATGCCGGCAACCCAGACAACACACGGCGCCTCGCGCAAGAACTGGTTGTGCGGGAACGCGCTCAATTGCTTGCAGGCATGTCGATTACGCCGCAGGCGATTACTGTGGCTCCCCTCGCCACATCCACCAAGGTGCCGGTGGTGATCATGAGTGCTGCCACCGCGCGCGTGACGCGCGAATCGCCGTACTTTGTACGTGTGGCAAATACATTCTGGCAGACAAGCTATACGCTTGGTGAATGGGCCGCCAAGAATGGCCACAAGAGAGTCTATACCCTGGTTGCGGATTACGCGTCCGGGCACGATGTTGAGACCGCCTTTTCGACTGGCTTTAAAAAGAATGGCGGCGAAATCGTCGGATCGGTGCGCGTGCCCGTCGCAACGACCGACTTCCTGCCCTATATGCAGCGCGTCAAGGAGACCAATCCGGACGCCATGCTGCTGTGGGTGAATGCCGGTCGAGCGGTCGCAACCATCAAGGCTTTTACGGACACGGGCCTGCGCCAAGCTGGCATCAAAATGCTCAGCACACAGGACATGTCGATCGACGACGAGCTCGCCAAGATGAGCGACGACGTATTGGGGCTTGTCACAGCGAACTTCTACCAATCCCATACCAACCTGCCCAAGAATCGCGAGTTCGTCAGCGCCTGGAAGCAGGAGCACGGTGCCGGTTCGATCCCCAATTTTATGGCGGTATCGGGCTGGGACGGCATGGCAGCGATCTATGCCTTGGCAAAAGAAACCAAAGGAGCCTTCGATGGCGAAGGCGCCCTCAAATTTCTTTCGAACTGGAAGACCAACGACAGTCCGCGTGGTTCGCTCGTCATCGACCCGCAAACGCGCGACGCGGTTCAAACGATCTATATCAGCCGCGTCGAGAAGGTCGACGGCAAGCCTACTGCGGTCGTCTTTGATAAGATCGAGGAGGTCAAAGACCCTTGGAAAATTCTTAACCCCGCCTGACCGGCCGGAAGGAAAAGAGGTCTACTTTTTTCATGTGAAACTCCGTGTCCTTGCGCGAGACATTCTTCAGCATCGCCTTCAGCGGCCTAGCTTTTGCGATGGTGCTCTACATCATTTCCGTAGGGCTATCGATTACGATGGGCCTTCTTGGCGTCGCCAATCTCGCGCACGGCGCCTTTGCTGCGGCCGGCGGTTATACTGCTTACTATGTCACGAACCGTATGGGAGTTCCGTTCTTCCCAGCGCTGCTTCTGGCATCCGTTTTTATCGCAGCAGTCAGCGTTGTCCTCGAGCGCCTGCTGTATGCACGCGTCTATGCGGCTGGGGAGTTGGAGCAGGTCCTTCTAAGCATGGGCCTCATCTTTATGACCGTAGCGACCCTGCATTTTTTCTTCGGGCCGCATTCCTACACGGTAGAACCACCTGCAGCACTCAGGGGACAGATCGATATCGCCGGAAGGATTCTTCCAACTTATCGCGTGTTTCTGATTGCTCTTGGTCTCATCACATTTGTTGGTCTTGGATTCATCATTGAGCGTACGAATCTGGGAGCATGCATTCGCGCAGCGGTGGATAATCGTGCGATGGCGGAGGCGATCGGCGTCAATACCCGACGGCTATTCACCATAGTGTTTGCGCTGGGCAGTGGCCTTGCCGCCCTCGGCGGTGCAGCCGGCGCCGAAGTGATCGAACTGTCGCCCGGCTATGCACTCAACTATCTCGTTTATTTCCTTATCGTCGTTGCGGTCGGTGGGCTCGGCACCGTAACAGGTCCATTCTTCGCAGCACTGCTGCTCGGCGTAAGCGACAGCGCATGCAAGATTCTGGTGCCGGAATTCGGAGCGTTTTTCATCTACGTTGCGGTCTTCGTTGTCCTTCTTCTACGGCCCGCTGGCTTGTTCGGACGCAGCTGATGCGACGGTTGTCAACTCCCATCGATGCGCTGATCTCCAGACGGAATCTGCGTCTATACGAAGTCATTCCTTGGGCAGTCGCAGTCGCTGTCTACTTCGCATTTCCTGAATATCTGCCGCTCGGAGCCCAAATCATCATCATGGTGATTTTCACACTCTCTCTCGATCTCGTCATGGGCTATGCAGGCATCATCATTCTAGGCCACGCTGCCTTCTTCGGCTTGGGAGCTTATGCCGTAGGACTTTTAGCGGTCGCGGGCTGGAAGGAGCCGCTTTCCGGACTCCTTTTTGCTGCCGCTGCCGCGGGGTTGCTAGGCGCCCTCACCGGGGTAGTCATCCTTCGCACGAAAGGACTAAGTCTTTTGATGCTGGGAATGGCTGTCAGCCTGATCCTGGCGCAGTTGGCAAATCGTCTGTCTTCCATCACCGGCGGCTTTGATGGATTGCGCGGAATCACCATCGATCCGATTTTTGGCGTCTTCGATTTCGATTTCTTCGGAAAAACGGCTTATCTTTACGGGCTGGCCGTCCTGTTCATTGCATGGCTATTCGTCCGGCAAGTCGTCCATGCGCCGTTTGGACGCTCACTCATTGGCATTCGCGAAAATCCGGTGCGCATGGAAGCAAATGGTGCCCCCGTGCAACGTCGCAAACTCGTAGCTTTCATCCTCAGCGCTGCGCTGGCTGGCGTAGCCGGCGGGCTTTCAACACAGACAACTCAGTTCGTTTCCCTTTCCACGCTCAGCTTCGAGCTCTCGGGAACCGTTCTCGTCATGCTCATATTAGGCGGAGCCGGACGGCTCTATGGCGCATTCGTCGCGCCGCCGCTCTATATGATCGCACAGGATGCATTCGCCAAAGGCGATCCCGTTTACTGGCATTTCTGGCTCGGACTTATGCTGATCCTTGTCGTCCTGTTTGTACGCGGCGGATTGCTGGGCATTATTGACGAACTACGCCGGCTGCTCGGCATCAGCGCCGGCTTAGCGAATCTGAAGAAGCAAGATCATGCATGACGAAGGAGAGCCTGCCGCGCTTGAAACGCGCAAGCTTAACAAGTCCTTCGGTCGTATCGAGGTCGCATGCGATATCGATTTTCGCCTTCGCCTGGGTGCGCGGCACGCATTGATTGGACCTAACGGAGCCGGCAAAACGACATTCATCCAACTGTTGACAGGAGCGCTAGCTCCGTCCTCAGGCGCGATCCTTCTGAACGGCGAAGACATCAGCGGACTTTCCGTTTATCGCCGGGTCAAGAAGGGTATAGCGAGAACTTTTCAGCTGAATACGCTGCTGAGGGCACTTTCCGTCTTGGAGAATGTGCAACTGGCTATCATCGAACGGGAAGGCGCTGGCGGTGCGCTTTTCGGTGGTCGGAGGGTTCAGCGAGAGGCTGCGGAAACAGCCTATGCGATTTTGGAAACCCTGCATATCGAGGATCGCGCCGACGCTGCAATCAGCAACCTCCCCTATGGCCAGCAACGTCTCGTTGAGATCGCCATCGCTCTTGCCCTCCAGCCAAAGGTCCTGCTTCTGGACGAACCGGCAGCAGGTGTGCCACCTGCCGACGCCCATCTCGTCTTCGAGACGCTGGCCACGCTTCCGAGGACGATTTCGGTAGTCATAATCGAACATGATATGAAGCTTGTTTTCGGCTTCGCCGAGCGCATCAGCGTCCTGGTACAGGGCCGCATCCTGCGCGAAGGCACGCCCTCTGAGATTGCCAATGACGAACTTGTCCGCGACGTCTATCTCGGCAGGAGCCGCACGCCATGACGGCTCCGCCTAGCGGCTCCCCACCCTCCCTTTCGTGTGAGAATCTCAATGCGGGCTGGGCTGATACTCAGGTCGTGTCGGACGTTTCCTTCAAGGTCGAGCGCGGCGAAACGCTTGCGATTCTTGGACGCAACGGTGTGGGAAAGACCACCCTGCTATCCACCATCGTGGGACGCGCACGGTGGAGAAGTGGCGCCATTCTCCACGATGGAACGCCTATCGAGCGGATGCCAACGTATGCACGCGCCAGGCGCGGCATCGGCTTCGTACCGCAGGAACGGGAGATTTTCCGCTCGCTTTCGGTACAGGAGAACCTCGCCATCGCATTTCAGCCACGCGCCGCCTCCGACGCGCAATGGAGCATGGAAAAAATCTACGAGCTTTTTCCGCGCCTGCACGAGCGGCAAACCAACTCCGGCAACCAATTATCCGGCGGCGAGCAACAAATGCTGAGTATTGGACGGGCTTTGATCGGTAATCCGTCGCTCATGTTAATGGACGAGCCGATGGAAGGACTTGCGCCTGTCATCGTGGATCAATTAGTCGAAGCGCTTCACAAGATCCGCAAACAAAGCGCGATGACGATCGTTCTGATCGAGCAGCATGTCGAGCTTGCACTCGAATTCGCATCACATATCATCGTCATGGATCGCGGGCAGATCGTTTATCGTAATGAAGCGGCAACAAGCGCGGACCGCACGATAATTGAGAATCTCATTGGCGTGGGAGCGTAAGCCAGAACGTCACCTTCGCGCCCACGGTTTTTTCCGACGTCACCCCCGCCATGAAGATCGCGCAGGACGAGATTTTCGGCCCGATCATTTCGGTGCTCGGCTGGAAGAACTACGACGACATGCTGGCGACGGCGAACGGGCTTCCGCTCGGACTGACCGCCGTCATCCTGACCAACGATATCAGCGTAGCCCTTCGGACGGTCGAGGCGGTGGAAGCGGGCTATGTCGAGGTGAACGGCCGCGTGTCCTTCGCGCTCGGTTCGCCCTTTGGAGGCTACAAGCTGAGCGGCGTCGGACGTGAAGGCAGCATGGAGGAACTGGTCAGCTACACCCGGATCAAGTCGGTCAACGTCAAGCTGCCTTCCGCGGACGCCTCGGCCCATCTGCGCCGGTCATTCGATCTGTAGCGCGACTATTTCGTTTCGTGTCCGGGGATAAACCGGGCCTGCCACAGACCTATCCGGTCGTAGGCAGGGCTGTCCTTTAGCAACCCATCTTCCACAATTCCGAATGCTGCGCCATCTGATCGACCGCGATCGACCGACTGCAAATTGCGTGGCTGATCCCATCCCTATAAGTTTCTTAATCGAAACCAAATCTCGCCGCGAGCCAAGGCTCAGGCGTCCGTGGGAACGAGACCGTGGCTCGTAAGAAACCAGTTGAGAAAAGAAGGCCGCGCTGCAATACGCCGAAGCCTAGCTTCCTTGATGTGGCGCGCAAGATTGCACCCACCGAAACACCAACGTGGCTTCCTTCACTTTTAGATTGGTGGTCCGCCGGGCTGCAAACCGCGCGGGCGGCGGAAATGCAGTGGCCTATGCGAAGCGATATGAAGAAAAGCTTGGCAAAAATCCAGGCGGCGTCGGACTGTCTTCAGAAGTCTCTGGCAGATGCACGTATCCGGGTATTTATTGAAGCAGAGGGGCGAGGGTTTCGACTACCTGACCTTTATCAGCTTCAACGGCTGAGCGAGCTATCTGCCGCTGCAGCAAACTCTAAGTTCCTAAACGGAGCCGGTCGAGCGAGAGCAACCAAGCCCGACAATCTCTCAGCCCGCCAATACTGTGCCGCCCAAGTCATCACGATTTGGGACTTTCTTTATGGCGCCGTTCCCGCGCCCCGGAACCCGACGCTCGACGCGGCTACAGATGCATATTGGTTGGCGTCTGGTGGCGAACAGCGAGAAAAGATCGAATCCGACAATCGCTGGCGCCCGCATTTCACGCATTTCAATACGGTGAAGGATTCTCCGGCGGTTGTGGCGCTTTGCAAAATCTGGAGACGCGATCTGCTTCAAGCAAAGAGAGCTGGCCGTTCGCCGTGGCGTGTGCCGGAATTAATTTAAGGTACTCTAGCCGCCAATTTAATACCGGCGCTTAATTGGACCAAAAATGCGATGCCTCGCGTCGTTGACACTGACGATGGAGGTTTCAATGAGCTCTACGCCGAGGCGGCGTGGAAGGCGTTTGGTGGAAAGGACTTTATCGGACATAGGCCGTTTAGAAGCAACGCACCGGACTTTGTTGTACGTCTCAGTCGACGCGTTGCAACCCGATCCATCCAATCCCCGCAAACACAGCCAAGAGCAAATTCGCGCGCTAGCTTTGAGCATCAAGGAATTTGGGTTTAACGCACCGATTCTGGCCAAGAGAGGCGGCTACATCCTTGGCGGCGTTGGCAGATGGCTAGCCGCGAAAGAATTAGGCCTGCAACGCGTTCCGGTCATCTATCTAGATGACCTGACTGCAGAGCAAGCCCGCGCCTATATGCTCGCCGACAACCAGCTTGCTAAGCGATCTTCGGATGATGAGCACAAACTTGCAATACACCTGAAAGAATTGAGCGAGCTTTCGCTTGATTTTGAGATCGAGGCAACCGGTTTTGAGCGGCCCGAGATTGATTTCTTGATTCAATCTCTCGACACACCAGAAGTGATCGCCGCGGAGGACACATTCTCGGCACCCAAAGGGCCAGCCGTAGCGCGGGTCGGCGACCTGATCCTTGCGGGGAAAAACAGGCTGTACTGCGGCAGCGCGCTCGACGCGCAGGCCTACGACATTGTCTTAGATAGCGCCAAAGCGTCAGTCGTGTTTAGTGACCCGCCCTACGACGTCCCCATCGTCGGAAACGTTTCCGGTACCGGGCGACACCGGGAATTTGTGATGGGCTCGGGTGAGATGACGTCGCCGCAATTCACGAGCTTTCTCACTCAATTCCTCAGTCATTGTAAGTGCCACAGCGTTGCGGGTGCCTTTCAGTATGTCTGCATGGACTGGCGACATCATTTTGAGCTCGGTGCCGCGGGCCAGGATGCCGGTTTGTCGCTCTTCAATCTCTGCGTCTGGGTCAAACCAAACGGCGGCATGGGTTCGTTTTATCGATCGCGACACGAATTCATCTTCGTGTTCAAGAACGGTGACGCTCCCCACATCAACAATGTGCAGCTCGGGCGTTTCGGCCGCAACCGCACCAACGTCTGGAACTATCCCGGTGCAAACAGCTTCCCGCGGAAGGGGCAAGCTAGGACGCTCGACCTGCATCCGACCGTGAAGCCGATCGCAATGGTGCAGGACGCGATCCTGGACTCGACGCATGGCGGTGATCTCGTGCTCGATCCGTTTCTCGGCAGCGGCACGACGCTCCTGGCAGCCGAGCGGACGGGACGGAGATTTGCCGGCATTGAGCTCGACCCACTCTATGTCGACACGGCAATCATGCGCTGGGAGAAGATGACCGGCCAGCGCGCGCGGCTGGCCTCATCCGGCAAGACATTCGCGAGAGTCCGGGCCGAGCGGGGTGTCGGACCATGACCAAGAAGCGGTCCAGGCGACACAAACGAGGATCTGACGCCGAGGATCTCGATCAGCTCCTGCTCGATAAGTACGGATCTGGCGAGGGGTCGTCGAGGCCCCGGATGACTGCGCTCGATTGGATCTTGGAGCAGCTCTGGCTCAAAGAAAGCGCGGGCGAGCCTAGAGCCCTTGAGGTTCGCCTGCGGTACGAAAAAGCATTCAGGAATGATCGTGAACCAAGGCCACAACTGATCTTCGAGGATTCCGATTACACACGATCTCTCTTTCCTAACTCCGAGGAGGACAGCGA
>NZ_JBFWPA010000176.1:0-10038 GCF_050250235.1 Pseudorhodoplanes sp.
GCCGACTCGGGCCTCGTCGAAACAATTGCCATCATTGGGGCATTCGCATTCTCGACTGCTCTCCTGCATCTAGTGGGTATCTCGGTGGCAAGAAAACTTTTCGCTCGTCAACGATGGTTGGCATGGATCTGCGGAGGAGCGGTGAGCCTTTTCGGCATGTTTACCGCGGAGGGACTGTAGGCGACGAGCAACAGTTAAATGATCGCCCGACGACGAGATACTTGAGAACTGGAATGGTACACCTTCATCTGGATGTAGTAGGTGGTATCGCAGGTGACATGTTCGTCGCGGCGATGCTGAACACCTTTCCAGATCTCGAACAACCGACATTAGCTGCCATTAAAACCGTCAATTCGACGGGTGGTGTGAACGCTCGCATTTCCACCGTTTCGGATCACGTGCTAACGGGCAGCCGCTTTCATGTTACCAACGAACGCTGGGTAATGCCCTATGATCAGAAGCATGCCGGATCGCCTCGCCACCGGCCCGATCATGTATCATTCCGCGACATACGCCGGCGGATTTCGGGTTCATCTCTGGATGAGCCGGTAAAGCAGCGCGCAATAGCGATCTTCGCGATACTAGCGGAAGTTGAGGCTGCGGTTCACGGTGGCACAACCGATGACGTGAGGTTTCATGAAGTAGGTTCATGGGATTCGATTGCAGATATTGTCGCCGCGGCCTTCCTCATTAATGAGATCGGTGAAGCAACTTGGTCTAGCAGTCCTCTGCCCATAGGGTCGGGGCGTGTCTCGAGTCAGCACGGAACACTTGCAATTCCCGCTCCAGCGACGCTCGGTTTGCTCGAAGGATTTACGCTTTACGACGACGGCATACCGGGAGAGCGTATAACACCCACCGGAGCTGCTATCCTCAAACATCTCCATTGTGCTCCTCCCCTCGGACAACGGCATCGCCGCTTAATCAAATCAGGCGTCGGCTTCGGTTCGCGGCAATTGTCTGGCGTCAGTAACATTCTTCGTATGCTCGTGTTTGAAGAGCTTCCCGAAGGCGATGTCAGCACTGATGAGGTCGCCATTCTCGCATTCGAGGTGGATGACCAGACGGCTGAAGACCTCGCCGTGGGCCTCGAAAGCGTTAGAGCCGTTTCGGGTGTGCTTGATGTAACACAATCTTCCGTGGTCGGAAAGAACGGGCGGCTCCTGACCCATGTCCAAGTGATCACACGCAAGGATGTATGCGATGCAGCAACCGATGCCTGCTTCCTCGAGACCACAACACTCGGCATCCGCAGACAGATTGTGAATCGAGTCATTTTGACACGGGATTTTATCACCGTCAGAAAACGCGCTTCCAGAGTGGACGTAAAAGTCGCTCGCCGTCCGAACGGGAAAACCAGCGCAAAAGCAGAGCTGAGAGATGTAGCGGGGCAGGCCAGTGGGCATGCCGCGCGCGAAACGCTGAGGCGAATCGCAGAAGCAGCAGCTTCGGGGGATATGGATGATGTCTGATGGCGACCTCTTTCGCCTGCGATCACTCCTGATCCAAGTGAATCATGCCAGCATCGCCGTCAGCGGCGGCGTGGATAGTCTGACGCTGGCAGTGGCCGCTCATCGGTTCATGCCCGGACGCGTAGAGATCTATCACGCAATTTCACCCGCCGTTCCGGAAGAAGCGACACTGAGGGTTCGTCGACTTGCAGAGAGAGAAAGGTGGACGTTGTCGATCTTCGATGCCGGCGAGTTCGGAAACGGCAACTACCGCAGGAATCCGATGAACCGCTGCTTTTATTGCAAGCAGGGACTGTACGGATCGATAGCGGAGCGTTCGGACCTGCCCATTTTCTCAGGTACCAATGTCGACGACCTTCAGGAATACCGTCCAGGCTTAGAAGCGGCGCACCTCTATTCGGTCCGCCATCCATTTGTGGAGTGTGGCATCGACAAAGCAGGAGTGCGACGGGTCGCGTGTGAACTTGGATTGGAACATATCGCGCCTTTGCCGGCTTCACCATGTCTGTCCAGCCGCATTGAAACAGGTATTCCGATCGAGCCCGAGATCCTGGCATCCATATACCACGCGGAGAAGGTGGTATCGCGACGCCTCTTTCCGCGAACAGTCCGTTGCCGCGTCCGATCCGGGGGGGTGGCGATAGAGCTCGATCGCGAAACCCTGCTACGATTGGAATCACTTGTGCAAGACGAACTCAAGCGGGAAATCAGCAACTTGTTCCCGAACGAGATTGTGCCAAGCAGCATATTATTCGAGGAGTATCGCTCAGGCAGTGCCTTCGTGGGAGAAAAGCCATGAAGGTCGCTGAGACAGTCCTCGATTATGGGCGTAGCAGCCGGATTGGCTTCGACGAAGCTGTTCTATGTGAGAGTAAGAGCGCCGAGCAGCTTGTCGCGATCCTGTCGGACGCAGACAAAAAAGATCATCCTCTACTCCTCACCCGGCTTTCCAAAGCGAAGCTGCAGCAACTCGGCCGCACTTGGCATGGACGTCTAGACTATGATGCCGTTTCCAAAACAGCCTATTTCGGAACGCGAATTCAGCCATCTTCGAACCTTGAGCGCATGGCTGTGGTAACGGCGGGTACCTCCGATGTGCCAGTAGGTCGGGAGGCAATTCGGACTCTGAAATACTTCGGCGAAGATGTTCTCGAAATTTATGATGTGGGTGTCGCTGGTCTTTGGCGCCTGCTCGATCGGGTCGAGGAGTTGAGGCGTCTGCCAGTCGTGATCGTCGCCGCGGGAATGGACGGCGCTCTTCCAAGCGTCATCTGCGGACTGATTCCAGGAATAGTCATCGCGCTCCCCACATCGGTCGGATATGGCGTCTGTGATGGGGGGCGGACAGCGCTGTACTCTGCTCTCGCGAGTTGCGCGCCAGGATTGGTGACTGTCAACATTGACAATGGATATGGCGCCGCCGCTGCGGCGCTTCGCGTGTTGGCAGCGGGGCGAATATACCTTGAGGAATGATGTTGCCGTCATGGCACAGAACGCAGGTGTCAATGTCGTCATCACAATCGATCGCCAGCATCTCAATAGTTCCACTGGCATCGGATGTGCCGGCCTTAGAGCCGGGGCATTGACAATCGACGCAGCAAGGAGGTTGGAAAATGGCAAGCAAAGAAATAGAAGGCGATTGGTATTTGGGTTGGGCCGATCGCAAGCGCATCCAGCTTGCGGCCAGCAAGGATCGGCACGACAGGGTGATCAATGCTCGGACGCCCTTTCTCGATCAAGAGGGGCTCATTACGCCCACCGATGCGAGCTATATCGTTGCACAGCTGAACGTGCCGGAGCCCGTGCATCCCGACGACTACCGCTTCGAAGTCTTCGGCGAGGTAGAACGTCCCTCAGCATTTACCTTGAGTGACATACGTAAGTTTCCGGCACGTACCGTACGCGCAGTAGCCGAATGCGCGGGTAACGATACCAATTTCTGGGACTATCTGAAGTCGCGCGAGCAAGGCGGCAACATGGCAAAGCCGTCCTATCGTATCGAGAGCGACTGGAACGCCTCGTGGTGGGCCGAGAAAGGCGAAGCCGACATCAAGGCAACATCTGCGGACAGTGCCGAACCTACTATTACCTGTTATCTCTCTGGCGGCGAGTGGACCGGCATTTCCCTCAGCAGCCTTCTGGAAGCAGTTGGTCTGAAAAGCAGTGCCGTGGCTGTTCGTCTGGAGGGATTCGACGAAGGTCGGCCGGATCCAGCGATGCAATATCTCTCGGTCGGCCGTTCTGACTTCCAAGTTTATGACCCTGGAATCATCAATTATGACAAAGGATTGCCGATCGAAAAGGCAATGGAACGAGACACTATTCTGGCTTGGGCTCAGAACGGTGACTGGCTTACCCATGTGCACGGCGCGCCACTGCGACTGGTTGTGCCCGGCTGGGCCGGCAACTGGTGGGTTAAGTGGATCAACAAGATCGAGATCATGGACCACATGCCCGACTGCTATCACCAGACATACTATTTTGTGTCCGGCAAATCGCCAGACGATCCCAACAAGGCGCCAATGACGGCCCTGGGAGTTAAAACCGTCATTACCGAACCACTCGACGAAGATTCGCCACTTGCCGTTGGCGAGCATGTAATTCGCGGCCTAGCGTGGAGTGGAGAAGGTGCGATAGCCAGGGTCGAAGTCTCTACCGACGGCGGCCTAACATGGAGGGATGCGCATGTCGAAGAACACGGAGATCGGTTTCTTTGGCGGCGCTTTTCGATTGTCTGGAACGCAAACACACCCGGTCGTTACACGCTGATGACTCGCGGTACCGATGAGCGCGGTCGAGTTCAGCCAGTCACCGAGTGGAACTTCCAAAGAAAGCATTTTGACGGAATTGTTCCAGTCGATGTCGAGGTTATATAGGAGGAGCAATGCATATTGTGGTCTGTGTAACCCTCGTCGAGGACCCAGAAACACCGCACGATCTCCTGCGGGTTGACGAAGCAACGAAGACGGCAGTTCGCATTGGCAGCGGCTCGCAGGTAATGAATCCGTTCGACGAGCAGGCGCTCGAGGCAGCTTTACGAATAAGGGATGCAACCTCGCAACCCGAGAGCGTATCCATTTCGGCCCTAACCCTCTGCGACGGATCCGACAAGGCGATAAAGCACGCGCTAGCGATGGGGGCCGATGCGGCCGTCATGATTGTCGACCCCATCTTCCGGCAATGCGATTACCACGCCACTGCGGCCGGTCTCGCAGCGGCAGTACGCAAGCTCGGCAATGTCGATCTTGTTCTGACAGGCAGGCAGATGACGGACTCCGATGCCGGGATTGTGGGTGCTGGTCTGGCGGAGTTGCTCAAAATCCCCGTCATCACGCTAGCAAGGAAGATCAAGGTCGCCGACAGCGAGGTAACGGTTTGTCGGGCGATCGGCGAAGGTGAAGAAACGATGCAGGCAACATTGCCAGCGCTAATCACGATCGCTCATGAGCTAGGAGCCGTGCGTAAGCCGAGTCTACGCGAGACCATGCGCGCAGGGAAGAAACCTATCACTCGGCTCACAAAAAGCGATCTCAACATTCCCGTGGAGGTTTTTGATCCCTCTTCCTCACATGCGTCAGTGATGGAGTTGTGCAAGCCACTGATCGAAAGCAACTGCCAGTGGATAGCAGGAGAAAGCAGTGCGGATAAGGCCAAGGCTCTGGTCGATCACTTGATTGCGGAGAGAATACTATGACTGAAAGAACAATTCTTGTGGTTGTGGAGTTCAATGACGGTGTGGTATCCGAAACGACCATGGAGGTGTTGACGGCCGCACACGAAATTGCTGGTGACTCTGGCACCGTGGCCACGGTTTGCATCGGTCCAAGTTTTGACGACGAGCAGGTTCTCGCGCTGACTGCTCGGGGCTCCCAGCGTGTTATATTGATAGAAGACGCCATTTTTGCACCGTTCCAAGCAGATGCTTGGCTCAATGATCTTGCTTCCCTTGTTTCAGAGTTGAAGCCTGAATGTGTTCTGTTCTCACACTCTGTAGCCGGAATTGAACTTGCTCCGCGCTTGGCATTCAGAGTAAATGGTGCCGTAGTTACCGCGTGTTCTGCTGTGTCTCGCGTCGATGACACCATCCACTGGACGCGCGCCTGCTACGGTGGGGCATTCCGTCAAGTCGTTTCCCTGCACGCACTACCGATGGTTGCGACAATCGCGACCATGGCATTCGAACCTGCTCAAGCGGCGGAAGCAAGAACTGGCCAAGTCGTGCACCGCAAGGCGTCGACCACCACTCAAGATATTCGGGCCCGGGTAATCGATGTGCAGCCTCCCGGGCACGGGCAGCAGGGGGCGCAGCTTCAGAACGCTGATGTCGTCGTCGCCGGTGGCCGCGGGCTTGGTGGCCCCGAAGGATTTGTGTTGCTTGGAGAGCTTGCCGGAGAGCTGAACGCAGCGGTCGGGGCCAGCCGAGTCGCGTGTGATTTGGGCTGGTGCCCGCATTCGCGTCAGGTGGGATTATCGGGCAAAACCGTTGCGCCGCGACTGTATATTGCTTTTGGCATCTCCGGGGCCCCTCAACACGTGGCTGGATGCGCGAACGCTAAATCAATCGTTGCGATCAACACCGATGAAAAGGCCGAGATTTTTAAACTCGCCAAATTCGGGGTAGTTGCGGATTGTGCAGAGTTCATCCCTGCCTTAACCGCGGAACTTCGACATCGCCAAGCAAGTATGCGATCGTGACCCTATCTACCCGTAAAACCCAGCGAATTCGGGATGCTGCGAACTAATGCCGGCGACGGAGAAACGCAGCGAGGCTCAGTCCACCCGGCCCGCAGCGCCCCTGTGGGTGACTGCGGTCTAGCCGAAAGGGTTAAATGGTATCCCATAGCCGACTTTTCTGCTCCCTGCCCTAACCTGAGGTCAGGGCCCGATATACGCTTGCCTTCGACAGGCCGACATCCTTCATGATCTGCGGAATGGTTGCTCCATGCCGCCTGCGCTTGCGGATGTGCTTCACGACGTCGTCTGTGAGCTGCTTCCGGCGGCCGAAATTGACCCCCCTCTCCTTCGCCTTGGCGATGCCGTCCATCTGCCGCTCCTTGCGAATGTCATTCTCAAACTCAGCAATCAAGGAAAGGATGCCGAGAACGAGCTTTCCAGTACGTGAGTTGGTGTCGATCAGCGGATCGTCCAGCACCTTGAATTGTGCCCCCTTTTCTTCGAGCCGCGAGAGAATCTTGTACAGGTCCGAGGTGGACCGGGCGAGGCGATCGATCTTGGTGATGACCAGCGTATCCCCTTCCCTGATGTACTCCAGGCAACGCCTTAGTTCGGGACGTGCTCCATCTACTCCGGATCGCTTCTCGCGAAACATCTTGTCACACTTCGCTAGCTTTTCGAGTTGAACCTCGAGGTCCTGACCGGTCGTGCTGACCCGGGCATATCCGACGAGCGCCATAGCTATCTCCGAACCTCATAAGAATTTCGAGAATTCCGTTTAGAGACATAATTTGAGACGACCGCTCAGTCAATCTCAAAACGTATGATTTTTGAAACAAACTTGCCGCCAAGCACTTCCAGGCTGGACGCTAGAGTGTCCACTCTAAGGCCGCCCGAGCTTGCGCGCGCGGTCCGCATTCGTACGTTTATGGAAGGGCTCAAAATTTCACTGACGACAAGGAATCCCCCCGCCCGGTTTCCCGAGCGGGGGTGATCCTTCAGTAGTAAAACCACTTTGCCGTGGCTTTCCAACCGATTTCCCCTAAGGCGTTCAATATTGATGATTGAACGACGAGCGTCAATAATGAGTTCGATAGTTATGCGCAAGATGTCCGGGGGCATCAATCATGCGTATTTTGGGTATCGATCTCGGCATTGCATCCTGCGGATGGGGAGTAATCGAAGCAGGCGACCCCGACGGGTCGGTCATAGCGGCGGGCGTGCGCTGCTTCGATGCGCCGCTCGTGGATAAGACGGGAGAACCCAAGAGCGCGCAGCGGCGCGCCGCGCGCGGCCAGCGCCGCGTCATCCGCCGCCGCCGCCAGCGCATGAACGCCATCCGTCGACTCCTTCACAAAAACGGGCTCCTACCTGACCCGACACGAGATGCGTTGCGCGTCGCGCTGTGCCGGATTGCATCGAAAGGGACTAATCCATCAATCACGCCTTGGGCTCTGCGTGCCGCGGCGCACGACCGCGCACTAAGTCCCGACGAGTTGGCAGTGGTGCTCGGTCACATCGCGCGGCATCGCGGCTTCAGATCGAATTCCAAGAGCGAAGGTGCCGCCAACGCTCCTGACGAAACCTCGAAGATGAAGAAGGCGATGGAGCTGACCCGAGAAGGCCTCGCCAGATACCGCTCCTTCGGTGAGATGCTGGCACGCGACGAGAAATTCGCCGACCGCAAGCGCAACCGCGACAAGGACTATTCGCACACCGCGAAACGCTCCGATCTTGAAGACGAGGTGCGCGCCATCTTCTCAGCTCAGCGCAGGCTGGGCAACACGGCGGCGACGGAGATACTCGCCAGCGCCTTTTCCGACAATGCGTTCTTCCAGCGTCCGCTTCAGGACAGCGAAGCGCTGGTCGGCAAGTGCCCGTTTGAACCGGACCAGATGCGTACGGCGCGCCGCGCGCCGTCGTTCGAGCTCTTTCGCTTTATTCAGCGGCTGACCAACTTGCGCATCGCCGTCGGCCGCATCGAGCGGCCGCTCATACAGGATGAAATCGCGATCGCCGCCCGCGGCTTTGGCGAAACAACGAAGACGGTCTCGTTTTCGACCTTGCGCAAGACACTCGATCTCGATCCCAATGCACGCTTCGCCGGCGTCCCGAAAGACAAGGAAGGCAGACTCGACGTGGCGGCCCGCACTGGCGGCGCGGCCTACGGCACCAAGACGCTGCGCGACGTGCTTGGCGACGCGCCCTGGCAGTCGCTCGCACGAACGCCAGAAAAACTCGACCGCATCGCGGAAGTCCTTTCTTTCCGGGAAGACCTCGGCTCGATCCGAATGGGACTTGAAGAAATGGGTCTTGACCCTGTCGTGGTCGACTGCCTGCTGGTAGCGGCGGGCGAAGGCGCATTCAAGGACTTCACCAGGTCGGCTCATATCTCGGCGCTGGCCTGCCGCAATATCATTCCCCGATTGCGCGAGGGACTGGTCTATTCGGATGCTTGCGCGCGCGTCGGCTACGACCACGCGGCCCGCGCCGCCATCTCTCTCGAAAGCATCAACAGTCCCGTCACCCGCAAGGCCTTCGGCGAGGCGATCAAGCAGATTCGAGCCGTGGTGCGCGAATACGGTCCGATCGATCTTGTCCATATCGAACTGGCGCGCAGCGTTGGAAAGAGCGCCGAGCAAAGAGCAAAGCTTACAAAGGGGCTTGAAGACAGAACCGCCGAGAAGGAAAAACGGCGCAAGGAAGCATCGGAATTGCTCGGCCGCCCGGTCAGCGACGACGAACTCCTTCGCTACGAACTCGCCAAGGAGCAGGGCTTCAAGTGCGTCTATTCGGGCGACGCTATCGACCCGAAGGGCATCGCTGCCAACGACACCCGCTATCAGGTCGATCACATCCTGCCGTGGAGCCGGTTCGGCGACGACTCATACATCAACAAAACGCTGTGCACGGCCAAGGCCAATCAGAACAAGCGCGGCCAGACGCCATTCGAGTGGTTCGAGGCCGGCAAGACCGAAGCCGAGTGGCTGGAATACGTCGCCCGCGTAGAGAACCTGAAGGAGGTCAAAGGACGCAAGAAGCGCAACTACACGCTCAAGAACGCCGCCGACATGGAAGACAAGTTCAAGGCACGTAATCTCACCGACACACAATGGGTCACGAGGCTTCTAGCCGACGAATTGACACGCATGTTCCCTCCCCGACCGGAAAAGCGCAGACCGGACGGCAGCGACGAGCGCCGCGTATTCACCCGCCCCGGCGCGATCACCTCGAAGCTGCGGCGCGCATGGGGACTGGAGGGCCTGAAGAAGGTGGATGGCGAGCGCGTGCCGGACGACCGCCACCATGCCGTCGATGCACTGGTGCTGGCGGCGACCACCGAGGGTCTGTTGCAGCGTATGACGAAGGAGATGCAGAGGCGCGAAAAGGAAGGCCGCGAGGACGACATTTTCCACGTCAGCCAGCCGTGGCCAGGATTCCACATCGACGTCACGCGCGCGGTATACGGCGACAACGGGACCGGCGGCGTCTTCGTCTCCCGTGCCGAGAGGCGTCGTGCGCGCGGCAAGGCGCATGATGCGACCATCAAGCAAATCCGCGACATCGGCGGCGAGCAGATTGTCTATGAGCGCAAGGCGGTCGAGAAGCTGACTGAGAAAGACCTCGATCTCATCCCGGTTCCGGAGCCCTATGGCAAAGTCTCCGACCCAAAAAAGCTGCGCGACGATCTGGTAGAAACATTACGCGCATGGATCGCCGCCAAAAAGCCGAGGGACAACCCGCCGCGCTCGCCGAAAGGAGACATTATCCGCAAGGTACGCGTCGCCACCAGGGACAAGGTCGCGGTTACTGTCAACGGCGGCACGGTCGACCGCGGCGACATGGCGCGAGTGGATGTATTCCGCAAGAAGAATAAGAAAGGGAAATGGGA
>NZ_JBFWPA010000177.1:0-9897 GCF_050250235.1 Pseudorhodoplanes sp.
CTTGATCGCGGAGGCGTCCTCGCCGTTGCTCAGGATCACCGCGATCGGCGTATTGACCGCGACATCGGCGGTGCCTTCGGGGATCAGGATTTTCCCGAGCGTACCCTCGTCGACGGCCTCGACCTCCATCGTGGCCTTGTCGGTCTCGATCTCCGCGATCACGTCTCCGGATTTGACGGAGTCGCCTTCCTTCTTCACCCAGCGGGCGAGATTGCCCTTCTCCATCGTGGGCGAAAGCGCGGGCATCAATACTTGGGTCGGCATCGGCAGCCTTCAATCGGGTACGGGACGCAGGACGGAAATCTCAGCGCAGGATGTCGGTGTAGAGTTCGGACGGATCGGGTTCGGGATCGTTGGTGGCGAATTCCGCCGCCTCGTTGACGATGGCGCGGACATTGGCGTCGATCGCCTTCAATTCGTCCTCGCTCGACCATTTCTTCTCCAGCAGGCGCTTGCGCACCTGCTCGATGGGATCGTTCTCGTTGCGGATCTTCTCCACTTCCTCGCGCGTGCGGTATTTCGCCGGGTCGGACATGGAATGCCCGCGATAGCGGTAGGTCTGCATTTCGAGAATGTAGGGCCCGTTGCCCTCGCGGCACCATTGCACCGCCTTGTCGCCGGCGGCCTTGACCGCGCGCACGTCCATGCCGTCGACCTGTTCGCCTGGAATATTGAAGGAGACGCCGCGCTTGGAGAAATCCTGCTGCGCGGAGGAGCGGTGCACCGCCGTGCCCATGGCGTAGCGGTTGTTCTCGATCACGTAGATGACCGGCAGCTTCCAGAGCTCGGCCATGTTGAAGCTTTCGTAGACCTGGCCCTGATTGGCGGCGCCGTCGCCGAAATAGGTCAGCGCGACATTGTCGTTGCCGCGATATTTGTTGGCGAAGGCCAGTCCGGTCCCGAGCGAGACCTGCGCGCCGACGATTCCGTGTCCGCCGTAGAAATGCTTCTCGACGGAAAACATGTGCATCGAGCCGCCCTTGCCCTTGGAATAGCCGCCGCGGCGGCCGGTCAGCTCGGCCATGACCCCCTTGGCGTCCATCCGGCAGGCCAGCATGTGGCCGTGATCGCGATAGCCGGTGATCACCTGGTCGCCGTGCTTCAGCGCCATCTGCATGCCGACGACCACGGCTTCCTGGCCGATATAGAGGTGGCAGAAGCCGCCGATCAGGCCCATGCCGTACATCTGGCCCGCCTTCTCCTCGAACCGGCGGATCAGCAGCATTTCCCGGTAGGCTTCGAGTTCCTGTTCCTTGGTGAAATTGGCGATCCTGGGCTGATCGCCGGCCGGCGACGCTTCCTGAGCCTTCTTTGCGACCGCCATGACGCTCCCTCGGCACTGCAATGCATGGTTTTGCCCATTCAATAGCGGAATTCGCCAGGGGGCGAAAGCCGAGCGCAGCGGCGCCCGGGGACAACCGCGCGTAACAATTGCTGCCGCGACGGGGCGTCGTGCGACACTTTGTTGCGCGGCGTAGCGGAGCGCTCAGGGCCTGCGCAGCAACAATACCGCCTCGTGGGGATGCGCGTAATTCAGCACCGCGCGCGCGCGCTCGTCGAGCAGGTCGGGGTCGATACGGTCCGTTCGCAGCAGCGAGACGCGGCGGTCCCACACCTCGCGCTCCGCGCGGGTGCGCGCGATCTCGGCACTGAGTTCGGCGATCTGGCGGTCGATGTCCTGGCGCGCCCGCAAGCCGCGGTTGCCGGTAAACGCATTGATGCCGAAATAGCCGATCAGGAGCCCTGCCATCGCATAGAGGCAGAGGGCTGTGAGGAAGGAACGGAGTCGGCGCCGGGTGACCATGCCGGACAGTGACGTTTTTCGCGTTAAAGGCGGTTTAATGCGGTTGCCTCCGCCGTCCGCGCCCATCCGCCCTTGAAAAATCCACGCTTCGGCGGCATCACAGCGGCCGGCATTCGTACACAGAGGTGGCGCGATGGTGGATCGGGCGGCAGTCAAGGCGCTTGCGGCGCATGTCGTGGCTTCGGTCGAGGGGGCCCGCGCGGTCGAACGGCCCTTCTATCACCTCGAATTCAGCCACGTCTTTCCCGACGACGTCTACGAACGCATCGTCGGCAACAAGCCGGTCTACGAGGATTACCGCCCGATGTCGGGGCGCAGCAAAGGCCATGTGCGCGACGACGGCACCGCGACGCGGGTCAAGATCGATCTGTTCCCGGAATATATCCGCGTGCTGCCGCAGCCCAAGCGCGAATTGTGGGACGTGATCGGGCGCGCGCTCTGCTCGGCGGAAGTGCAGAACGCCTTCGTGCGCCGGCTGGCCAAGCCGCTGGAAAAGCGCTTCGGCACCAAATTCGCCGATACCGGATTCTATCCGATCCCGATCCTGACCCGCGACATCCCGGGCTATGAAATCGCCCCGCATACCGACACCCGCTGGAAGGGCGTCACGGTGCAGTTCTATCTGCCGGCCGACGACAACCACACCAATGTCGGCACCATCTTCCACGGCGTGAAGCCGGACGGCACGCTGCAGAAAGAGGCGCAGATGCCGTTCGCGCGCAATTCCGGCTATGCCTTCGCGGTCGGCACCGACACCTGGCATTCCGCCGATCCCGTGGGCCGCGAAATCGACACCCGCGACAGCATCCTGCTTACCTATTTCGTCGATAGCGGGCTCTTGCCGATCCTGAAAAACCGCACCAAGCGCATCGGCAATTTCGTGCGCAACGAGGTGCGGCAACTGACGCGAGGCTGAGAGCCCTCCTTTTTCAGCCGTCCCCGGCAAGCTTCGCGCAACCCTATCCCGGCCTCATGCCGAGGAGCGCACGCAGTGCGCTCCTCGGAGTCTGGCCGGAAATGAAACCGACAAAATCACGGTCTTGGTGATTCCGTCATGCCCGGCACACGGGACCAGCCTTCGGCCGGCCCGGGTGTAAACCTTGTGCCGGGCATCCACGTCTTGGCGACACCACAGCAAGAAAAACGTGGATGGCCGGGACAACAAGCCCGGCCATGACGACGTCTCGGTAAATATCGAAAAAACCCGGCCGACTTTCCGCTCAGACTCTCAGGATGAGGACGGAGTGAGAACTGCCCCAAGTCTGATCAGCGCAATACCTTCAGCGCATTTCGCCCGGCATAGCGCGCCTGCGGGCCTAGCTGCTGCTCGATGCGCAGGAGCTGGTTGTATTTGGCGGTGCGGTCGGAGCGCGCGAGCGAACCGGTCTTGATCTGTCCGCAATTGGTCGCGACCGCGAGATCGGCGATGGTGGAATCCTCGGTCTCGCCGGAACGGTGCGACATCACCGCGGTGTAGCCCGCCTTGTGCGCCATCTCGACCGCAGCCAGCGTCTCGGTCAGCGTGCCGATCTGGTTGACCTTGACCAGGATCGAATTGCCGAGCCCCCTGGCGATGCCCTCGCGCAGTCGCGCCACGTTGGTGACGAACAGGTCGTCGCCGACGAGCTGGCATTTGCCGCCGATCTTGTCGGTCAGTTGCTTCCAGCCGTCGAAATCGTCCTCGGCCATGCCGTCCTCGATCGAGACGATCGGGTAGCCTCCCACGAGCTTGGCCAGGTAGTCGGCCTGCTGCGCGGGCGAGCGCCTGGTACCCTCGCCGGCATAGTCGTAGCTGCCGCCCTTGAAGAATTCGGTCGCGGCACAGTCGAGTGCGATCACCACATTGTCGCCCGCCTTGAACCCGGCCTTGGCCGTAGCCTGCATGACGAAATCGAGCGCCGCCTCCGCGCTCGGCAGGTTCGGCGCGA
Source organism: Pseudorhodoplanes sp. (assembly GCF_050250235.1). Taxonomy (GTDB): domain Bacteria; phylum Pseudomonadota; class Alphaproteobacteria; order Rhizobiales; family Xanthobacteraceae; genus Pseudorhodoplanes. The sequence continues at coordinate 3,733 of NZ_JBFWPA010000177.1, forward strand.
AGCCGCCTTCGTCGCCGACATTGGTGTTGTGGCCGGCGGATTTCAGCGCCGACTTGAGCGTGTGGAAAATCTCCGCACCCATGCGCAAGGCTTCGCCGAAGCTTGCGGCGCCGACCGGCATGATCATGAATTCCTGGAAGTCGATCGGGTTGTCGGCATGCACGCCGCCATTGACGATGTTCATCATCGGCACCGGCAGGACGCGCGCGGAAGTGCCGCCGACATAGCGGTAGAGCGGCAGCCCGCCCGCCTGCGCCGCCGCCTTGGCGACCGCAAGGGACACGCCGAGGATCGCGTTGGCCCCGAGCCGCGCCTTGTTGGGCGTGCCGTCGAGCGCGATCATGCTCTCGTCGATGCCGACCTGGTCCTCGGCATCCATGCCGCCGATGGCGTCGAAAATCTCGCCCTCGACCGCGTCCACCGCCTTGCGCACGCCCTTGCCCAGGTAACGCGCCTTGTCGGCGTCGCGCAGCTCGACCGCCTCGTGCGCGCCGGTCGAGGCCCCGGACGGCACCGCGGCGCGGCCGAGCGAGCCGTCCTCCAGCAGCACGTCGACCTCCACGGTGGGGTTGCCCCGGCTGTCGAGGATTTCGCGTGCGAGGATGTCAGCGATGGCGGTCATGGGGCCCTGTCCGGTGTGATTTTGCGCCGCTTCTACACAATCGCCCCGCGCGCGCAAAGACTGACGCCCGCGCTCCCTTCGGATAAGGTCCGGCCCGATCGGAGAGCGGAATGGCCAAGACCAAGCGGACGCAATCGCTGCAGCTCGGGCGGCCCTCGCCCATCCCGGGTTCGCCGCAAAAGGCCCGGCTCGACCGCGTGCCGAACCCGCATCCCGACACAAGCTACGTGGTGCGCTTCACGCAGCCGGAATTCACCTGCCTGTGCCCGATCACGGGGCAGCCGGATTTCGCCCACCTGGTCGTCGACTACGTGCCGGACCGCTTCCTGATCGAGTCAAAGTCCTTGAAGCTCTACTTCAACAGCTTCAGAAATCACGGCGCCTTCCACGAGGACACGACCGTGCAGATCGGCAAGACGCTGGTGCAGCGGCTGCAGCCGCGCTGGTTGCGCATCGGCGGCTATTGGTATCCGCGCGGCGGCATGCCGATCGACGTGTTCTGGCAGTTCGGCAAGCTTCCCGCCGGAATCTGGGCGCCCGATCCCGGCGTCGCGCCCTATCGCGGACGCGGCTGAAGCATTTTGAAGCGGCCGCGCTTCAGTCGGGGCTGACCGGCAGGCGCTTGAACAATGCCGCGCAGATGAAGCCGAGCGCGAGCATGATCGCGGCCGCGATCGCGACCGACCAGCGCGCGCCGATCGCCACAAGCCCGATCCCGAACAGCACCGGGCCGGTCGCCTGCCCGACAAAGAAGAACAACGAGTGCAGCGCCATCGCGGCGCCGCGCGCGGTCTGCGACAGTTCGGTCGCCTGTACCTGGATCTGGCCGTGGATCATGAAGAAGGCATAGCCGGCCACGAGGAAGGCGACGAACTGGACCGGCCAGGACAGTTCCAGCGCGATGACGCAGAAGGCGAGCGCGCAGATGACGCCGCCGCATTGCATCTGTCGCTCGGGCCGCACGCGGTTGACCAGCATCTGCACCGTCATCGCGTAAAGCAGCGCGCCGAGCGAGAAACCGCCGAGCACGAGGCCGGCGATCGAGGCGCGTGCCTCGCCGGCCGCGAGCAGCAGCAGCGCCACGTAAGGAAACAGCCCGAAAATCGCGATGCCCTCGAACAGCACAGCGATGTAGCAGACCTTGGCGCGCGGATTGGACAGGATCGCGCGATAGCTGCGCGGCACCGAACGCAGGTCGAAGGGCAGGCGTCGTTCGGGAATCTGCGAGCGCAGCCCGATGGTGAAGCAGAACACCAGCGTTCCCGCCCCGGCGATGAAGAAGAACACCGAGCGCCAGCCGATCAGGTCGTTGAGCACGCCGGCAACCGAGGCGCCGAGGACGTTGCCGGTCATGATGACGGTGAGCCAGCGCCCGATCGCAACCTGCCGGTCGCGTACCGGCACGAGGTCGCCGATCACCGCAAGGCCGACCGGAAAGATGCCGCCGGTCGCCATGCCGGCCACGATGCGCGAAGCGAGCAGCACCGAATAGTCCGTTGCCATCGCGCCGACAAAGGAGGCGACGACGAGGATGACGAGGCAGGCGATCATCAGCTTCACCTTGCCGGCCATGTCGGCAATGGGGCCAAGGATCGGCTGGATCAGCGCGAAGGGCAGTGCAAACGCGGTCGACAAGAGCGCCACGCGCGCGGCATCGGTGCTGAGCCCCTGCGCGATCGCGGGCACGATCGGATCGACCGAGCGCGTCGCCAGCGCCGTCACGAATCCGATGAAGCTGAGACGGAAGAGCGTTTTCGACATCGAGGCCTGATCGCGCCGGTCGCGGTACGCGAAGCGCGGAGGATCGATTTCTAGCGCAGAAGTCCGCCCGCGACCTGCACCGGTTTTGAATAGCTGTTAGAACCCGGCCGTGCGATCGCTAGGCGGCGTTCTTCGCCACGCGGTCGAAGGCCAGCAGCGTGCGCAGCAGCGGCTCCAGGTCTTTCAGCGCGATCATGTTCGGCCCGTCCGACGGCGCCTTGTCCGGATCCTGGTGCGTCTCGATGAACACGCCGGCGACCCCGACCGCGACCGCGGCGCGTGCCAGCACGCCGACATATTCGCGCTGGCCGCCGGACGAACTTCCCTGCCCGCCCGGCTGCTGCACCGAATGCGTGGCGTCGAAAATCACCGGCGCGCCGGTCCTGGCCAGTTCCGGCAGCGCGCGCATGTCGGAGACGAGCGTGTTGTAGCCGAACGAGGCGCCGCGCTCGGTCACCAGCACGTTCGGGTTACCGGCGCCCGCGATCTTGGCGACGACATTCTTCATGTCCCACGGCGCCAGGAACTGGCCCTTCTTCACGTTCACCGCGCGGCCGGTCTCGGCGGCCGCAACCAGAAGGTCGGTCTGCCGGCAGAGGAAAGCCGGGATCTGCAGCACGTCGACGGCCTGCGCCGCGCGCGCGCATTGCCCGATCTCATGCACGTCGGTCAGCGTCGGCAGGCCGAGGCTCGATCCGATCTCCGCGAAAATCGGCAGCGCCGCATCCAGCCCGATGCCGCGCGCGCTCGCCGCGCTGGTGCGGTTCGCCTTGTCGAACGATGTCTTGTAGACCAGCCCGATCTTCAGCCGCGCCGCCATCTCCTTCAGCGCGGAGGCCATCTCCAGCGCATGCGCGCGGCTCTCCAGCTGGCAGGGGCCGGCGATCAGCGCGAGCGGCAGCGCATTGCCGAAGCGCGCGGATTTCACCGTGACGATGGGATGCGGGGCGGTCATGGCGGGCGGACCATGCGACGGGCGAAGCGGGCGGTCAATCGGCGGCCGCGGAACGCCCGGCACTCATGCCGCCGCTTCGAACGCCACCGTCGCCCCATGCGCGGCCGCGGGCGGCACCACCAGGCGGCCTGCATGCGCGAGCGGTGAAAATCCGCCATCCTTTAGACGTTGCTGCATGTCCGAAAGCGTGCCCGTCAGAAACCGCAGCGCCGCAAGACGGAAGGTGCCGACCGGCCCCGATGGCTCGCAGCCGAATTCGCGCACGAACAATTCCGGCGTCATGACTTCGATCTGTCCGCGCACGGTACGGGCCGCGACCCGATCCTGCCCGCGCGCGATTTCCGCGTGGCCGCAATAGGCCTGCAGGAAAGCGGCATGCGCCGGCGGATCGTCGGCGACCAGCGCGACGCCGCCGATTGCGGTCACGCCGTTGGGGTGAATCTGGAAATCCCGGTTCCAGAAATTCTCCGGAAAGTGCTGCTGGCAGGTTGCGAAGGCCGCGTCGGCATCGGCGGCCTGCGCGAAGGCGAGCGAGAAGGCGACGGTGACCGGCGTGCCGTCCGGCCGCTGCCCCTCGCGCCGGAAATGCACGGTGCCGGACTGGGCGATGCCGGAGGCCGAGAAATGCGCAGCGTCGGCATCGGCATTCGCGCTTTCCAGCACCAGGAACGAGAGCCCCTCGTGCATGCCGAGGAAGCGCCGGTGAAACTCCCCGAACAGCACCGACATGCCGTCGCCGGCGAGCTTGTCCGGCTCCGCGACGGTGAGGATTTCGATGAAGAAGCCGGGAAGCTGCACGATATGGTTATGCGTGCCCCAGGGATGGCGGTTGCGCGCGCCGACGGTAAAGCCCAGGCGACGATAAAGCGCCGCCCCCGCATCGAGGTCGCGGACGGCATGAGCGACATGGTCGAGGCCGTGGGGCATCTTTTTGGGCTCAGGCCTCATTCCCAGACGGGTCAAATAGGAAGGTAGCCGGGATTCCGTGCAGCCTTTCGGTCAAACGTTGCGGTTGTTGTGCAACCGTTTTGCCCGTTGATATGCAAGATAAACGCATCGACGAATTCGTACTTGCCGGTCTTGTAATCTTCAAGACTGGCGATAACGGCGTCTCGATGCTCGACAACCCTGTCGTCTCCATCAAGCAGGCTCGCGATAACATCGACGATCTGGGTGTGCGAATAGCCATACGACCTCGCCAGCACCCAAACGAGCTCCGCGATTACGACGCAATTGATAAAGGCTGGCGTTTCTCGCGTGCAGTTTTCGTCGACAAATCGTTGGGCGCGTTGCGATTGATCGACGTCATCCGCCACGACAAGGCGGACAAGGATGTTGGTGTCGAGGCCGATCATCGCTTGCCACTTACGGCTCGCTTGAATCGAGCAGCAACAGCATCCCTAATGCCTTCGTCCATTTCCTCAAGCGACACCGCCCGCCTGGGTTTCGGCAGGATTCCATGCAAGTCGCTCAGCCGCCTGAAGACCGGCTCCATCACCACATGGCCCTCGTCCACCGAAAGGCGAAGCTTCTGTCCGTCGCGCAATTGCAGCCGATCGCGTATCGCCTTCGGAAGCGTAAGCTGTCCCTTGCCGGTGATCGTCGCTTCGAAGGTCTGCGCAACAGGCGGTTTTGCGAAATACCGCGTGCTGCTTCCTTCTTTGGTCTTTCGAATGGAATAGCCGAGAGCGGCGAGGCGTTTGAGCAAGTTATATTGAGGACCGCCGGTGGCCGCGATGACTTCGGCCATCGTCGCTCCCTCTGCCCGGGTCAGAAGCTGTTCGGCAATCTTCGCTCCGGCAACGTGTTTGTTCATCGACCGTATTTATAGTAGCTAGTTTCTAATTTCCTTACATTTTTCGAGTCAAAAGATCAAGCCACGGCCTCGCGCAAAATCGCAAAAGGGGTCCGCTCACACCAGCCGGCTCTGCTCCACCGCGGCTTCCACGAACGACGAGAACAAAGGGTGCGGCTCGAACGGGCGCGATTTCAGCTCGGGGTGGAACTGCACGCCGATGAACCAGGGATGGTCCTGGTACTCCACGATTTCCGGCAGCACGCCGTCCGGCGACAGTCCCGAGAAGCGCATGCCGTGCTGCTCCAGACGGCCCTTATAGGCGGTGTTCACCTCGTAGCGGTGGCGGTGGCGTTCGGAGATTTCCGTCGTGCCGTAGATGTCCGCCACGCGGCTGCCGCGCGACAGCACGGCGGGATAGGCGCCGAGCCGCATGGTGCCGCCGAGGTCGCCGTTCATCCCGCGCTTTTCCAGCGCATTGCCCTTCAGCCATTCCGTCATCAGGCCGACGACCGGCTCCGGCGCCGGTCCGAACTCCGTCGAATTCGCCTCCGCAATGCCGCACAGGTTGCGCGCCGCCTCGATCACCGCCATCTGCATGCCGAAGCAGATGCCGAAATAGGGCACGTTGCGCTCGCGCGCGAATTGCGCGGCGCGGATTTTTCCTTCCGTCCCGCGCTGCCCGAATCCGCCCGGCACCAGGATGCCGTTGACATGTTCGAGGAAGGGCGACGGGTCCTCGTGCTCGAACACCTCCGACTCGATCCAGTCGAGATTGACCTTCACCTTGTTGGCGATGCCGCCATGCGAGAGCGCCTCGATCAGCGATTTATAGGCGTCCTTCAGGCCCGTATACTTGCCGACGACCGCGATCGTAACCTGGCCTTCCGGACTGCGGATGCGCTCGTTGATGGTGCGCCAGCGCGACAGATCCGGCTCGCCGCGCGATTCCAGGCCGAAGGCGGCGAGCTGTTCGGAATCCAGCCCCGCCGCGTGATAGGCCTCCGGCACCGCGTAGATGTTGTCGACGTC
>NZ_JBFWPA010000178.1:0-9711 GCF_050250235.1 Pseudorhodoplanes sp.
CAGAGCCCGCGGTCGCTATGCTGGTTTCTGCAATGACCGTTCTTCTGCTTATACTGATGGATTTTCCACTATATCTGATCTCTGCTCTCGCTCGGTCCTATTCGGATCTGCCCATAGCAGCGATGCCCAACGCGGCCGTGATGTTGCGCAACGTTACTACGACACTATCTGCTGCGTTTATCGTTGGTGCGCAGATCAGTGCACCGTTTGTAGTCTATTCGGTCATCATCAACGCCATGTTTGGTATTTTGGGAAGGCTGGTTCCCCAGTTGCCGTCCTATTTCGTCTCTGTTCCGTTTGTCGCTTTGGGCGGGTTGGCATTACTTCTTATCGTGCTGGGGCAAATGCTACTTGTAATGAGCGGCGCGATTTCTCGGTTGGCATTACCTCAATGATGAGTGAACTCACGTAGATTGGAGCGCGACGCATGGCCAACAGCAAGACCGCGCGCCTGCAACGCCTGGTGCGTGTCACCGAATTGATTTACCGGCGGGAGTCCGCAGAACTAGCGCGGCTCCATCTGGAAGTGCGAGCGGCGACCGACGGCACCGCTGATGCTGAGCGGCGCTTGGACGACCCGTTAGCGGGCGGTGACTTCATTTTTCAGCTTTCCATGGCGCGCGCGGCACGTGCGCGGAGGAACCAAGCTGGGGCGGAACTGCAGTTCCATTCGCAGTTGGACGTGACGATGAACGCAATGGGTCAGAAAAAGGGGGCGGAAGGTGGGCTCAAGTCCCACTCCCTCGCTATTCGGAATGCGCTGTCGCGCCGAGACGACGACGAAATTCTGGAGCGCCTTGTGAGCCTTCTAAGGCCAGCTTGAGGTAAGGATTATGGGCTAACGAATTGAATTCGGGCCTAGACTCCTGCACAATTTCGATTGCTTACGTTTCTCAATAGGCGTCTTGCCCACACCGTCGTGATGCCAGAGAAAGCCAAACGTCAGCTCAAACAATGCCGATACTGAAGCACAGATTGCTGGCGTTGCTCCTAGCGATCGTATCTCCGGGCGCGCTGGCCGACCCTTTGGCGGCGCCGCCGAACGGGGTGAATCATCGTCGCGGCCAAGCCGAGACGAGATCCAGGAGCGCTCAGGTCGAGTTTGATGGGGTGGCCCTCCAGGCGATGATTGCCCCGATGATGTCGGGCATGAAAAGTGGCCCGCTCGGATCCGGACCAGCCGGTCGCTATTGGAAGTCTCTGATGACCGAGCACATTGCCCGCCATATCGCCGCCAGCGGGCAATTGAGGCTTTTACCGGCGCTTCCAAACGCGTCACGCACGTCGGCTCGAACAACAACTGCCGGCGTTGGCCACGCTAAAAGTCGAACATTCGGTGCAGTTCCAGCGGCGGACACGTCGTGGCGGACAATGGTTTCTCCTGCTTCAAACCGAGATCTGGCGCCGGTCGAAGTGCCAAGCTCGGAAACTCGCAAATAAAGGCTCTCGACATGCCCACTCCTCAACTTCCAAACAACGAGAGCAACGACACGTTGCGACGTATCGTTGCGCGCATCAAGATCATGGCCGAAGAAGAGCGAGAGTTGCTCGACACTTCGCAATTCGATGGCCTCAGCCGAATCGTGGCTCGCAAGGATCAGTTGGCGATCGAGCTGTCTCGAGAATTGAAAGTCGCCAATCCCGGCGTAGTCGACGGCGAGGCTCGTCAACTTTTCCAGGAGGCCGCCGGCACGCTCGAAGCGAATGCAGATCTTCTGCGCCGCCATATCGCGGCGGTTAGTGAGGTGGCGGGGCTCATATGCAACATACTCGTAAACGCAAACAGCGACGGCACTTATACGAATAATGTTTCCGGGCGCGGGTATCGATGATGTTACGAAGCCTGTCGCTAGGGGTTCTGGCGATTGTTGCGACGCTCATCGGCCACTACGCGGCTGGTATCGTTTCGTCCCCAAGTGCGACAGAACACGTACCGCAAGAGCATATTGACATTGTTAAGCTTGAACCTATTTCCGCCCCCGTAATTCGAGGCGGAAAAGTGATCGGATATGTTGTTGCGCGAACGTCTGTTACCGCTCCCGCCGCTGATGTAAAGGCGCATAAGGCACTTCTTGCAGCATACGCCGCCGAGGCTGCATTTCGCGCCATCTACGAGGAAAAATCGTTCGATTTCTCATCATTGCGCGCGGCCGAGGTGCTAGAGCTAAGTCGCCGAATAGTTGACCACTCAAACAAGCGGATGGGGAGGGCAACCGTGCGCGAGGCCGTTATCGAAAGCCTGAACTTTGTCACTCAGGCCGAGCTACGATCCCGTCATGCGAACTAGGAATCGAGTCGCGCTTAAAGCGAAGAATGTCTCGGGCTTGAGGGGAAAGGACAGGAGCCGATCATGAAAGCTGCGTTGCTGGGCCCGTTCGAGCTAGCATTCGATGCGATTGAGCGGGAGTTGCCGCCGGCTGCTTGCGGCGTGTTTGCGCTGGGATATGTGGATCCAATGGGCACGTTCCGCATGCAGCGAATTGGCCGAGATCAGAATCTGAGACAACGGCTTCAAGAGCTGATTGGATCGGGCAGTCGGTTCAAGTTTGCCGCTTCAATGTCTCCGCAGGTGGCGTTCGAACGAGAATGCGAGTTGTTTCACCAATTCCGGCCGCCAGGGAACATCATTCATCCGGATCGACCGAAGGGGACGAATTGGCTTTGTCCCATTTGCGCTCGGTTCCATCCTTGATCAGATTTAAGACATCGTGCAGCGCCGTTAGGTAGCCCAGGTGCCAGTACGCCTGCTGCGGTGACCCGCTATCAAGGTGCTGCTGATCGAACTGCACGTACGGAGACTCGTGCTCGAGCCAATGCGCAAGCTCGCGAGCCCGCTCCTCAATCAAAGAGTATGTTTGGTCCTCCATCATGAGGGCAGAATGGCCCCCCGGTCGTTGATGGTGCGATAACGCTCGGCAATCATGTATATTTCAGTTAATTATTTGTAATTATTCGATCTGTTTCGGATTTTTGCGGGGACGTTGACCGAAATCCGCAATTGGTGGCGGCCTGCCTGTACAGACTGCGGTGGGCTGGGCTCGATACACTGATGTAGACGGTTCGCGTGGGAGGCTTGGAAGTGGAAAGCCGCAGCGCAAGCGATGGGACAGTCTCACGCAAGGTGACGACGGCATTGTTGTCTTCCAGACGGGCAGGGAGAGCCGAAACAATGTCGATTGGCGGACTAATGCGGACAAGCGTTTCCGGGATGGCGGCGCAGTCGAATCGCCTAAGCGCCGTTTCTGAGAATATCGCGAATGCCTCGACGGTCGGCTATAAATCATCGAAAGCTGAGTTTTCTTCGTTGCTTCTCGATACACCGAACTCGAGTTATTCGTCCGGCGGCGTCGACACCACGATCCGCCGCGAAATTTCTCGCCAAGGCGTTCTGCAGGGCTCGAGCTCCTATTCGGACATTGCGATACGCGGTGACGGGTTCTTCCTGGTGCAAGATTCCGGCGGCACCGTGAGCCTGACGCGGGCAGGTGCTTTCGTGCTCGATGACGCGGGACAGCTTGTCAATTCCGGAGGCTTCACGCTTCTTGGCGTGCCATTGAACGGTGGGAATAGCGCGATATTGCCCGCAAACGGGGTTGCCGGTTTGCAGCCGGTGGACCTTAGCAGCAGTAAGTTGGAGAGCACTCCGACGACGACGGGCCTCCTGTCTGTCAATCTTCCGTCCGAGGCCGCCGTCATTGCGCCAGCAGATATGCCGTCGGCCAATGCGGCCACCGCTCAGTCTTCGGCCCGCACGTCCATCGTTGTGTACGGCAATCTGGGTGAGGAAGTGACCCTTGATGTCTACTACGCCCGCACGCCAACCGCGGGAGAATGGGAAGTTTCAGTCTACAACGCGGCCGATCGATCGGCCGGCGGCGGATTTCCTTACTCCTCCCCCGCTCCCCTTGCCAGCGGCACTCTGGAGTTCGATGCGACCGGCAACTTGACATCGACGAGCCCGACTTCGCTTGCTATCCCGGTTCCCGGCGGAGCCGCGATGACCCTCTCGATGAGCGATACCACTCAATTGGCGACGCAGTTCACTATCATGCCAGTCCAAACGAATGGTAATCCACCAATGGAGCCATCCGGTGTCGAGATTAGCGCCGATGGCATCGTTTCGCAGATTTACAGCAATGGATCGCGAAGAGCGGTTTTTCAGATCCCCGTTGCGACGGTGGCAAGCCCCGACAAGCTTACCCCCAAATCTGGCAACGTTTTTCAGCTTTCGAGCGGGTCCGGCGACATCACGTTGGGAGCTGCGGGTGGGGGTGGAAGAGGATCGCTTATTTCGGGAGCGCTCGAATCGTCGACTGTTGATATGGCCTCCGAGCTGACGGACATGGTCGAAGCGCAGCGCAATTACACCGCGAACTCGCGTGTGTTCCAGACCGGGTCGGAATTGATGGACGTTCTCGTCAATCTGAAGCGGTGACACTTTCGCGATAGGAAGCAGGCTCGGCTATGTCGCTTACTCTCGCCTACAATATTGCTCGCGGTGCTTTGGCGACCAATGCGACGTCGGCATCGGTCGTCTCGCGAAATGTGTCGAACGGCGAAAATCCCAATGCAGCACGTAAGTCCGCGCTTGTCGTCACGGATGCGTCAGGTGGGGTTTATGTCGCGGGGGTGACCAACCAAGTCCGGTCCGCGCTGTTAGAGCGATCTCTTGAAAGCACCGCGTCGAGCAGTCAGTCGGCCGAGGTTGCGAAGGCGCTTGCGCAGATTGCCGCTGTTGTCGGGGACCCGGAGTCCGAAAGCAGTCCGGCTGCACTTATCGGAAAGTTTCGCAGTGCGCTTCAAACGGCCGCCTCTGCTCCGCACGACACAGCGATGCTGCAAGGCGTTCTCACGTCCGCAGAGAACTTGGCGACATCGCTGAACGCCGCATCGCAATTGAGCGCATCCACGCGCCTCGACGCCCAAGCAGCTCTCGGTCAAGCGGTTGGCGAATTGCAGTCACTCGTGGAGACGTTTTCAGGGATCAACCGCGAGATTGTGACGGGCACTGCGCTGGGACGCGACGTCACGGATCAGATTGATCAACGAAATAGCATCGTGCGCCAAATCGCCGACCTCGTGAATATCCGAACGCAAGCGCGATCGGATAGTGACATGGCGCTCTATCTCGCAAATGGATCAGTTCTCTTTGAGACTTCTGCGCGTTCGATATCGTTCGACAGCGGAGCGGTGCCACTACCTGGCCAAGTCGGTTCGTCGTTGCGCATCGACGGTGTGCCGCAAAGTGACGGAGAGAGCCTCGGCGGAAGGATCGGCGGGCTTCTCATCGTGCGAGACGAGGTCACCCTCGAGCTGGATCGACAATTGGATGAAGTTGCGCGCGGCCTTATCGTCGCGACCAGCGAGGCGGATCAGTCGACGCTGCCGACCGGGCCCGACCAGGCGGGTCTCTTCACTTTTCCGGGTGGTCCGGCACTGCCTCCATCCGGAAGTATCGCCGTGGGTCTCGCCAGCTTGATCAGCGTGAATGCAAATGTTCGACCTGAATTGGGCGGAACGATCGAGCGCATACGCGACGGGGGCATCTCGGATCCGCTCGATCCAAGTTACGATTACAACGCTGGTGATATGCCAGGTTACAATGGTCGGCTCAATCAGCTGATCGACCGACTTTCAGCCGATCAGCCATTTGCTTCATCGATTGGGATTTCCGTAGCTTCTGGCGGAGTATTGGCGCTTGCGACGTCGAGTGCTGGTTGGGTCGAAGGTCAACGCTCGGCCGGCAGCGCTGACAGCGAGAAGAAGCAAGTGCTGGCCGAAAGAGCCTTTGGTGCGTGGCAATCGGAAGTCGGGGTGAACCTCGATGATGAGCTTACGGCCTTGATGGCTCTGGAGCGATCCTATCAAGCCTCCACGAGACTGATTAGTTCAGTCAATTCGATGTTCGACGCCCTCCTTTCTGCAGTGAGATGATGAATGATGACCGCAACAATTTCGTCTCTGGCTTTGTGGGAAGCGTCTCGCATTTCGACGTCGCGCACGCAATCTCAGCTTGGCGAAACATCCTATGAAGTGACGTCGGGTCGCCACTATGATGTCGGTATCGCGCTCGGTTCGGAGACATCGCGAACAATCGATGCCCGGCTCATAAAAGAGGACATGGACTCGATTAAGTCCATGAACGCCGTTGCGGGGCAGAAGCTGTCGACAATGCAGGCCTCCATGAGTGGCATGCTCGATCTGGCGCGCAATCTATTCGATGAGGCCACGCGGGCCACGCAATCGGACGCAGACAGGGAGCTGTTTGTGGCCAGCGCGCGATCCATGCTCTCGACGCTCACGAGTTTGCTTTCTGCCACCAGTAACGGGACGTATGTCTTCTCAGGCGCGAACAGTCTTAGTGCGCCGGTCGCTGACTATCTTTCCATTCCGCCTCCGGTGTCCAGATCGGCAGTGATCGGGGCCTTCGCTGCCGAGTTTGGCTTTGCTCCCGACGATGCTGCGGTTGGCGGGATAACGCCGAATCAGGTGAACTCCTACTGGAGCGGGGCCTATGGAACACTGTTCGAGGCTCCTGGTTGGCAGTCGACATTCTCGAGCGCGCGTGACGATCCAACGGAGCTGCGCATCGGTCCGCAGGAGCATGCTGCTGTCGCGGTGACTGCGAATGACACCGGTATTCGCCGCCTCTATTCAGCCCTTGTTGCGGTGGTTGATTCTGGTGCGGGCGGGATGAACGCCGACTCTTTTAGAACACTGGCGGGCTTGGTTGCTGAGGGCGCGGGGGCTGCCGCTGGCGGCATCACCCGCGCTCAAGCGGCTCTGGGAGAGCTTCAAGGCAGGATAAAGGGTGCGAACGACAGAATGGAAACACAACGCAATGTACTTGAAAAAGTTATTGGGGGGCTGGAAGGCGTCGATCAAGTCGAAGCTAGCAGCCGGCTCAATAGCCTGACGACGCAATTGCAGGTTTCCTATGCGGTGACTGCACGGATGTTCAAATTGAGTCTGCTGGACTACCTCTAGTGGAGAGCATGTTGCTGGTGGTGGTTTCAATGGCAGCGAGCACGATTTTCTAAAGTCAACGCTTATGAGTGCAAGGAACGGCAGACCATGCTGAACTCACAATATGCAGAATTCCAGCAGGACGACCAAACAGAAGCCCGTGAGCACGAGCGTCTTGCGATTGATCATTCGATCGTTTTGATGGAATGCGCAGAGGGTGAGGCTCGCACGCCTGCTGACGTGGCAAATGCTATTCTGTTTGCCAGTCGGCTTTGGACCGTGTTGATCGAAGACTTAGCATCGCCGGAGAACGGACTTCCGAACGACATAAGAGCCCAGATTATCTCGATTGGGATCTGGATCCTTCGGGAAATCGAGGGCATCCGATCCGGCCAGAATCGGTCGTTCGCGGACATCATCATGGTGTCCAAGGCGATCAAGGAGGGACTGCTGTGAACGGCCGGCTGAAGCTCCATCTGAAGGCGAACGAACGAATATACATCAATGGTGCGGTGCTCCGGGTCGATAGGAAAGTCGCAATCGAACTGTTGAACGACGTGGTCTTTTTGCTGGAGGGCCATGTTATGCAGCAGGAGGAAGCGAAGACGCCGCTGCGCCAATTGTATTTTGTGGTTCAATCGATGCTGATCGAACCGCAAGCCGAGCCCCTCGCGCGACAAATTTACGAGCAGCAACATAGTGGACTGATTGCTGCATTTCGGAACAAGGATGTCCTGGCGGGTCTAGAGGATGTGAAGCTCCAGATCGAGCGCGGCAAGATCTTCGAGGCGCTAAAGCGGATAAGGTCGTTATTTGCCATCGAGGACGATGTGCTGCGGGATGCAATCCCCGACACAGCGGTTGCAAAGGCCGTCGCATGAGTGCGCGTCCACGAGAAGTGATCAAATCGGGATGAAATGCTGATGGACGTCGCACCGACGGCAACGAGCCGGGCTACGAGCGCTGAGACCGCGAGCGGGACAACTTCTGCAACGGGCGCGGGCACGAGCCTGGACTATAATGCGTTCTTGAAACTACTTATCGCGCAAATGCAGAATCAGGATCCCCTGGAGCCCATGAAGTCGAGCGACTATGTTGCCCAATTAGCGACGTTTTCGCAGGTAGAAAAGTCGGTTGAGATGAATACGCGCCTGAGCGACGTCTTGTCTGCGGTGCAAATGCAGCAGGCCGGAGATTTGCTTGGGAAAACCCTGACCTCTGCCGATGGCCAGACAACTGGTACAGTTGCCGCCGCCAAGCTAGTCAATGGAGGTGTTGTTGCTGTCTTGGCCGATGGAAGGGAGATCGCGATGTCTCCCGGCGTCGTTGTCGGAGGTAGCTCGATTTGACCGAGAGTGACGCACTGGACCTACTGCGATACGCCGTTTGGACCGTGATCGCCGCGTCCAGCCCGGGCGTGATTGCCGCAATGGTGATAGGTCTGATTATTGCAGTTTTTCAAGCATTAACGCAGATTCAGGAAGTCACGCTGACTTTCGTGCCGAAAATCGTGGGGGTCTTCGCGGCAGTCATGTTCGCTGCATATTTCATTGGGGCAAGCGTGGCCGGTCTCTCGGAGCTGACGCTGTCCAGAATAGAAACTGGCTTCTGAATTGCTTTGCAATGTGAGATAGGGCTCTCGATTTTCGTCATGTTTGGGCGGCGAACTCAACGTTGACTGGATGAGTGCCGTCGGATCCACGTTACTGGATGATTTCAAAGGTATGCGAAGCAAGCGAAATCGCATGCTCACACACCTCGAGTGGATCGCCGTTGGCATTCATCCCTTGCCTGGTTACGATCACCCAAGGGTTCGGCAACTCACCCAGGCCATCCATCGATGTCAGCAGAGGCCGAGTGCCGACTTCCCACCGCACGGTATGCATTTCGGTCCTGTATTGCTCCACATATTTTGCGAAAAGGGCGTCTGCGGACAGCTCCGCCAATTCTGGCCAATTGGGAAACGTCTCCTGATGTACGATCATGGTTTCCCGCCCAACCTGGCTATCGCCAATCTGCCAATCTCGCTCGAACTTGATGATCGGCAATGAGAGATTAGGATCGGCTCGTGCCGCGATCGCGCGGGCGGCCGGGCCCGCAAGGTGCAGTGTGGTATAGCGGGTGGGAGATCTATCCGGTTCGATCAATTCGCCATCGTGTCGGCGTACCGCAAGCATTGCCACCTGGCGCTGACCGGATTCGCGCCTTACGAAGGTTCCTCGACCGCGCTCTCGCACGACGATTCTTTCCTGCATCAGTTTTTCCATGGCCCGGCGTACTGTCCCGACGCTTACGCCGAGTTCTTGCGATAGCAGAACTTCGGGGGGCAACGGCTGCCAGTGCTCCCACTCGCCCGCCAGTATTCGAGCGCGAAGATGCTTGTGAACCTGATCGTATAGCGGGCCTCTGAAGCCTAGGAATGACGAGTCTGGCACTTCGCATCCTCGGAATTGTGGGTCGGCCAAGCTAGTAGCCAAGCAGACACCTATCAGCGAGCGAGCAGCACAGAAAGCAGGCCCTAACAATTGCGCACACTCCTTTAGGTTGTCGCGAAATAGCAACGCAACCTTTTTGTTGGGCGCTTCACAGTCAGAGCAGCTCGTTTTGGTAGGAACTGCGTCTGCCTCCGGTGAGCGCCGCCTTGTTCGGCTCCCGCATCTCATCGATTCTTATGCGATCGTGATGGATCGATGAGAGCGGGGATGTGCCCACAATGTCGGATGTGGACACAAAAGTTAGGCGGCG
>NZ_JBFWPA010000179.1:0-9699 GCF_050250235.1 Pseudorhodoplanes sp.
GTCCGCAAAATTGCAGATGCCGTTTATTTTCCTACTCTTGAGGGCTTTGGACGCCGTGCTATGATAAGGCTGATGCAGATAAGACCCGAGAAACCTGCGGATGAAGAGCCCATTCGCGCCCTGACCACTTCTGCTTTCCTCACAGCAGAGCACAGTGACGGGAACGAAGCTTCAATCGTTGACGGACTACGAAGTACCGGTGCGCTGACTATCTCACTTGTCGCGGCCAACGATGGGAACATCGTAGGTCACGCGGCCTTCTCCCCGGTGATGATCGATGGCGTTCACGACGGGTGGTTTGGGCTTGGCCCTGTGTCAGTAAGCCCAAGTTGCCAGCGGGAGGGCGTAGGTACCGCGCTGATCGAGGCTGGCCTCGCCAACTTAAGAGAACAAGGCGCGAAAGGATGCGTGGTTCTTGGCGATCCTGCCTACTACCGTCGCTTCGGCTTCGCCGTTGATCCTGACCTGCGTTTGACGGGAGTTCCTCCGGAGTATTTTCAGCAACTCTCGTTCGATGACCGGAAGAGAAGCGGGTTCGTCACTTATCATCCCGCATTTGGGGGTGGCTAGAGAAACCTTCTCGCCGTTTCGCTCACTGCGATAATGGGTTCACGGCTTAGAACAGCGATAATTGCCGCGCAGCGATTTCGCGCTTGCGCCACGCGGGCGAGTCGGCCTCCTGGTCGAGCCATGCGAGCACGAAGGGAACGGGACCGCCAAGGGCCTCGACGTTGGAGGCATCGACATAGCCGGAACTGTACCCGGTGTTGGTCAGGGGCAGCGGCGCGCGGTCATCGCTTTCGATTTCCACATGGTCGATAAAATCGTCGTCCTCTTCATCGCCTTAGACATGCGGCGTCCATTTGATGGTGAGCGCGAAGCCGCGCCAGACAGCGCGATGGGTTTCGGTGGCGGGGTTCATGCTGCCTCCGATTCCGCCGCTGCGTGCGGCTGCAGGCTGTTGAGATAATCGGCGGCGCGTTGCGCATGCGCCGCTGCGGTGAAGATGGCCCGCTTGTCGTCTTTGAGGACTTTGAGCCATGAGGCGATATAGCTGGCATGCTCGGCGCGTGCCGTGGGCGCAAGGTCGAGGTCGGCCAGGACGAAGGCGCTGCCAAGTTCGGCGACCAGTTCCTCCATGGCATAGCCGCTGTCACCAAACCGCTTGCGACCAAGATCCCGGTCGAGGCGGGATGCGTGCCGCGTCCAGTGGGTCAGCTCGTGAATGAGGGTTGCATAGTAGCTTTCCAGGTCGCGGAAGGCTTCGAAGGGCGGCATGCGCACAAGGTCGGTGGCGACATTGTAGGACGCCTGTCCCCCGCCATGGCGGATGTCGGCGCGGGTGGCGTTCACGAAGGCATCGGCATGGGCGATGCGGTGAATCACATCCATGCGCGGTGCTGGCTGCGCGTAGTATTGCGCGGGCAGACCTTCGACCTGTTCGACATTGAACACGGTGTAGCCCTTCATGAAGGGAATGGACCGTTCCTGTTCTTCGCCGGTGTCCGGGTCGTCTTCGGTGCGCTTCACGCTGGAGGCATACACGACAAGGCTGCCGCGTTCGCCCTTGCGCACATGCCCGCCAAGGGCGAATGCCTGTTTGAAGGTCATCCAGACAGGTGCGGTGTAGCCGTTGGCGACGGCTTCGCCCCAGAGCATCAGGACATTGACGCCACGATAGGGCACGCCATTGGCCCGCAGGGGCCGGGTGATGCGCCCGGCTGCGTGTTCCACACTCCACGGCTGGTGCCATGGCTTCACGCCCGCCTCAAGGGCGGTGATGATGGATTGGGTTATGCGTTCATAGATATCTGTTTTCATTGCCTTTTTCCTTTTGGTGAGAGGGTTGCGCATGCAACCGACTAGCCAAGCGGCAATGAGCGGGGGTTGGCCGTCACAGGCCGGAATGCGCCCCGTAAGGGGGAACCGGGGTGGTGCGGGCTGGAGACGAGCCTTGGCGAAGGCGACGACACGGCCCGGCGTATTCCGCCCGGAGCTACAGCGGAGGGTTATCGCCTTGACGGCCTGGGGGCGGCACGCCCCAATGAAACGGGCGGGCCGCAGGCCCGAACAGAAAAAAAGCGGCCGCAGGAGCGTCAGCATAGCGCCGACCGAAGGTCGGGACGCGGGACCGACCGCAGCCCCGAGACCGGTTAAGAGGGTAGCCGCAGGAGTGTCAGCATAGCGCCGCCGAAAGGCGGGACACGGGACCGACTGCCCCCGGCGAGGGGCACATGATTTGCGCGAGGGATGGAAGCCGGATGGCGGAAACCGGCCCTTGCCGGGTTCCGTTCACGACAGCCCGGCCCGAAAGGGCGTGCCAAGTTAGGCTTAGGATCGTCTGCTCTCGGAATCCCGGATAAGCATCGCCAACTGATCAACAACGTCGGGGCCGTCAAGAGGCTTTGGCGGAATGTGGTCTGGGAAGATGAGTGAAGGGCGGATACCATTATAGGTCAGCGTTCCCAATCCAGCTTGAATTACCTTGTCGAGAAACACACGGTCCGGATGGTCCGCTGGCGATCCGAAATGCTTTACGCACAGGCCCGCCAGCACATCGCAGAACTGAATGGCGAAGTGATCCTTTGAGTCCACGGCCTCGGTCGAGACGACACGCAGAGGAAATGGCGTTTCGGACCCATCGCCACCACGGTGAATTTGCTCTGGCACATCCGGGTTGGTGATATTCTCCCACATGCGCCGTTGGCGCAGGAAGGTGGAGGATGCGTCATGAACTACAGCAAAGTCATCAGGGAATCGCTGCCTCCAATGAGATATGATGGCAACCATCGAGGTTGTGTGTAGTTCATTACTGCTCTTGAATGTTTCGATGCTTGTGAAATGCGCAAAGGCTTCCGCGCCATCGGCCATTTGTTCGAGGAATATCTGAACCGGCTCTTCCAGGCTTTGCGCCATCAAGCGAAGGCGACCTTGGAGCACGGCGAGGGATTGTGGCGTCGGGTTGCGGCTGAACTCCTGATAGATGGTAAGCAGACGGTCCAATAGCTCCGGCGGGGCGAATTCGGTGAGGCCGTAATAGATGTAGTTGCAGTACTTCCAGCAAAAGCCGTCGGCGTAAAAATCATATCCAGCGTTGGTAACGATGGGCTCAATCAGAAAGTCGACGATTTTGGTCAGCACCCCAAAACGCTTGTTAATCATGTAGGTGAAGGCGGTATCCGTGAAGGATTCCAGATTGCCAGCAAATGTCAGCAATCCTGAACGGGCGTTTGTGCGCCAAATATTCGAGAACTTGAACTCCGCGCCCTGATAGGTGGGGAAGGACTCCCGCAGGATCGCCTCTGCTTCGCCATCAGAAATGAGAGCGCTTGAAATCGCGAAGACCGGCTGCGCAGGGTCCAAAAGATTGTAGCCTGTGTAGCCGGATTCATCGAAGTAGATTGTTCGCAGGGTCATGATGTGTCGCCATGGCGATCAGCGAGAGCGTGGCTCGATTGCGCCCACCGTTCAGCCCTATTGCCAGAATCGCTCGCTCCTTGGATTCGTTGATGTCGCGTTACGCGGCATCCACTTTTTCGACTTTGGAGAGCTTGATCATGTCGCGTGCCCATTTCTTGGCGACCGGCAAACCCTGCTTGTAGTCGTCGGCCGCCATCGAAAGGGACTCGGGCGAGGTTGCGCGCTCGAGATCATCGGCGGACCAATCCTCCGAAAGCCTCTTGCTGATGGCGTAACAGGTCACTTTGCCGACACGGAAGGCGGCGGCCCTGCGAGCCGCCCTGAGGCATTCGGCGCGCACGATTTCCGGTTCACCGGAGCCTTCCAACTCCTGCTGTAGTTCGAGCGACATGCGCTCGATGATGGGGTAGAGGCCGTTGACGAACAGCGTCTGGGACTCGCTGTAATAGCGGCCCGACCGGCCTTTCAGGGCTTTGTCCGAGATTTCTTCCGGGTCGGTCAGAATCTCAATCTTGGGCACACGCTCCAGCGCCTGTCTGGCGATAGATGGCTTCGAGCCTTCCGGGGCTTTTCTGACCTTTTCCGGCTTGGCGCGTGCGCCACCACGGTCGCTGACCGGATCTTCGCCTTCGGCATTTTCCGCTGCGGTGTCGAACTCATCCAGGCGAACGCGCTCTGGCGTATCGTCGCCCTCGGCATGCTGCTCCATCGGGACGGCAGCGGGCTTCTTCGATGGGTTGAACGTCACCGTCGGCACCCGGAACTCATCAAGCAGCTTTTGCAGGTCCGCCTGCAAATCGTCGAGATTGTCGTCGGATTCCGGCGACTCGGCACGAATGACCTCTTTCACCCAGTCCGGCATTAATTCGCGCACATAGTCCGCGAACTCTTCCGCAGTGAGCGGGGAGCGGTCATGCGGCCAGAGCAATCCGTCCCGGTACTGGTTGGGCAGCGCCATAGTGTCCGGGATTTCAATCTCGACAGTGAGCACCTTGGAGCCAAACGGGATGCCGAACTTCGGTGCGGCGGCAGACCATGCCTTGCTGGTCTTGATGTCGTAACGCTCGCCCTTGTGCACGAGAGCGCAAAAGGTGGTGGATGAGGTTGCCGGGTTCGCGCGCGCACTCAGCGAATGGCTGGATAGCGGATGCTTGGGGTCGTGGATGTAGTGAACGCTCAGGCCCGAATCCGGCTCATGCACGCGCTCGGCGCTGGGTAGCTTGTCGAGGATATCGGCGAGCGGCCTGAGCTGGCGGAACCGGCCGGTCTCGTCCTTGCCACCGCCTTTGGTCATGGCGACATCGACGCGAACGTCCACGCCATCGGAGAAACGGGCGAAGCGCCGGAATATCGCGCTCGGAATATAGCTGCGGTCCACAGATTTGCCCTTGCCCAGCGGTTCGGCCACCGTGTCGTGGTCGTCAGCCTCGCCGTAGAGGACGACTTCGGTCCAGTCGAAGTCGGTCGGTTTTCCGTCGGCCTGCGCAGAGGCAGTCACGTCGTAGACGGTGTCGTAGCTGCCATCCGGCAACTGCGCAGGGAACCGCACATACGTTCCTTCTTCCGCGTCATAACCAATCGTGATTTCGCTGACCGCGCCGTTCTTGCAGGAGCGGTAGCGAATACCGGCCTTCGACATGGTGAGACCGGAGACCTTCGCCCCAATCCCGAAATTCGCATCAAGCGCCATGTCCTTGCCGATGGACGAGGACAGGTCGGTCGCCCGCCTGAGTTCGGCACCGTCCATGCCCGGCCCGGTGTTCCAGAAGGCCAGCTTGCGCACGCCGTCGATTTCGACGGGATAGATTTCAATGCGCCTGTTGCCGTCCGCCGCCTGGGATGCACTCTCGTCGGCATTCTTGAAAAACTCCCGGACCAGCGTGCTGACTGGGGCCTGTTCGATGAGGCGGTTGATCAGGAAACGCTTGTCCTGAATGTTCAGCGGTTCTGCCCTCACGCCCTATCCTTTCAGCCTGAACTTGTTGAAAGTCTCTCCCGTGCTGGAATTGAACTTGCGCTCAATATCCGCAGTCGCATCCCGCAGCGCCTTGATGATCGCTTTGACATCGGCGTCCGTGTATTCGTAGGCGCGGCCGTTTGAAAGATTGCCGATCTTCCTGATGGCGTCCAGCGCGAGCTGCGTTCGCCCCTCCGCCAGTCTCACGAAATTCGCGCGTTTGTCGCTCTCTTTTGGCACGCGGCCCTCCAGTCTGTGTGGCTGCCAAGGCTAAAGGGACTCCGAACACTGCGTCAATAATTTCTTTGTGAATTTCATCAAAATATTCACCGCAATTACGGAAAAGCTTTGCAAAATGCGGAGCAACACGCTCGTCTCATGCTGTGTCCGCACGCTTTCTTAGCAGCAGAATCCGGTTCGAACGCCTCGGGCGACAACCCGTAAAGGCGGTGCACGGGAGAGCCTGCCATGTCGTCGAATGGGCGAGGTCGTTGCAGCGTGAGGGCCGGTCAGGCGTCATCGCCGGCGACAGAAATGAGAGATTGCGCCGAGGAATCTATTGTCAGGAACGAACAAAATGGGAACAATTCCGTTTGACCGGCATGCCCAAATCAGAAATATTGTCCGGGAGGATTGGGGCTAACCCCATACTGAAAGGGGACATTGCCCGTGCATTTCACGCCAGGCCAGCTTCGCTCGACAATCGGGATTTCGACGGAGACATACCGGCATTGGCGGCGTGTGCTCCCCGACTTCAGTGGGCGGCGTGGCTATGCGCCATGCTTTTCCACGGGGGATCTGCTTGCCGCCGGAATTCTCAAGCGGCTCACCGAAGAATGCGGTGTTCGTATCGGATTTCTGAAATCCATTTCGGAAGAGATTGTCCGGCTGTGCAACGCATCGTCGTGGGCGGCGCTTGAGAATGCTTTTCTTCATATTGACCTGCCGTCAGGCCAATGCCGCATCGTGAAGAGCGGCGCTGTCCCGACAGGAAGCTCGGCAGCGATTCTCTGCGAGCTTGACCCTATTCTGATTCAACTGCGCGATACGCTGTTGAGGACGCAGCCGGGTGATAATCAGTTCCCGCTGCGCTTCCCGCTTGCGAGCGTGAAGCCACGAGCGCGTAGCGGCCGGAGGCGGGCATGACGGTTGGCCGCCCGATAGACGCGGAGTGGAAGGAGCGGCTCGGCCTGCTGAATCGCAGGTCGCCCGAATTGTACGAGACATCGGAATCCGCCGTCGATATCCCGCATGCACTCGCCATTCGTGCTGCATTGGACGATTTGGGCCTGTCAGCGGTCTTTTGCGTTCAGGGCGTTCCGACGGTGGCGATACTGGACCTTGAGAGCTTCGACCGTGCGCATGTGATGGAATTGCACGCCGCGCTCTGGAATCAGGGGTTGGCGAGCCTGTTTCTGGTCATCGCCGAAAACACGCTGCGCGCATATTCGCTGGGACGGACGCCGTATCGCGATGGCGGTGCGACATTCGATGATCGTTGCCTGATTGACGCATTGAAAGCGACCGATGATGCACTGCGCTTTCGCAATCTTCTCTACGGCGCCGAGTCGGGCAGGCTCTGGAAGGAGCATGCGGATTATTTCAGGCCGAAAGAGCGGATAGATCAGGTTCTGCTCGACAACCTGAACGAAACGCATCGCCTGCTTTGCGCGGAAAAACTGGAATCCGACGCAGCTCAGGCGCTGCTCATTCAAAGCATGTTCATTGCCTACCTCGAAGACCGGGGCATCATCACCACGGACTATTTTGAACAGGTATCCAACAGGCGGGCCGGAGGGTTTACGGCGCTTCTGGAGCACAGGGACACGAAACTGCTCAGGAGCCTTTTTTCCACGCTGCGCAAGGATTTCAACGGCGATTTGTTCGTAGCGCCGTGTTCCTTTGAGCGGCAGAAGAAAGCGCCCGAGCTTGACGCTGCGCACCTTGAACTGCTGGCGCGTTTCCGCGAAGGCCGTGAGGAGCTTGGCAAAGGCGGGCAGTTGCGATTTTGGGGATACGACTTCCGCTATATCCCCATCGAACTGGTCAGCGCAGTCTATGACCGGTTTCTGGGCGAGCGTGAAGACGAGCGCCGCGAACAGGGCGCTTACTATACACCCATGTTCCTTGCGGACACTGTTGTGTCGCAGGTCTGGGAATTCCTGACGCCCGACGTGAAGGAGAAGGGCCGCTACCTCGATCCGGCGTGCGGCTCGGGGGTTTTCCTTGTCCGGTCTTTCCAGCGCCTGTGCGAGCATTGGCGGGCGACGCACCGCTCGCGAACCATTCGCTGGGATAGCCTGTTGGCCATTCTCCAGCGCGTTCATGGCTGGGATATCAACGGCAGCGCGGTGCGCGTTGCCGTGTTCTCACTGTATGTGGCCCTTCTGGAAGAAGTGTCGCCGCCGGACATCAAACGCCTGATCAAGCGCGGCAAGTTATTGCCCGAGCTTTGGGACAAGACACTTGTTTGCAAGGACTTCTTTTCAGCGCCGGAAGGCGGCACCGGCTTCAATGTCGTCATAGGAAATCCGCCATGGTCCAGCCGCAGGGGGCCGCGGCGTCCCTCTGTACTTTGGTCCGAGAAGCATCAGCTCCCTTTGCCGGGAAGGGAAGACGCCTGGGCGTTCGTCTGGAAAGCGGGGCGACATCTCGCGCCCGGCGGGCTGGTGGCGTTCCTCCTGCCTGCAATGGGATTCCTGCACAATCACGCCGCCAATACCGTTGCCGCGCGAAACCGCCTGCTATCGACCTTTCACATTCGCCGCATCATCAATTTTGCGGATCTGCGCTTTCAACTCTTCGAGCACGCGCTGCGGCCGACAGCGTTGATTATTTATGGCGCGAAAAAACCTGAAACAGGCCCGTATCGCTTTGATTACTGGGTTCCCAAGGCAGACCTGAACCTGCGGATTAAGCGCGTTATCACATTAAGCAGCGCCGACAAGCTGACCCTGACGAACACGGCAGTCACCGAGAATCCGCTGCTGTTCAAACAGCGCCTGTGGATGCGCGAACCCGAAGCCAAGCTGTTTCACTTCCTGTCCGGACTGCCGACCCTCGGCCATCTGGTTCGGGACTATGGCGGCATCCGGCGTCGGAAGCAGGCCGTCGAGGACGGTTGGGTTATCGGCCAAGGCTACCAACCCTTCAACGGCTCCGAAGGGTCTTATACCGTCAGCAAGTTCGTCGGAAAGCTGCCCGATCTCCCAATCGCCGCATTCCGTCGATTGGCGCAGCCGACGAAGGGACTGACACCGGCACGCTCAAGCAGAGTTCGCCGCCCGGGTTTCGAGGCGGGCTTTGAAGGCATTCGCATTCTGGTCCCGCGTGGTGTGGAGACGTCGCATAATCGCTTGCGCGCTTCCTACACTGAAACGGCGTTGACGTTTCAGGACATTATCCAGGCGATTTCGGTTCCGCAGCGTGATGCCAAGAGGGCGCGGGTTTTGACGGCATTACTCAATAGCCGCATAGCCGTCTGGTATGCTTTTCACGGAACAGCGTCGTTCGGTGCAGATCGTCCCGAAGTGAAGCAAGCGGAGCTGCTGAAACTTCCATTTCCGAGCCCGGCCGATCTTCCCGAGCCAAAGCGGGCAGAAGAAGCCGCTGAAAAGCTTGCGAGCCTGATATCGTCTGAGAATGCGTCGCTGGGCAAAGAGTTTCGGCTCGATGCAGGCGACGACGGTCTGCTGAATGAGCTTGATCGTCTGGCTTACGACTACTTCTGCCTGTCTGACGACGAAATCGCATTGATTGACGACACGACGGCAATTGTCCTTCCAAGCGTCCAGCCGCACGAAGGAACGTTCCCGCGTTTGTGGAATGCGCCGACTGGCTTAGAGCGTGAGACCTACGCAAAAACTCTGCTTCGCAGTATGCGCGATTGGTTTGATTCCGGTACGTCGATAACGGCGACATTAGAGGCTGCCAGTAGCGACCTGGCGATTCTGTGTCTTTCTCTCGATGGCAAGGGGTCGTCATATTCGGAAGCATCCAACAGTTCGGTCGTTCAGACGCTCGGCAAGATTGCCAGCCACATCAATCAACCCCTCAGCGGCAATTTCCAGCTCATGCCGGATTTGCGGATATTTGTCGGCAAGAGCCTGTATCTCATCAAGCCCATGCAATTGCGCTTCTGGATGCGTTCGGCGGCGCTGGCGGATGCCGATGCCATAGCGATGGATTTGCAGGATGTCGTCGAACTCGATGAGCGTCGGGGTCGCGCCTAATGACGCTCGGAGATGCGCAGGCATGGGCTGGCCAATTTATTTCGTTGGATGAGCGGCTGGTTCAGCGGATCGTTGCCGTTTGGTCTGAGT
>NZ_JBFWPA010000180.1:0-9607 GCF_050250235.1 Pseudorhodoplanes sp.
TTGATGCGTTCGGTGAGTTGTGCCTGCCCGGCTCGACGAGAGCGGTAGTGGTAGGTCGACCGATCGACCGGCAATGCACGGCAAGCACGTCGAATGCTCACCCGCCAGGTCGCTCGCGCATGCTCTCCCAGTTGACACTTCCGGGCAGGCTTCACAGCTTTCGGCGGATGACGTCCTGCAGCATCTCCTTGTCGAGCGCGAGATCGGCAACGATCTTTTTCAGTTTGCCGTTCTCCTCCTCGAGCTGCCGTAGCCGCTTCATCTCTGACGGCGTCAGCCCGGCGTACTTCTTGCGCCAGTTGTAATAGGCGCTTCGGAAATTCCCGCCTTGCGACAGACCTCGCCGATCGCCGTGCCTTCATCACCCTGCCGCAGGATGAAGGCAATCTGCGCCTCCGAAAACTTCGATCGCTTCATCGTCCTTCCTCGTCCAACGGCCCCTCGGGTCATGCCGCTAAACTGGAATTTTCCAACAAAGATCGGTCGAAAAACAGGGAGGCAGGTCAATGGCGATCAATCCGAGCATCGATCTGATTTAACTCTGGCTGGCCTCTCGAAGCCGAAAGGTTTGAGACGCAAGGTCAGCTTTCCAAATCGACAAATGCGCGCGCCGTGTCGGCGAGATGCTTCTTCATCGCTAGGTCGGCTTTCGCGGCACTCCTTTTTAGGATGTAGTCGACGATGACGGCATGCTCGTCGAAAATTTCCTTCATCGGCCGACGCTTGGGAATGAGCGTGCGGCCAACGCGCTGCATGTGTTCGCCAATGCTTCCGATCGTCTGCGCAATGCGCGCGTTCCCGGCCATTGTCGCTAGGAGAAGATGAAAAGCGGCGTTTTCGGCGACCCAGGCCTCGAAGTCGCTACGCACGACAATGCGGCGCTGGCGCTCGATACTTGCTCTGATCGCATTGCGCTGTTCGTCCGTTGCGCACTTCGCCAAACGTTGAACGACCCATCCTTCGAGGATCTCACGCATTTCGTAACATTCGGCGATGGCTTGAGGACCAAGTTCTACGACCTGCATTCCGCGGTTCGACAAAACATGGATCAAGCCCTCGTTGCTGAGCCGGATGGTTGCATCACGCACCGGCGCCCGCGAAACTCCAAACAACGCCGCCATCTCCTGCTCGGAATACAGGCGGCGCGCATCGAGTTGAGCGCTGAGGATCGCTTTCTTCATCTCGGCATAAACGAGGTCTCCGAGACGCGGAGGCCGTTTTAGGGCCGCAGGTATGGAACGGGTTGCCATGGCCTCACGTCGGATGTAACATATCACATAACAACAGCGATAGTGGACGCCGAACGTCCGGCCGGTCAAGGGAGAAAACGTTGCGCCACCATTTCTCAGCTTTTTTCGCCGCGGCTTTGTCTGCGATTTGCGCTGGCCTGCTGCCGAGCACACACGCCGTCGCCGCCGAAAAGGTCGTGTTCGCGTATCCGAGCACGAGTCTCTCGATGCTTCCGTTCTACGTGGCGCAAGAAAAAGGGATGTACAAAGACGAGAACATCGAGGTCGAATTCGTGCGCGTCGGCGCCGGCAATTTCTATCCCGCGCTTCTCTCCGGCCAAGCCGACGTTGTTCACAGCAACATCGTCGATCCGATGACGCTTCGGCAAAAGGGGCAGGATGTCGCCGCGATCGGCTTGTTCAGCTACAATTTCACCACTCAGCTGGTTTTAAGTACGAAGTACGCCAAAGCCAAAGGTGTGACGACCGCGTCGCCCTTGAAAGACAAGGTGCTTGCGCTAAAAGGCGCACGCGTCGCCGCGACCGGCCAAGGCGCGGGAACTGATCAGCAGCTTCGATTTCTTGCCGCGCTCTACGGCTTCGACTTCCAAAAGGATATGCACGTCACTTACATTCGAGAGGGAGCCGCCGCCGTTGCCGCTCTAACGAATGGCCAGATCGACGCTTTCATTCATGTAACGCCGTTCTACGAAATGGCCATCGAACGAGGCGCCGCCATCATGCTGGTCAATTTCGCGCGCGGTGAGGTCCCCGAGGCGGACGGCTATGTTCAGTGTGCCCTTGTCAGCACGTCCAAGATCATCGCGGCGAAGAAAGACAGGCTGGTGAAGTTTCTGAGGGCCACCAAAAAGGCAATGGCCTTCATTCACGATCAGGCTCGCCGCGAAGAAGTGGTCTCGATCGCTGCAAAATACATCACGGACGGAAAGAGCTCGAATGCGGAGATGCGGCCGTTCGTCGAAGAGATGCTTGCCGACAAGCAGGTCCCGACGACGGTCGTCCTTGACGAGAAACGTTTCAACGTGAGCCGCGATTTCCGCAACGCTCTTTTAAAGATCGAAAAACAGCCGCTTCTCGACTTCAAGTATGCGGACATCGTTAATAACGACTTGGCGATAGAGGCGGAAAAGTGACGCCCAGCGACCCGACGGCGGTCGAATTAAAAGATGTTAGCGTCAGCTTTCCCGATCGCGCCGGTGGCGACGACGTGGAAGTGCTGCGAAGGGTCACCTTCAACATCAGGCCGGGTGAGTTCGTCACGGTCGTCGGACCAAGCGGTTGCGGTAAGTCGACGCTCCTCAACTTGATTGCCGGGCTGTTGAGGCCTTCGGAAGGCCGCATCGCTTATGCCGGCGAGCTCGTTGCGCGCACCAACACTAAGGTCGGATACATCACGCAGCAGGACAACCTGCTCCCCTGGCAATCGACACGGAAAAATGTGGAGCTACCGCTACGTATCCGTCACGTTCAGTCCGGACAACGCGGCGAGATCGCTCAGCGCTGGATCAACATCGTCGGGCTGAATGGATTCGAGAGCCACTATCCACGCGAACTATCCGGCGGCATGAGAAAGCGCGCCGCGATAGCACGCACGCTTGCATATGATCCGGAGACGCTTCTTCTCGACGAGCCCTTCGGCGCGCTCGATGCGCAACTGCGGATCGTAATGCAGGACGAGCTCTTGCGCATTTGGACCGAGGCCGCCAATAAGACCGTGCTCTTCATTACACATGACCTTGCGGAAGCGGTGGCATTGTCCGACCGCGTCATCGTCATGTCTGGACGGCCAGGGCGCGTCTTGGCGGAATTCGAGATCCCGCTGCCGCGCCCGCGCGTCATCCGCGACCTGCGGTTCACATCCGAATTCACGAAGCTCCATGAGGAGCTGTGGAAAGCAATGGAAGGCCGCGCAGGCTGACAATGGCGAACAGCATGCAAATCAACGCCTCCGCAAGCGAGGCCATCGGAGAAAGAGCTATTTCGGACGCGGCTAGCGAGGGCGCACTTCGCGGGCAATCCGGCTCTCGCTCCAAGCGGCGATTCTCTTCGGTCTGGCTTGGGCGGATCGCCTTTATCGTCGTCGTCATCGCCGGTTGGCAATTTGCGAGCGGAACCATTGT
Source organism: Pseudorhodoplanes sp. (assembly GCF_050250235.1). GTDB lineage: Bacteria > Pseudomonadota > Alphaproteobacteria > Rhizobiales > Xanthobacteraceae > Pseudorhodoplanes. Next base: position 3,371 of record NZ_JBFWPA010000180.1, read on the forward strand.
CGACCCGTTCTTTGTCAGCAAGCCGAGCGAAATCTGGCGTGAGCTCTCGGCACTTGTGACATCTGGCTCCTTACTTCTGAATACGCTCGCAACGCTCCAGGAGGCGGCGATCGGATATGCCGTCGGCGCCATCTCTGCGGTGGCCTTCGGCTTCTTGCTGGGCCGAATGCGTTGGCTGGGGGAAGTGCTCGATCCCTTTGTGACAGCGTTCTTTTGCATTCCTAAGCTCGCGATCGCCCCCCTCATCATTCTCTGGTTCGGCATCGGTCTGGAATCGAAGGTCGTGCTGGCGGCACTTCTCACCTTCTACATGACGTTCTGGAATACCTACGCAGGCGTACAGAAAGTCGACAACGATCTCTTGAACGTCGTGCGCGTCATGGGCGCGACGCCTTGGCAATTGACGCGAGAAGTCATCTTCCCGGCATCGATCGGATGGACACTCGTCGGACTGCGGATGTCGGTCCCTTACGCCCTCATGGGCGCCGTGGTCGGCGAGATCATGGCCGGCAACAAGGGGTTGGGCTATCTCGTTCAAGCAAACGCAAGCCAGTTCAATACGGCGGGCGTCTTCGCCGTTCTCATCGTTCTCGCCATCATTGGCTCCGTCATCAATCAGTTCGTCGCTTTCCTCGACCAACGCTCGCAACGATGGAACGTTACGAATTGATGAGGCGCGGCCGTCTTATTCACAACGAAAAGGCAAAGGCAAAGCCATGATTCAGTGTGTGGGAAGTTGGGGACGCGCGATCGTCGCGCAACTCGATCCCGGAGCAGATTTGCTCGAGTCCATTTTGACAATCATCCGGGATCAGAACATCAAGACCGGCGTCATCTCCAGCATCACGGGCGCCATATCACACGCGACGCTGCAGCACTTCTCGTCCAATCAGGAAAATGCCACCAATCTGATCGACGTTATGGACATCGAAGGTCCGCTGGAGTGCAGCGGCCACGGCATCATCGGTGCGGTCAACGCACCCGAGATGGGCACAACACCTTTCGGTGTCGGCCGCTACGTGCACGGCGCGCCCTATGTCCATGTTCATCTCACCGTGACGTCTCACAAGGAAACGATCTGCGGCCATCTGATGCCCGGCTGTATCGTTTGGTCGAAACACCCGATATCGCATTTCACAATCATGCTTGCCGAAATCACGGGCGTGAATCTAGAAATGACCACGGACGCCTCGCTGGAGAAGCAGGGCGCCGGGCGTGGCGTTTTCCATAAGCTGACGCAACTTCCTGCGTAATGCGGATCGTCGATCTAAAAAACATTGGAGTGCAGATCATGAAGCGTGAATCGGGCGCATTGACACTCAAGCAAAAGCTGGCGCGGGGAGACGTCGTATCCGGGATGCAGACCTTCTCGGCGCATCCCGGCATGATCGAAGCGATGGGAACTGCCGGCCTCGACTTCACCACGGTCGACATGGAGCATTGCCCGACGGGCATCGTGGAGGTCGCTCATGCGATACGCGCGGCTGAGACGGCCGGTATCACGCCGTTCGTGCGCATTCCGCAAATGGATGCGTCGATGCTTGGACGCGTTCTCGATCTCGGCGCGAAGGGCGTCGTTATCCCGCACGCTTCGCTCGACGTCTGCAAAGCAGCCGTCGATGCCGCAAAGTACGGCCCGACCGGCAATCGCGGCGCCTGCCCGATCGTGCGGGCCGCGGGCTATTCGCCAAAGAGTTGGGCCGAGTTTGCCGACAACGCCAATACGCAGACGATAGTCATTCCCCTGCTCGAAGACGCCGCCGCCGTCGAAGAGCTCGAAGATATGCTGGCGCTTCCCGGCGTCGACATCATGTTCGTCGGCCCATGGGATCTTTCGATTTCGCTTGGCATTCCTGCGGCCAACTACGACCACCCCACGATGGGATCAATTCTGGACCGAGCCGTAGCAGCCGCCAAAAAGAACGGGAAACACATTATGACAACGGTGGGAGCAACGATCGATACGACCTACGCGGCGCGTCTTGTGGGAAGAGGCGTTTCACTTTTGAGCTTCAGCGCCGACATCCTCGTTTTCCTGGACGCTTGCCGGCGAATCGCGTCGGTCGGAAAGGATATCGGAAAGCCGAGCGCGCTCTCCGCCTAGCAGGGCTTCACAACGTAACGAGCGCCATTGGCAAGCATATGCCAATGGCTGGCCTATCGGGGACTAATTGCTAGCACGCTAGCCGCTCCAATCTATGGGCGCGTCGGCGACGTTGTCGGACGTCGGCACATGCTGATAGTCGCGACGGTCATTTATTTTGTCGATGCTCTTACATGCGCAGCATCGAGAAGCTTCGAGATACTCATTGCTGCCCGCGCCTTGCAAGGGCTCGGCGCAGGCGGCCTTATGACCTTGTCGCATGCGCTGATCGGCGACGCCGTACCGTTGCGAGAGCGGGGGCGTTATCAAGGATATCCCGGCTCGGTGATGGTGTGCGCGACCACCTTCGGACCGTCCGCGTAGCGCGGCGGGAAGGTGAACTGGATCCCATTGTCGGTGAGCACCGTGTGGATCCTGTAGGGGACGGCCGCGATCAGAGCTTTTAGAAAGGCCGAGGCTGAGGTCCTTCCCGTCTTCCTGACCAGTTGGACGAAGGCGAACTTGCTGGTGCGATCGATGGCGACATAGAGGTAGAGCTTGCCTTCAGCGGTCTGGAGCTCAGCGATGTCGATGTGGAAATAGCCGATCGGATAAGCCTTGAACTTCTTCTTCGAGGGCTTGCCGCCTTCGACCTCCGGCAATCGGCTGATGCCGTGGCGCTGGAGACAGCGATGCAGGGATGACCGCGTCAGATGCGGAATGGTCGGCTGCAGCGCATAGAGGCAATCATCGAGCGGCAGCAGCGTGTGCCGCCGGAAAGCGACGATGATCGCCTCCTCCTCGATGGAAAGGACAGTCGACTTTGCTTCCTTGGGACCGGTCGAACGATCGGCGACGGTCTCGCGCTGCTTCCACTTCGCCACAGTCTTCTGGTTGATCCCGTAGCGCTTGGCGAGGGCTCTCAGGCTCTCTTGACTATTTTGTATTGCTCGACGGATCGCCTCCGTCGTGGTGGCGCAGCCGTGTAGAACTTGCCCCATAGCGCATCCCTCGAATCCTGCGACAAGAATGCACCATCAAAGGCCGGGACTAAACACCTAGGTCGGAGGGGAACCTGTTCCAGGGGCCGACGTTTTCTTCCTTTGAGGATGAGAGCATGCCACACAATCCGGCAGGGAATTGGCAGCAGCGCGGGACGCGCAATTTATTCATTGGAGGAGCTATAACGGCCGGAATCTTGCTTGTCGCCGTTAGCGCGTGGCCGTTATGGCCTGGGAGCGAAACTGGAGACTCTAATCGCAGCCCAAATGCAAGCGATCCAGGGCCACATAGCGCGGCCGGTCAGAAATCCGATCAAAATCGCGGAGAGAGCAACACGGGGGCTGCCGAACCGAGCAGACCGGAAGACAGTGCCGGCGGAAAAGCCCAATCGATCCAGCAAACGGCGAAAGATTTGTCTCTCACGGAGGATCAACATCAGGCTCTCCGATCATACTTTGCGAGGCACGATGGCGCAAAAGTCAACGATGTCGCCTTCTCAATATCTGTTGGGTCAGCAGTACCACGTGACCAAGAGTTAAAAGCCACGCCCAAAGATGTCACTGGCATTCTGAAGGGATATCAGGGGAGCGATTATCTGCTCGTGCGCGACCAATTGGTGATCATTGACCACGAAGCGCGGCGAGTTGTCGCTATCGTTCCTGGAACCGTATAACGGATTATTTCAGGAGGAACTTGGCCATGTTTTGCCAAAGCATGCGCCGAACACTCTAGCTTGAGCTGCTTACCTCACGAACGGGCGTTCCCACCGAGTGGCCAGCGCGTTCCCTAGCTCGCGAGACGAATGAGCTGCGCTGCTACGTTCCGACTCAATGACGTTTGAAATATTGAACGTCCCGCTCGTGCTTTTCCGCGGCCGCTCGCGTTTTGAACGTGCCCAAGTTCCGACGCTTGCCTGTTTTCGGATTTGGCTTCCGCGAATAGAGCCGGTACTCGCCAGACTTGAGTTTGCGGATCATGAGTAGCCTTCTGCGTGTGAATTTTTTCGCATCTCTCTAATCGGCGGTGGCAACGTCATCTGAAGCGGCCGTCAGGAACGAGTCAACATTCCAATCTTCTGTGCAGGCTTCGGTTCCTAGATTGGCCACAAATATTGCACGCGACTGCCTCTATCTGGGGCTCAGCCTCCGCATTTTCGAGCGACACAACTCGTAATTCGTTCGCTCTGGCCTCGTCGAAAACGGCCGTTTTGTCGGCTGCGTTACACATGCGCCCCGACGCGGAAATGACCTCATTTCTTTCGAATGACATCATTTCTTTCGAATCGAAAGCTCTTCGTCTTTCTCGCGTGACAAGTTCCTGCACTGCCTTGATCGGGCGGACGGATACCTTAGGTGAAATGGCAGGCTTCGGATCGAACTTGCCGTGGCCAACATTGAACAGGAGGAAGAGTGATGAAATTGACTTCCGCCCAAGTGGAGCGAACCCTGAGCCAATTCGATGCCCAGGCGCTTGCTGACAATCATCCCGCGGTTCCAGAGTTGAACGGATTATTTGGAGACCACACTTTCTTCGTCAACGGCGACGGCCTGAACATTGTCGAACCGACGTCGGACGAGCCTCAGAGAGCGAGAGTAATCAATCTGGCTAATTGGAGCGATGCGGATCTCACGCGCCTCGCCACCCACGAGCCCGAGCCGACGGACACCGTTGTCGAACTCGGAACTCAACATTGATCCAGGGCGTCAGTTTGCGGCGAAGCGTGCTCAGAGACTGGTCCGCTGATCACTGGAAATATCTCTACTGAACGAGTGTGATGCGAGGTCGCCATGCCTGAACCTGGCGTTCGCAATTTCACCATTAACTTTGGGCCCCAGCATCCCGCGGCTCATGGCGTGCTGCGGCTTGTACTCGAGCTCAACGGCGAAATTGTCGAACGCGTCGATCCGCATATCGGGCTGCTCCATCGCGGTACCGAAAAGCTGATCGAGTACAAAACCTATCTACAAGCGCTGCCTTATTTCGATCGGCTCGACTATGTCGCACCAATGAACCAGGAACATGCGTTTTGCCTCGCAACCGAGAAGCTGCTTGGCATCACGATTCCAAAACGCGCTCAATTAATCCGCGTGCTGTACTGCGAAATTGGACGACTTCTCTCTCATCTTCTCAATGTGACAACCCAGGCAATGGATGTCGGGGCACTAACGCCGCCGCTGTGGGGGTTCGAGGAAAGAGAGAAACTGATGGTATTTTACGAGCGTGCCTCGGGCGCGCGCATGCATGCCAATTACTTTCGGGTGGGTGGTGTGCATCAGGACCTGCCATCGAAGCTGCTTGAAGACATCGAAGCATTCTGTGACCCGTTCTTGAACGTATGTGACGATCTTGAGGGCTTGCTGACAGACAATCGCATCTTCAAGCAACGCAACGTCGACATTGCCGTGGTCAAACTTGATGACGCCTGGGGATGGGGCTTTTCTGGCGTGATGGTGCGCGGCTCTGGCGCGGCGTGGGACCTGCGCAAGGCGCAGCCATACGAATGTTATGCCGAACTCGATTTTGACATCCCCGTCGGAAAGAACGGCGACTGCTATGATCGCTACCTTGTGCGCATGGATGAGATGCGACAGTCGGTGCGTATCATGAAGCAGTGTCTGGACAAACTGCAGCGACCCGAGGGTCAAGGGCCAGTTGCGATCAAAGACAATAAGATCGTCCCACCGCTACGTGCTGAAATGAAGCGCTCAATGGAGGCTACGATCCACCATTTCAAGCTCTATACGGAGGGACATCACGTCCCTGCGGGAGAGGTCTATGCCGCAGTTGAGGCACCGAAGGGAGAGTTCGGTGTTTATCTGGTCGCCGATGGAACCAACCGGCCGTACAAATGCAAAATTCGGGCGCCCTCTTTCGCTCATCTCTCCGCGATCGACTTGCTGTCCCGCGGCCACATGCTGGCCGACGTTTCTGCGATCATCGGCTCGCTCGACATCGTGTTTGGAGAAATTGATCGATAGGTCTCGTGGTTTCTTCTGTACCAACGAGGAAAGGCAAAATCGGATGATTCATTGAGGACATTGACCGGGTGGTTGATCCTTTCGATCACCCGAGTGACACCGCATCTAATTTGCCAGTCAAGCGAGGTCGCCCATGCCGCAGATTCAGATTGATAGTCAATTAGTGACACAAAT
>NZ_JBFWPA010000181.1:0-9512 GCF_050250235.1 Pseudorhodoplanes sp.
GCGGTGCCACAACCGTACCCATGTCCTCCAGGTATTGCGCCACGCGCAAGGCGATGTCCTCCCTCCATGGCGCCGCAATGATCTGCACGCCGATCGGCAGCGGCTTGAGCGGAACTGGCACCGCCACCACGGGCAGGCCGATAAACGAAACCGGCTGGGTGAATATCCCGATATTGGGGCGAACCGGCATTTCGATGCCGTCGAGCATGAAAGTCTGCTGGCCGATCGCTGGCGCAGTACAGGGCGTTGCCGGCGCAAGGATCACGTCGACATCCGCGAACAAGGCCAGCACATGTTCACGATACCAGCGGCGGAATTTCTGCGCCTTCACGACGAGAGACGACGGGATCATGGCGCCTGCGATCAGGCGGTCCCGGGTCGCCGGGTCGAAATCATGAGCCCGCCGCCGCAGCCGGTCGAGATGAAGCGCGGCGCCTTCCGAGGTGGTGATGACATAGGCCGCCGCGCGCGCGAGCTGCGCCTCCGGCAATTCGAGTTCGCGCGAGACATCGAGCGCTGTCGCGACCTGCTCTATCGCCTGCAGCGCTTCGGGAAGCGCGCCCTTGCGGAAATAACCCCCGGCGACGGCGATCCGCAGACCCTCAATGCCGCGCACCAGCTCAGGCAGCGATGGCTCGGCCTGCCGGTTCGCACTGCCGGCATCGGCCGGATCATGCCCCTGCATCGCGTCATAGCTGATCGCCAGATCGCGGGTGCATCGCGCGAACGGCCCGAGATGATCGAAGCTGAGCACAAACGGAAAGCTGCGCGCGCGGGACAGCCGGCCATAGGTCGGCTTCAGCCCGAATATTCCGCAGAACGATGACGGCACACGGATCGAACCGTTGGTGTCGGAGCCAAGCGCAAGCGGCACAAGGCCGCCGCCGACCGCCGAGCCCGACCCGCCGGACGAACCGCCCGACATGCGGGTCACATCGTGCGGGTTGCGCGAGGCACCGTCATGCACGTTCTCGCCGGTGAAGTCATAGGCGTATTCGCCCATGTTCAGCGCGCCGACCAGAATCGCGCCCGCCGCCTCCATCTTCTCGATCAGCGGCGAGTCGTGCTGCGCCGGAGGCAATTCACGATTGATCTTCGAACCGGCACGGGTCGGAAGACCCTGGACATCGAACAGATTCTTGACCGCAAACGGCACACCCGCAAGCGGGCCGACCGGCCTGCCCGCGGTGCGGTCGGCATCGAGCGCGTCGGCGCGTCGAAGCGCGCGGTCAGCGGTGACATCGGTGAAGGCGTTGAGCGTCTGGTCGCGGCTGCGGATGGCCGACAGCGCGTCCTCCACCACGGTGCGCGCCGATACTTCGCCTCGCGCGACGGCGGTGGCAATCTCGTGACCCTTCGCAAAACGCCAGTCCGCCATGTTCAGGCCCCGAATACCGGCGCGGGTTCGGCCTCGTCCGGCAGCGGGAAGTCGTCGACGAGTTTCGCCAGCCGCAACGTCACCTCGACATTGGCGCGGATGGTGGGCAGCCAGGCGGTATCGATCGGCAATTCCAGCAACGCCGCCGACGAGGTGATCCAGGCGTCCGCAATGTCGTGATCGCTCATCGAACGGCTCAAATCGGCGGATGCGGAATCGCAGCCAGCAATTCTCTGGTATAATCCGATTTCGGCGAATCCATCACAGCTTCCGCGCTGCCCTCCTCCACGATCCTGCCAGTCTGCATGACGATCACCCGGTCGCACAGCAGCCGCACCACGTTGAGATCGTGCGAGACGAACAGATAGCTCATGCCGAGCTGGTGCTTCAAATCCTCCAGCAGGTTCAACACCACCGCCTGCACCGACACGTCGAGCGCGGCGGTGGGCTCGTCGAGAATCACCAGTTCCGGCGACAGCGCGATGGCGCGGGCGATGCCAACCCGGGCCTTTTGCCCGCCCGACAATTGATGTGGAAAGCGATCCAGCAATTCGACCGGCAATCCCACATTGCGCGCCAGTTCTTCGCAGCGTGCGCGCACTGCATCTCTTCCGCGGATGTCGCTCATGCGCAGGATCGGGTCGGCGATCGCACGCGCCGCGGTGAAACGCGGATTGAGCGACTCGGTCGGGTCCTGGAACACCATCTGAATGCGTTTTCGCATCTTGGTCTTGGCGAATTGCTTGGCCGGGATCGCGCCGATGTCGTCGCCGTCGAACACGACGGAGCCGGATGTCGGATCGAGCAGCCGCATCACCATCATCGATGTGGTCGACTTGCCGCAGCCGGATTCGCCGACGAGACCAACGCTTTCGCCGCGCCTGATCGTAAATGAAATGCCGTCGACCGCCTTGAAGGTCTCCGGCTCCGGCAACTGGTCCTTTCTGCGAAAGAAGCTCGCAAGCGAACCCGGCGCGCCCTGGCGCGGATATTCCTTCACCAGATTGGAGACGACCAGCAGCGGCGACTTGTCGGCCAGTTCGGCTTCGGCGGCCGGCGTCGGGGCCGGATAGGGCTCGGACGCGAGATCCTCCGGCAGCAGGTCCCGCAGCGAGACCCCGAGCCGCGGCGTTGCGCGCATCAGCTTGCGGGTATAGGCGTGCTGCGGATCCTTGAAGATGTTCGCGGATGCGGCGGTCTCCACCACCTTGCCCTTTTGCATCACTACGACCTTGTCGCAATAGGCCGCCGCGAGACCGAGATCATGGGTGATCAGGATGGTCGACATGCCGCGCTCCCGCGTCAGTTCGACCACGAGGTCCATCACCGCCTTCTGGGTGGTCACGTCGAGACCGGTGGTGGGCTCGTCGGCGATCAGAAGCTGCGGCTGGCAGGCGATTGCCAGCGCAATCACCACGCGCTGGCACATGCCGCCGGACAGCTCGAACGGATAGGCGTGGAACCGCTCCTCCGGACGAGCGATGCGGACCCGCTTGAGCGCCTCGATCGCCTTTTCCTTCACGTCGGAGGGCTGCGCCTGGACATGCTGCAGCAGCACGTCGCCGATCTGGTCTCCGACCTTGCGGATCGGATTGAGCGCGGTGCGCGGGCTCTGGAAGATCATCGACATTTCGCGGCCGCGCAGGTCGCGCATCTCCTTTTCCGGCGCGTCACGCACGTCGATCCCGGAAAATGTAATCGAACCGTCGGCGATCTTGCCGGCGTGGTCGAGAATGCGCATCACCGCATAGGACGTTACCGATTTTCCGGAGCCGGACTCGCCGACGATGCCGACGGTCTCGCCCTTCGCAACGGAAATATTGACATGCTGCACGGCCGTCACGACCCCGCGCCGGGTCATGAATTCGACGGTGAGATCGCGCACGTCGAGGAGCGTGGTGGCGGTCATGATTCGCTCCTCAGGTGCGGCGCTGCGGATCGACGATGTCGCGCAGTCCGTCGCCGAGCAGGTTGAAGCAGAACACCGCGATCATCAGCGCGGCACCCGGGAAGAAGGCGATCCACCATTCGCCGGAAATGATGTTGGCGGCGCCTTCCGCGACCATGATTCCCCATTCCGGCGTCGGCGGCTGCACGCCAAGGCCGATAAAGGACAGGCCGGCGGCATTGAGAATTGCATAGCCCATGGTCAGCGAAATCTGCACCATCATGATCGGCATGATGTTGGGCAGGATCTGCGTCAGAAGGATCCGGAAGTCGCCGTTGCCGGACAGCCGCGCCGCCTGCACGAAACCCATGTCGCGGCGCACATTGGCCTCGGCGCGGGCCACGCGGGCATAAAGCGGAAAATTGATGATCGCGGTCGCGATCACGATGTTGGTCACGGTGTTGCCCAGCGCGGCCACGATGCCCATCGCCAGCACGAATAGCGGAAAGGCCATGATGGTATCGGCCAGACGGCTGACCAGGCGGTCGGTCCAGCCCCCGAAGAAGCCCGCGGCGATCCCTGCAAAACCGCCCATCACGAACACGAGCGCGACGGAACTGAAAGCGATGATGAAGTCGAGCCGCGTCGCCACCACCACCCGGCTGAAAATATCGCGGCCGAGCTGGTCGGTGCCGAACCAGTGCGCGGCGGACGGCGGCTGCAGCGTCGCTGCGGTGTTGCTCGCCAGCGGATCATACGGGACGATATAAGGCCCGAACAGCGCACAAAGCGCCAGCAGCGCGAACATCCCGAACGAGAATGCGGTGACCGGGTTCTCCGACATCACGTAGCGCGCATGCGCGAACACCGATGTCTGCTTCCGCGCCGCCGGCACTGCCGGGGCGGCCATGGCCGCGGCTGCGGCCCCCGCAGCCGGCGCATCGGTTGCCGCGATGTGTGCGGAGTCGAGATCGGGACGCTGGTTCATCCTTCGAGCCTCACACGCGGGTCAATGATGCCGTAGAGAATGTCGATGATGAGGTTGAGGATCACGTACATGATCGCCATGGTCAGGACGAAACCCTGGACCGGGGCGAAGTCGGATTGCAGCAGCGCCTCGACCGCATACGAGCCGATACCCGGCCAGGCGAACACCTTCTCGACCAGCACGTTGGCGCCGAGCAGGAACGAGAACACCATGCCGAGTGTCGTGATGACCGGAAGCATGGCGTTGCGGAAGGCGTAGGTCAGGATCACGGTGCGCGGCCCAAGCCCGCTGGCGCGCGCCGTGCGCACGAAGTCGGAGGCGAGTACCGCAAGCATCGAGGCCCGTGTCATGCGCGCGATCGGCGCCAGCGAGAAGATCGCAAGCGTCATCGCCGGCAGGATCAGTTGCGCAAGCGCGGCTCGAAAGGTTTCGAGGTCTCCGGCCAGCAGGCTGTCGATCAGGTAGAAGCCGGTGATGTGCGGCGGCGTGATCGCGAATGCGTCCAGGCGACCGACCGGCGCGGGCGCCCAGCCCAGCCTGAAATAGAAGACATAGACCAGCAGAAGGCCGGTGAAGAAGACCGGCAGCGACACCCCGGCCGTCGCCACCACGCGGCATGTGTGGTCGACCCAGGATCCCTGCCTGATCGCCGCGAAGATTCCGAGCGGCACCGCAATCAGGATCGAGACGATCAGCCCGACCAGCGTCAGTTCGGCGGATGCGGGCAGCCGGCTTGTGATCTCCGTCGCCACCGACCGGCCGGTCGACAGCGAATTGCCGAAATTGCCCTGCGCAAGATCGCCGACATAGCGAAGAAACTGCTCAGGCAATGGCTTGTCGAAGCCGAGCCCCTTGCGGATCTCGGCGATCGATTCCGGCGTGGCCGCGGGCCCCGCGAAATACACCGCGGGATCGCCGGGCAGCACGCGGGTCAACAGAAAGGTTACGATAATGACCCCGATCAGCGTCGGGATCACAGTCAGAAGCCTTTTGCCAAGGGTCGCGAGCATCACCGCGTCTCCGGTCGCGGGTGGCGGCGCGCGCCGGGACTGGCGCGCACCGTCTCGTGTCATGTCGGTTCATGCAAGGCCCATGCCCTGCGGCATGGGATGGCGAAATCGCCCCGGCTTATGCCTTGACGATCTTGCGGTAATCGACCTGGCGGTGGAACCAGTACTGGTAGCCGGAGATATTCTTCTGGGTGGCGACGTTGAGATAGGGCTGGAACAGCGGTATGCGCGGCACTTCCTTGTAGGCCTTCGAGATGAAGCTCTTCACGTCGGTATCGTATTTCGCCGTGTCGTTGACGGCGGCCGCCGCATAGGCGCCGTCGATCATGGCGTCCATGTCCTTGTTGACATAGCTCGGCGTGTTGAAGATCGCGTTGAGGCCGGAATAGCACCAGAAGTAGAAATATTCGGGATAGTCCAGCCAGCCGGAGAAGAAGTTGACCATCATCGGCATCGACTTCTTCGCCATCTCGCTGCGCCAGTTGGCGCCCGGCACCTTGTTGATCGCGAGCTTGATGCCGATCTGGTTGAGACTTTCCTGGATCAGCACCGCAATCGGCTCGGAATTGACGGCGTCGCCGAGGTCGAACGAAATCGTGGAGTCGATCTCACCTGCCCCCGACTCGCCCATCAGCGCCTTGGCCTTTTCCATGTCGGTCTTGTACCCGGTCGGCTGCGGCCATGCGGTGCTGGTGACGTCGTTCGACGCGCCGCCGAACAGCGGCCGAGCATGGCCGAACATACCGGCGTTGATGATCTTGTCGTAAGGCAGTGCATAGGCAATTGCCTGACGAACCTTCTCGTTGTTGAAGGGCGGCTTCACCACATTCAGCTCAAGGCTGTACATGCCGTTGCCGATCGGATTGGAGATCAGGCTGAGCTTGCCGTCCTTCTTCATTTCGGTGAAATCCTTCGCCGGCAAATCGAAGGAGATGTCGGCGTCCCCCCGCTCCATCAGCGCGCGCCGGTTCCCGGACGACGGAATGGTGCGCCAGATCACGCGGCGAAGCTGCGGCAGTTTGCCACCGACCCAGGCCTCGTTACGCTCATAGATGGTTTCAACACCTGGCTTCCAGCCCGTCACCTTGTAGGCACCGGAGCCCGCGGTATTGCTCTTGGTATATTCGAGCGCCCAGGGATCCTTCTCCGTCGCCTTCGACTGCAGCAGCGCCGAATTGTAGATGCCCGGTACGATCACCGCCATGTCGGGAATTGCGAGGTGGTTCTTCTTGATGAAATCCACGCGGAAGGTGTTGTCATCGACGACAACGAACTGCTCTTTCTTTTCGAGCGAGCCCGCCTTCATCTGCACGGTCGGAAAGCCGCCGACGCTCACGGCGCGGTCATAGGACCACTTCACGTCCTTTGCGGTAACAGGCTTGCCGTCGTGGAATTTTGCACCCTTCTTGAGCTTGAAGGTCACCGACATGTCGCCGACCTTCATGTCGTCGGCGAGTTCGGGTTCGAACTTGTCGCGATCGTAGGACAGCGACCCATCTGACAACGTCTTGGTCGGATGGGTGATCAGCCGATCATAACAATTCCATGACGCCTCGTAGCCCGGCCGGTTGGTGCCGACGCCATGGATGTCGAGATTGTTCGGACCATTCTCGGTGATGAGAAGCAGCGTCTCCTTGCGCGATTGCGCTTCGGCCGACGTCGAAAAAATGGCGGGCGCGCTGACGGCGGATGTTGCAGCGATGGCGGTCGTCGATTTCAGAAATTCGCGGCGATTCATTGAGTGCCTCCGGTCCCTCTGTGCTCGGTCTCGGACAACACCTCCGCAAATTGCGTGCCAGCCCCATTGCGCTTCCGCAGAAATCTCACAACACACTGATTCAAAAACCAAAAAAAGGAATTCGACGGCTCGTATTGGGTTCACGGATCGTCGATTCAGCCGTTCAATTGCATACAATAGAGGTATTTGTGATCAATCTATGTGCAATATTGTCTGCCGGGCACCGAAACACCTTGCGCTCACACGGTTTCGTTCTGTTTCTTCACAGGAAAATAAAGTGCTCAGAAATTGACACCATGCGCCGGCCGTGCGATGGCCCATCCCTGTCCTCGCAGCGAACATGACCATGTGCGGAATCGTCGGACTTTTCACCAAGGATCGAAGCCTCGAGCCGGAACTCGGCCGGTTGATGGCGCAGATGCTGGTGGCCATGACCGACCGCGGACCCGATTCGACAGGATTCGCGGTGTATGGCGGCGCCGAGCCTGGGGAAGTGAAGCTGACGATCCGGGGGCCTGCCGGCACGGACTTTGTTGAATTGACGGACAGCCTGGCCTCGGTCGCGGCACCACCGCTCGCGGTGCACGACAATCACGCTGTCATTGCCGTCGCGCAAGACCGCGAGGCAGAGGCGCGCGACGAACTGAGCCGCCGGCCCAATATTTCCGTGGTCAGCTTCGGCCGCAGCATGGAGGTTTTCAAGGAAGTCGGTCTGCCGAGCGAGGTGTCGAAGCGCTTTGGCCTCGCCTCGATGCGCGGCAGCCACGGTATCGGTCATACCCGCATGGCGACGGAGTCCGCCGTGACCACCCAGGGCGCCCATCCGTTCACCACCGGCATGGACGAATGCCTGGTGCATAACGGCTCGCTCTCCAACCACAATCAGGTCCGCCGCGGACTGATCCGCCAGGGCCTGAGCTTCCAGACCGACAATGACAGTGAAGTCGCCGCCGGCTACCTGACCTGGAAGATGCGCGAGGGCGCGACCCTGACACAGGCGCTGGAATCCTCGCTCGACGCGCTCGACGGTTTTTATACATTCGTGGTCGGAACCGAGACCGGCTTCGGCGTGCTCCGCGATCCGATCGCCTGCAAGCCCGCGGTGATGGCCGAGACCGACCGGTGGGTCGCGTTCGGCACCGAATATCGCGCGCTGGTCAATCTGCCCGATATCGAAAAGGCGACGGTGTGGGAGCCCGAGCCTGCCAAAGTGTACACATGGGAACGCAATTCCGGGGAACGCCACGGATGATCACGGTCGATCTGGGGTCGTCCTCGCTGCGCGAACTGAATTCCGCGCTCCATGCAATCAAGCCGAATACCAACGAGACCCATTGGGTGGTGCAGAATCCGCGCGGACAGCATTCGATCGCAGTCGGGATCGATGCGCCGATCACGGTCGAGGTGCAGGGCCATGCCGGCTATTACTGCGCCGGCATGAACAAGCAGGCGCGTGTGATCATTCACGGCAATGCCGGTCAGGGCGTCGCCGAGAACATGATGTCCGGCCGCGTCCATGTCCGCGGCGACGCCTCGCAGGCCGCCGGCGCAAGCGGACGCGGCGGCCTGCTGGTGATCGACGGCAATGCCTCGGCGCGCTGCGGCCTGTCGATGAAGGGCATCGACATCGTGGTAAGGGGATCGGTCGGCCACCTCTCCGCCTTCATGGCGCAGACCGGCAGTCTCGTGGTTCTTGGCGATGCCGGTGAAGCGCTCGGCGACTCGATCTACGAAAGCCGGCTTTACGTCCGCGGTAAGGTGCACAGCCTCGGCGCCGATTGCATCGAGAAGGAAATGACCCCGGAGCACATGGACCATCTGCGCGCCCTTCTGAAGGCCGCCGAGGCCGATGCAGACGTCGCGGATTTCCGCCGCTATGGCTCGGCGCGCAAGCTCTACCATTTCCACATCGACAATGTCGGGGCCTATTGATGAGCGCCGAGGACCGCTTCGTCCGCACGCCGCCACGCAAGTCCGCGACCTTCGACGATCATGCGATCGCCGAAATCCGGCGCGCGGCTGCGACCGGCATCTACGACATCCGCGGCGGCGGTGCGAAGCGCAGGCTCCCTCATTTCGACGATCTCCTGTTCCTCGGCGCCTCGATCAGCCGCTATCCGCTGGAGGGCTATCGCGAGCGCTGCGCCACCGACGTCACCATCGGCGCCCGCTTCGCCAAGAAGCCGATCCATCTGAAAATTCCGGTCACCATCGCGGGCATGAGCTTCGGCGCGCTGTCGGGTCCGGCGAAAGAAGCGCTCGGCCGCGGCGCGTCGGCGGTCGGCACCTCGACCACCACCGGCGACGGCGGGATGACGCCGGAGGAACGCGAGCATTCTTCCATCCTGGTCTATCAGCTCCTGCCCTCGCGCTACGGCATGAACCCCGACGACCTGCGCAAGGCCGACGCGATCGAGGTCGTGGTCGGCCAGGGCGCCAAGCCCGGCGGCGGCGGCATGCTGCTCGGCCAGAAGATCACCGAGCGCGTCGCCGGCATGCGGTCGCTCCCC
>NZ_JBFWPA010000182.1:0-9492 GCF_050250235.1 Pseudorhodoplanes sp.
CCGGCCTTCCTCGACATGCTGTTCGACACCGCCGAGCGCCGCAATCTTCCGATCGACCTGCATCTCGACGAACATCTCGATGCCGGGCGGCAGCTCTTCGATGCCGTCATCGCGCGCACGAAAGCAAGGCGCATGGCAGGCCGCGTGGCGCTCGGGCATTGCTCCGCCCTGAGCGCGATGGAAGCGGACGCCGCGCGCCGGGTCATCGATGGATTCGCCGCTTCCGGCATTTCCGTCATCACGCTGCCCACGGCCAACCTGTTCCTGCAGGGCCGCGAAGCGAAGAGCCTGCCGCCGCGCGGGCTGACGCGCGTCCGGGAGCTGATCGAGGGCGGCGTGCGGGTCGCTGCGGCGACGGACAATATCCAGGACCCGTTCGTTCCCGTCGGCAGCGGCGACATGCTGGAAATCGCGCGCTGGACGCTGCTCGCCGGCCATCTCGGCACGTCGGAACTCGGGCGCGCCTACGCGATGGTCACGCAGGCCCCGGCCGGGCTCATGGGCTTCGACAAGGATTACGGCATCCACGAAGGCGCGCGCGCCGACCTGATGATCAGCGATGCCGACGACGCCGAGGATCTGGTTGCGAGCGGGCCGCCCGTTCGCGCGGTGTTGATGGAGGGGCGCCCGGTTCACGGGAGCTTGTGAAAATCATGGCCGTGGTGATTTCCGATATCGAGACCGCCGAGAATTTCTGCTGGGGCCTGACATTCTTCGGCACGGGCGGCGGCGGTCGCATCGAGGCCGGTCTCGACATGCTGGCGCCCGCCATCCGCGCCGGGCGCAAGCTCACGCTGGTTTCTCCCGACGAGCTGTCCGAGAGCGACTGGACCTGCTGGGCGATCATTCTCGGCGGCAAGGACCCGGACGAGCCGCCCGCACCGGAAGACCTTGCGAGGCTGCGTCTCGAAAAGGAGGAATTTCCGACTTTGGTGCCGCGGCTCGTCGAATCCGCGAAGGAATTGACAACCTATGCCGGCGTGAAGCTCGGTGCGCTGGTCTCGATGGAATTGTCGAGCGCGGCGACCTCGGCGACCATCGTCACGGGCCTCGAACTCGGCATTCCGACGATCGACGGGGATTATGTCGGCCGCGCGATCCCGGAGCTCGTCCTGAGCAAGATGGAGCTGATCGGCAAGCCGCCGACGCCGGTGATGATGGTGGATCGCTGGGGCAACCGCATCCTGGTCAAATCGGCGGTGAACGCCGTCATGGCCGACTGGATCGGCCGCATGGTCAGCCGCGCGGCATACGGTCGCGGCATCGCCACGACCGGCCACCTGGTGCAGGTGCACGAGGCAAGGCCGGCGCTGGTGAAGGGTAGCCTCAGCCGCTCCATCAAGGTTGGCGCGGCTTTGCGCAACGGCGCGAAGTTGAAGGACGGAAAACTTCAATCGCTAATTGCGGAAACCGCGGGCCGCGTCCTGTTCGAAGGCGAGGCAACTTCCGTCGATTGGCTCAGCAACGAACCTTATATGTGGCGCGAATTGGTCTATACCATTCAGGGGCGCGGAAAATGGAAAGGCGCGACTTACAAGGTGTGGGTCAAGAACGAACACCACGCGATCTGGCGTGACGAGACCGTCATCGCGACCAGCCCCGATATCTTTGCCGTGCTCGATCCGGAGACCAACCGTCCGCTGACGACGCTGGGCGACGTCACGCCTGGACGTCCGGTGACGGTGTTCGGCATGAAGGCGCTCGACGATGCGTGGCGCACGGACGCCGGTCGCCGGCTGCTGGGCCCGCGCCATTTCAATCTCGGGTTCGACTACGTCGATTTTGAGCGGGCGCCGGCATGACGGCACACGCTCCTTCTGCATACGGCCCGAAACGGCAGACAAGCCAATCCGGACCCAACAAGAAAAACAGCTTCAGAGACACCAGGGAGAGGAGTTTCCCGCTATGACACGCAAGACGAACAGTTCGACGACCGTTACGCGCCGCACCTTCGTCGCCGCCGCCGGCGCGGTGACGGCGGCCGGCGCGCTGCGCATCCCCGCTTCCGCGCAGACGCTGGAGAAAGTCACCATCGGCACCAGCTGGAAGGCACAGGGCGAGCACGGCGGCTATTACCAGGCGCTCGCCACCGGCCTGTACCAGAAGCACGGCCTCGACGTGACCATCCGCATGGGCGGTCCGCAGGTCCGCTATTCGCAGGTGCTGGCCGCCAAGCAGATCGAGTTCAGCCAGGGCGAGAGCTTCACCGCGCTCGGCTATGTGAAGGAGAACGTGCCGCTCTGCTGCATCGCCGCGCCGTTCCAGAAGGACGTGCGCGTGCTGATCTCGCATCCCGGACAGGGCAACGACTCGCTGGCCGCGCTCAAGGGCAAGCCGATCCTGGTGGCCGGCTCCTCGCGCGTCACCTACTGGAACTACCTGAAAGCGAAATACGGCTACACCGAAGAGCAGGCGCGGCCCTACAGCTTCAGCCTCGCGCCCTTCCTCGCCGACAAGTCGCTGAGCGTGCAGGGCTATGTCACGTCGGAGCCGTTCCAGATCGAGAAGGCGGGCGTGAAGCCGGTCGTCCATCTGCTCGCCAATGACGGCTATGCCAACTACGCCAACACGCTGGAGACGCACTGGGATCTGGTGAAGCAAAAGCCGGACATGATCCAGCGCTTCGTCAATGCGACGATCGAGGGCTGGTACAGCTATATCTACAAGGATCCGTCGCCGGCGAACGAGCTGATCAAGAAGGCCAATCCGGAGCAAAGCGACGACCTGCTCGCCTACGCCCAAAAGACGATGAGGGATCAGCAGATCATCGATTCCGGGGATTCGCTGAAGCTCGGCATCGGCGCCATGACGGATGCGCGCTGGAAGGCGTTCCAGCAGGCTTTGGCGCCGACCGGCATGTATCCGGCCGACATCGACCTGTCCAAGGCCTATACGCTGCAATTCGTCAATAAGGGCCACGGCCTGAACCTGAAGAGCTGACGGGCGGGGCTGATGACCTCTGTGACCAATGTCAGGCGAAGCGCCACGGCGCTTCGCCCCCAGTCCGGATCGCAAGCGCCCTTGCTGGCGCTGAAGGGCGTCGGCAAGGCGTATTCGACCGGCGTGGTCGCGCTGAAGAATGTCGACCTGACCATCGGACAGGGCGAGTTCCTGAGCCTGCTCGGCCCGTCCGGTTGCGGCAAGAGCACGGTGCTGCGCCTGATCGCGGGCCTCGGCGAACTGACGCAAGGCTCGATCGTCTGGCAGGACGGCGGCGACCGCGTCGCGCAGAAGGACATCGGCTTCGTCTTCCAGGAACCCACGCTGATGCCGTGGGCGAACGTGTTCAAGAATGTCTATCTGCCGCTGAAGCTGCGCGGCATGTCGAAAGGCGAAGCGCACGACCGCGTCGAGAATGCCATCGCGCAGGTGGGACTGGCCGGGTTTTCGCACGCCTATCCGCGCGAATTGTCGGGCGGCATGAAAATGCGCGTGTCCATCGCCCGCGCGCTGGTTGCGCAGCCGAAAATCCTGCTGATGGACGAACCTTTCGCGGCACTCGACGAAATCACCCGGTTCCGCCTCAACGACGACCTGCTGCGGCTGTGGTCGGAGCAGAAATGGACCGTCGTCTTCGTCACGCACAGCGTCTACGAATCGGTCTATCTCTCCAGCCGCATCGTCATCATGAGCGCGCGTCCCGGCCGCGTCTTTGCCGACATGGCCATCGACGCTCCCTATCCGCGCACGGAAGAATACCGCACGTCGTCCCTTTACAACGAGTATTGCCGGACGGCATCGGCCCACCTAGCCCAGGCGATGGCGTCATGAGCGGCGAACCGGAAACGATGGAGCTTGTCCCCACGCCGCAGACGTCGTGGCCGAGCCTGCTCCTCACGCGCATCCTGCCGCCGCTGCTGTTCGGGATTCTGGTGCTGCTGCTGTGGGAGGTCGCGGTCCGCGTCAACGATATTCCCTTCTACATCCTTCCCGGCCCGACCCTGGTCGGCCAGACGCTGGTGAAGGATTGGGGATCGCTCTACCCGTCCCTGCTGGTGACGGTGGCCATCACCCTGTCCGCGCTCACGGCCGCGACCATTGCCGGCGTCGCGCTCGCCGTCTTGTTCGCGCAGTCGAAATGGATCGAGAACTGCCTGTTTCCGTATGCGGTGATCCTGCAGGTCACCCCGATTGTCGCGATCGCGCCCCTCATCATCATCTGGGTGCAGGACATCCGCCTGGCGCTTCTCATTTGCGCCTGGATCGTCGCCTTCTTTCCGATCGTCTCGAACACCACCCTGGGACTGAACAGCACCGACCACAATCTCCTGTCGCTGATGCAGCTTTACGGGGCCTCGCGCCGCCAGATTTTCTGGAATGTCCGGCTTCCGAGCGCGCTGCCCTATTTTCTCGGCGGCCTGCGCATCAGCGGCGGCTTGGCGCTGATCGGCGCGGTGGTCGCGGAGTTCGTCGCCGGTACCGGGGGCGTATCGTCCGGCCTCGCCTTCCGCATTCTCGAATCGAGCTATACGCTGCAGATTCCGCGCATGTTCGCGGCGCTCATCCTGATCACCGCGACCGGGATATTGATCTTCCTGATCCTCACCTTCTTCACCCATCTCATCCTGCGGCGCTGGCACGAAAGCGCGATGCGCCGCGAAGGCTGAACCGGGGCTCGCATGACCGCTCTGCCGCCGGCCGGGCCGGGCATGAAGCTGGACCAGGTCGATACGCCCGCGCTGATCGTCGATCTCGACGCCTTCGAGCGCAACCTGAAGCGCATGGCGGATTTTGCGGCGGCCGCCGGGATTCGCCTGCGCCCGCACGCCAAGACCCACAAGAGCGGCATCATTGCGCAGAAGCAGATCGCGCTCGGGGCGGTCGGCGTCTGCTGCCAGAAGGTTTCGGAAGCGGAAATTCTGGTGGCCGAAGGCGTCGGCGACGTCCTGGTCTCGAACGAGATCGCCGGTGCGCGCAAGATCGAGCGGCTGGTTGCGCTCGCGAAAAAGGCGCGCATCGGCGTCTGTGTCGACAGCATCGATAATGCGCGCGAGCTCGCGCAGGCCGCCGAGCGGCAGGACGTCACGCTCTCGGTATTGCTGGAAATCGATGTGGGCGGGAACCGCTGCGGCGTCGCGCCCGGAAAGCCGGCATTGGCGCTGG
The DNA here is from genome assembly GCF_050250235.1 of Pseudorhodoplanes sp. GTDB lineage: Bacteria > Pseudomonadota > Alphaproteobacteria > Rhizobiales > Xanthobacteraceae > Pseudorhodoplanes. Next base: position 5,104 of record NZ_JBFWPA010000182.1, read on the forward strand.
CCTCCGAAATCGCCCGGTCGAATTCGCTGCATTTTGCCGGGCTGCAGGCCTATCACGGGTCGGCCCAGCATTTCCGCACCTACGAGGAGCGGCGCAACGCGGTGGAGAAGGCGTCCGCCCTGGCCAATCAGACCGTCGCGCTGCTGTCGGACGCCGGCATCGATTGCGGAATTGTGGGCGGCGGCGGCACCGGCACGTTCGACATCGAGGCCAATCTCGGCACGGTCAACGAGCTGCAGGCCGGCTCCTACATTTTCATGGACGGCGATTATGCCCGGAACAAGAACGCGGACGGCGCGGCATTCGACCGCTTCGAGAACGCGCTCTTCGTTCTATCGACGGTCATGAGCCGCCCGAACGACGAACGGGCGGTGCTCGATGCCGGGCACAAGGCGCTGGCCGTCGATTCCGGCATGCCGGAGCCTTTCCGGCGACCGGGCATCGTCTATCGGCGGCCGAGCGACGAGCACGGCGTGCTGCAGAGCGAAGGCGGCACCCTGCCGATGCGGGGGAACAGGCTCTTGATGGTCCCCAGCCATTGCGATCCGACGGTGAACCTGCACGACTGGTATGTCTGCATCCGCGACCTGCACGGCGCAGCCCCCGTCGTGGAAGCGCTTTGGCCGGTCTCCGCGCGCGGGTGCTATTTCTAAAGCACGTTCGTTTTACATGGAATCGGAACGTGCTTTAGATTCCTTTATTTGATCGCATTTTCTTGACGCGAACCGATACCCACTTCGCTCGAAAATGCTCTAATGAATCAGACTCTAAAGCGAGCGGATTGCGACGCCATCCAGGCCGTATAGCTCAAGGTGGACGGCAGGTTGGCCAGGACGTTCCTGCCTGTGTCGCTGCCCGACTACAAGCCGGGCAAAAAATTTGTGGGCGCCGGATTCCATCGGAGCCCTCTCCTCCCTCCGGCAAGCGGGGATCAAAGCCGGTAGGCGAGACGTGTGCCCTGGTCGATCGCGCGCAAGGCGTCGAGCTCGGACGCGAACTGCGCCCCGCCGATGACGCTCACGGGAATTCCCGCCGCCTTGACCGTTTCGGCGAGCGCGGCATTGGAATCCTGGCCCGCGCAGATGACGATCGTGTCGGCCGCAAGCGTCTGCGCCTGCCCGCCGCTCACCAGCGAAAGGCCGTCGTCGGCGATGCCCAGATACTGGCAGCCCGTCAGCATCCGCACGCCCCGATGCTTGAGCTGGCCGCGCAGAATCCAGCCGGTGGTCTTGCCGAGTCGGACGCCCATGCGCGAGGGGCTTCGCTGCAGCAGCGTGACCTGCCGCTGCCGCGCGGGGTGCGGGCGGACGCCGAGGCCCCCGGGTTCGCGGATGCGCGCGTCGACACCCCATTCCGCCAGGAACGTGTCGCGGTTTTCTTCCGAGCCCGGCGCGGTGAGGAGTTCGGCGACGTCGAAACCGATACCGCCGGCTCCGATGATGAGTACCCGTTCGCCGGCCGGCGCGCGGCCGGCAATCAGGTCGGGATACATGACGACGCTGGGATGATCGATGCCGGGTATGTCGGGCCGGCGCGGAACGATGCCCGTCGCGACGATCGCATGGTCGAAGCCGCCTTCGCGCAGGGAGGCCGCATCGGCCCGCGTCGATAGGCGCACGGTGACGCCCTTGCGCGCGACCTGCTGCGCGAAATAGCGGAGCAGTTCGTTGAACTCGGTTTTTCCGGGAATGCGGGCAGCGAGGTTCAGTTGTCCGCCGATGCGCTCATCCGCCTCGAACAAGGTGACGTCGTGTCCGCGTTCCGCGGCGGCGATCGCCGCCGACAATCCCGCCGGCCCCGATCCCACGACCGCGAGCCGGCGCGGGCGCGCGGTGCGCCCCGGCTCGAACTCGATCTCGCGGCAGGCGATCGGATTGACCAGACAGGTCGCGGTGCGTTCGGTGAAAATATAGTCGAGGCAGGCCTGGTTGCAGGCGATGCAAACGTTGATCTCGGCGCGCCGTCCGCCCTGCGCTTTTGCGGCGAAATCCGGGTCTGCCAGCATCGGCCGCGCCATCGAAACGAGATCGGCCGTGCCGGAGGCGATCAATTGCTCGGCCACTTCCGGCGTATTGATGCGGTTGGATGCGACGACCGGTATCGTCACGAGGTTGCGGATGCGTTCGGTGGCGAAGCCCCAGGTGGCGCGCGGCACCGGATAGGCGATCGTGGGTATCGCCGATTCGTGCCAGCCGATTCCGGTATTGAGCAGGTCGGCCCCCGCGACCTGGATGGCGACGGCCTGGCGGTCGATTTCCGGCGCGGTCGAGCCGCGCTCGACCAGATCGAGCGCGGAGATCCGATACATGATCATGAAGCCGCGCCCGAGCCGCTCGCGCGTACGGCGCACGATTTCGACGGGTAGGCGCAGGCGGTTTTCCAGGTCGCCGCCCCAGGAATCGGTGCGGTTGTTGGTGCGGGTCACGGTGAACTGGTTGATCAGATAGCCTTCCGATCCCATGATCTCGACGCCGTCATAGCCGGCCTCGGCGGCGAGTTCGGCGCAGCGCACGTAATCCCCGATCGTCTCCTCGATCTCCTGCGCGCTCAGCGCGCGCGGCTTGAACGGAGAGATCGGCGATTTGATTTCGGAGGCGCCGACGGGCTGCGGATGCTTGCTGCTGCGCCCGGCATGAATGATCTGCAGCAGCATCTTGGCGCCGTGTTCGTGCACGGCCTTGACGATGGCGCGATGGGTGGAAAGGTCGTCGCGGGAATGCAGGATCGGCGCACCGGGCTCCATCAGCCCGGCCGGGTTGGGAGAATGCCCGCCGCTGATGATGAGCGCGACGCCGCCCTTGGCGCGCGCCGCGTAAAACGCGACCTGCCGCGCCACCGGATCGCTCATGTGCTCCATGCGCGTATGCATCGAGCCCATGATGATGCGGTTGCGCAGGACGTGCGCCCCGACGCGGATCGGGGAAAACAGGTTGGCGTAGGGGTGTCCGGATTTGGCGGCGGCTGCGGTCAAGACACTGGTCCGGGGTCGCTGTCGAATAATCCCGCAGGCCGGCACGGCCGGCCTGCGGGCTTTGACGACGAGCTTACTTGATGGTCTTGAACTTGTTGTCCTTCACTTCCACGGTCAGCAGCAGGTCGGGGCCCCAGCCGTCGTGGTTGTCGCTGGAATAGCACAGCTTGCCCTGCGAGTAGGTCTTGACGTCGCAGAGCTTCTCGAGCTGCTCGCGCATCTTGGCGCCGGTCAGCGGGCCGTCGATCTTCTTGGCGGCCTCGATGATCGGGAACAGGCCGTTGGTCGTGAGCAGTTCGGCGAAGCCCTCGGGCTTCTTGCCGGCCTTGCGCATCATGTCGCCGAGTTCCTTGAGCGCGGGCGTCGGCTCGTCCCAGTTCGCGATCAGCACCAGGCGCACGCCTTCCGCCGCTTCCTTGGCGTTGTCGAGGAAGGCCTGGTAGCCGAGCGCCATCGGGCCCCAGATCGGAGCTTCCAGGCCGACCTGCTTGGCCGCGCGCAGGAAGCCGGACGCGAGACCGACCGGCGCCACCTGCATGATCACGACATCCGGATTGGCGTTGCGAAGCCGCGTGGCCTGCGCCACCACGTCGATCGCGCGCAGCGGCGCCGAGGCGACCGCCACCACTTCGATGCCCTTCTCCTTCGCCATGCTCTGGATGTAGTCGGCCGTTTCCTTTCCATAGGCGTCTTCCTGATGGAAGATCGCGAGCTTCTTTGCGCCGCCGGCCGTCGCCTTGTCGAACATCACCTTGGTGTTGAGGGTGTCGTTCGTCATGGTGCGGAACACCCAGGGATGGAAGGCGTGCTGCTTCGAGGTCACCGAGATGGTGCCGTTCGGGGCCAGGATCGGCACCTCGAAACGGGCCGCGTTCGGACCCGCGGCGAGCGTGCCGCTGCCCATGGACGAGCCGATCACCGCCACGACCTTGTCGCGCTGGATCAGCTCGACGATGCCGCGCGCGGATTCGGTCGGGTTGGTCGCTTCGTCATAGACGAACAGCTCGATCTTGCGGCCGTTCACGCCACCCTTGGCATTGATGTCGTCGGCGACGACCTGCACCGCATCGCGCTCGGGGATGCCGTAGGCGGCACCGGCGCCGCTCACGCTCAGCAGCAGGCCGATGCGCAGCGGGTCCTTCGCCTGGGCATGCGCAAGCTGCGGCAGCATCGCGGCCGCGGCCGCCAGTACCGACACCATGCCGGCACGCCGCAAAGTTTCAACTCCAATCATAGCGTCCTCCATTGGTTTTTCATCGACGAATGCCTTGGATTTTTCTTGGGGCTAACCCAGCGCCATCGACTGGATCAGTCCGGATGAACCGGATTGCGAATTCGACGTCCGTGCTTCGCGCGCGTCTTCTCCGAGGAAGAGCGCTGCGATCCTTGCCGGCTCTTCCAGCAGTTCCGGCCCGGTA
>NZ_JBFWPA010000183.1:0-9362 GCF_050250235.1 Pseudorhodoplanes sp.
ATCTTAAGGGTTGTTTTATCGGGTTTGCTCTGCTTCCGGCCGTGCTCGAAACGCCTATTGAATATTGGTATCCCGTAGAGAAAGGACCAATGGGAAGACGAGATCTTTCCGCACAGGAGGTCGCTAAGGTTTTTAGGGGCGCCTGGATTCCGCCGCAGATATCTGCAGATACGCTTCATTGAGCGCCCGTGATGTTTGCTCTGAGTTGGCTGGTACAGAAGCTTGCAGTCGTTTCAGGACTCGCTGTTGCCGCACTCGGTTGGCCGTTCGCATTGGTGGCTGGAGGCTGGAACTGTGCCGTAGCGGCTTCTCGAGAAGAAACGGAGCCGCCTACGTGGACTACGCGGTTTTGGCGCTTTTTCAATGTGCCCGGTGCACGACCCGTTTACATTGCTCGAAGATGATGATCCGGTTCGATTTTGCAAAGGGCGGAAACGTCTTCTTGAGACGTTCGGAGAGCTTGCGACAAACGCCCCATCGTTCGCGTGCTGAACGGCGCGTGTTGCCGACGTGTAATGAAAACATGAGCTCCGGAATTCCGAGCAGAGGGCTGTATGGTAGAAAAAGCCAGGCGAGATCTGGGGCTAAAAATTTGCAACTGCACTGCTTTGCGTCGTGCTGCACGGCGCGTCAGCGAGGCCTACGACGCCAAGCTTGAACAAGCGGGGCTGACCGCCGCGCAGTTCGGTATGCTCGTCACGTTAGGTCGGCTTGACAGCGCGTCGGTGAACAGGCTCGCAGATGAAATTGACCTTGATCGCACCACTACCGGGAAAAGTCTGCGCGTTTTGGAGCGGACGGGCCTGGTCAGAATAAAAGTATCTGAAGAAGATGGACGAAGTCGAAGCGTTAAGTTGACGACCAAGGGTAACGCCGCTTTGCGTGCGGCCATGCCTCTATGGCGCGCGGCGCAGCATGAGTTCGAAAAGCAATCCGGTCGGGTAAAATCATCGATCTTGCGGGCCATGCTGGCAAAACTATCGGCGCCAAAATAAAGCGGCATACATTGACGGAGCGGGTCGCGTAAGCGGAGAGTGACCGGCATCCGTGGCCCTATGATTCCGATATCGCATCGAAGAGCATTGCAACATTTGCCGACGTGAGCTTTTCCTGCGAGAGGTTTGCCCCATGTTTCCCAGCGGAAATGAGTGAAACCATACCTCGGCTCTTTGTTTGCTGATGTCGCATCAACTATTTTACTCAACGACGGTCCGCTGCGAAGCCATCATCAGCGCATGCGATCTTGACAGCTCAATGTCAAAACATTAGAAATCTAAGTATCAAAACACAAGTTGCGGCAAACCGTTTGAGGGTTGCCATTTTTGGCGGCTACTTTTTGTTTTTGCAATCATCCCATGAGAAAGGTCGTAAGCCTCCCAATTCTCTTTTAGTGAGAACGAGTGCTCACCCGTGAGCTGGCGAAATCCTCCCAACTTGGTCGGCCTTCGTGGCCGACTCTTTTTTGTGTTTTAAATATCATCTCCCAGCAAGTTGAGCGCTAACGAGACATTTGTCCGCAATTGATGGTCGAAATACGCATCAGCAGCTCCATCCGCGACCATTGTGAATAGTGGCCGCATTCGGTCGAATCCTGCGATCATAGTTAGCTTGGTGGCCGCGAACGTATGCCATGGCGTTGACCGAGGACGCGGCCGCGTACGCACTCGATCTCTCGGTCCCCGAGTTCTGGTTCGGGCCCTGAAAAATGCATCCAATCGTCCATCCGATTTTGGAGAAGCCGTGGCCATCCGAGCGGAATGGATATTCAAGGATTAGTGTCGCGTCCTCTGGCCTTAGCAATATTTGCGCGATGAAAGGTCCTCGGACAGTCGAGTCGTCAGCGCGCAACCCGCAGAGCCTGCTTCCATTGCGATGTAATAGAATTCCTGCCTCTCCATCCCGGTCATCCTGGTTTCGATCCTCAGGACCCAAATCTGCGCAAAACACGCAAATTTGGTCGGCCTTAGACTTTTAGTTTTGGATCCCGTTGATGGATTTTATGATTTTTTTCCATGAAAAAATTGACGATTGGGACCCAATAAAGCAATCTGAGCTCCTAATATAACTGCGCAAGCAGCGGAAGCTGAGGGTTCGCACCCTGCGGCCGCAGCGACGGTAATGGAGGAAGTGGTGAATCAGATTGCGCGGGCCGTGCACGGGCCGACTTCGCCGGACACCATTATCATCGGCGCCGGTCTAGGCGGGCTGGCGGCAGCGGCCACGCTGAAATCCCGTGGACACTCGAACTTTCTTATCCTGGATCGTGGCTCTTCCGTCGGGGGAGTTTGGCGCGACAACTGTTATCCGAACGCTTCCTCAGATACGCCCATAGAGCTCTACTCCTTCCGATTCTTCCCCCGCAGCACTTGGTCAAGCAATTTCGCGCCATGGTACGAAATCCTTGAATACACTCGAGACTTAGCTCGTGAGTTTGAACTCGAAAAAAATCTGGCTCTGGACTTAGAAGTAACGTCCGCAATATGGAATGACGCGTCTGCTACATGGAATGTATTTGCATCTGACGGTCGACATTGGACACCGCGATTTGTTATTTGGGCGGGTGGACTTTTAAGCGAGCCAACCATCCCGCCCTTTGCAGGGAAAAGTAGTTACCGTGGCAAGATCGTGCACACGGCACATTGGACGCCCGATATTGACCTGACGGGCCAAGCAGTTGCAGTTGTTCGAGGCGGCGCTACGTCAATTCAGATCCTGCCGTATGCCGCTGAGCATGCGGATCGCGTCTACGCGTTTATTCGGACGCCGTCGTATATTCTGCCAAAGCCCGAAGTTTTCTATACCCGCGAAGATTGGCAGCGGTTTAGCTCGTCCCCAGAATTGGCCAAGGGCTTGAGAGCAAAATGGTTCGATCATTTTGAGGAGCTAGCCGCCACGCGGTTTCCAATGAATGAACAACTCATCGCTAAGCAGGAGGATGCATGGCGAAACTACTTCGACGCCGAAGTGAAGGATCCTACTTTGCGTCGAATTTTGAGGCCGCAATATAAGTTTGGATGCAGGCGCCCACTTGTTAGCAATACTTACTATGCGGCGGTCACCCGGCCCAATGTGACAGCCATTGGGACGGGCATCGAAGATCTGTTCCCGGGCGGTGTGATCTCCCAGGACGGCCAACAATTCAACGTTGACTCCGTGATTCTCGCCACTGGTTTCAATGCCTCGGGGATGTTGGGGACGCTTGATTTTGTCGGCAGAGACGGTCAAAGCCTTGCCGATCTCTGGCGAACATGCCCCGAAGCATATTTGGGCACATTAGTGAAGGGGTTTCCGAATCTCTTTTTGATCAATGGTCCAAACGCTGGCTCTGCTTCGGTCACAGACATTATTGAATCGCAATCTCGCTACATCGCATCTTGCATTGAACTCTTAAATGATCGCGGCCGCGCTGGCCTTGAAGTGCGGGAAGCCGCGCACGATGCATATAACATCGATATTCAGAATCGCGCTCGGCAGAGTGTCCTGGTTCTAGGTGGGTGCACCAGTTGGTACAGGGCGGGTGGCGGCACCGGAAGCGTTTTTAGCCATTGGCCGGGGACAATTGCGTCGTTCCAAGACGCTCTAGCAAAAATCAATGTTGACGATTTGAATTTGTTCGATCCACAAGGGACGAGCAGCAAGGTGGTTCGAACTCCACAGCCTATGGACATCCAAGGTTCAAGTCCCAGTATTGAGGCGCGCGTAATGGCTACAAGCACGCAGCAACGCAAAAGTGGGCGTCAAGGATGAGGTTAACCTACAATGTCCAAACCGGATTTAGCATCGGAATTAAGCGAGCGGCGATTGTTGCGTGACCGTTCGTCATGATAGCCGCAATATGGGGTCGCCATCGGTGTCAATGACGAGAGTTCCAGAAGGTGAAACAATCTTGCTGATCGGAATGTCGCCGCAAGAACTTGATCGAAGGAGTGGATGGACCGGAGGGTGTTCAGCGGCGGCGTCGCCGGTATGAATGTTACGATAAATTGGCGCCGGCACACAGTTTATTTGTGCGCGTGCGGATTTTCTGATTGTGAACGACACATGTGGCGCCCGACACGATTGTACGGATGTATTCAATAACTAAGCCGATCACCGCGGTCGCGCTAATGACTTGTATTGGAAGGTCGATTTCAGCTCAAACCTGGATTCGACGACCGTCAAGCCTGCAAGAATTCAGGCTGAACTTCGATAAATTGTTGAAGTCAGCTCGAGATAATCTGCGGTGGCAAAAACGCGAGACCTGCCGCAGTAGATCGGCGCAAAGACCAGGAGGCCGACTTGCTAAGGTGACATATGGCTTAGTACAGACTTTGCATCGTTATCCGCCCGCAACTGGTCACTGCGGCCAGGGATGCGACCGTGCTCTCGAAGAAGTGCCTCCGCCCTGCCGCCGTCTCCGCTCTCAATCGCATCGACCATACTGTGGTGTTGCGTGTGAGCGTATAGCAGGAACTCAAGCATTGCCCTTTGCTCATTAGAGCTAAAGCTCTCCGACATACTCTTTTCAAGCGTCCACGTGTAACATCGATCAACTAGTGCCGACAGCAAGTCGTTCTCTGTTAATTCGACAATGGTGCGATGAAATATTCTGTTCATATCGGCATATTGTTGCCCCACGCGTTCATTGAAGTCTCGAGGCTCCAAAATGCGGTCGCCGCTTTTAAGGCAATCGCGCAACTGATCCAGTGAACTTTTCGAAAGACCGCGCTGCGTCAAGGCACGCGCCGCCATTCCCTCTAGCGCCAACCTGATTTCGAGCGCATTGAAATTGTCGGCAGCATTGTATGTACGAACCGAAAATCCTCTTCGACCCGCCGGTACCAACAGACCTTCTTCTGCCAATGCCGGCAAAACATGCCTTATTGGGGTGCGGGAGATGCCAAGTCGATCTGCAAGAGAGGCTTCTGTTATGCGCTCTCCAGCGGCCAATTTGCCGCATAAAATCAAATCCTTAATCTGAGACTTAACTCGTGACATACAGTTCCTGCCGCCTAAGACATTGAACAATCGAGATAAACGGTCAACGTCGTATTGTCGATAACGCTATCCAGCCCGGCGTCAAGGGGAGTCTATTCCAAATTTGAAAAACGGCTGGTCAGGTTTCTCCCGAAACTCAAAAAACATGACGCTCTGATGCAGCGCGCGATTTAATGCAACGCTTCTCTCTCTCTCTCTCTCTCTCTCTCTCTCTCTCTCTCTCTCTCTCTCTCTCTCACTCTCTCTCTCTCTACTCGAAAGCCGGGATCTGGCCGCAGCAATTTGCGAATTGGGAGCGGTGTTAGCTGCAGGTCATGGCACGGTTACAGATGCGGCTAAATTCTGAGTGACTTCTTCAGCCCCGTTCGAGTGCGACGCGCAACGTGGTTACCAACCAGGTTCACCGAAGCTGGCGAACGCCGCTGGGGCGAGAAGGACATAAAGTGGGAATAAATCAATCAGGGATTAACGAGCGCCCGCCACCGAACGAAAAATCCGAGAGGGTGAGCGTCTTCAGCATTACGAATATGTCCTCCAGGTCAACGCCCGCGCGCTCTGATAATAGCTGAGCTAGGCGATTGAAGAACGCCTTCTTGACTTCAATGGTTCGTTCTTTTCCCGCGGTAATGCTCAGCACCATAAAGCCGTCAGTCCTGGGGCCGCCCATATGATGTCGGTCGAATACGAGTTCGTGCGGCTCGAGCTGATGGATTATCTGAAAGCGGTCCGAATCCGGCATCTCGTACGCATCAACCAGCGCTTGATGGATGGCATCGGATATCTTTTTGATCTCTTCGACGGATTTTCCACGGCGAAGGCTCAGTTCAACAAAAGGCATTTTCGTCCTCTTCCGTTCTCGGCTGCCTGACCTGTCGTGATTTCAATGCAGTAACCGCACCCTACTTCAGAGGGGAGGGTTGCCACACATATTCTGAGTGACGCCTTTCGACGTATCCTATTCCTGGAAAATGGATATGTGGCGCAAACATCTGCACGCGGTCTGCTGACAATTGATCCAGCAGCCGCTGTCTCGTCGTCGCGGCCAAATCGCGGTCCTCATCCACAGCGCTCGCCCAGCGCGGATATTTGAAGGCCACTGTAGAATTGGCGATGACATCCGCCGCATGGACGAGTGTGTTCGAGCCGGAAGTCACCGCAAGCGCGATTTGACCCGGCGAGTGGCCGGCTCCATCCAGCGCGCGAATTCCTGGCAGAAACTCTTGTCCCGATCTGACGGCACTCATTCTGCTGTTGATAGCTTGCAAAGCGCGCTTTGCTGTACATACAACAAAATCCTTCATGGCTTCCGGTATGAGCGAATTGACCCGGACTGTTTCTGCGCTCCAATGCGCAAGTTCGTTTTCGCTGATGTAATAGTGAGCATTTGGGAAGACGGGGTTTCCTTCAACGTCGAGCGTCCCGGCTATATGGTCAGGATGACAATGGGAGAAGATGATCGAATCGATTTCTGCCGAATCTATCCCTGTTGCTTGCAAGTTCTTCAGAAGCTTGCCCACATTGGGATCTCCACCAGGTCCGGAACCAGTGTCGACCAGAACTGTATTCCGTCCTGTTTTAAGCAAGAGCACACTCGAATGAATGCCCGGTTCGCCTCCGCGGATTTGCTGACGAATGCCGTCAGCTTCCGGCTGGGGTGCCTGGTTCGGCACGAACAGGTCAGCGGGATCCATTCCGATCGCACCATCGAAAATGGCAAACGCCTCGATGGCGCCGATCGATAGCTTCTGGCAGAGGCTGGAATGTTTCATGGATGATGTCCGTTATTACGATGCTCGATCAAAATCACGATCGAGCGCCGCAATCGGATTGCCTACCGCTCCGGCCACCGCATCTGCGCATCTTCCTTGAGATATCCCGTTGCCGCGAGGGATGCGCCGCTATCTGCATAAATGGTTGCCGAAACAAGGCGTCCATCGGAAACCTTGAACAGCCAGAGGTTCTCGATTTTCATTTCACGGCCGATTTTACTTTTCGCCGTGATGCGGATCGGCAGGATCATGTAATCTCCTGCATCGAGAATGGGATCAGCTTGGGTTTTAAAAGATTCGAACAGGGCGATCGTGCCTTTCAACATGTTCATGAACCCTTCGGGTCCGCGGTGCTCTCCGCCGTAAGGAAGAGTGGGAGACAGACGCAGTACAAAATCCTGGGGAAGTATCGCTGCTAGCCGCTTGGGGTCGCCCGCGGTGAAGAAACCCAAGATGCCTTGTTTGAGTTCCTCCCTCGTGAATTTCTTTCCCTCTGCGGTCGGGGCTACCGACGTATTGACCTTATTTTCCCAACCCTTTTCTTCAGCGGCGAATGTCGCTGCGCTGATAGCGGCTGTTGCGACAAGTGCAGCAAGCACCGAAAAAGGAGCACGCCGAAGTGACGTCGAAATCGCCATGGAAAACCTCCCTTAAGCGCCCCCACTCTTCTTAGTTTGGGAAATGAAATGGGGCAGAGACGGAAAATCAAAGCATATTGGGATCCCGTATGTCAATTAACATCAAAATAAAATGAATAAAATGAAGAAATGGGGTCCCAAATCAATTGCGGCGTGCGCTCGCACGTTGCCCGCCTAGGGGCCGGCTTTATTCGTAATCACATCGCGCCACGTCGCCACTTTCGCTGGATCTGAACCAAGCTCACGCGGCGACAGATCGAGCCATTTGATGAAGATGCGTTCGATGTGATCGCTAGCTTGCGATCTGCGCTCGCTCCTGCCCGGCGTCGAACGGCTGGTGCGCAACTCGATATTCGAGCAACGGACGACTGAGGAGTATTATGATCGCTTCAGCTGGCTCTACGAGCCGGCTTCCTACGTGAGATAACAGAGCACCACACTATGAAGCGTTCTCATCTGCGCGCGGGGTGGCGATTGATTTCTGTGTCGATGCCGCGTGCACTCAACACTCAGCTCTTTGCCGAGCGCTAGGCGGACCGCCGACTGGGGTTCGAGCAGAATGCTCGATCCGCAGTTCACGACGGAATTGAGCGCGGCGGTTAAGCGCTAATAGATTTTCGTATCGAGATCGTTTGTCAGGTGATGAGCGCGCAATTCCGCGATGCGCGGCTTATTCTGCGCTCCAGAGTCGCGCATTTCTGCCCATTTCGTCCGACCGTATCCAGTCGACGACCTTCGGCCTTTCGCCGAGTCACAGGTCGAGCATGTTCAGATATTCTAGGCGGCCGGCATAGGCACGAGATTCATCTCGGCCAGAGTAAATTGATCGCCAAATAGCCAAGTTCGTCCATCGGAAAAAGCCTTGTCCATCTTCGAAATGGCTCTTTCGAAAGCTAACGTCTCGCGGTAGACGTGCAGTGCCTCCACGCCCTATTGTTAAATGCTGCCCTGGCCATCTCGTCGCTCAAGATTGCCAATACGGTTGAGATGAGTATCAACCTGTTTCGGCCTCATCTACCTGTCCATGACCATCGCAGAATAGCTGAGGACAGCGACGCCTTGCGTTCGGTGCCGTCTCTCTTAGTTAGGTTAGGTTCCGAAGAGCCCGGCGCGTGGCGCCGAGGCCAAGCCACTCCCGAATTGTGAGGTTTTCGACAAGCAAACTTCCTAAGGCCGAAAATATAGCGCCGCTGATCATTTGCTGCTGACTGCGGAGATGATCTTCGAGAAGCTTGTGCCGGGTGATGTATCCGGCGTTCACGCCGGGGATAGCGTGGTTCATGAGCAGTTTGGCATCGAACTCGGGCACGCCTGCTGCGGTCGCGATGGTTCGGAAGCTTTGGCGAAGGTCGTTGCCCCATTTCGACAGTGTGGCCCGATCTTCCCTTTGCTCGACGAGATGTCCCGACTGGCTGTCAGCCGGGAATATCCATTCCGCAGTCTGTGACGGACACATCGCTCGACCGAAACGGATGGCCCGAACAAGGCACAAGACCATTTCGCGAGAAAGGGGAATGTCAAAAGCCCGCTTGGCACCTCCCTTCGGCTTTGGAATGTGCAGCATGCGACGTGTAAAATTGACGTGGCTACGTTGGATTTACTGAAGCGCGGTAGGCCGACAGCCGCTGAGCAATGTAAAGAGATGGAACTCACGACGGATCGGATTTTCCAGCGCCGCCAATTCGCTAAACCAACCCTTCAGGTCGCCGGTCCCCATTCCCGTGTCGCGACGCTTCTCGCCGTTCCAATCAATCGCGTCGACAGGATTATCGGCCGGCAATGACCTATTGGCTTTGCGAGCATGATTGTAGATGGCGCGCAAAGTCCGCATGCTTCCGTTGGCAATGTAGGGTAAGCGTCGTACTCAGGCCACGTCTTTCAATGGCTGGTTGACGGCGTAGGCCCAGGGCAGGAGTTCGTCGATGCGACTGTTGGGATGGCGGTTGACGATCTTGGTGAGGGCGTCGGCGAGGTAGGC
>NZ_JBFWPA010000184.1:0-9358 GCF_050250235.1 Pseudorhodoplanes sp.
TGCCGGCGGAGAATTGGCGTCTGAGCTGCCACCACGTCGCTTCGAAAAGACGCTTACGCGGTCTAACAGAGAATTTCACAGCGCAAAAAACTCAAACCGTACCGAGGGTTGTTTCCTAAAAACTCTTGCAATATCAATAGCTTACGGCTGGAGGACCAAAAGGGATTCGAACTGGTGGTCCGGTTGGGCAGATTTCGCCTTTGAAATGTCGGAGGAATTTCGCGCGAAGAGCCGAAAATTGCAGTCAGAGAAAAAGTACGGTCACTGCTGCGACGAGTGGCTTATTCGCCAGGCCGCTGTACCCGCCAGGTCCCGTCCCACCGACGTAGCGAACGACCGGAATTGCCGGGCCGGGGTCTCCACCCGAAGCGCGGCCTCGTTCGGTTTGACCAGCTGATCGACCAACACCACATTTCGGCAAACGATCCTGGTTGTGGCCTGGGCCGGCTTCGTCGAGTGGGTGTGCTTTGCGGACCTCAGCGACGCAGCCGTGGAGCAGCTGAAAATCCGGGTCCTCGACACGATCGGGGATGCCATCGGCGCGCTAGATGCGCGCCCGATCGGCACCATTCGCTTACGGAGGCCGCCCGGCAGCGTTCATAACCCGATTCGATGACGCGGCGCAGTCGGAGGTCATCGTCCAGCGCAAACCATGAGGATCACGCCACGACATATGCAGCACACTTCGCACTATTGCCTTTGGCCAGATGGACGGGCGCGCTGCTTGCGATTGTGATCGGCGGACTGGCGATTGCATCCGGGGCTGCTAAAGCGGAACGCGCCGTGGTCCTCGATATCGACGGCGTGATCGGTCCGGCCATTGCCGATTACGTCAAGCGAGAGCTCCGCAACGCGAAGACAAGCGAAACCGGTCTCGTCATCCTGCGCACGAATACGCCAGGAGGGCTCGACACATCGATGCGCGATATCATCGGTGCCATCCTGTCGTCGCCGGTGCCGGTCGTTACCTATGTCGCGCCCAGCGGCGCGCGCGCTGCGAGCGCCGGCACATATATCGCTTATGCGAGTGCCGCTGCTGCAATGGCTCCAGGCACCAATCTCGGTGCGGCGACGCCGGTCCAACTCGGGCGATCGCCCTGGCTTCCAGACGCCAACCCGAAGCCGGCCGAACCGGGCGATGCTGAAACCCGCAAGGCCGTGAACGATGCCATCGCCTACATCCGCGGTCTGGCTGAGCTCAACGGCCGCAATGTGGACTGGGCAGCTGACGCGGTCCGCGGCGCGGCGAGCTTGCCTGCGTCCGAGGCGCTGCGGCTTCACGTCATCGATGTCATCGCCGATGACCTCCCGGACCTTCTGCGCAAGCTTGATGGCCGGACCGCACTGGTCGCCGGCAAGCATCAAAGCCTGGCGACAGCCAGCCTCGAAGCAGTAGCCGTGCCACCCGGCTGGCGCACGGAATTCCTCGCGGTCATCACCAATCCGAACATCGCCTTCATCCTGATGCTCATTGGCATTTATGGTTTGATCTTCGAGTTCCTTAGCCCCGGTGCAATCGCTCCCGGTTTTATCGGCGGCATCAGCCTGCTGACGGCGCTGTTTGCACTCAATCTCCTTCCGATCAATTACGCTGGGGCCGGACTTGTCCTGCTCGGTATCGGCTTGATGGTTGCCGAGGCCCACATCGGTACGTTCGGAGTGGTCGGCCTTGCCGGCATGATCGCCTTCGTCATCGGTGCGATCATGCTGTTTCCCTCCGGCGCGCCGGGATTCAGCCTCTCCACTTCGGTTCTCGCGACTGCCACCCTCGCAACGGCTGCCTTTTTCCTTCTGGGCGTCTCGATGCTGCTGCGCTCGCGCCGGCGGCCGCCTGTCATCGGCAAGGAAGCATTGCTCGGCCTTACGGGCGAGGTTGTTGAGTGGAGCGGCACGGAGGGGAAGGTTCGAATCGCCGGCGAGATTTGGCGGGCGCGCGCACGAACCGAGCTTGTAGACTGCGATCGGATCAAGGTCGTCGGTTGGGACGGCCTGACGTTGCGTGTCGAAAGCATTTGAGGATCCAGTCATTCACCAAAAAGGAGTAGAGCCATGTCCTCCGCTGCAACTATCGTCATCGTCGCAGTTATCGTCTTGGGGCTCCTGTACTCGAGCGTCCGCATTCTGCGTGAATACGAGCGCGGCGTCGTCTTCACTCTGGGCCGCTATACCGGCACCAAGGGGCCGGGCCTCTTCCTACTCGTGCCTTTCATACAGCAGATGGTAAGGATCGATCTTCGCGTCGTTGTCGACGAGGTCCCGCCACAGGATGTGATCTCGCGCGATAACGTGTCCGTCAAGGTCAACGCCGTCATCTATTTCCGTGTCGTCGATGCCGAGCGGTCAGTGATCCAGGTGAGGGACTATCTCGCCGCAACGAGCCAGCTTGCTCAGACGACACTGCGGTGGGTGTTGGGCAAACACGACCTCGATTCCATGTTGGCCGAACGGGACAAGCTCAACGCCGATATTCAGGACGTGCTCGACAAGCAGACCGAAGCCTGGGGCATCAAAGTCTCGAACGTGGAGATCAAACGCATCGATCTCAACGAGAACATGATCCGCGCCATCGCCCGCCAAGCCGAGGCCGAGCGCACGCGTCGCGCTAAGATCATCAATGCCGAGGGCGAGCAGCAGGCTGCACAAAAGTTGCTCGAAGCCGCCCGCGTCTTGGAGCCAGTACCCCAGGCGATGCAGCTTCGCTACCTTGCCACGCTCTTCGACATTGCGGGCGAACGCAGTTCAACGATCGTGTTTCCATTCCCGATCGATCTGATGCAGGCGTGGAAAGCGCGCGCCTCTGTGCAGAGCAGCTAATACTCACGTGCAGTGCCCGCTTTTCGGGCGCCACACATCATTACAGTTCGGCGTCCTGGAGTTCCGGCTTTCGGACGCGCGCAACGGAGCCGATCGGTATTTTGTCGAGGTCAATCAAGAGATCCTGCTCGGGTATCTCGTTCTCGTCGCGATGAGAAGCTGGGCCGCCATCTTCATCAGTGCGACGGTTGCCCCCTCGCCTGGGCAGCGATGAGTCTCGGAAGCTTTCACCTTGAGGAATGAATTCAAACAATGTCGGCGTTCGCGAGAGGAAGCGTTCTGGACGGAACGCATCAGGATCTTTGCCAAATGCGCGGGTGGTGGTTCGTCCCCATACAGATCAAGATGTACCCAATCGCCGACCGCAAAGTAATGCGCCTACCAGGCGAAGGGCTCTTTCACGCGTCCACCGATGAATGGAAAAAACGGGTAGAAACGCCGCACCTCCAGAGAAAAAGCGTCATGATAACGCTTGTTGACACTCCGCCGCGCCGCTGCAGCATCGGGATGCTCGTGAAGAGCGAGCGCGACGAACACGACAGGGCGTTGCCGCCCTGGTACTTCATCACGGCTGTCGCGGCGATCGATATCGTTGCGGCCGTATCGAGCAGCCGCACAACTTTGAGCAATTTGTTGTGCAGTTCGGAGTTCAGCCGGTCGTAGGGTGGCGGGCAGGCCTTCAAACTACGAATCTGGGGGTCCAGGATCTGTTCGGGCGCGCCAGCTATCCTCCTGAAGCACAATCAATTTCCGGATCGATCCAAATCGAACCCCAGACTAAAATTTCCGTTTAGTCTTAGGTTTAGTCTGGGGAAATTTGGTGCAGTGGCCGCCCCAGCGAAAGCGCGCGCGCGCAAACGTTGTGTCCCCTGATATCTGCGCTGATGCCACGTCCGAGTGTGTAGCCAAAGTTGCCCGGTTCAGCGACGTCGCATTTTTGATGACGTGCATAGGCAACGATGGCCTTGCCCAGCGGGTGCTCGGAGCGGAGTTCGGCTGCCGCGGCACTGGCCAGGACGGCTTCTCGCGATACGCCTGCGGCCGGCAGACTTTCTGCACGTCCGGTTTGCCGAGGGTAAGCGTTCCGGTTTTATCGAGCATGACCCCTCCGAGAGTCTCCAGATGCACGCCGCCTTTGATGATCGCGCCCAAGCGGGCGGCGCGACCGATCGCGCCAAGAATGGCGAGCGGCGTGCCAGCTGCGATGCCGCGTGCGCCGGCCACGATGACGACTGAAATGGTCGAGCGCATATCTCGTGTGATGAGGAAGGTAAGTGCCGCCGCCCCAAGGGCAAAATAAACGAGATGACCCGCCATTCGATCAGCTAGCCGCTGCACCGGTGCGCGCAATTTTTCCGCCCGCTCCACAGCGTCCAGGTGCCTGCGAAGCGTGTGAGCGGTAGTAACTGCTTGAAATCAACCACCTGGCCTTTCGCTTCCAGCTTCTGCGCACGGCGCTTCGTCGCTTCCATCAAACACTCGGCGGCGATGGCATACTCAACGCGCTATGACGAGTTCGCGCTCACCGTCGGCGCCATTGCGTACGATCGGCGCGCGATAGTCGGGGAAGAAGCATCGCCATCTTGACGTCGCGCGCCTCAATTTTCTTACCGACATATTCGGGCGTGCGACCCACCATCAGCCCGGCGACGAAAATCGTGATCACAATAAAAAGAAGCATGGCGTAAAGGCCGGCGCCCACGCTACCGACGACGATCTCGCCATGGCCATATCCAGTATACGTACATAGCGGACTGGCCAAACAGCATCGCCAAATTCACGACCAACCAGCACAGGCAAGCGGGCATAGATGCCGGACGTTATCTCCTTGTCCCGCCCGGAGCGGAAAATAGGCGCGGTTCCACTGTTGGGATTGATCCGGTTGATTTCCTCCGCGGTGATCGGAAACACGCGCTCGGGATTGTCTATCTCGGTCAGGTCACGAATAAAGAATCCGAAAGAGGCGCTGTCGAACGTTCGCCCCGGGCCGCCTGCGACATACGCATCTCGGCATCGCGAGACCGTCTCGAACTTACGCAATCCCTCCTCGTCCGTCGGACCGACGATGCGAACACCTTTCTCGTCGATGAGCACGTCATCGGGGTGGGGAAGCTGCGTCGGTGGCGGTTCGGCGCCAAGCGCTGACGCAGCGTCCCACGCGGAGAATAAGCCGGCGCCCGCTGCGTCGTAGGCGTGGAGAATAAGGATCGACATCTCGCCAGCGACGTCATCTTTGAAAAACCGTCGGCGGGCTGGAAGCCGAACCGTGTGAAAAGCCGAGCCAGGGCAGGGCGCGCGGCAACGACGCAATATCTTGCGCCCTCGCGGAAACCTGTTCGGTGGACGCTAGAAAACAGATCGTGGACCATGAGAAGGGCCCGCGTTGCTTCGCCACCGCTTAGACTACAGAGTTTCGGGACGTTGAGCTTCTGGCGAAGCCATGGTGCGTCGATCGCGGATTCCGTCCATAAAGCGTTGATCGTCGCGCTCGGCGCTGCCTCATCTCTGTCCAGAATCTCGATGACCTTGCAAAGCCGCGTCGATCCGCCTGCTAGGCGGCTTCCTTCGTTGGAGAACAACGCGCGCAGCAAGGCGACCGTCACCTCATCGTTCGGTCCATCCGAACGTGATAGCCATTGCCAAAGCAAATCATGCGCAGAGAGCAGCAGCGCGCGAAGCGCCAGTTCATCGGCGAGATTAATGACCTTGCCCTCTGGCCTGTCCATGAGCGGCACCCAACGCCAGTTAAAGGAGTCGCAACTCAACGCCTGTGCCAGCGGCGTTCCTGCATGGAAATCATTGCCAGAATTCGAAATCGAGCGATTTGTCGGCGACGCAACATCATAAGCGCCGGTCCAACCGAACCCGGTTTGCAAATCCAAGGGGGGGCGGCTGAAGTGTTCCCGCCGGTCAGGAATTCTTGCCCTGCGCCAGTTTTGCAATGCCTTCAAGAATGGCGGCGCGGGCAACCTCTCCTGCCTTGCCCGGCGTTCGGCTTAACGTTTCGTGCGCACCGAGAAGTCGCCCAATTTCGCGGCCCAAGTCGGTGACGTAGGGATCTGGCACGGAAGGATGATGGATTATGCCTCCTGGTCCGATTGACCACGAATCGCCAGTGAAAACGTTGACGTATGAAATGTCACCATGAGGCGCGACCGGCGTGTGAGTCACGGTCGGCGGCTTTGTAGCGAGTCTCGCAAACGCGATCAACCCGGGCACGACTTCCTTCAAAGTTTTATCGAGAACGTCCGGATCGCGGGTAGCGATGAAGTTGTCGCGGTTGTGTGGATCGCCGAAATTGAACTCAATGGTGAACGCATACGTTTTTTCAGCGTCGCCCGTGACGTGGCGGGAGAAAGCGTAATCGTCGCTCGCTCCCGAGGTCGGATAGAGGCCAATGGATTGCTTGGCAATGTACGGTCGGCCCCAGACGGCATTCATCGCGTCGCGAATGATCTCGGCGGATCCGCGCAAAATCGCTCCATCCCCTCTCGTGACATACTCTCCATACTCGTCCGGATGCTCGCTCCAAATGAGGCCGTCGGGAACCGGCTGGTTACCCGGAAGGAAGGGCCGCGTGTGGCCACGCAGGCCATCGTAGGCCGGGTTCGTAAACGACATGCTGACCTGCTGGCTCTGGTTGCTATCGTCGCCCCAGCTGAAAAGCACGTCGCCTGCGAACGAGTGAACATCCATAAACCAGCGCAAGCCCGGATACGCGTCCATGAGCCATTTGACGTTGCGCGTCTCGGGCTCCGAGAACGGCTCGGTGCCGTGGAACGTCTCAACGCTTTCATCGTCCGATGCAAGCGAGCTCACCCAGGCCGTTTTGTGAAAATGCTTTTTGTAGTCCCACAGGAAGTCATAGTTCCTATTGATATCGACACCGACCTTCTTCGGGTCACCACCCGATGAGTCCGGATTACGGTTCTTCCGCCAGAACGTGGATTTGGTCCGAGAATACTCAAAGCCATCGGGATTGACGCACGGGAATATGACGATGGTCGATTCCTCAAAAATGCGTTTGATGTCTTCGGCCGAAAACGTTTGCTGATTGTACTGAAGACCTTTGCCATCCGTATAGGCGCGTAGAAGGTCGCCTGCGAATGCGACAACGATATCCGGGCCGCCCCATTCACGTGCATGCACGCCGCCAAGGATGAGGCTGGCTCTGTTGGCGCGATCGTTCGGGAGTCCCATGTGGAGCGCATAAGAAGTGCGGTTCTCATAAGTCTTATGAGGCAGCTCGATCCGGTGACAGAGGTCCGCGTACGTCTTTTCGAAGTTGGCAAGCAGGGAGTTAATCTTAGGAAGCGTGAGCAACTGCGCCATCGAAGTCGTCCTTGTGCATAGACTTCAGATTAATCGTCCAACTGTCGGCGGAAGCGAACCGCTCGCGAAACGATCCTCGTCGGCCAGGCGGAGTTCGCTAATCGCAGTGCGCGACTCCGCTTCGGCATCGGCGAGGATTTCAACGTTTCGACCGGCTTTGCGCATCGCCTCGACGGTTGCGCCGCCCGCAAACGCGTGAAGGCGCTGGATCGGACGGCTTGAGGCTTGCGCCTGTGGCATGCAGCAGTAATCAAGCCGGAACGGAGCCAAGGCGGCCAAGCTCTCGCCAGGTACCATGTCGACGAGGATGCGGTAGACGCCGTTATTTCTGACCGGAGCGTCGTAGCCCACGGCCTCTGCAGGAAATTGCGGTCGCTTGGTCATCGTCTTTTTTCCGTTGTCATCGCGTGAACCTCACTCAGAAGACACCAGGCGCTAGAACATTAGCTGACTTGGTTAGCCGCAATCTGTCGCCGAATTTATCTGACAATAAGACTTGGCAGATCGCACAGCATCCCAAGGCTGTCGACCAGTCCGCCGCTCTTGCCATGAATTCCGTTAGGGATTTGGTTTACTTGGCAGTGCACTTCATAATTGCGCGCGGGAGTGCCGCCATGGGGGGTGCTGCGCCATTTCGCAAACGGCGCGCTGTTCTTGAGATTGCGGCATCTAATTTCGACGTGATTGACAATCTCGTAGCGGTCGACGAACACATTCAAATTGTGGACGAAGCTGTTGAACGGACACGCTACGACCTGTCCTGCTCCGCCACCGCCGCCTGTGAACGCCGGCACTGTCGTTGGCCTCAGCGTCTTGCCGCTCTTTCGCATCCGCGCGCAGATCGGCCCAATCGCGTCCATTGCGCTGCCCAGTCTCATAGAGAACCCGACGAGGACCTGACGATCGGGACATAGGATGCGGAACGGTCCGCCACCCGTACCGCCGATCGGAACTGTCTGGCTGGCGCCGTGAGCGGATGGTGCGACAATGCACAGCGCGAACAGAACCAAGCCAACATTGCGAACCAGCGTGATCATGAATGCTCCCGCATGCAATAGCCCGGCAGTTGTAGCTTACCACGGGACCCTAGCGCGCCTTGAAAACTCAAGAAAGTCGTGCCCCGCGTTTCGGGATAAGATAATCAGCGGTGCACATGGCCTCGCCTGAGTGCCTGGCGGAAGGATGCAGGCAATGTTTTCAGGACGTGTTCTAACCGGCTAAAGATGAATCTTTTTTCGTCATGGTCGAGCTTCTCGCGGCCATTCACGTCTTTCTTGCCCGTCAGAGATTATGAGCCGGTAATTTGAGTCTCATTCGAGGGTCTATTTACACTTGGCCGACGGCGTCCTTCACGATGTCCATTTGTGCCTGCCAGTCCATCGGAAGATCGATAAGATATGCAACACCGACGCTGTGCGTAAAGTACCCGCATGCGCTTCGTTCACAAGCCGCAGATTCAAAAACGCCGAGCTGATCATCGTGCGCGCCGACTGCTCGCTGCAACCCTCCGGAGCGCAATCTCGGAAGTGCCGCGGATCTGACCGGAAACCAGCTCGTGCATCCATTGCCGCCCCTTTGCGATCGCCTCAACGAGACGGGCGCGGGTTTCCGAACGGATATGTCGCGCTGAATCGCCCATCTCGTCCTGCTGGCAGCATGATGGCCCGTTTGCGCGTCGGGTTGTTCGGCGCCCAATCGACTGAAACGACTTTTGAGACGCTGTCCTTACCTGCTGGTAGCGATACGTCTAATGTCTTCGGATGGACAACTATTCGATCAACACGATTCAAAATGTCACGATCGTCGCTTTGAACACGTCCTGATTCCCGATTCCCCGGCATCTGCTCCTTGGCAAAGGCAATGATTGTTGCTTCCACGTCCGGCGCCGAAACGCGCGAGAGAGAGCCTGCGTTCTTCCGTCCGCCGCTCTTTTGGTTCTGTTTGCGTTGGCCGCGACTTCCTTTCAAGGGACGCGGCATTTGTCCGCGCGCGCCAAGCGCTTCTTGCACCCTCGCATTTGGGCGGGTCCGGCGGGACTTCAGTCAAAGCCTCTTCTACTTCCTCACCCTCCCCCTCACACTCATCCCCTCCTTCACCCCTGACACCCCCAACCAAGCCAAAGCGCTTCCCTCATTGGAGTGAACGCTGGAAAGGCCCGACCCCGCTGCTACGTCAGCATCGCATACCCGACGAGTGGCGGGAGATCACAGAC
>NZ_JBFWPA010000185.1:0-9315 GCF_050250235.1 Pseudorhodoplanes sp.
ACGGATTGCCGAAATCGAACGTCGAAGCTCTAACGCCCCGGCGCGAAACGAAACGGGCCTCCTCGGGGCTTAAGAACGCTAGAAACCGATAAATTCCGGGCGCTTCTCGACCCCCTTCCCTTTTTCTCCCGAATACGCTTAGATCGCGTCGGCAGCAGCGATTAGTGCCCCGCTACGAGACTGCCAGATCAAACAAAATAGGGCGCTCTAAACCGGATCGGTTTGGGGCGCTTTTTTATTTTGTCTTCAGCCCCGCGAAAAAACCGGTCGCGACTTCCGCACAATGCGGAGACAAGGGCTATGTGTTGTGAGTACCGACACTGATCTCAAGGAAAAGTCGTACACCATCGCTGAATGGTGCGCGATGCGAAAGTATTCTAAGCCGACATTCCACAAGATGCGGCGCGAAGGTAAAGCGCCGAAGGTTCTTGTGGTCCTCAGCACCCTCCGCATCACCGAGACCGCTGACCGCGAATGGGAAGCGGAGCGCATGAAGGAAGCGGAGACTGAGGCTGCGCGGCTCGAAGCCGCCCGCCGGGCCGCTCACGCGAAGCACGCGGCTCAGGCTGCGGCGAAATCGAACCGCCATGTATCGAAGCGCGGCAAGAAGAAGCGCGCGGCGTGACGCATGACGGCAAAGAAAAGCCGCCGCTCTGGTCAGAGAGCGACGGCGGGTAGAAAGCTTGCGAGACGCGAGCCTACTACTCCAACCCCCGGCCCGCGTCTAGCCGAAGCCGAGACGCTGGCGAAACTCTGGCTCCATGTCGGCCCGAACGGCAAGGAGCAATGGTTCAAGACCGAACCGCTGGACACGCCGGTAATGGAGATTGCGATTGTGCGATTGCCGGACGGCTCGCACTGGCAACTCGCATTCCGTTACCGAATCAAACTTCACAACTGGCTTAACTCGGAACGCTTCCCGGACCCGCATGGCCGACGATGGGTCTATGTCGAGAACCGGGGCTATGTGTCGATCTTCGCGCGCCCCGCGTCCGCCAACCTCCTCAAAAAAATTGAAGGTGACGCCATGAGCGCCCGCACAATCCGCATCCTAGACCTATACATCAAGGCTGAAGGCCGGCAGGTGATCGCCTTGTCTGACTTGCGTGGCGGATACTTTGCCGACGCACAGCGCAATCTCGCAACGCGCGACAAGATCGCGCGGCGCATCGAAGCCCTCATTGACAAACTGTCGAATGAGGAACGCGACCTGATGTTCCGCAAATATGAAGTCAAGAAGCTTGAGGCTCAGCTTCGACTTGTCGGTGTCAAAAATTCTCAGTCGCTCTTTCAATATCGGAGGCTGGCATGACCTATGTCCGGCTTCTGCAAGAACTAGAGATGGAGGTCACAGACCTCATTAAAGCCAATCCGGAGATGACTGTCCGGGAAGCTGAGGCCATCGCTCTGTCTGGCAATGCGCCGGTCTCGCGAGAGGAGATCATTGCGAAGGTTGTCGCGGCGGGCGGCACTTGCGAATTTCGCGACGGCCGCTTTCATGCGATTGCCCCGACCGGCCGCGCGGTCATCTTTAAGGCGTATGCGGACGGCAGCGCTCACGTCTATTCCGCCACCGGCCCGACACATGGCGCTTATGCCTGGCTCGCTTCGATAGGTATCGCGAAGCCGCCAGACACGCCGGAACAGAAGGCCGAAAAGCAGGCCCGCGCGCTCCGGCTGTGGGGCGAGGCGGTCCCGGCCGGTGGCACGATTGTCGAGCGCTACTTGAGGTCAAGGGAATTGCTGATCGTTCCCGACTGCCTCCGGTTTCATCCAAAGCTCTACCACTTCGGAGCGAAGGCCGAACTGCCCGCAATGATCGCCGCGCGATGCGACGTGAAGGGCGACGTGATCGCCATTCATCGCACATGGTTGCGAGGCGACGGGAGCGGCAAAGCCGCCGTTGAGCCTCAACGCGCGGACCTCGGACCCGTCCGAGGCACCGCTATACGATTGTCGCCCGTCGCGAGCGAGATGCTGATTGGCGAGGGTATCGAGACCACGCTGGCCGCCATGCGGCTCTCCGGTAAGCCCGGCTGGGCCGCTGGTAGCGCGGGAATGATGAAGGAAATGCAGCTACCGCCGGAAGTGAGGGTCCTGCGGCTGCTGGTCGATGTGAATGATGAGGGAGCAGGAGAGCGAGAGACTGCGGAAGCGAAGGCCCGGTTTGTATCTGAAGGCCGGACTGTCATCCGCGTTAGGCCACCACACGGAGGAGATTTCAATGACACTCTGATGGAAGAGGCTCGAAATGCCGAAAAGTAAAAAGACTGGCGCGGATGCCATCAATGATAACTCCGACACCTCAGCTTTTGAATTCAGACTGGAGCCGTATGATTGGCCAGAGCCGAAGACAATTCCACGCCGCAGCTTCCTATTCGGCACATCCTATCAACGCGGAAAGGTCAGCCTGACCGCTGCGACGGGTGGGCGCGGTAAATCGACCTTGTCGATTGCTGAGGGCATGTCGATGTCATTGGGGCGCGCGTTGCCTACGCTCCACGACAAGAAGCCCGATGGCCCGCTCAACGTCTACATTTGGGGCGGCGAAGAAGATAAAGATGAAATGGACCGCCGCATCGCCGCGACTGCCATAGGTCACGGCATTACGCCGGAGGAGATTGCCGAGGCGAAGAAGGCCAAGCGGCTCTTCATCCATGACAAGACCGTCCGCTTCAATCTGGTCGAGACTGATGACAGAAATCGTCCGTTTGCGAATGAGGCTGTGCTACGGGCGATGATTGAGGAGTTCAAGGCGAAGAAAATTGACGTCGCGATTATTGACCCACTTGTCGCTTCGCACAGCGTCTCCGAGAACGACACCAAGGCTATGGACCTAGTTGTTAGGACCTGGGATCGGATAGCGCAGGAATGTAACTGCTCAATCATGCTGATTCATCACGCGAGAAAGTCCAATGGGCAGGAGATGGAGGCGGAGGATATTCGCGGCGCAAAAGCAATCACCGATGCGGCCCGGTTCGCTCGCATATTGAACCTGATGAGTAAGACGATGGCCGGTAACATCAAGGGCCTGAGTGCGGAGGAGCACTGGCGCTATTTCCGGGTCGATGATGCCAAGGCCAATTATGCACCCTTCAATAAGGCGGAGTGGTACGAGATCGCCAGCGTTGAGCTTGGCAACATCGAGAATGAGGGACACTTCGATAAAGAGAAGCCGGGCGACAATGTCGGTGTTGTTGTTTCCTTCAAGCCTGATTTTGGGAAAGACCTCAAGCCCGCGCCGTCCGCCGTCCTGCGTGTTCAGACTGCGCTGCGCGCTGAACCGAATAAGTGGCGGATGCACAAGGCCAAGGGTTCTTGGATCGGTGCGCTGATCGCTCGCGAGATGTCGGTTGATCTTGATGAGGTTGGTGTTGAGGCGCTGGTCCGTAAGCAGGTGAAGGAGTGGCAGCAGAAGGATTGGATTTCGGAGGTCGAAGCGCTCGTGAATAAGCGCAAGGTGAAGTTTGCTGCCGCAGGATCGGTCAGCCCGTATGCTGCGCCGGGAGAGGCGGAATAGATGCCAAGCGCCACGCCTATCCGTCCTGCCGAGGGGTATACCGCCCCCCTATAGGGGGGGGCGGCTACCCTCGCACCCTCGCTGTGCGAGACCTCCTGCCGAGGGTCCAAAAACCCTCGCACCCCCTGCGGTTATTGAACTTCCTGCCACGTTGCCGAGGGTAGTTGCCGAGGCTTCGGATGATAAGCGGACCCCTCGGCAATTATCGGCCGGAATAGGCCCGTTTCGGCGCTCGCTGACACGCCTCCCCTCACGAAAATAATCCTGACATCGGCCATCGACGGCGGTTCTTGATCGCTGTTTCGCACACGCCTCCGCCTATACCGAGCTAAAACGGTTGCGCGGCAAACTCTTAGAAACCCACAAATATAAGGCGTTTCGACGCGCGATCACCGATCTTAAGGGATGCGAACCAACGATGCGTCCAAGGATTGTATGGCTAAGAAGCGGAAATCGGTTGACGCTCGAAGCGCGGCTAAAGCCCGACCGCCACGGGTCCGCGATGTCTTCCAGCCCCGGCCCAAGAACCTACGCAGCAAGATCACCAATCACCGAACATTGCTGCCCAATATTGATATGCGGTCGGCTCTCGCCCGTCGCCTGCAAGACATCGCCTCGGAAATCGCAATCGACCTCGGTGGCGCTGATCGACTGTCGGCGGTGAAGCGACACTTGGTGGTTCGCTTCGCGGGCGCTGCGGCCCTTGCCGAACAGCTTGAAGCAAAGATCGCAAACGGTCAGCAGATTGACATCGCAGAACACGCGGCGCTTACAAGCTCGCTAGTCCGCATTGCCAACAAGATCGGTGTGGCTCGCGCAATGAAGCGCGTCCCTGATTTGCGCGACTACATCGAAGGCAAGGCAACCTTTGATGATCACGATCTTGACGATCAGGACCGTGAGCGATGAAGCCCATCACCACCATGCGTCGCGCGCTAGAGGACACCGCCCTGTTGGGCGGCATCCTTCCGGGCGACACTTGGCGAGCGTGGCGCATCCTGCTCATCGCGACGATGGGCGAAGCGCTGACGGCTCCGGAGCGCGCGACCTTCAAGCAGTTCACTGGTCGTGAGACCGAACCATCGTCCCGCGTCGATGAAGCCGCGTTCGTGGTCGGCCGTCGCGGCGGCAAGTCCCGGTCGATGTCTGTCCTCGCGAGCTACATCGCCGGTCTGTGCGATCATTCCGATAAGCTCGTGCCCGGTGAGCGAGGCGTCCTGCTTTGTATCGCTCCCGACCAGCGGCAAGCGGCCATCACCTTGAATTACACGGCAGCGGCTTTCGAGCGTTCGAAGATGCTGCGCCAGCTTATCGAGGATCGCACAGCCGACACGCTACGCCTCAAGAACGGCATCGACATCGAAGTGCGAGCGGCATCGTTCCGCCGATTGCGTGGCCCGACCTACATCGCGGTTCTCGCTGACGAGGCGGCATTTTGGTACACAGCGGACGGCGGATCAGCGAACGCCGACACCGAAATCTTGAACGCTGTGCGCCCCGGTCTCGCGACTACTGGCGGCCCGCTCATCATCGGCTCCTCGCCATACGCGAGACGCGGCGAATTGTGGGCCTTGTATAAGGCGCACCACGGTCCGGACGGTGACGCGCGGATCATTGTCGCTCAAGGCGCGTCCCGTGACTTCAATCCCTCGCTTGCTGAGGCAGTTGTATCGCGGGCATATGCCCGCGATCCAGTTGCCGCATCCGCCGAGTACGGCGGGATGTTCCGGACAGACATTGAAAGCTTGCTGACGCGCGAAGCGGTCGAGGCGGTCGTGTCGCCCGGCATCTATGAGCGTCCTCCGCTCGCGAGCATCAACTACGTTGCCTTTGTCGATCCGGCCGGTGGGTCAGGTAAGGACAGCATGACATTGGCTATCGGTCATCGCGACGGGGACGGAATCATCCTCGACGCGGTGAGAGAGCGCAAGCCAACCTTTAGCCCAGAGCACGTCACTGCCGAGTTCTGCGCCATTTTGAAACTCTATAGAGTTTCAAAAGTCACAGGCGACCGCTTTGCAGGCGAATGGGCGCGTGAGCCGTTCCGCAAGTTCGGTGTCGCTTACGATCCCGCAGCGGAGCCGAAGTCAAATCTGTATCGTGACCTTCTCCCTGCGATCAATTCAAAGCTCCTCGATTTGCTCGATCATTCAGGACTAATAAACCAGTTGATTAGTCTTGAACGACGAACGGCCAGAGGCGGCCGTGAATCAATCGACCATCCGCCGAACGGGCACGATGACGTAGCGAACGCTGTTGCGGGCCTCGCCTCAGTTCTGAGCAAGAAGCAAACATCATACGACGACACGCTGGCATGGGTCGATAGCCGCGCAATGGCCGACCGCCACGCAAGTATCGAAGCCTTCATGAAAGCTACTGCCCCCAAGTCGGCTCGCATGTCGCGAGGCGGCATCGTTATGGAGAACTGAGATGAACACCGAAGATGACGACAAAATCTTGAAGGACGGCGCAGTGCTGAAGGTCCCTCAGATGATGATGGATGCTGCGGCCCTTGCTCCGATCACTGACAAAGCGTTTGTCAGTGACCATCACAAGCCCCACCACGTCGCGATGTCGAACGATCAGCGCAATGCCGCCGCAGATCGACAAGCGCTTGCGGATAAGCGCCTCTCCGATGCCTGGCGCGATCCTCCGCCGATGTTCGTTGGTGCGACCCCCGAGCCGGTCATGGGCGTTCATGCCGACAAGGTCGGCACGAATGGTCACGATCACAACAGGCCAGTCACTGACACAACCGGCCTTGACGCGCTCCAAGCCGCGAATGAGCGCCGATACGCCGCCAAGATTTCTGAGATGTGGAAAAACCCAGGAGCACGATAATGCTTACCGCCCCCACAGGACAGCCGAAGGTCGTCACGCGCGAGAGCGCGTTGCCGAAGTGCGCGCAAAAGCGGCTCGCACAACTAAGGGCGCTTGTCGATGACTACGAGGCCGCTCGCACAAATCTGCAAAAGCGGCTGAACGGTCTGATGCCGGATGAGTCGATGGAGCGCGAAGAAGTCAACAAGCGCATCATCGCCAACAATCGGAGCCTGAGCTACGCGAAGGGCCTTCTGAATCTGGCCGATCAGTGGCTCGTGGCTTCCGGTGCGCTGGCCCATTACGCTCCGACCGCGCTGACGGCCGCGCCGCCACCGAGAGTTGGTGAAGCACAATGGGGCCGCATCGAGAACATTCGCACCGAGGTCGCCCGCATCAAGGCCCAGATGATTGAGGTTAAGCGCGCTCCCTTGCCATTCAAGATGTTCGAAGAACAATTGAAGGTCACCGTGAATCGTTGGGCGTCCGAAGGCGAGCCACGCGTGGAGGTCGATCAGGTTAAGGGTCACGTCAACGCGCGCTGGGGCGCTGCCGTCCCCGCTAGCTACAAGATCATGGCGTGGCTGCATCGTGACGCGATGCTGGCGAAGCTGATCGAGCAAGCCCGCAAGCAAGCCGATACGCGCGGCACCGCGATGTCGCCGGAGGCTAAGGCCGAGAATTTGAAGGCGCTATCGGAACGCCTTCAAAGCCTAGAGCTTGAGGAAGTCGCTTTGATCGACGCCATGCAATCGCAGGGCGTTCCTGACGCCGTTCACCGCCTCGACATCAGCCCGGCTGCGTTGCTGGGCGTGAAGGAGCCGAAAGGCATCATGCGTTCGGCGTTGGTGGCGTGACATGACGATCTTCAAAGACAAGATCAAGGAGGAGCGGGTGCGCAATGCCCCGTTCATTCTTCTCGATGGCAAAACCACCAATGTGTATCTGGACTACCGGCTGATCGTCGGAGTTCGCGGGCCGACCAAGGAGGAGGAGGAGCAAGGCTATAAGTCTTTTGTCTTCGGAGAAGGCGAGAGCATGACGTTTTGCAACACTCATACCCCTGAACAGGTCCTCGAATTGATCGCCGCTGCCGATGAGCAGATGAAGGAATAGCTGCCCGCGACCTTTCGCGTAGGGCAGCGCGGCTTTGGCGATTGCGCCGCACTCCGAAAAGCAATCGCCTCACTCCCTGTGCGCCTTTCTGTCGGGTTGGGCGCGCGGGAACCTCCCCGGCAGGGCTGTCTCTGCCGGGGAGAGCTTTGTTGACTAGCGACCCAAGTCACATAAGGAACAGCATATTGGATCCATTCGTTCTGATCTTCATGGGCGTGGCCGGTGCGATCGCAATCGCCTATCTGTGCAGTTGAAGTTACTCCCCCGGCTCTTCTGGCGGCCCTTCAACAAAGACAGCATAGCGGATTTGGTATTTCTTCTTGCAGCCATCACACTCCAAAATCATTCCGTCTTTTACTTCATCCATCCAATAGCCGACCTCTTTGTCGCAGCCCGCCGCCTCGCACTTGAAGTGTTTCTTCTTCGAGCGCCATGTGACCTGATCGCCTCCCATATCCTTCAAGAGATAGGGGGCACCGCAGTTAAAACACTCAACATCAACTTTGTCTGATCCGAGCGGAAACCGCTTTTTCATCTCGAACCCGCAACGCACACAATCCATCGTTGCTGTTTCTCGGATATGAACATTGAACAGCGTTGAGTTGAGGACGTTCTCGATAACCGGGATCAATTCCAAGCATTTTGCCTTAAGCCGCTGAAGGTCATGTGTCTTGCCCTCGTCGATCTTCTGGATCGTTAGTACGTGTAGGAATGATCCAAGCGCGTCGTAATGATTCTTGAAATCTTCCAGACGCAGGACGGTCTCGGTACCCAGCACCTTCATTTCGGTTGGCATTTCGTCATTCGGACCGTGCGGGCCTATCTTAAGCGTGCAACCCATGTTCGCGGCCGGATCAATTGATACAAGAAGCTGCATCAGCTTCTTTGGTTGCCAGACCTTCAACTGGTCAGGCTTCACGTCGTCCTTGAAAACATTTGCGCGCTCATAAATCAGAGCTTCAATTGCTTCCCGCATTTCAAGCGCCGCGTACCGATACCGAAGTGGATCTTCGGCAGCGAGTTCATTCTTTGCGCGTTGGAGAGATTCACGCGCCATTTGGCGATACTTCTTCATAGCCAGGTTCTATATGCTGCGTCCGCATCGACAGCGCAGGCGAAGCGCCATTGTGCGAGATGGATCGAGCGTTCCACCTGTCCGCCTGAATTCACAATTTCGATTAGGATGTCAGCGTCGTATGATTCGACACGAGCAAGCAACCCGATTGCGTAGTGAATCGCCGCTTCACGGTCTGTGAAGATCGGGGGAAAATCGTCCAAGTCTAATCCGTGGATAACGATCCGGAAGCGCATTCCCGGAGCTAAGCAGCCCTGACAAAAAGAAAAGCCCGGCCGAAGCCGGGCTTGAGTTAGATCGGAAGGATGGTCGAGGCGGCTTAGGCCGCCTTGGCTGCCGCTCGATGAGAACTCCTAAAGCTTGTAGGAAGCCTGATATAGGTCCATGCCAATGGACTTGGCCTTCGCGTAAGTGTCAGGCACTGACGAAACCTTCACAATCGAGAGCGCATGTGTAATGCGATTTCTCGTATCTGACGGGCTCCATGGCTGAGCGATAAGAAACCTGACGAGATCAGAATGCTTCCTACCATCTTCTGATGCCTCAATAAGGAGGCGGGCAAGCTTTTGCTGATCTGGATCGGCGTTCATTTTGCTGATGCCGAATAGCGAACCAAAAAAGCCCATAGTTCACTCCATCGAAGCTACGTGAAAATGGCGAGCAACCATTTCGGTATGCCGAACAAGAAAGACCATGCGCCAAGAAAAGCGCAGATAACTGCAACTGGTCCGAGAAGTCCGAGGATGAACATTCCGAAGCTTCCGAGCTGGATGCCCATCCACAT
>NZ_JBFWPA010000186.1:0-9243 GCF_050250235.1 Pseudorhodoplanes sp.
GGCCAGATCACCAGGTTGAAGCTAATCAAGCGCCAAATGTATGGGCGCGCGAAACTCGATCTTCTTGAAGCTCGACTTGTCGGAGCCGACTGACAACAGGCTGCATCAAGTATGCGTCAGAGCCAAATTTGCGAGCCGATTGACAGGCAGCGGATATCAAAGACAGCTTGACTTCAAGGCGCGATTAAAGGGCCGATTGACAGAACGCTCGCCTGGATCAGCCGCAACCGTCGCCTTATGCGCGACTTCGAACGCGACACCACGACCGTCGCCGCCTTCGTCAAACTCGCCATGATCCGCATCTTGCTTAAACGTCTGACGCGTGAACGTCTTGTTCATGAATCCAAACTTTTTGGTTCGGCTCTGAGTGCTTTCAACTCGGATCGACAAAGAAAGCAGGAAGCATCCGTCCTGCCGAAATCAATTTCACCATCTGATCAGCCGCGTTCAACGCCTCGCCGATCGTCACGTCCATATCGAGATAGCGGTATGTACCCAGTCGACCAATGAAGCTCACGCCCGCAGTCGCTCTCGCGAGCTCGATGTATCTGTTTAAGATTCTTTGCTCGTCAACCAGTCTTATCGGGTAGTAGGGAATGTCGCCTGGGCCACAGGCGCGGCTGAATTCGCGATAGCAAATTGTGTCATCAAATCGATGTTTCTCCCACGGGGCGAGATGTTTATGCTCCGTGATACGAGTATAGGGCACATCGCCATCACAATAATTGAGAACAGCCGTTCCCTGGAAGTCGCCCTTGGCGCGGAATGCCTCGAAGTCGAGCGTCCGATAGCCAAGCCGCCCAAGCTTGAAGTCGAAGTAACGGTCAATCTGGCCAGTGTAGACAACATGCGCGAATAACTCATTGATATCTTCAAAACGGGCGCCGAGACGCAC
This sequence comes from Pseudorhodoplanes sp., assembly GCF_050250235.1. Classification (GTDB taxonomy): domain Bacteria; phylum Pseudomonadota; class Alphaproteobacteria; order Rhizobiales; family Xanthobacteraceae; genus Pseudorhodoplanes. The sequence goes on from NZ_JBFWPA010000186.1 coordinate 896, forward strand.
TTCGACATTGGGCATGGCGAGTATCGACGCCACCAACTCTGTATAGCCGCGCTTCGGTATCGCCTGATGGGGATGCGCGAAGTAGCTGTCGTCGTAATCGAAGCGCATGGGCAAGCGCTTGAGGATTGACGCAGGCAGCTGCGCTGGGTCAAGCCCCCACTGTTTATGCGTGTAACCGCGAAAGAACGCCAAATAAAGCTCCTCTCCAAACATGCACAGGGCTTGCTCTTCAAAATTCCGTGGTTCGCGAATTGGCATGGCCTTTTTTTCAATGAATGCCCGGGCTTCTGTTGGACCCATCGTTTTCCCAAAAAACTGATTAATCGTCAGTAGATTGATCGGTAACGAATAAACGGCGCCTTTGGCGACTGCGCGGACTTTATGAACGTAGGATGTCATCGTCGAAAACCGTCGCAGATAATTCCAGACTCGTTCATCGGCGGTATGGAAAATGTGCGGGCCATAACAGTGCGTCATCACGCCAGTTTTGGCGTCTCTTTCGGTATAACAATTCCCCCCGATATGTTTACGTTCGTCGATCACGAGCACATGGTGCCCTTCGTCGGCTAGGGATCGTGCGACGACGGCACCGCTAAAACCGGCCCCAACGATGCAGTACCTCATATTGAAGCCCTCGTTGCGTAAGCCTCCAACTCTGCTGGCGACCAACGGAAATTCCACGGTTTCAGCTGGCGTCCACAGCTTACATAAGATGGATCGTGAAGCGAGACGCCTTCGAAAGTCTGCGCCAACGATGCCGTAGCGTAACCTTCTGTAATGGGCGGCTTTTGGTCAAGTCCCTCTGAACGATATCTCGTCGCCAGGATCACGCTTCTGTCCGTGGTCGGCACGAAGGGCCGCCACACTGGAACAGCATTACTCCAGCGGAACTCGGTCGCCTCCACCCACATGCGATGCAGGACGACGCCCAGCTTACGCGCAAGAGCGACCTTCGCGCGCTTCATGCCGCGTCGCTGTGCGACGCCGAGCACCCAGCGTTTCAAGCTCGAAAAACGAACCGCTCGCGTCAGCATGATATGGGCAGCTTCAAAAAGCGCGGTTCGCACCATGCCGTCGCCTACCTTGCTGACGCCGCCGTCACGGTCGGTCTCGCCCGACTGGTATTTTTTCGGCGCCAGTCCAAAATAGGCGGCGATCGCGCTGGACTTTTCGAACCGCGACGGATCATCCACCGCCGAGCGATAGGTCAGCGCGACCAGGGCGCCAACGCCCGGCGCGCTCATCAATCTTCGGCAAACCCTGTCGGCGCGCGCGATCTTCAACATCTCGCGGCGGAGCCGGGTGAACTCATTCCATAACGCCATCCGGGCCGCCAGCATCGCGCCAATCACCGTTTCCAGGATGGCGTGGCCGGCCGTCAGTTCCCGGACGCGCGTCTCGAACCGTCCCCGGCTGACCTCGCCGACCTTGAGTCCGTAGCCCCGCAGAGAAGCTTGCCTTGCAAGAGTTTACGTCCAGCGAGAAGGGCGCGGGTATCCTTGCAAGGTGCCGATTTCGCGTGAACCGGGCGATACCATCCCATCCGCAGCAGCTGGGCGACCCCCCGCATCTTTCCGGTCGGTCTTCACCGTCATGGCGGAGAGCGCCGCTTTGACATGCCGCGTCTCCAGCAACGAAGCATCAGCAACGCAGCATCAGCAACGCAGCATCGCGTCCGGCGGTCACAAGCCCCGCATGCAACCATTGCGAAAGCGGCCCCGCCTCACGCCCAATGCGGCTGACAGCCAAGTCCAGCTCGTCGAAATACCGAACAAGCGCCTCAGGCTCGCTCGCGATCTTGACCTCACGGACGACCTTGCCAGCCGCATCCACCACGCACACGCTGCTTTCTTTAAAAGACATATCAATTCCGGCATAATATTCCATGGCTGTTCCTCACCTGATGCTTGGAGCCGATCGCTCGGACTCCGTTTCAAAACCATCATTCTGAGGGACAGCCACTCAATCTGGCTATGCTCGCGAGCCCAAGCCCATTACAGCACTCAGGATTATGCCGGGCCAATGCGAACATCAGTGGCCGACTCCGATAATGCCCACACCTCGGGGCGACGAGCGCAATTCCAGCCGCTGTGTGGCATGGACTTATTCGTCTCACCACACTTACGCGGCTAAAAGCCTTTTCGGGACGTGCGAGTGGTGCGGTTCCACATGCTACCTCCGGCCTGATGCAGCCCCTCGACCAAGTTCGCGATAGCGGGAAAGCGCTTGGCCATTGGCCTTAACTCGTTGGCCAGAGTGCACAGGAATTCTGCCAAATACTTGCTCTCCATCACGCGCAGGGGCACTGAAAGCACGCGCAGGGGCACTGAAAGTATTCCTATGCTCGTCCGCCCTACGCCCTGTAGCATTGGCCTGACAGCTAGCTTAAGAGCAACATCGCGGTAGGGTGAGAAAAGAGATTTATTTGTTGGTCTTGTCAAAGTATAGTCGCATAGCTTGAGTGCCAACAGCAGGTCTGAAGAAGAAAGGGCAAGTAAAACAAGGCGCTCTCGCGTGTCGACGCAGATTGTTCGCAGCGCGGATTGTTTCCACTCGGTCGGGAGGCGCTTAAAAAGTGAGAACGATTCTTTAAAGTATTGTTCGCGTGTGGAATTTGGCGCCATCTGCCCGCACCAAAACACTAAACGAGCTAGCGCTGCAGTTCCCGCCGCTCCAGCAGAACTTGAAACTCTATTCTCGATTAAAATGTTAGTAGCGATCAGCCCGGCCTGAAGCATGTCAAAACGCCGCATAGTGCGGCTCTCGGTTATCTTTCCTCGTCGCGAAACAGTGTAATAGTACCCGGTCGCGTTGAACAAACCCACACGAGTGGCTTTAATAAGCCCGAGAAAGTGAGGGGGGAGGTCTTCGAATAGCAGTCCGTCAGGAAAGCCTATTTTCGCGGACTGAAAGAAATGCCGTTTGATGATCCTGGTGTTCGCGTTCGGCTCAAGGCGGAGTAAGAGCGGCGCCGTCGCCAAAGACTTCACCGACAGCGCGTCGGGTCCACAAAGCTTTTCCCAAACGTGCCAGTCATAGAAGCTGTATGTTGTCGCATCAGTTGCATCCCAGACAGCAGATCGGCAAATTCCGATATCCCATCCATCCGAGGCCGCATTCTTGGCCATTTGCCGATACACAAAGGCATTGATATGATCGTCACTATCCAAAAACGCTATATAGGTACCCTGGGCATACTTTACGCCGGTCATCCTAGCAGCAGCTGCACCTCTATTCGGCTGGTCTAGCAATAAGATTCTCGCGGGGCATTCCCTCGCCTTCGCCCAATTTTCTGCGATTTGGAGGCTGTTGTCCGTCCCCCCATCGTGAACAATAATAATTTCAAGAAATTCAGTGCCTGCGGCACAGATAGATTCGAGAGTCCGAACGAGGGTCGCGGCAGCATTATAGACCGGAACAATGAAGGAAATAAGCAACTCGCTGCTCCTCGAATCCTTTCTCTCGAAAAATATGGCCTCGGCTGCAGCAGCGCACACCGGCTTTCTCCTTTATTTTCGGCTTCAACTCGGAGCGTGCGTGTCCCGCGCCAAATGTGCGCGCGGCGGAACGTCCGAAACGATCGTCTTCGTCCAATGGATAATTCTCGTTCAGGATAGTTGCCCCAATTTTTAAGACCCGTCAACGTAGATGCTGTAATGGGCCGGGGCTCGCGAGCATAGCCAGATTGGGTGGCTGGCGCCGATCGCCGAGATCGCCTTCCTGGACAAGGCCGTCGTCTACGCGATCCTGTTCAAGGCAGCCACCGACTCCATGACGGCGCTCGCCGCCAATCCGCGCAGGCTGGGCGCGAGGATCGGTGGCCTCGCGGTTCTCCATGCCTGGGGGGCAGGCCCCGCGCGTCCATTGCGTCGTTCCGGGCGGCGAGCTCTCATCCTACGGAACACGATGGGTCGCGGCGCGGCCGAGCTTCTTTCTCACCATCAAACCGCTCCCCCAGTTGTTCCGGCGCCTGTTTCTCGAACGCCAGCAGGCGGCTTTCGAGTCCGGGAGGCTGGGATTCTTCAACAAGCTGACGCGTCTCGCTATCGCGACGCTTTCACCGCCCTTGTCCAAGGCATGCGCCGTGTCGACAGATCATCCTGTGGAGAGTGGCGTAACACGAACGCGGAGCTAACCGATCATCTCGATGGCGAAACAGCGGGTGGTAAAGCCAATCACCGCAATGGCTATTCGAAGAAGACCGTGCTGACCGAGACGTCGAAGATCGACATCAAAATCCCGCGTGACCGGGAAGGAACTTTCGATCCCAAGCTCATCCAGCGTTACCAGCGCCGCTTCCCGGGCTTCGACGAGAAGATCGTGTCGATGTATGCGCGCGGCAAGACGGTTCGTGAGATCCAGGGCCATCTCCTGGAGCATTATGGACTGGAGGTCTCGCTCGATCTCGTCTCGACGATCACCGACGCAGTTTTGGAGACGGTCGCTGAATGGCAGAACCGAAGCTTGCAACATCAAATGGCCGCCGCATAAACTCAATCGCCAGGTGAGCCGCGTCCTCCGTTAATTCACGACGCCCGCTGTCCCAATCATTCGACGATGGACACCTTGTATGAAGGGAGAAAATTGCAAATGTTGCGGTGGTTAAAAAAGGAACGGCCTTCCACAAGAGAGTTACTTGAGCTGGTTTTAGTGGAGTGCCGCCGATCAAATGAGGAAAAGCGCGAACTCACTGATCAGTTCGAGCGTTTACGCGACCTTACGGCCCAAGTCGCGCGTTTGCACACGGACTTGCATGCTGATCTGCAAAGTCAGGCTGCTACTCAAGCGCTGCTGCAGTCTAAGGTCGAATGCGAGTTGCGAAAAATCGTCGAACGGTTCGATCGGACGCTGTTCACACTATCTCGCCGCGGAATAACCTTCAATGACCGCATTTCTTCGGAGGTGCTTAGTCGTCTGCAATTGAAAGTCGCCCGACTGGATCGGTCGTCCGAGGTCGAAGCCCGTGCGAGTCAAATTTTGACCTCCGTGGATTGCGATAAAGGCTCAATAGAGCAAGCACTTTCGGCTCTTGAGGAGCAAAGGCGTTTCCCTGAGTTTTTCTTTCTGCAGTATTTTAGTAGTCAGGCTTCACGTGAAGAACGTCTCCGACTACTCAGCCTCTCTATACGATGCGAATGGACATGGACAGAGTCTATGGCTTTTTGTTTTGGAATTTATGCCAGCGAATTCGTGGAGCTGAACAAATCTTCCCTGTTAACATTTGAACGGATTTACTCTGGAAAGACAATAATAGTAATGCATATTTCTTGCGCGGAGCGATCCTTGCGCGCATACCGCTCGGCGGCCTCATTTACGGAAAATGAATTTATTTCTAATTTGGTCATTATAGGCGATCCGAGTACAACGACCTATCGTTTTGATTGTGATCAAAAATGCCTTTTCGTGCCTTGCGCTGACAGCTACGAAAAGCTCCCTCTTAAGGTCGCTTCAGCGTTGAGGTTCTTAGGTTTTTCTAACGTCAGCGCAGCAGTGCTGAAAGTTGATGACGATATTCAATGTCGAGAGCCGAATGAACTGACAGAGGTCCTGCTTCACGAACTTGGCCGATCTGATTATGCTGGCAGAATTTGGGACCCGATGAACGATCAAGGAATCGATCGTACGTGGCATTTTCGAAAATGCTCGATACCTGACGAACCCTATTCAAGGCTGGGCATTGGACAATTTGCCGAGGGTCCTGCTTATCTGCTTAGTTCGCGCGCTATCAATTTGCTTGCGAGACTTTCAGTCTATGTTCCTCACGAATTTGAACAAGATCTGTACGAAGACATGACAATAGGTAGAATTCTCTCGCTCATGGGCATTGTGCCGACTGATCTCGATCTCCGTAAGCTGGGACTGCTCATGGAATGCCCGTGTTCGGATGATTGAGAACAGGCCATCTGCAAAACCCCTCAAACTCAAGATCTTATTGGAAAACCACCGTTCGCACAGTTGACACGGAAAGACGATGGACGTTTTTGCCGGTAGGAAGATCGTGGCCAGCAGCTTTTTCGACCCATCAATCGCAGATGTGGATATTGCGCCATTCCGATTTTTTTGAGAGCCGATCCTGAAAGAAGTGAACTGATGGGGTGGATGCCCCCTCCGCCCAGCATCCTACGACGCTGGGCGGAGGGGGCATCCACCCCATCAGTTCAAGTTGTGACCAAGAGCCAGATGCTGTCAAAGCCATTGCAATCGGGCGGGGTCCATTTACATCCACTCCATCACTTAATATCCGCGGGGAGCTGTCCAAATAACCGGAGCCAGCTCTATGCTCCACTTGCCGTTCGGCCTGCCGTCGGGTAGGCCAGCGAGGGTTCGGCAGCCGATAGTGGCTACCTCCCAACGATGACTAGCCGTTCCGTAGCTCGAGATGGAGACAGGGAATGAGTGTGCACATCTTAGGTTTACAGGAAGAGGTTAGTCGGCTCTCGTCAATCGCCGGTACGGACTCAGAGATCCGTGAAGATGTGTGGCGTCTCGAAAATGCTTGGTTTGGCCCGCATTACCTGCCGCAGTCGCCCGGCCAAGGCCTGCTGCTTTGCGGGTTAAGATCTGGTCTTGAGGCAGCTCTAGCGCTTCGCGCATCGCCTTCCACTAACGTCGAAGTGGTGGTTTCGCGCGGCGCGAGATTGAATTTGCCAACGATTCAGTATCTCAGAGAATTGGGGGGTGATCGGTTTAGAATCAATTATTGGGACCAGTGGATCCGGAATAGCACCTCAATCCATACGATCCGCATTGACTTGAAGGAGTGGGACAGCGAGCTCGTGGAGGAGCTGCTTAAAACGACCCGGCCTAAAGTGTTGGTTGGCGAGATTAAGGATGTAGTGTCGGTGAGTGCCGCGCATTGGTTGCGAAGATTTGTCACAGTGGCGGGGGAGTGCTTTTTCAGGATAACCGATACACCTGTGGTCCTTACTGGAGCGCGATTTTCCGAGGTAGAGGTCTCAGTCATCGTTCCCGCGTATGGTGTGGAGAATTACATTGGTAGGTGCTTGGCAAGCCTAGTTGCACAAACGCTCGACCGGCTCGAGATTGTCGTCGTCGACGATGGCTCAAAAGACCGTTCGGGCGAAATCGCCGATGATTGGGCTGCGCAATACCCCCAGCGCATTCGCGTTATCCATCGACAAAATGGGGGATGCGCTGCAGCACGAATGACAGGATTGGAAGCGGCTCGAGGCGACTATATCGCGTTCGTTGACGCCGATGACTGGGTCAGCCCTCAGATGATGCAGCGTCTCCATTCAGTCTGCATAGTTAATCACGCTGAGATTGCGCAATGCGGCTATATCGAAGCTTACAGCGATGGAAGCAGTAAAGTCGTGATCGACTGCTGTCGCCCAGAATCCAGGGCCGAAGCTGATTGGGGATTCCTCGTAGATCCAGCAGCATATCGATCGAACCGTCCCACCATGTGGCGCCGTCTGTATCGTAGAGATTTCCTCGAAATGAGCAGCGCTCAATTTCCGACTCACTTGCCGCGTTTCGATGACTTACCTTTTCAATTCATCTCCCTGTCGAAGGCAAAGCGCATGGTTGCGATACCGGAAGCGCATTACTACTATGATTGCGGTCGACCTGGCCAGGACGTGGCGGTCCGCGACAAGCGATTGTTCGTGCACTTTGCTATTTTTGCGTGGATTGCGAGTCACGTTGCAGAGTGGAGCAATCCAGCAATAGAGAGAGATCTTGCTCTGGCGGAGCTGAATAGCCACTTATGGGTGCTCAAAATCATTGACCCTCACCTAAGCGGGAATTACCAGAGGCAGGCTGCGCATCAGTTCCTGCGGACTAGGCAAACCCTATCATGGATGGATTTGCTGCAGGTTTGTAGGAAGCAGAAGCTCAAGGGCATAAAATTTCTATTAATGGCGTCGTTTCTGTTCATTTTGGGAGCGCCCAAGCGCCCGATCATTGACGAGACCATACGGCCCGACCACGGCTGATAAGGGAACGCCCTTGAGGGCTCTGCCCGGATTAGTCGCCCGTGAAGAACGCGATTTAAGCGGCGATTAGTCGGCGATTTGAGGCGTTGGCGTCGTCGAGGACGCTCAGGAACAAGGCCCACAGAAGCGCCAGCCATGCGAGCAGGCGGCGGAAGTTGTAGCCGGCGGCGGCGAGCACGACATTGATCGCGTCGCCGGTCGCATGGGCGAGGTAGTTTCGCCCCATGCGATGGTCGGCTTTCAGATGGCCGATGACGGGCTCAACCGTAAGCGTGATCGGACGACCGCCTACCGCTCTGCATGTGGAGTTGATTAGGTGTCCACCATCGAAGAGGTGGACACCAGATGGCGGCTGCGAATGATGGTGTTGGTGCGGGGCGTCGGACGTGG
>NZ_JBFWPA010000187.1:0-9125 GCF_050250235.1 Pseudorhodoplanes sp.
CCCGATTTCCCCAGGGCGAACGGGAACACTTCCAGGAAGCAGCCGGGCGCCCTCTACGCTGACGCAACCCGAACAGGGCGTCCGGCCGAAACCGCGTCCTTTTCTCCCGCGGACGCAACAAACGCATGACGCTACGCACAGAACCAGATACCTCCGGGACCGATCCTCTGGCCCCGGGCTTCCGGACATTCACAAACCGCCGAGGACTTGTGCCCAGATGGCGATCATCCCGAGAAAGAGCGACAACGAGGCCAGTGCCGCAGCCTCTTCCACAACAGCCCGAAACATCACGGCCTCCCCTGCCGATACTCCCGCCCTTAGAACGGAAAGGGAACATAGTTCTTTTTTTGTTCCTCGTCAAGCCACTTTGAGTCCATCCCCGCTCAACGAGCCGCTGTCAGCCCAGTGGGCCTCGCCGCAGGCTGGTTCGCGCCACACAGACTACGCCGTGCGACCCGATGCGCAGTGTTGGACGGCATGCGCGGTGCGTAGGGTGCGTTCCGGGCGCGTCATGGACATGCGGGGGAAGTCGATGAAATTGCCGTTCGCGATGCTGGGATTGCTGATGCTGACGGGCTGCGTCACGGATGGCACATCCGCCGACCGCTGGGCTGTCCGGCGCCACATCGATACTCCCGCCGGCCAGGCCGAGATGGCAAGGGCGAATGCCGAGGCCGAGGAACGGTCCGCGCGGGCGGCGGCGCAGGACCGCATCAGGCCGACGCAGCAGCAGCAAGGTACGGTTTCACGCGCCGATGCCGATGCGATGGCCCGGCAGCGGGCCCGGTCCGAATGCCTGCGACGGGTGACGGAGTCGGTCAACCGGCAAACCTACGGCCAGCAGAGCTGGCGATACCAGGACAATTGCTGAGCCGCGACGTCGACCGCAGAGCGGACCGCAAGCGCGGTCCGTACGTCCGGGCGCTGCGGGCGCCCGCGCAGGGACGCCATGGGCTCGCCAAAGGTTGAGGCTCTTCGGGCCGTCCGATGCTGTCACGACGGCAGTCTGGTTGCGCTGCGCGTCCCTATTCCGGAAGCTGCGCGCGATGTCGGGCATGACCGCCCGGGTCCTGCCCCATGCGATCCACGGCAGCGATCCCGATGGCCGACAGGATGAACACGACATGGATGATGGTCTGCCACATGATGCCGGCTTCGGTGTAGGTCGATTTGGCGCTGCCGAGATTGCCGGCCTCGATGAAGGTCCGCAGCAGGTGGATCGAGGAAATGCCGATGATCGCCATCGCCAGCTTGATCTTGAGCACACTGGCATTGACGTGGCTCAGCCATTCCGGCTGGTCGGGATGGCCCTGCAGGCGCAGCCGCGACACAAAGGTCTCGTAGCCGCCGACGATCACCATGACGAGCAGGTTGGAGATCATCACCACGTCGATCAGGCCGAGAACCACCAGCATGATCTGCTGCTCGGTGAAGTCCATCGAATGCAGGATCAGGTGCCACAGTTCCTTCAGGAACAGGATGACATAGACGCCCTGCGCAACGATCAGCCCGAGATACAGCGGCAACTGCAACCAGCGTGATCCGAAAATAAGCGCCGGCAACGGGCGCAATTCCCGCGCGACCAGGTCGGCAGTCTTGGCTGGTTCAGTCATGGCTCGTCATGGTTGGAGGATGGTGAGGAGAAATAACGGGTGGCAAGATGGGAGCGCCGCGTGACGTTTCAATACCCGTCCGGGTGTACAATTCATGACGCGGGTACGGATCGCAGGCTCATTCCAGCTCGACAACCACGCCCTCGCGGATCGTGACACGCCGGTCCATGCGGCGGGCCAGATCAAGGTTGTGGGTGGCGATGATGGCAGCAAGTCCGGATGCACGGACCAGCTGGCGCAGCGTGTCGAACACATGATCGGCGGTATGCGGGTCGAGATTGCCGGTCGGCTCGTCGGCGAGGAGGATGCGGGGCGCATTGGCCACCGCGCGTGCGATCGCAACCCGCTGCTGTTCGCCGCCTGACAATTCCGACGGCCGATGTTCGAGCCTGGCTTTCAGGCCGAGATAGGCGAGCAGTTCGCTCGCCCTCTTGCGCGCCTCGGCGCGCGACAGCCCGCGGATCATCTGCGGGATCATGACATTCTCGACCGCGGAGAATTCCGGCAGCAGGTGATGCGCCTGATAGACGAACCCCATCTCGTTCCGCCGGATCTGGGTGCGTTCGGCGTCGGACAGACCGGAGGTGGGCCTGCCATCGACGAAAACCTCGCCGCCGTCGGGATGCTCCAGCAGCCCGGCAATGTGCAGGAGCGTCGACTTGCCGGCGCCGGACGGGGCGATCAGCGCGATCGACTGACCGAGCCAGCAGCCCAGTTCGGCGCCGCGCAGAATGCTCAACTCGGTTTCGCCCTGCTGATAGCGTCGCTGAACCGCGTTGAGATACAGCACCGGCGATTTCGCGGGTTTCGTACCGGAGGCCTGCTCGTCCGCCGCCACGCGCTCATTCATAGCGGAGTGCCTCGACCGGATCGAGCCGCGCCGCCCTCCAGGACGGATAAAGCGTCGCGGCAAGCGACATGGCGAGCGCGATCACGATCACGGCGGTCGTTTCCGCCGGATCGATTTCCGCCGGCAGACGCGACAGGAAATACAATTCGGGCGCAAAGACCTCCCGGGCGGTCAGCCATGAGACGAATTGCCGAAGCGACTCGATATTGGAGCAGACGACCACACCGACGACCAGTCCAAGGGTCGTGCCCACCACCCCGATCGACGCGCCGGTGATGAGGAAGACCCGCATGATCGCACCCTGCGTGGCCCCCATGGTGCGCAGGATGGCAATGTCACGGCCCTTGTCCTTCACCAGCATGAACAGTCCGGAAATGATGTTCATGACCGCGACCAGCACGATCAGCGACAGGATCAGCGCCATCACGTTGCGTTCGACCTGCAGCGCGTTGAAGAAGGTCGCATTGCGCTGGGTCCAGTCGGTGATGAAGATTGGACGTTCCGCGGCCTTGGTCAGGAGGCCGCGGTATTCCCGATAGCGGTCCGGCGAATCCACATAGACCTCGATCGCGGTCACGTCGCCGGCGCGATTGAAATAGGCCTGCGATTCAGCAAGCGGCATGAATACGAAATTCGAATCGTATTCCGACATGCCGATCTCGTAGACGGCGGCGATCTTGTAGCTCTTGATGCGCGGCGTCGTGCCCATCGGCGTGACCGCGCCGCGCGGCGCAACCAATGTGGCATTGTCGCCGGCCCGCACCGACAGCGCGTCGGCCAGCCGTCTGCCGATGATGATCCCCTGCCCTTCGTCGAAGCCTTCCAGCGTGCCCTGCTTGAGATTGGTGGAGATCGATGCCTGTTTGTCGAGATCGGCGGCGCGCATCCCGCGCACGCCTACACCGGTCGAATGAAACGGCGAGGAGATCAGGGCCTGGCCATCGACCATCGGTGCGGCAAGTCGTACGCCCGGCACCGTGTTCAGACGCGCGGCGAGTTGCTGCCAGTCGGTGAGCGGCGATTCCAGCGGCTGCACCAGCAAATGGCCATTCATGCCGAGAATCTTGTCGAGCAGCTCCTTTCGAAATCCGTTCATGACCGCCATCACGATGATCAGCGTCGCGACCCCGAGCATGATCCCGAGAAAGGAGATGCTGGCGATGACGGAAATGAATCCTTCCTTTCGCCGCGCGCGCAGATAGCGCAGCGACAGCATCCACTCGAAGGGGGCAAAAGGACGTGTCGCGGAGGGCTCGCTCATTCGGACTCCTGAACCTGCGGATTTCATCAGATTCTGGCCAATTCAAGCCACCTCCAAATACCGCAGCGACACCAGCACACACAAATTCGTGGGGACAGTTCGCCATCCGGCGGACCTCGGCGAGACGTCCCTCACCCCAACCGGTTCAGAACTTCGTCCGGGCTCAGCATTTCCCGGCTCCCATCGGCCCGTCGCTTGACCTCGAACTGGCCGGCGGCCAGCCCTTTTGGGCCGATCACCACCTGCCAGGGAATGCCGATCAGGTCCGCTGTGGCGAATTTGGACCCCGGCCGCTCGTCGAGATCATGGTAGAGCGTGTCGACACCGCGCGCCTGCAGCCCGGAATACAGCCTTTCACAGGCGGCGTCCGTCGCAGCGTCACCCTGTTTGAGGTTCAGGATCGCCGCACGGAACGGCGCTACGCTTTCCGGCCAGATGATACCAGCGTCATCGTGAGACGCCTCGATAATGGCGGCGACAAGGCGCGACGGCCCGATGCCGTAAGAACCCATATGAACCGGATGCTCCGAGCCGTCCGGTCCGGTCACCACGGCCTTCATCGGCTCGGAATATTTGGTCCCGAAATAGAAGATATGACCTACCTCGATGCCGCGCGCGGACACGCGTGCCGCCTCGGGCAGCGCCGCGAAGGCCGCGGGTTCATGCTTCTCGGACGTGGCGGCATACAGCGACGTCCAGCGGTCGACCGTGGCTTGCAGGCCTGCGATGTCGTCGAAATCGACGTTTTCGCCGGGCACGTCGAAACCGAGATAGTCGCGATGGCAGAACACTTCGCTTTCGCCCGTTGAGGCCAGGATGATGAACTCGTGCGAAAGGTTGCCGCCGATCGGACCGGTTTCCGCAACCATCGGGATCGCCTTCAGGCCCATCCGCGCAAACGTGCGCAGGTAGGCGACGAACATCTTGTTGTAGGAGTGGCGCGCCCCGGCCTGGTCGAGGTCGAAGGAATAGGCGTCCTTCATCAGGAATTCGCGCCCGCGCATCAGACCGAAGCGGGGCCGCACCTCGTCGCGGAATTTCCACTGGATATGGTACAGATTGAGCGGAAGATCGCGATAGGACCGCAGATAGGCGCGGAAAATGTCGGTGATCATCTCCTCGTTGGTCGGACCATACAGCATTTCACGAGCATGACGGTCCTTGATCCGCAGCATTTCCTTGCCGTAGGCGTCGTAGCGCCCGCTCTCGCGCCACAGCTCCGCGCTCTGGATCGTGGGCATCAGCAGCTCGATTGCCCCCGAACGATTCTGTTCCTCGCGAACGATGCTGCAGATCTTATCCAGTACACGTAACCCGAGTGGCAGGAAGGCATAGATCCCCGCGGCCTCCTGTCGCATCATTCCGGCGCGCAGCATCAACCGATGCGATACGATCTCAGCCTCTTTCGGAGTTTCGCGCAGGATCGGAAGGAAAAAACGCGACAGTCGCATCGTTTGCTTTCGGGGAATCGGCCATCTCGGCGAGAGAGCGAGTGAAACCGGAACGGGCTCGAAAATACAAGGTGCCCGCTTGAAGAATGGGCAACGCGCGCGGGGCGATTACAGCCCTTGCCGTGTGTCGGAAAAATGGTATAGGTGTCGCCCTCGCGTTGGGCAGTGGCTGCCCAACCGGTCCAAGTCTCGGGAGGATTGCGAGCGCCGAAGGCGCCGCCAGCGCTTCGAAAACATGAAAAACGGCACGCAGGAAGCGTTTGCATGATTTTTGAGCAGGGCTGTTGCCCTGCTCTTTTTCGTTTCAGCAGGCTTTTCGGCGAGCGTTTGCATTCTCCGGTCGGACATCGCGGAGCGTGCGTTGACCTGTGCCGCGCTCTTGATTCAGGATTCAAAGCCGCGGCGGATAGGAATCCCGTCCGAACACCCATTCCGGATGAAAATGCCCATTCTCGCCGAGCAGACAAACCTCGGCATTCTCACCCCTCTCCTCGCCAAGGCGCTGCGCCGCATCGACGGCAAACATCAGCGCCTCCTGCCGGGTGTGGTAGGGCCCGAAATCGCCACCAGCGAAACGGATCAGCCAGCCTTCGCCAATCTGGACGATGAAATAGCGCGAATGTGGCATGCGAGGCTCCAGCTCTTCGTTACGTCGGTATCAACCCGTCCCGGATACGCCAGTTCCGACCGGAGCGAGGCCAATAAAGGATCACGCGAAGTCAGGAGACAGCCGGCAACCGCCTCAAGCCCGGAATGTCATCGAGCCCGATCAACCGGTACGCATAGATTACGTAGAGAACCGCGAAGACGACGGCGGAGACGAGGGTCGTCCAGACAAGCTTTGCAAGGATTCGGGGCAGAACCGGGGCACCGGGATCGGTTCCGGGCGTGGTTTCGCCTTCATGCTGAGAGCGGATTCCAAACGGTAGTACGGCGAACAGCGTGACCCACCAGATCAGGAAGTAGATCGCTAGCCCGGTGGTCACCGACATGGTCGTAGAACTACACTTGCTCGAGTTCTACGAGCGTCCCGAGAAAGTCCTTCGGGTGCAGGAACAGCACCGGCTTGCCATGCGCACCGATCTTCGGCTGGCCATCGCCGAGCACCCGCGCACCCTTGGCCTTCAACGCATCGCGCGCCGCGATGATGTCGTCGACCTCGTAGCAGATGTGATGAATGCCGCCCTCCGGATTTCGGTCGAGGAATTTCGCGATCGGCGAATCCGCACCGAGCGGCTCCAGCAGCTCGATCTTAGTGTTGGGCAGCGTGATGAATACGGTCGAGACGCCGTGCTCGTGCTGCGGCACGATCTCCGACACCGCGGCGCCCAGCGTGGTGCGGTAGAGCTCCGAGGCCTTCGCGATATCGCGAACGGCGATCGCCACATGGTTCAGACGTCCGATCATGATGCAATTATACCGTGAGAACGTGGACGGTACAGATCGGCTTCTTGCCCCATTGCTGGGCAATGGCGCTGCGAACCCCTCGCCTGACCGCTTCCGCGACACCGTCGGGATCGCGGCGGCGCTGCTTCGGCAGGTTCTCGAAGGTGTCCTCCACCGCATCCATTGCGACTTCCGCTAGCACGGTCCCATCCTTGCCGCGTTCCGGAATGCCGAGCAATTCGACTTCAGGATCGGCCGCCAGAGCGCCCTTTTCGGTCAGCGCCAGTGCCACCGTGACCATCCCGACAAAGCTCAGGCGGCGCCGGTCGGCAATGGTGCGGCTGTCGGCGCCGACCAGCACCACCCCGTCCTTGTAGACGCGGCCATGTGGCAATTGATCGACGATCCCCGGCGCGCCGGGCGCAAGCTCGACCAGATCGCCGTTGCGGCAGGAGACGATCCTCGGAATACCAAGCCTCCGTCCGATCGCGGCATGTTCGGACAGATGCAGCGCCTCGCCATGCACCGGGATCAGGATTTGCGGCTTCAACCAGCCAAGCAGGTCCTCGACCTCGCCGATCCGTGGGTGACCGGACACATGCACGAGCTGGGTGCGGTCGGTGATCACCTCGACACCCTGATCGATCAGCCCGTTGATGACGCCCGACACCGCCTTCTCGTTGCCGGGGATCGTGCGCGAGGAGAAGATCACCCGGTCGCCGCGGGCAAGCGTGATGTCGGGATGATCGTCCTGCGCGATACGGGCAAGCGCCGCGCGCGGCTCGCCCTGGCTGCCGGTACAGAGCGCGACCACCTTGTCGGGCGGCAGATAGCCGTAGACATCGGGACCACGAAATTCCTGCACGCCATCGAGATAGCCGGTCTCGCGCGCGACCTGGACCACGCGCTCCATCGCGCGTCCGACCACGATGACCTCGCGGCCGGCGGCCTTTGCGGCATCCGCGACCGCGCGCAGCCGCGCGACATTCGAGGCGAAGGTGGTGACGGCGACGCGGGCCGGTGCCGAACCGACCAGCTGAGCCAGCGTACGCGCGACATCGGCCTCCGAGGGCGAACGCCCGTCGCGCACCGCATTGGTGGAATCGCCGACGACCGCAAGCACCCCTTCCGCTCCGAGCCTGCTCAGCTTGTCATGGTCGGTGGGCAGCCCCACGCCCGGGGTCTGATCGAGCTTCCAGTCTCCGGTGTGCAGCACGGTGCCGTGCGGAGTTCTCAGAATAAGCGCATTCGATTCCGGTATGGAATGCGACATCGAAACCAGCTCGATGTCGAACGGACCAATGTTGAAACGGCTGCCAAGCGCAACCACGCGCACATCGATTTCCGGCGCACCCGCTTCGCTCTGACGCTTCGCCTCGATCAGTGCCGCGGTGAAGGGCGTCGCATAGACCGGGACACGAAGCTGCGGCCAAAGATCGAACAAGGCGCCGAAATGATCCTCGTGGGCATGCGTCAGCACGATGCCGGTCAGGTTGCGCCGCTCCTCGACCAGGTAGCGGATATCCGGGAACATCAGGTCGACGCCGGGAAGATGCTCTTCGGAGGCGAACGAGACGCCGCAATCGACGATCAGCCATTGCCTCCGACGCTCGCTGCCAAGTCCGTAGACCGACAGATTCATGCCGATCTCGCCGACCCCACCGAGCGGAGCGAAAACAAGTTGATCCGGTTGCGCCATCAGGATGCGGCTCCCACGCTCGCGCCATCTCCGAAAAACACGTCGCCCGCGCTGATGACAGACCGCGTGCCGTCCGTAACGCGCAGGATCAGCCGGCCCTCTTGGTCCAGCGTCTCAAACTGCCCGCTGATCACCCGGCTTCCCATTCGCACCTGGACCGATTGCCCGATTCCCCCGGCTTGATCGAGCCATAGCCGCCTGATCTCGCCAAACCCTCGCCCGCCATCCCAGATGGCCATGTAGTCGATCCAGGAATCCGCCAATACCGACAGCGCCGCCGCTACCCCGATGGGATTGCGCCCGTTCGACAATGCGGCGGCCGGATACGCCATGCCCTGCGGCGCCGCGACCAGGTTGACCCCAATCCCGACAACCAGGACGAGGCCGCCCTGCTGCGCTTCCGATTCCAGCAGGAGACCCGCGACCTTGCCGTCATTCGATACCACGTCGTTTGGCCACTTCTGTGCGACAGCAATACCCGGCACCAGTGTCCGGCACATTTGCGCAACCGCAAGGCTGCCGACGAATCCGAGTGTCGCTGCGACCGCCGGCGTCACCGCCAGGGTCAGCAACAGGCTCACGGCAAGGTTGCCATCGCCGGAAATCCATTCGCGGCCCTGCCGCCCGCGACCGAGCGTCTGTTCCAGCGCGACGATCCAGAGCGGCCCGCGCTCGCCTCCGCTTGCGAGCCGCATGGCCTCGCTGTTGGTGGAATCGAGTCGGTCGTAGATGCGGACGCGATGCCCCGCCTGCGCCGCGCGCGGCCCGAGCGCGAATGTCATCCCTAGTGGTCCAATTCTAACGTTCGCTTTCCTTTTCGGCGTCCTCTTTTGCGAACGTTAGAATTAAAGGACCACTAGCAAGT
>NZ_JBFWPA010000188.1:0-9095 GCF_050250235.1 Pseudorhodoplanes sp.
CTGCTGTTTCCGCGCAGTTCGGCGTCGGCAGGAAGTAGAGCCAATGCCAGAGGATCGGCAGCGGGTCACCCTCGCGAAACTCTCCCCCGACGATGCCGAGCGCGGCGTTCCAGGCATTAGCGCGCCACGGATCTAGCCATCGGTGCGCTTCCCGAACATGCCCGACCTCGTCGGTCAATCTGCTCCCGTCAACCATCAATCTCACCCGGCAGATTCGCTCAAAACCCCAATTGGCGCGACGCAAGCTCTTTCATGATCTCCTCGGTGCCTCCACCGATCGCGTTCACCTTGACCTCCCGATAGATGCGCTCCACCTTCGAGCCCCGCAGAAAGCCGGCGCCCCCAAAAATTTGAACCGCTTCGGATGCGCAAAACGCCATTGTCTGCGTCGCCTGGTTCTTCAGCATGCAGAGCTCCGCAATCGCTTCGATATTTTGTTCCATCTGCCAAGCGACGATCTCCAGCAGCGCCTGTGTGGCTACAATCCGCTGCTTCATATCGACAAGCTTGTGGCGAATGACCTGATGCTGAACCAGACGCTTGCCAAAGGTCTCGCGCGTTTTCGCATAGGCAAGCGCCTCATCATAGGCGAGCTGCGAAAATCCGATTGCGGACGCCGCCAGCCCAAGACGCTCCTCGTTGAACGTAGCCAACAGATATTTGGCTCCAGAATTCTCTTCGCCGATGAGCCGGTCGGAGGGCACATAGCAATCCTGGAAATACAGAGCGGCCGTATCCGATGCCCACCATCCCATTTTTCTGTCGAGCGGCACCCGCGATAAACCTGGGCTGTCCGCATCCACAACGACAAGCGAGAGGCCACCGAAGCCCGGTCCTCCGGTACGGACGGCAACGGTGATGTAATCGGCCCTCATTCCCGTCGTTATGAACGTCTTCTCACCATTGAGGATGAAACCTTGACCCTCCCGCCGGGCCGTTGTTCTGAGCTTAGCCACATCAGACCCTCCGGTCGGCTCAGTTACGGCCAACGCGGCAATCCGGTCCCCTGACAAGACCGCAGGCACGATGCTGTTACGCAATTCATCAGATCCGAACCTGACGATCGGCGGCAAGGCGAGCGTGTGACTGAGCAACCCCGCACATATGCCGCCGGCCCCGCACTGAGCGAGTTCTTGGTTCACGATGATCGAGTAAAAGCGATCTCCCGGAACACCGTCGAGCTCTTCCGGAAAATTGGCTTGTAAGAGCCCCACTGCAGACGCCTTCCGGTACAATTCACGCGGAAAAGTGCCCGCCTCGTCCCACGAATCGACATATGGCTCGATCTCTTTCCTGACAAAGCGTCGCAGCTGTTCACGAAACGCTTCATGTGAGGCATCGTAGAACAAGGCAATTGGCAACAATTCCTCCATTTGTTCGCTATTCGATCCGCTCTTCTGAAGCCAACTTCATAAGTGAGCCATATTCACTAATTCGAGAATTAGATTCTTTGGTGCAAAGTCTAGCATTTTGTTGCAGCGCGGCAATTGACTTACTGAGCTTATTCTTCTTTAAATGAGCATGGCTCACTAAACACAACAGATCAAGCCTTGAGGAAACGTCGATGCTTAACGTGAACGCACGCACCCCACGACTTGACCGTTGCGTTGGTGGCTGCTGCTGATCCGCGAGGCGCCCGTGCGACGCAATCCTTCGGTTTCAACACGCACCATCACTCGACTGCCTCGAGAGCAGCGTATCCGAGATATCGAGGCTGCGGCGCGCACCGTTTTCATCAAACGCGGTTATGCCGCCGCATCAATGGCCGAAATCGCGACTGAAGCCGGCGTCGCCGAAGGCACGATCTACAAGTTCTTTAAGACTAAATTCGACCTGCTGCTGCGCGTTTTGGAAAGCTGGTATCGCAGCATGCTGGAAGATTTCTCCGAACAATTGCCCGGCATCATTGGCTGCAGCAACAAGATTCGCTTCGTCGTGTGGCGGCACCTCAAGTCACTGAAGGACAATCCTGAGCTAGCGCGCCTCTGCTGGAGTGAAGCCCGTAACAGCCGGGACTATTATCATCACAGCATCTACAAGCTGAACCGTGAATATACCAAGGTTCTCGTTGATGCCTGCCGCGAGGGTATCGAAGTTGGAGAATTGCGCGAAGACCTGCCGGTCACCATCATTCGCGACATCATATTTGGCGGAATCGAACACCATATATCTCGATTTCTCTACAGCCGCGGCGATTTCGATGTGGACAAATCGACCGACCAGATCTGTTCGATCGTATTTGGAGGATTGCTTGCCCAGCGTCAGGATCAGCAGCATCTCTTAGTACGTTTCGAGCAGATCGCCGACCGGATGAGCAGCATCATCGACAATCGATCGCGCAGATCCAATTGAACGCGTTTTGATCTGCGCTACAGAGATGAGACAGGACTTGCGATGACTTACAAGTCGATATTCCGCTCCGACGCGTTCGTGGGGCAGCGCATCGTCGTGACGGGGGGCGGCAGCGGCATTGGACGATGCACAGCACATGAATTGTCATCGCTGGGCGCGTTTGTCGCGCTTGTTGGAAGAAACGAGGAAAAACTGCAAGCTGTAGCCAAGGAAATCTCCGCTGCCGGCTACACACCTCCTACTCGCCATGCTTGCGACATTCGCGACGAAAAGCAGGTCGCGTCCACCGTTGCAGACATTCTCGCATCGGGGCAGCCAATAACCGGCCTCGTAAACAATGCCGGTGGGCAATTCATCGCACCACTCAGGGACATCTCTCTCAATGGCTGGGAGGCGGTGGTGCGGACCAACCTGACGGGAGGCTTTCTGATGGCGCGCGAATGCTACCGCGCCTCGATGGAGGCGCATGGCGGCGCTATTGTAAATATTCTCGCAGACATGTGGCATTCAATGCCGGGGATGGGGCATTCCGGCGCGGCTCGGGCCGGAATGCTGAACTTCACCCAGACCGCAGCCATCGAATGGGCGAGTTCGGGCGTTCGCGTCAATGCAGTCGCGCCAGGATGGATCGCATCCGCGGGTTTGACGAAATACCCCGAAACAGCGCGTCCGATGTTCCAGCGCCTTCAACAGCACGTTCCACTGAAACGATTTGGCACAGAATCCGAAGTGTCGGCGGCAATCGTCTTTCTCCTGTCCGAAGCCGCGGCGTTCATTTCTGGCACTTGTTTGCGGGTCGATGGCGCCGTTCCCAACGCTAGGCCGGACTGGGACATCCCTGACCATCGCCGGTCGAAGCCCTATCGGGCCTTCGATCTTGAATCCGAGATTGACTTTCTCGACAGCTGCGCACGTTGATTCCATGGCGGCTCTGCAATCCCAGATCGACACGGGCGAGGAGAGTTTCGTCAGAAACCGCAACGATATGTTGCGCCTGATTGCGAGCTATCGCGCGATAGAACAGAGGGTTGCTACGCTATCGAACGCGCGCCGCGAGCAATTCGAATCTCGAGGCCAACTGCTCCCGAGGCAGCGGCTAGTCCACTTGATCGATCGTGGAAGTCCGTTCCTGGAGCTGTCGTCGCTTGCGGGACTTGGCATGCACGACGATGATGGCGCCGACAACGTCATGGGCGGCGGCGCTATCACCGGCATCGGCTTCGTCTCCGGGGTCCGCTGCATGATCGTCGCTCACGACAGCGCCATCAAGGGTGGCATCATCACGCCGCTCGGTCTGAAGAAGCAGCTTCGCGCGCAAGACATTGCAGCCGAAAACAAGTTGCCGGTCATCTATCTGGTCGAATCCGGCGGCGGCAATCTGCGACTGCAAGCCGAAACCTTCATCGACGGCGGAGCGATGTTCAAGAACCAGTCGCGTCTTTCCGCGGCCGGCATCCCGCAAATCAGCGTCGTGCATGGCTCGTCGACGGCAGGGGGCGCCTATCTCCCGGCTTTGTCCGATTACGTGATTATGGTCCGCAACCGCGCGAAAATCTTCCTGGCGGGACCACCCCTGCTCAAGGCCGCGACGGGAGAGGTGGCGACTGACGAAGATCTGGGCGGCGCCGATATGCACTCGTCGGTCTCCGGTGTGGCCGACTATACCGCCGAGGACGACCTGGAGGCGCTCAGCCTGGCACGGCGCATCGTGAAAGCACTGAACTGGAGTGGTAGCGCGCCTGTTAGCTCGTTCCGCGAGCCGCGGTATCCGCCCGAAGAGCTGGCCGGCATTGTCCCGATCGACTTCCGTAAGTCCTATGATGTGCGCGAAGTCATTACAAGACTCGTCGATGATTCCGATTTTCTGGAATTCAAGCACGCCTACGGCTTTGCGACGGTCTGTGGTCAATCGGAGATACACGGCCATCCAGTCGCCTTCATTGCCAATAACGGGCCGATTGATCCCGATGGCGCAAGCAAGGCCGGACAATTCATCCAACTCATGTGTCAGGCGGGCACGCCGATCGTCTACCTCCAGAACATCACCGGGTATTTGGTCGGCACCGATGCCGAGCGCCGTGGCATCGTCAAACACGGTGCCAAAATGATTCAAGCGGTCTCCAACGCCACGGTTCCGCAGATTACGCTGCATATCGGTGCGAGCTTTGGTGCCGGCAACTTCGGCATGTGCGGGCGCGCTTTCGATCCCCGCTTTATCTTCGCCTGGCCCAATAACCGGGTAGCGGTCATGGGCGGAGAGCAGGCGGCGCAGGTCATGACGATCATCGCCGAAGAGCGTCAGAAAAAACTGGGCAAGGTCTTTGACCGGGCCGCGGCCAAGGCCACGGAGCGCCAACTGATCGAACAATTCGAAAAGGAATCGACGGCGCTATTTGCGACAGCTCGGCTTTGGGACGACGGAATCATCGACCCACGAGACTCGCGCAACGTACTGGCCTTTTGCCTCGCGACATGCCGAGAGGCTCAATCGCGAAACCTCAATGCGAATACGTTCGGAGTGGCGCGGCTATGATGTTCCAGCAGGAGCACCTCGAATTGCAGCGCTCGGTCCGCAAGCTAATCGAGAGCGAGATCAACCCGCACGTCGATGAATGGGAACAGGTGGGTCAGTTTCCCGCGCACGAGGTCTTCAAGAAGTTTGGCCAGCAGGGTCTGCTCGGCATCAACAAACCGGAGCGGTTCGGCGGCCTCGGCCTCGACTACACCTTCTCTATCGCATTCACTGAAGCACTCGGCAACATTCGGTGCGGCGGTGTTCCGCTCGCGATCGGTGTGCAGACCGACATGGCAACGCCAGCGCTGGCGAAGCACGGATCGGATGCTCTGCGCGCGGAATTTCTGGAGCCAGCGATTGCAGGCGATTTGGTTGCCTGCATCGGTGTCTCGGAGCCAAGCGCTGGATCGGACGTCAGCCGGATCAAGACGCAAGCCCGGAAAGACGGCGGCGACTACGTTATCAATGGCGGGAAAATGTGGATTACCAACGGTGCGCAGGCCGACTGGATGTGCATGCTCGCCAACACCAGCGATGGGCCGCTGCACAAATCCAAGTCTTTGATCTGCGTTCCGTTGAAGTCGCGCGGCGTGACGATCGCCCGCAAGCTCGACAAATTGGGCATGCGGTCCTCCGACACGGCGCAGATTTTCTTCGAGGAAGTCCGGGTGCCTCAGCGCAATCGCATCGGTGAAGAAGGACTAGGTTTCGTATATCAGATGGAGCAGTTCCAGGAAGAGCGCCTGTGGTCGGCGGCGAGCCAGCTCCGGCCGCTGGAGCAGGCCATCGCCGATACGATCGAATATACCCAGACGCGCGAGGCCTTCGGCCGTCGTCTTATCGATAACCAGGCAATCCGCTTTCGCCTGTCCGAACTGCAGACTCAAGTCGAGCTGTTGCGCTCGCTCATATACCGCGCTGCCACTGAATATATCGCGGGGGTCGATGTGACGACGCTTGCCTCAATGGCAAAGCTCGCTTCCGGCCGCATTGCGCGCGAGGTGGCGGACTCGTGCCTGCAATATTACGGCGGCATGGGCTTTATGAACGAGACGCCGATCTCCCGGCTGTTTCGCGACGCTCGCGTCGCCTCGATCGGAGGCGGCGCTGACGAAATCATGCTCGAGATCATCTCGAAACGCATGGGAATGACTGACCGAAAAGCTTGATCTCGGGAAAACCCCTCGTAACCGATCGGAAAAGAGTAGCAGTGGCGTCGTTTTCCACCATCCTGATCTCGAATAGAGGGGAGATCGCTGTCCGCATCGCCCGCACTGCGCGGAAACTGGGACTGCGGACTGTCGCCGTCTATTCGGATGCCGACGTCAGTTCGCCTCACGTCCGGGTTGCCGATCTTGCGGTGAACATCGGCGGCGCGCCTGCATCTGAATCCTACCTGAATACGAAAACGATCATTGAGGCAGCGCGCACCACCGGATCCGAAGCAATCCATCCCGGCTATGGCTTTCTCTCGGAAAGCGCAGATTTTGCTGAAGCCTGCTTGAAAGCCGATCTGATCTTTGTCGGCCCGGAGCCCGAGGCGATCCGACTCATGGGGGACAAGGCAACGGCCAAGCGCATCATGGCCGAGAAAGGAGTGCCGTGCCTGCCGGGCTATGACGGCGCGGCGCAAGATGAAGCGACGTTTGCTTCCGAAGCGGATCGGATCGGCTACCCGGTGATGTTGAAGGCGACCGGCGGCGGCGGCGGCAAGGGCATGCGGCTGGTTTATTCGGAGCAGGAATTGCGAGAGGGCCTCCCGTCTGCACAGGCAGAGGCGATGAAAGCCTTCGGCAACCCTCAACTGATGCTCGAAAAGGCGATCGTAGCGCCACGTCACGTCGAGGTTCAAATCTTCGCGGACACACTCGGCAACGTTGTCCACCTCGGCGACCGTGACTGCTCAATTCAGCGTCGCCATCAGAAGATCATCGAAGAAGCGCCAGCTCCTAATCTCGACCCGACGCTCCGGCAGGAAATCGCACAGGCTGCCCTGATCGCGGCGCAAGCGATTTCCTATCGGGGCGCTGGGACCGTGGAGTTCCTGGTTACTGCCGACCGGCGGTTCTATTTCCTCGAAATGAACACGAGGCTTCAGGTCGAACATCCCGTGACCGAAATGGTCACTGGCCTTGACCTCGTCGAATGGCAACTGCGTGTGGCGGCCGGCGAAGCCTTGCCTTTGCCGCAAAAGCAGATCGTGCTGAACGGGCACGCAATCGAAGCGCGTGTCTGTGCCGAAGATTCCACCGCAGGCTTCCTTCCGCAGACCGGACGGTTGACTTCCTGGATTCCGGCGACCCGCAGCGGCATCCGTATCGATCATGCCCTGGAGAAAGGTGTTCACGTCACAGGCTTTTATGACTCGATGATCGCCAAGATTATCGGCTATGGCGAAGATCGCGAACAGGCACGCCAGATAACGCTGGCCGCCGTCAAAGACACCTTCATCGCAGGCGTCGAGACCAATCAGGCATTTCTGATCGAATGCATGCAGAGCAGGTCTTTTGCTGACGCGGAGTTCGCCACCGATTTCATCGAACGACTCCTCGCCGAAAGCAAACGAGATCAGCCGCCTGACCCGTTGTTCGTCATTCTAGCTGCGACAATTTTCTATCGTCACTGTTCGAGCAGATATGCCGGCCCGCTCTTCGGTTGGCGCAACAGCGCCTGGACCGCGGAGCTGGTCGAGCTTCAGTCGGGAGACTGGTTCGGAGGAATCAGCGTCACGCCGCTTTCCGGCACGCAATTCAGCGTCCTATATCGCGAGATACGCAAGACCGTATCGATATGCGGCGATGGCGCGCAATTGAACGTAACCATCGACGGCGTTCAAAGTGTCGTCGCGCAGGCTTGGGACGGCAACTCGCTGACGATCCAATGGTGCGGAAAGCGTCGATCGTTCACTGAATCCGAGCCCATCCTTGCTCGGAACACCGAAGCGAACACTGCCTTCGTCGCTTCCGCTCCGATGCCGGGATTGGTCACCCAGGTGAATGTTTCGGCAGGAGACGTGATCGAAAAGGGCGCCATTCTTCTCATTCTTGAAGCCATGAAGATGGAGCATATGGTGCGCGCTCCGGTCTCAGGCCGCGTCGCATCGATCAAAGTCAAGAAAGGGCAACAAGTCGCAAGCCGGGAGAGCTTGGTCGAAATAGATCCTGAAACAGGATAGGCCGGCCTTGTTCCAGCATCGTCGCTGTCGATCTGCGTCCGCGATCAACAAGAAAAAGATCGAACACAAAGGGGAAGGAAATGATGACACAACTCAGGAGCATTACTCTCGGCACACGAGGCAATGTCGTCAAGAAAAGCGCCGATGGCACGATTTTTCTTTCGTCGCCGGAACCGCTGAAGCCTTATCGTAAGCGATACACCGAATCGCTCGAATACTGGGCCGCGGCTGCGCCCGATCGCATTTTTTTGGGTCAGCGTGCGAACGACGGAAGCTGGCGTACTGTAACTTATCAGGACGCCCACAACTCCGTGCAGCGCCTGTCGCAGTTCTTCCTCGATCGCGGTCTGTCGGTCGAGCGACCGCTGATGATCCTGTCCGGCAACGATATCGAACATGCTCTGCTGGCGCTCGCAGCCATGCATGTCGGCGTCGGCTATGCACCGATTTCGGTGTCCTTCTCGCTGCTTTCGTCTGATCACGGCAAGCTTCGCCACACCTATAAGGTGCTGACGCCGGGGCTCGTCTTTGCCGCCAGTGGCCGCATGTTTCAACGTGCCATCGATTCCGTTGTGCCGGAATCGGTTGAGGTCCTGGTCACGCAGGACGCTCCCACTGGGCGCCGCTCGACAATATTTTCCGATGCGGTTGCGACTCCGATCACTGCCGCTGTCGCAGAGCGTGCCCGATCGGTCGGAGAAGACTCGCTCGCAAAGATCCTGTTCACATCGGGCTCTTCGGCGATGCCCAAAGGCGCGATCAATACCAACCGGATGCTTTGCTCCAATCAGCAGATGAGCGTCCAGACCTGGCCGTTCCTGTCCGAAGCGCCCCCGGTCTTTGTCGACTGGTTGCCCTGGAATCACACCTTCGGCGGCAACTTCGTATTCGGGCTTGCCCTTCACTTTGGCGGTTCACTCTATATCGACAACGGGCGGCCCACTCCGCAGGACATAAGCAAGACCGTCGAGAACATTCGCGAAATCCGGCCTACCTGCTATGTCGGCGTGCCGAAATGCTACGAGATGCTGTTGCCGTATTTCGACGCCGATT
>NZ_JBFWPA010000189.1:0-9043 GCF_050250235.1 Pseudorhodoplanes sp.
GCGCCAAGCCCGCACCCTCCAGGTGATCCATGAAACGCGCCCCTCGCAGCCGTCAACGCCATGATTTATATGCGAAATATCACGATTACGACAGCGAAATCAGCGACTTACTTGGAGAATGTGGGATCCAAAGGGATCCGACCCCAATGGCTAAGATCAATTACGATCAATTATGATCTCGACATAACAAATATAAAATAATTATACAGAAAACTTGATTAATATTCAAATCGAACAATATTTCGTTAAGATAAAATACTAGCAACTCGTAAATTATTTATAATTTGCGTTATATATGCCATTAGCAATGTCGGACCAAATCCTAAACGGCGACGATAAACTAATATTAAACCCAATATCCACTTATTGCCAATGATATAAAAGCCAAACCGTTGCGCTAAATTATCTGATATCTTGATTATTTTCGATCAGGCTCCTACGCTCGCCACTTGCCGATTAGATATTATGCGTGGAATCCTCCTCTGTTGAGGAGGTATTCCTCTCTGAGAATATCGTGTTCCTCCGCGCCAAGTGGCGCGAAATACCGCTGAATGATTTCAACCTGTTTGACGTTTTCTACTTTGCTTGGCTGCCAGCGCGGCGCGTGGTCCTTGTCGATCAAGACTGCGCGGATTCCCTCGTAAAGATCATGTCCGAGTACGATGCGCGAAGCGATGCGGTACTCCGTGCGCATCGCTTCGGCGAAGCCGAGGTTGGCGCCACGGCGCATTTGCTCGAAGGCGATAGCGACGCTGGTCGGTGATTTGGTGCTAATGACGTGCAAAATCTTGCGGGCAAAGACGCTCCCGCCTACCGCCATTGATTGTAAGCGCTCAAACACTTCGAGAAGTGTACCCCCGCCAAAGGCATCAGCGATCACCTCACGTTCCGCTTGCAAAGGCCCCGGCTCACGCTCGAAGCTGAATTCTGCCCAAATCTCGTCTAATGTATGTCGACCAGTGAGTGCGTCGGCCAGCTCCGCTATCCGCTCGCTAAGGACGCTATGGGTCGCAAGTCCCACAGAGAGCGCGTCCGCAGCGCCTATTCTCTCGCCTGTCAGCGCAAGGAAGCGGCCGAAATTGTCGGCAAGCCGCGGTAGCGCATAAGTAGCGCCCACGTCCGGAAACAGACCGATACCAACTTGAGGCATAGCGAACAGATAGCGATCGCCCGCGATTCTATGGCTTCCGTGCAGGGAAATGCCGACGCCGCCTCCCATAACGAGACCGTCGATCAGAGATACATATGGCTTAGGATAAGTCTTGATTCGATGGTTCAGGATGTACTCTTCGCCCCAGAAGGCGAGCATCTCATTGTAGCGTCCTGCCTTACCGCAATCATACAGCCAACGGATGTCACCGCCAGCAGAGAACGCCTTCTCGCTTGTGCTCATGACGACAACGCGGGCAACTTGCGGATCATATTCCCAGGCATCGAGAGCGCGTGCCAATACGCGTATCGTGCCAAGACTCAGCGCATTCAACGCCTTCGGCCGATTAAGCACCACGACACCAGCAGAGCCGCGAATCTCACAGATGATGTCTTCGTCCAGCGTCATCGCCCGGCCTCTTCCTTTGATGGGCTGCGCTTCTCGAAAGCGCACGAAAAGTTTGTCAAAGCCACGAAGCCTTACGCGCGATCGGGAATTCACTGCGGTTTCCGCGTCGCTTTCCCCCAGTGGCGCCCCATCGCTAATCCAGTCAATCAGCTCTTGTCAGCATCTCGGTCGAAGTCTCAAAGTATCCAGCGATATGCTCCGACAAGGCCCGCACGCGTGCGACATGCTTCGTGTCGGCGGACTGCAGAAGCCAAATCTCGGAATAGAACGGAGCGTCTGATGTCAGTACGCGCTTGAGCCCGAATTTCTTTGCCACTACGGCTGGCAACACAGCCACGCCGATGCCCGCTTGAACCGCAGCCAATTGGGTGCTCATCGTGTGTGCGCGAAAGGTGATATTCGCATTCGGGATCGCATCAAAGAGCCAACGGGAGAATGGAAGATATCCAAGACTGTTGTCCCAACCAATCAGACGGTGCCCTGGCAGGTCTGAGTAGGTTTCCGGCAATCCGTAGGTTGCGATATAGTCGGGAGATCCGTAGACAGCCATTGCTAGACTTCCTACCCGCCTCATCAAGTAGTCTCCATGCGACGGACAAACGAGCCGCACGAGGAGGTCAGCTTGCCGTTTAGTGAGATTCAAAGGGCGAACATCCGCAAGCAATTCCAATTGAACCGCCGGATGGAGACGGAAAAATGCAGGTAATGAAGGGACGATGAAGTGCTGGCCAAGAAGTTCCGGTAATGCGAGGCGTACGGAGCCGGCATACTCGTGGATGGGCACCGCGCCGTTTCGCTCCAACCAGAGGAGCTTCGATTCAGCCTGCTCTGCCCGCTCGAAGAAAGCTTGGCCGGGCGCCGTGAGCGTGTAGCCATCGTTTCGCTTTGTGAACAACACGGCCGCGACGGACTGTTCGAGTGCTGCGATACGGCGCGCGATTGTCGAATTGCTAACACGCAAGGCACGAGAGGCCTCGGTCAGGCTATGAGAGCGGGCTACCGCCAAGAAGTATTTCAGATCGTTCCAGTCCATGACGTTCCGACCGTCCATCTCCGATAAAATCCGAGAATGTCGCTGTCGTCCTCCCGTGACAGCGGGTTACCAAGCTCCGAATTGTGTCCAAGCCCGGGCGCACGCTTCTTGGGCTAACGACACGACAGCCCAGATCGAAAGGAGACAGCGGGCAGATATCAATGGCTACGTCCCTTTGTTGCGTTAGAGGCGCGCATGAATTCGCCAACGAACGGATCAATTTCAAGAGCCCTCTATGCGCCGGCTGGCGTGCCAGTCTCTCAAGCAAACGCCTGTTCCATTTCGCGGCGAATCCTGACGATCGGATCGTCAGCTGCGATATCGACGTCGCTCCAGCGCACGCCCTGACCTTCCGGGACGTCACGGATCAGCGTGACGTTATGAGCCAAGCCGAGGGGTAGATAGCCCTCGCGTAGAGAAACACTGGCAGGTGTTTGACGACCCCAGACGCAGAATCCCCCTTCGCCGTCGAGAACCTCGCCCTTCTTGAGACCGCGCTTGGCTGTGGCCACAACGTCGGCATTAAAGACCGTTGGCGCGCCTGTCGGTTGCTTGAGGAGCGCCGCCCATGCTGCGGAGATACCAAGCTCCAATCCGCTGAAATGAATCGGGCGATACAGGGCGGCGTAGCGGCCACTCTTATCCGGCAGCATATGGTATTCTCGGAAGCAGTCTCGCGTGTAGGAACTGTCCTCTGCAGCCTCGACCACTACAAAGGTCCCGTGGGCGAGATTATAGGGAACAGTCGTGCCGTCCCGGGCGAGCGAAGACACGCATTCGGTTACGCCAGCTTTCTCAAGCGAACCGCCCTCGGACTTGGGGCGCAGTACGTCTGAAAGCTCGAAGCGGCTCGCCGGCGGGAAGACAAGACCGTCTGTCTGGGACTGCAGGTCGGCAGCGTTCGCGATGGCCGCCATCTCGATCGCAGACTTGGTACCATCGACAAAGCTGTTGAACATCTTCGGGTTGATGGCCGAACGGTCCTTGATCTCGATGAGGCCCGGGAGGTTCTCGAAAACTGTGTCAGGCGTCGACTGATGGAAGCGAGGTAGGTAGCGCGTCCCTTTGCCGGCGGCGATGACGCGGAAGCCGCAGGCGCGGGCCCAATCGACATGTTCACAAACGATCGCTGGCTGATCGCCATACGCAAGCGAGTAGACCACGCCGGCCTGCCTCGCTTTCTTGGCAAGCAACGGTCCTGCGACAACGTCGGCCTCGACGTTGACCATCACGATGTGCTTGCCAGCAGCGATGGCATCAAGCGCGATACGGATGCCGTTTCGAGGATCACCGGTCGCCTCGATCACGACCTCGATCCCGTCGGCCTTGATAAGATCATCGGCGCTGTCGGTGAGGTAGGTCTTGCCCGAAAGCAGCGCATCCTCGAATGAGCTAGCTGCGTATTGCTCCGCCGGCCAGTTGCTGGAGCGAAGCTGCGACGCCGCGCGCGCCACATTCAGGTCGGCGACCGCGACGACGTGCATTCCAAGAGTGGTACGAGCCTGGGCAAGGAACATCGTGCCGTACTTGCCTGCGCCGATGAGGCCAATGGTAACTGGCTTGCCGGCCTCCTGACGGGCCTTGAGCAGTGCAGAGAGATTCATGGGTCACGGTTTCCGATTAACGAAAGCTTTTAGGAGGCGGCAGGTCGAGGTTGACGTTGACGCTCTTTGTCTCTGTGAAGCTGTCGAGCATGCCTTCGAGGGACATCTCGCGGCCGATGCCGCTCTCCTTCACGCCGCCATAAGACTGGCCGAGAGCTTGACCGCCACCTTGGTTGACCTGGACCCAGCCTGCTTCAACGGCGTGAGCGGTGCGCAGGGCCTGCCCGATATCCCGAGACCAAACATAGGCTGCCAGACCGTAGTGGCTTTGATTAGCCATCCGGATCGCATCTTCCTCATTGCGCCACGGAATAGCCACCAGGACCGGCCCGAAGATCTCCTCTCGCGCAAGGCGCCACTCGTTAGAGCTGTCGGCAAAAATCGTTGGGACAGTGAAGTAACCCTTCGTCAGAGGCCCTTCCTTGGGAGGCAGGCCACCGGTCACTAGGCGCGCCTCACTGCGATTCAAGCCTTCTGAGATGTAGTCACAGATCCTAGTGAATTGCTTCTCATTGATGATCGACCCAATGTCCGTGGCCTCGTCGAGCGGATCACCGATTTTGAGCGCCGTTGCCCTTGCCGCCAGCCTCTCCAGGAAGCCGTCAAAAATCTTTTCGTGCAGGAACAGGCGCGAACCTGCAGTGCAGGACTGGCTCTGGCGAGTGAAGCGCATGGAAGCCACGATCCCATCGACAACCCAGTCTTCGTCGGCATCGGGATAGACGATTGATGGGCTCTTGCCGCCCAACTCCAGAGACACCGGCGCGATCCGGTCGGCCGCGGCCCTCATAATGGCCTTGCCTACGTTCGTTGAGCCTGTGAAGCTGATCTTGCGAACGGCGGGATGCGCTGCCAGAGGTTCACCGCACTCCTTGCCGTAACCGGTGATCACGTTCACCACGCCCGGCGGCAAGTGCTTTTGGCAGACTTCGCCAATCATCAAGACAGCTAAGGGAGCATCCTCGGCCGCCTTTAGAACGATGGTGTTGCCTGCGCAGATTGCAGGAGCGATTTTGAGAGCGGCCAGCTGCGCTGGAGCGTTCCACGGAACGATGGCGCCGACGACGCCAAGCGGTTCGCGTCGAGAATAGCTGAGTTGCGTCTCGCCGAGGGGAATTGTGACCCCCTTCAATTCGGACGCTAGTCCGCCGAAATAGCGGAATGCGTCGGCGACCATCTTGGCCTCGCCGCGAGCCTGTGTACGCAATGCGTTTCCAGTCTCGCTGGCGATCAGCCGAGCCAGGTCTTCCTGGCCGGCTTCGAGCTCCGCACCGATAGCGAGCAGGAGCTTGCCGCGATCACGCGCTGGCATGCGCGACCACTTTGAGAAGGCTGAACTGGCAGCCTCAACGGCGCGATCCACATCTTCCTTTTCACCACGCGGAACAAGCGCGAGAGCCTCGCGTCGTCCGGGATTTTCAACAACGATTGTGCGGCCAGAGGCGGCGGGCTGCCATCGGCCGTTGATCAGCATGCCTTTGGTCGGCAGGTTACCGCCTAAGTTACCTTGGCGCGCTGGATCATCGCTTCGTTGTCCGTGCTTTGTTGTCATGTGCCGAGCCTTTCTCGTTGACTGATCCGCAAACTGCATGGCTCATCGGGTTTGCGCCGGAGAACCAACGTCGGATTCAGGCGGCCGGAGACTGAGAAAGAGCGCCTTCGATCATCCGGATGATCCCGGAGTAATCGAGAGTTCCCTGCCCGGACTGGCAGAACATGCTGTAAATCCCGGCGGCCAGTGTGCCGAGCGGCAAGCTTGAGCCGGTCTCGATCGCCGCCCCTTCGGCCAAACGCAGATCCTTGAGCATGAGATCCGCAGCAAAGCCGTTCTGGTAGTTTCGGCTCGAGGGGACATTCGGCAAGATGTTCGGCACAGGCGGGTAATGCGTCAGCGCGTGACAACTCCCCGTCGAGGTCGACGAAATCTCGCGCAAGATCAACGGGTCAAGACCGAGACGCTTGCCTAGCGTGAAGGCCTCCGAAACCGCGATCATAGAGATGCCAGCGAGCAGATTATTGCAAATCTTCGCGGCCTGCCCGCTTCCGGCGTGGCCGGCTCGAACGATGTTGCGCCCCATCGCGCCGAGGATCGGCCGGGCACGATCAACATGCTTTTCCTCGCCTCCTACCATGAAGGTAAGGGTGCCAGCTTGCGCACCCATGACGCCACCCGACACAGGGGCATCGAGGACTGCGATTTGACGTTCCTTCCCTGCCGCGTGAAGCTTTTGAGCTTCCCCCACTGCAATCGTCGAGCAGTCGATCGCCAGGCTATGGGCCGGCATGAGCGACAGCACGCCATCTGGTCCAGTATAGATCTCGAGGACATGCTTCCCGGTCGGGACCATGGTGAAGATAAATTCCGAGAACGAGACTGCGTCGCGCAGGTTGTCGCAAGCCGTGGCGCCGGTTTCGCGGGCTGCTGCCAGTGCGTTTGGATCGCGATCGTAAGCTCGTACCTCATGCCCTGCCCGCACGAGATGCCCCGCCATCGGAATGCCCATTCGGCCGAGGCCGATGAAACCGATTTGTGCCATGCTACAAGGTCCCCTCAGGATAAAATTTCGTCACTGCTTTGATACCAACGGGCAGCCGCCTTCGTTGAGTGAGCGGAAGGCCGTCTCGGCGGGGATCGTCGCCCTATGGGTGTAGTAATCCCAAGGGTACTTCGATTCAGACGGCTGCTTGACGGTATACAAATGCATAGGATGCATCTTGCGCCCGTCGACGCGGATATAGCCTTTGCCAAAAAGCGGGTCGTCAGTCGGTATTTCCTTCATCTTTGCGACGACTTTAGCTCCATCACGCGCGTCACCGATTGCTTCCACAGCTTTAAGGTAATGAATGATCGAGGAGTAGACGCCCGCCTGGACCATCGAGGGCTTTGCGCCGCCTCGTTGCGAAGCAAAGCGCGCCGAGAATGCGCGGGTTCCATCATCTGTGTCCCAGTAGAATGGAGAAACGAGCGCCAGACCTTGTGATAGTTCTAGGCCAATGGCGTGGATATCGGTGATGTAAATGAGCAGGCCCGCCAGCCGCTGTTTCGTCCCAGCGATACCAAATTCTGCCGCCTGTTTGATGCTGCTTACGGTATCGCCCCCCGAATTGGCGAGCGCGATCACCTGCGCACCCGAGGACTGAGCCTGCAGGAGATACGACGAGAAATCTGCGGTATTGTTTGGTGCTCGGACCCGGCCCACGACCGTGCCGCCACTGGCTAGCACCATCTTCTCCGCATCCCGCTCCAGCGCGTGGCCAAATGCGTAATCAGCCGTCAAAAAGAACCACGTCTTCCCGCCCGTCTCCACGACGGATTTGCCAATTCCATTGGCGAAAGCCCAGGTATCGTGTGTCCAGTGGATCGTATTGGGGGTGCAGGCGGCGCCGGTCAGGTCCGAGACTGCCGGCCCTGACGCTAGCATTACCTTATTTTTGTCTCGAACGATTTGGCTGACCGCGAGAGCAGCAGCCGAGTTCGTGACGTCGGTGACAACATCCACGCCCTGAGTATCGAACCACGTCCGCGAGATTGACGATGCAAGGTCCGCTTTAT
This sequence comes from Pseudorhodoplanes sp., assembly GCF_050250235.1. Taxonomy (GTDB): domain Bacteria; phylum Pseudomonadota; class Alphaproteobacteria; order Rhizobiales; family Xanthobacteraceae; genus Pseudorhodoplanes. The sequence goes on from NZ_JBFWPA010000189.1 coordinate 7,749, forward strand.
TGCCGTGGTCGGCGACCACAACATCGATTTTCCAACCCTTTGCGAGCAAGCCAGAGTCTTCCACGGCCAAGCGAGCAGCTACAACCGACCCCGGGCCACCCATATCGGCATAGACCGAGGATTGATCGTTGATTACCCCGATCTTGACGACCTTCTCTGCGGCCTGACTGCTGCAAACTCCGAGCAAGAGCGCGATGCTGATGGATAAGGAGACCCGTGCCATTTTAATCCTCCCCGTTAGCGCGATCTGGAGCCGCGTAGGCTGCTAAAAAAGCGCATACCTTTAGGGGTGGTCTATGGTAGTTTTTGCACAATTGAAGTTTCTGTGGCCTGCCCCCATTGGGTGGTCCGGTTCAAGTCTAATGCATTTTGGGCTTGCCGGCCACGGTTGAGGTGTCCGGCGAGGTGGGTTGGGTTTGCGCCGCCGGCCACACCACAGCGAGCGGTGCTGGTGGCCGGTAGCCCAACGAGGAGTGCGGGCGCCGGGTATTATAGTGCTGGCGCCAGCCCTCGACGACGATCCGAGCCTCGGCGAGGCTGTAGAACATCTCACCGTTCAGGAGCTCGTCGCGAAGCTTGGAGTTAAAGCTCTCGCAGTAGCCGTTTTCCCATGGCGAGCCCGGCTCGATGAAGGCCGTTTTTGCGCCGACCGCTGTGATCCAATCCCGCACCGCCTTGGCGACGAACTCGGGACCGTTGTCCGAACGAATATGCCCAGGCACGCCGCGCAGGATGAAGAGATCGGACAGGACATCGATGACGTCGGTGGACTTGAGTTTCCGGTCGATCCTGATCGCGATGCATTCCCTGGTGAACTCGTCGATCACGTTCAACATGCGGAACTTCCTGCCGTTATGGGTGTGATCCTCGACAAAGTCGTAGGACCAGACATGGTTGGGATGTTCTGGCCGAAGCCGGATGCACGACCCATCATTCAGCCAGAGACGCCCCTTTTTCGGTTGTCTGGCCGGCACCTTGAGCCCCTCACGCCGCCAGATCCGCTCAACGCGTTTGATGTTCACCGCCCAGCCTGACGCGTGCAGCATCGCTGCGATCCGGCGATAGCCGTAGCGTCCGTATTGGGTGGCAAGCGCGACGATGTCCGCAGTCAGCGCCACCTCGTCGCTGCGTCCCATTGGCATCTTGCGTTGCGTCGAACGATGCTGCCCCAGAACCCGGCACGCCAACCGCTCAGACACGCCAAACTTAATTATGGTGTGGTCGATGCAGCGGCGACGGCGGGCGGGGCTCAGTAGTTTCCCGACGCAGCTTCCCTGAGAATGAGCTTCTCAAGC
>NZ_JBFWPA010000190.1:0-8953 GCF_050250235.1 Pseudorhodoplanes sp.
TTGAAACCACTCAGATCTATCTCGATGCCGATCTGGCGCTGAAGGAAAAGATCCTCGCCAAGACCATCCCTTTCGACAGCAAGCCGGGCAAGTTCCGCCCCGATGACCGGCTGCTCGCGTTCCTCAACCAACTGTAGGAGACAGGACTATGCCGACATATGGCATCCCAGAACCTCCAATTTTTGGCCTTTTGCTGCCGCTCAAACACGCAACGCGGCATAGTCCACCAGACGGCATATGATCTCGTGATGGCGCCCTATGGCCAGCAGGAGGCAAGCCGATGAGCAAGCTCAAGCTCGGCACGATCGAGCACGACAAGCCGGTCAAGCTCACGATCGAGTTGCCCGCCGTGGTTCACCGCAACCTCATCGCCTATGCGGAAGCCATCGGGCGGGAGAGCGGCCAGCCCGCTCCCGATCCAGCCAAGATCGTCGCACCAATGATGGAGCGCTTTATGGCAACCGACCGTGCGTTCGCAAGAGCGCGAAAAGCAAAGTGACTTCACAGGCTGCGTGCTAGAATTGCGAACCGCCGTGGGTTGCGTTCACCGCGGGATCGATTGAATCAACTTTTTTCAGCTAGCAGAATGGCGCGACGCTTTCGCCCAAGCGGCTGTTGGCACAAGGCCAGGTCATTTCATGCCTTCGATCGAGCGAGCTTCGATTTCGTTTTGGTCCGGGTACAACTCGGAATTGGATGGCCGAGACATATCCTCACCGATTTCATGCAGAACCTTTGGCCCCTTGGCGAGCCGTCGGCCAAGCGCCTCAAGGAAATTGTCGTACCTCTCACCTGCTTTTGCCCGGCTCGCCGCCTGCACAGCGTCTGGAAGTTGCGGCGTTGAAGCCAGCCAGAAGCGGACGAATATTGCCAGCATTTCCACGCTGATACCGAGATCGCGTTCAAGCCGCTGAAGATGACGGCCGATGCCATCGAGCCGCTTTGCAGTTGCCGCTTCGCGGTGCTCGTCGGAATCCGGAGAAACGAACGACGCGACGGCGGCCTCTGCTATCAGGGACCGGGATTGACCACGGCGCGCTGCGTAATCGGCAAGCGAGCGCATAATGGCAGGCTCGAGATATACGGAAAGACGGGCTTTCTTGTCCATGTCAAAGCTCGACACCGTCGTGAGGGTCCATGGCCGCTTGCCGGGCGATCTGCCGCATGCTGCGGGTGACGACGCGACGGCGCACCGCGTCGTCATCGCTTTCATCGCGATCGGGCTCGAACTCATTCGTCGGATGCTTCGCGGGCTCAGGCGCTATGTCTTTATGGCGCTCGAGGCCAGGCTCGCGCCGCAGGCCGGCGTTGGCCGAGTCGGAATCGGCCTTGCCATCTGGTGACGTGTTGAAGATGGATGGTTCGACCTGTTCCGCGGCGGCGTTATTGGTCTTGGTAGGAGTTATTGTTTTAATCGCAGCGACGGTCGACCAATCGTCAGGCTTCGGCCCCGGCATTTCCGCATCCGGTTTCGGCGGCGGCAAGATCCGTTCGGCGAGACGGGCGTCCTCGAAGTATCGTGCCTTTTTCGCGCGGATCGGTGGAACGCCGGCCACCATCACGATCTCGTCGTCGGGCGGGAGCTGCATGACCTCGCCCGCAGTCATGAGTGGACGGGCGGTCTCCTGGCGGGAAACCATCAAATGTCCCAGCCACGGGCTGAGTCTGTGGCCAGCATAGTTTTTCATTGCGCGCATTTCGGTCGCGGTACCGAGCGCATCGGACACGCGCTTTGCCGTGCGCTCATCGTTGGTCGCGAAGCTGACCCGGACATGGCAATTGTCGAGTATCGAGTTGTTGGCGCCGTAGGCCTTTTCGATCTGATTTAATGACTGCGCGATCAGGAAGGATTTCAGCTTGTATCCGGCCATGAAAGCGAGCGCGGACTCGAAGAAGTCGAGCCGGCCAAGCGCCGGGAATTCATCAAGCATCAAGAGCACACGATGCCGCCGATCGGTCGCCTTCAGATCTTCGGTAAGTCGGCGGCCTATCTGATTGAGGATCAGACGGATGAGGGGCTTCGTTCGGCTGATATCGGATGGCGGGACGACCAAATATAATGTCGATGGTTTTTCCTCCCCGGCAATGTCGGCGATGCGCCAGTCGCAGCGCCGCGTCACTTGCGCTACGACGGGATCGCGGTAGAGGCCGAGGAAGGACGTGGCGGTGGAGAGGACGCCGGACCGCTCGTTGTCCGACTTATTTAACAGTTCCCTCGCAGCCGACGCGACGACGGGATGCGGACCCTGCCCGCCAAGGTGAGGCGTCGTCATCATCGCAACCAGCGTGGTTTCAATCGGGCGGCGAGGATCGGAGAGGAACGACGCGACACCGGCGAGCGTCTTGTCCTCCTCGGCGTAGAGGACGTGAAGGATGGTGCCGACCAGAAGCGAGTGACTCGTCTTCTCCCAGTGATTCCTCCGCTCAAGCGAGCCTTCCGGGTCGACCAGGACATCGGCGACGTTCTGCACGTCGCGGACTTCCCATTCACCGCGGCGGACCTCCAGAAGCGGGTTGTAGGCGGCGCTTTCCGTATCGGTCGGATTGAACAGGAGCACCCGGCCAAAGCGTGAGCGCAGGCCGGCCGTGAGCTGCCAGTTCTCACCCTTGATGTCGTGGACGATCGCAGATCCCGGCCAGGTCAGGAGCGAGGGCACAACGAGGCCAACGCCCTTGCCTGAACGTGTCGGCGCGAAGCACAGCACATGCTCCGGACCGTTGTGGCGGAGATATTCCCCATCCAGCCGGCCAATGACGACGCCGTCCGGACCAAGCAGTCCCGCGGCCCTCACCTCCCCGACATTTGCCCATCGCGCTGAACCATAGGTCTGCGCGCTTTTCGCCTCGCGGGCGCGCCAGACCGACATTCCGATGGCGACAGCGATGGCGGTAAAGCCCCCGGACGCGGCGATGCCGGCGCCTTCGAGGAAGATATGGGGTGCGTATGCGTCGAAGAAGTACCACCACCAGAAGAAGGCCGGCGGCGGATAGACCGGCAGGCCTGCAAGGTCGAACCACGAGCCGCCAAGCTGCGGCTGGAAGCCCAGTCGCCATGCCGTCCATTGCGTCGCGCCCCAAGTCGTCGAAAGCACGATCGCAAAGACCGTAAGAATCTGATCCCAGAGAATTTTGGTGGCGGTCACGGAGCGGTCCGGTGCTGGCGGCGGCGCCCGCAAAGAAAGCGCACCGCTTGACCAGCTTCAATAACGATCACGGCGGTATCGCAAAAGGGCGTATGGTTGCGCAAAAATACTTGAAGCGCGACACTCCGCCGGTGGCGACGACAGCGCTAACCCGTAAGTCTGATCGTAAAACAAGTCATACCTGATTGGGCAACGGAAATCGGGCCGCCGCTTGCCGTCTTGCGCATTTTAGACAAGAACGCCCATAACCGAACAAGCAAATCGCGGGCTAGCCCTCCCCGGATCAGGAGGGGTGCAGGTCACACAGTCAAAGCGCTTTATCATGTTGTTGGCGCTGAGACATGCATTTGCAGCCGCATCAAAAACTGCTTGAGCGTTGGATTGACATTGCTTCGCTGCCAATATGCGACAAATCCCAGACGCGTCGCCCCATTGCCGTCGCGCACTTCGCGATAGACGACGTCGGCGATTATATTGCCAGTCGAAGACTCGCAGACAGGGACAATGCCTTGGTGACAACGAACGAGTGAGAGCAAATGATCGTGTGGAACTCCCATGGACTTCACCAACGGCCGATCGCCTGGTGAAGAAATCTTGCTCAGCAACATGTCATGAATTTCGGGTCCGGGATCGCGACGGCTGACTAGAAATCGTTCTGCCTTCAAGTCCGTCCAATAAACGAAATCTCGTTCAGCTAAATAATGCGACTTCGGCAAGGCGACCATCACGCGCTCAGCCCACAGACTTCTCTGGGCGTAAGTTTCATAACGCAGTTCACCCAGCACGACAGCAAGATCTATACTACCGCGCTCAAGCAGGGCGAACAACTCAGACCTATTGTCCTCCACTACATTGATATCGACATCTTCGTGCTCTTTGGCAAAGTCGCATAGGCTCTCGCCAAGCTCACCCGATGTCAGCGACGTGTAAAACCCAATCTCCAGTCGACCCGCAGTCTTGCCTCCGCCGCCTTTGGCGATGCTCTGCATGCTATCCAAATCAATCAAGACTTGCTTCGCGCGGGCCACGACGATTTCACCGTCCGCTGTGAGATGTGCGCCGCTGGTCGAGCGCTCGAACAATATAATGCCAAGGCTGTCTTCAAGCTCCCGAATACGCTTACTCAGCGTGGGCTGCGCAATCCGTAATGCTATGGCGGCGCGCCGAAAACTACGGTGCCGTGCTGCAGCCACAAGGTATCTTAGGTGAACAAAATTCATCATAGCCAAGCCTGCACGCTCAAATGAAACGCACACATTTTTGGTTATCGCCGCTGTGCGCACTGGCGGTATTGACGTAGGTCTGTCAAACGCGCCGGCGAGGCAGTTCAATGAACACCATTGTCGTGGTACTTGATGGTTAAGGTAGCGGTACGAGAGCTCGACGCGATCGAAAATCGGATGCTCAAATGCAGGCCCATTTTTGAGGTGCCGACATCCGCGGTGCCCGCAATCATTGTCGGCACTGGCGGTTGCGCGGACGCTTTTTCATGACGCGCCTCAACCCAAGCTTGGCCAAGTAGACACCGGGAGCGAGTGGCGTTTTAGCAAGCAAGTAATCTTAAGAAGTAGCTATCGGTGTAGGCGAAACATTAGGGTCTGGACTCACAACTTGATCCAATAGAGCGATCCGACCAGGTTGGTGGCGGCGAGGAAGTTTCGAGCGAGTTTGTCATAGCGGGTTGCGATGCGGCGCCAGTCCTTGATGCGGCAGAAGTAGTTTGCGATCTTGTGGCGCTGCCGGTAGAATCGCTTGGGGCAATAGACTTTCCTGGTGGCGTTGCTGCGACTGGGGATGACCGGCAATGCGCCTTCGTCCTTGATCTGCTGACGCACTTTCTGACTATCGTAAGCCTTGTCGGCCGTGACAGCGAGCGGCGGTCTGGGCGTATCGAGAACGTCCTCAACTACTTGACTGTCGTGGACCTGCCCGCCGGTCACCGTGAAGTTCAGCGGGCGGCCTTTGCTGTCAACGGTGGCGTGGATTTTCGTGGAGCGCCCGCCACGACTGATGCCGATCGCCTGATTTTGCTCCCCCCTTATGGATGGCCCGCCCCTTACCGCTGATCCGCTGTAGTTTGCGGTTTGGCTCAGACGAGGGAAGGAGCAGACCAATGCAAATTTCAGTACTCGGCATCGATCTTGGCAAGAACAGCTGCAGCGTCGTTGGCTTGAATAGCTCCGGCAAGGTGATGATTCGACGCCGTATGCGACGGGAGACCGTGATCGCCTACTCCGCCAAGCTTCCAGGGTGCATCGTCGCAATGGAGGCGTGTTGCGGGGCGCATCACATGGGCCGTGAACTCGCGGCGCAAGGTCACATCGTGCGCCTTATGTCACCGGAGTATGTACGGCCATATGTAAAGGCGCAGAAGAACGACGACCGGGATGCTGAAGCGATCGCCGAGGCGGCAACGAGGCCGACCATGCGGTTCGTAGAGCTGAAGAGCCAAGCCCAGCTGGACATGCAGACCTTGCATCGCGTTCGGGATCGCCTGATTGGTGAGCGCACCTCGCTGATGAACCAGATCAGGAGCGTGCTCCTCGAACGCGGGCATATCGTACCGCAGGGCAAAGCCAAACTGGCGGCGCGGCTGGCCGAGCTATTCGCCGATCCTGCTCTGGCGCTAAGCCCCCGCATGCGTGAACTCGTCTGTGACATGCGAGACCGCTGGCAGGTACTCGATAAGCGGATAGATGCATTTGACAAGGAGTTTGCTGAACACGCCCGCCAGGACGAGCATGCCCGTCGGCTGATCACCATTCCCGGCATCGGGGCGCTGAACGCGACGGCTCTTGTCGCGGCCGTCGGAGATGCACGTACCTTCGCCCACGGCCGTGATCTCGCCGCCTGGCTCGGACTCGTGCCACGCCAACAGACGACTGGCGGCAAACCGCGGCTCCTTGGAATTACTAAGCGCGGGAGCAAGTATCTTCGCAAGATGCTGATCCAGGGCGCCAGATCCGCCATGCCGACGCTGAGGAAGAGCAACACAAGGCTAGGCGCATGGCTGCGCGGACTGCTGTCCCGGGCGCATGCCAATACTGCGGTCGTAGCGCTTGCCGCCAAAATGGCACGCATCGTCTGGGCGCTGCTGCGTCACGAGCGAACCTACGAAGCCACCGCTGTAGCGGCCTAAACAAGATCGGTCGGCGATACCGCGCCGACCTATGACGTCTGCGGGTGGTGCGAGGAAGATGGCCTGACAGTCGACCGGTGTTCTGGAATCCTATGGCGCAAAATGGCGCATCGACGCCGGCCCCCTTATGAGGACCAGGACGCGCGGATCTCCATCTTGGCCAACGGCGCTGCCGAAAGGCCGGATACGTTTTCGCAGATTGTCGAGACCAGATGAAACGGCCACTTGACGACGGGGCGGGCCATACGTTTTGCGCCGCTGGCAGCGCGATGGGCTTTTACAATCGTGCTGTCGATCAGATACAGACTATCGCGCGATTTCGATGCCAGCGTGTCAAAAATACGCTTCCAGATTCCGCGTCGAGACCAGCGATTGAAGCGATTGTACACCGTCGTGTAGGGACCGTAACGTTCCGGCAGATCGCGCCACGGCATCCCGGTTCGCAGCACATAAAATATCGCGTTCATGATCTTGCGGTCGTCAGCGCGGGCGCTCTTTCGACTCTTCGGCATCAACGGTTCGAGAAGAGCCCATTCGTCGTCGCTCAAATCAAATCGCATGATCCACCTCCGACTACGGTGAATCACGTTCCTCTTTGATTTTCAACGGACTATCTGGGTACAGACCCTAGTCTGGAAATGAGCTTTGGCGTCACGTTTCAAGGTCTCGCGAAGAGGCGCAGAGAATGCGCGTGAGAACTCAGCGACTGAGCCCCCGCTGGACCGCGAAATTCCAATCCACACCCCCGTCGTCACGAGCGACGCCGGAGACATGTTTGCCGAGATTGCGTTCCAGCGATGGCGACCAAGGCACGAGCTGGAAGCCTAAGCCATCATCGATCATGGCGAAGCGGCCGGACGCGAGCATCAGCCGCTGACGATAGAGGCCGGCGACATACTCTCCGGTCGCTGACTTCCGGAACGGTGTTCCGATCTCGGCCGTGAGCTCCTCACCGATTGAATCGAGTTCGCGCCGTCGCAGCGTCTCAAGGAGATTGCGACTATAAATGACATGCTGGCCCTGCCGGCGAGCCAAACCCTGCTCGATCAGATGCTCGGTGCGGCTCTCCATTGCGGCACGAACGTCCGCGCCGAAGCCGCCGCTGCCGAGCGGCACGGAATCGCGGGCGACGAGCTGGCGATCGAGCCATGTCGCGCCAGACGCCCTCACCTGCGCATTGAGATCGAGATCGGACCGAACGGCCAATGCGACGCGCTCGCGTCCACGGGCGTCCTCGAAGCGGCGCAGTTCGACGATCGAACCGACAGGTCCGTCTCCGGCGGCATCGAGATTGTGCAGTTTGATGTGATGGGTGCGGCCGTCGGTGCCATCGACGACGGCGTAGGCGGAGCCCTTCAGCTCATCGTCGAGGCCGCGGTCAATCAGACGGCCGATGATCGGATCGGCAAGGCTCTCTCCGGCCAGCACATAGCTCGATGCGCTGCGCTCGACACCTCGCCCGCTCAGCGCCCGGTTCATACGTTTGATAATGTCGCCCCGGTCCGCAAGCGTGCGCAGGGTCGACTCCGCCTCATCGGCGATCATCCATTGTCCCGGTCCGACCTGGTTTGCGAGCCCGAGCGACTCAAGCTTGCGCAGGCGGCCGGCTTTCTGGGGCAGGTATTCGTCTGGCTGCTGGCCCGCCACCGGGGCGACATCGATGATACCATGCCGGTTGGCATCGCGGACAAGCTGCCGATCGAGCCACGTCCAGCGTTCGTTTCCCACTTGGTTCTCGAGGCTGCGCCGGATGTCGAGATCGGAGCGCGGTCCGAGCTCCTGCGTGACGAGGTCCTGCGCCCGCGCCCGCATCCCTTTGCTGATGTAGTCCCGTGCAATGACGAGGTCTTTGTCGTCGTCGGCACGTCCGCGCAGGATGATATGGACGTGCGGATTATCAGTGTTCCAGTGATCGACCCCGACCCAGTCGAGCTTGGTGGCGAGATCTTTCTTGGCCTGCCGCATCAGCTCGCGCGCAAAACCTTTCAAGTCGGACATCTGCGCAGCATCCTCGGGCGAAACGATGAACCGGAAATGATGACGGTCGTCCTCGCACCGTTCGGTAAAGGCTTTGACGTCGGCCTCGTCGGTGTCGGAACCGAACATGCGCGCGCGCTCGCCGTCGCGGGTGACGCCCTCACGGCGCAGGTAATTGAGATGTGCCCGAAGAGCTGCGCGACGGCCGGTGTTCCGGACGATGCGGGTCTTCACGGTGGCAAGACGTGAGCGGCTCGTGAGAAGCCGGTTGGCCCGCACGCTGGCGACGCGGCCGCGTCCGAAGCGGGACCGCCGTGATGCCGCGATGCGGCCGCTCCTGCTGACATGGCCGCCGGCGCGTTCGGCGGCGGCCAGCGCCTGAGCGATGAAGGGCTTGGCCCGCATATTCGGACGCGAGCGGATCTTGCCAGGTCGGATGCGGAAGCCGTCTTCAGCGTTCATTGCTAGTGATCCGCGATGTGCGATATTCGTTGAAAGCATTGGGGATTTGTCGCGCGCGCGATCTGGCTGTCGCTCGCGCACATCGCGGCATGCCTGATGAAACATGTGCAGAAACAATGCCCCGACCGTCTCCCAACCGGGCCGCACCTCGCGGCCTTTTATCTTGCCCTCTTAATCGGTCGGGACGTTGATGCTGTGTTCGCCATCGTCGCTGTTTCCTTTCACTACTCAA
>NZ_JBFWPA010000191.1:0-8746 GCF_050250235.1 Pseudorhodoplanes sp.
GTCGGAGATTCTTCTGCGGCGCTCCGCGCGTCCGCGGAATGAATTGTCGTGCGTCCAGCTCACCCCTCGAACCAAAACCCGACTGCGAAGGACCGGTGCCGTTGGTCGCCGCGCATAAGCGCGGTTGCGCGACTGCGACCTCGCATAACGTTGTTCGCTGTTGACTCGCGCCCGGTTTAAAGCGATTGTAAAAGCGATCAGCTGTTCGATATACGAACAAACTTCTGAGGGGAATTTGGCGTGCCGTCTTTGACGAAATCGTCTCCAAATGCGGCAAGCGCGCGCGGCACAGCGGCAACGCTGAACACGGACATGCCGAGATGAGCGCTGCATCTGAAGCGCCGATCGCGCTGACGATTGGAGATCCAAACGGGATCGGTCCGGAGATTGCCGTCAAGGCGGCGGCAGAATGCGTCCACAACGCCGGACCGCGGATTGTTCTCGTCGGCGATGAAAGCGTCATCCGCAATTATCACGCGCGACATGGCCGTGACTTCGCACTGGTACCGTTCGTTGTCGGCGCGCGGCATGACCATGCCATCGCATTTCATGGCGTTACTGCGCTGTCTGGAGCGAAGTTCAATCCGGGCAATGTCGATCCCGCGGCGGGCCGGGCCACAGTCGCCTATCTTGAGGCGGCGCTTGCTCTTGCGCGCGAGGGTCACATCCGCGCCATCGTCGGCTGTCCCCACAGCGAGACGGCCGTCAACGCCGCCGGAATTCCGTTTTCGGGCTACCCGTCGCTGCTCGCTCGGCTGACCGGAACGCCGGAGGATCGCGTCTTTCTCATGCTGGTCGGGGGTGGGTTGCGCATCCTGCACGCAACTTTGCATGAAAGACTGCAGGGCGCGCTGTCGCGCCTCACGCCCGAGCTGGTCGAAGCGGCAGCGCGGATCTGCGTCTCCGCCCTGAAAGATATTGGCATCTTGAATCCACGCATCGGAATTTTCGGAATCAATCCGCATGCCGGTGAGGGCGGGTTGTTCGGAGATGACGACGAGCGGATCACAGCGCCTGCAGTATCGAGGCTGCAGCAGGCGGGTCTCAACGTGGAGGGGCCGGTCGGCGCCGACCTGATGCTCGGCCGTTCCGACCTCGATGCCTTCGTCGCGATGTACCACGACCAGGGACATATTCCGGTGAAACTCGTCGCCGGACGAAAGGCTTCGGCGCTGAGCGTAGGCGCCGGTGTGGTGTTTTCCAGCGTTGGCCATGGCGCCGCCTTCGATATCGCAGGTCGTGGTGAGGCCGATCCCGAAGCGGTGCTTCGCACCGTTCAACTGCTGAGTGAAAGGCCCGTCGTGACGGCCGCCAAACCGCCGGGGAAGGCCGCATGAGGCCGAGCGCGAATGCCGGAATAGTCGCGGGGCCCGGATGTCGCGCTGTCCACGTAAAGCCGGTCACCGACCGGCAATTCTAATCAACAACAAAAAAAGCAACGCCATGGGAGGAATGATGATGAGAGTGAAGCTATGCACGTCGTTTGCACTCGCCCTACTACTTCTCTGCGTACCGAACGCTCTTCATGCACAGGATCGGGATTCGCAATATCCGCTACGTGCGGTTAAAATCATCGTGCCGTTCCCGGCTGGCGGCACCGCCGATATCCTGCCGCGGATCGTGGCGGAAAAATTGCGTGACAAGTTCGGCCAGCCGTTCGTCATCGAAAACCGTTCAGGGGCCGGCGGTAATATCGGAGCTGAAGCTGTCTCGCGAAGTGATGCCGACGGATATACGCTGTTGGCAAGCCCGCCCGGCCCGGTGGTCATCAACGAGTCGCTTTACGCGAATCTGGGCTATCGATCCTCCGACTTTGAGCCGATCATCATCCTCGGCATTGTCCCGAATGTGCTCGCGGTAAGGTCGGCATTTCCCGCAAAGACAGTCGGCGAGCTTATCGCATTCGCAAAAGCAAACCCCGAAAAGATAACCTATGCCTCGCAGGGCAACGGTTCGACGTCGCATCTGACGGCGGTGATGTTCCAGTCGATGACCGGCCTGCGGATGGTTCACGTCCCTTATCGTGGTACGGCTCCGGCTCTTCAGGATCTGATCGGCGGCAACGTCGATCTTTTCTTCGATAATCTCGGTTCGTCCCTCAGCCTTCACCAGTCCGAGAAGATACGGATTCTCGCAGTCGGCAGTGCTGACCGCGTGAAGGTTCTTCCCGGAATCGTGTCCATTCAGGAAGCGGGCGTTTCCGGCTTCCAATCCATCACCTGGTTCGCGCTGATGGCGCCCGCCGGAACACCGCGATTTGTGATCGATCGACTCAACTCGGCAATCCTGGAAATTCTGCAGGACGCGGCGGTCTCGGAGCAGTTTACCAAGATGGGCGTGCAGCCCATGGGTGCGACCGTGCCCGAAACCAGAAAGTTCATCGAAGGCGAGCGGGTCCGATGGCGTGATGTCGTCAGGTCGGCCGGTCTCAAGATGCAATAAGAAGAATGTGGTCGCCGCAAACTCAGACCAACGAAATCAGCACATCCCGAGGGAGAAAAGGAATGAAACTGAAGTATTGTGCATCGATTGCGCTCGCTGTGATGGTAACCACGGCCTCCGTTCAGGCGCAGGAAGCCTATGTGATCGGAATGAGCACAGCTCTGACCGGGCCGGGCGCGAGCACCGTTGCGGGCGCGGCCGAGGGCCTCAAGCTCTATGTCGAGCGGTTGAACAAGGCTGGCGGCATCAACGGCCGCAAAGTCAATCTCATCATTCAGGATGACCAGGGAGAGCCGTCGAAAGCCGCGGCCAATGCCAAGAAGCTGCTGTCCGATAATGTCTCGCTGCTGATCAACACCAGTATTTCTTCGACCTTTGCGCCGATGATAGCGGAAGCGAAGCGGGCAAATGTGCCGTTGTTGTTTGCAGGCTCGGTCTGCCCGCCGGACGTCTATCCGCCGGCGAACGAGTTTCTTTTCTGCACGACCTCGTTCTCCGCTGCCCATGATGCACGCGCCACAATCGATTTTATCAAGCAGAAATCCGCTTCCGACATTAAGCTCGGCCTCGCTGCCATGGCGATTCCGGTATCGCGTGCGGGTATCGATGCTGCAGAGAAGTTCGCCGCTGCCGCATCCATGAAGGTCACTGGAAAAGAAATCATTCCGCCTGCGACCGCGGACTACACGCCCTTCGCAACCAAGCTGATGCAGGAAAATCCGGACTGGGTCTATTGCTGGGCACCCTGGGTGACCGAGGTCAAGACCTTCGATGCGCTCCGCAAGCTCGGCTGGAAGGGACCCTATGCGCTGAACGTGTTGCCCGAGACCGAGGACGAACTCGCTCAGATCAAGGACGACAAGCTCTATGCCGTCGGCACCAATGCGATGTTCTTCGAGAACCTCCCGGTGCAGAAGGAGATTGCCGAGACCGCCAAGGGCGCTGGCTCGAAATATTCGCCCAATCAGATGGCCGATGGCTGGATCGGGGGTATGGCAATCGAGGCAATCTTGAAGAAAGCGGGCTGGCCGACCAATGCTGACAAGGTCAAGAGCGCAATGAATGGTCTTGAGATCGACACCAAAGGGCTTCGCGGCGGACCGATCACCTGGACCAAGGACAACCACTTCCGGACTAGGCAATATTACCGCGTTTACCGCTGGGACAGCGCGAAGAATGCCGTGATCGTCGACATGGACTGGAAGAGCTATGACATCCAGTAGCTAGACTCGTTGCGAGAAACAGGGCGGAAGTCACGTGCAGACCGCGATCAATATCATCGTCTTGGCGTCGATCTACGCCCTGATCTCGTGCGGCTATGTGCTCATCTACAAGGTCAGCCGGGTACTCAATCTCGCGCATGGTGAGTTGATGCTGCTCGGCGCCTATCTGCTGTTGGCGGTCTCATCGAACATTTCGCCGGACCCGTGGCTCGCCGTGACGCTCGCGGCGGGACTGAGCATCGTCGTCGGCCTGCTGGTCTATGTTTTGCTCATGCGAAAGATGACCGGCGAGTCGGTGCTTGCCGCGGTTCTGACTACGATCGCCTTCGGAATCCTGCTGCGCGGCGTCATGATCCTGGTCTGGTCGCCGCAGCAGCATAATATTGCAAAGCCGCTCGGCATTGCGAATTCCGCGATCGAGATTCTGCCGGGTGCACGCATCTCCAGTGTGGCCGCCACACTTGTCCTCGTGACGGTCCTTGTCTATGCGGCGCTTTTTGCGTTTCTCCGGCTATCGCGCTGGGGCATGCGGATGCGTGCGGCCGGCCAGAACCCGCTCCTTGCCGCGCAGCGCGGCATCGAATTGCACATCATCTATGCACTGGCTTGGGGCCTCTCGACGTTCACCGGCGCCACCGCGGGAATGTTGATCGCGATGGATTCCCGTCTCGATAGCACGATGGTGATGATCGGGCTCAAAGCGTTCCCTGCGGCTTTGGTCGGTGGGCTGGACTCTCTGTTCGGCGCCATTATCGGCTCTCTCATCATTGCCGGGGCGGAAGTGTTGATGATCCAGTGGGTCAATCCGCTCCTCTCAGATGTCGTGCCGTTCTTTGTGTTGATCGCGATGCTGGCCATCCGGCCCTGGGGCTTGTTCGGTACGAGGGAGAAACTCGACCGTGTCTGACGCCGATACGATCCTAACAAGCGCGAGGGAACGGACCACTCCCATCGCGTCTGTCGTCACACCGCGCCTAATTTTTATTAGCGCCGGGATTGTCGTTCTGCTGGCATTTCCGCTGGTGGCGCGCCCGTTTGCGCTTGATATCGCCTGCCAGGTCTTTCTGGCCGCGATCGGGGCGCTCTCCCTCGCGCTGCTGACGGGCATTGCCGGACAGGTTTCGCTTGGACATGCTGGCTTGCTGGCGGCCGGGGCCTTCAGCGTCGGCATCCTCTATCACGAGTTGGCAGCGCCGTACTGGGTGACGATACCCGTTGCCGCCATGACCGGCGCCGTTTTTGGATTAGTATTCGGGCTTCCGTCGCTTCGGCTACGCGGCCTTTATCTAGCGGTCAGTACGCTCGCCCTTCACTTCGTTGTCGTCTATATCGGCGGAGAATACGAGACACTGCGTTCCTATTCGGCTGGCGTTGTCGTCGATCCGCCGGAGGCTTTCGGATATACGCTGCAGGACAGCAAAAGCTGGTATCTGGTATTGCTTGCCGCGGCTGCGGTCGCTTACTGGCTCTGCCATAACCTGCTTTATTCGGGGACCGGCCGCGCTTGGGGAGCGCTGCGAAGCAACGAGACGGTCGCGGAAGCGCTGGGCATTCCGGTCGCGCGCTATAAGCTGCTTGCCTTTGTGATCAGCTCGTCGATGACCGCAGTCGCGGGCGCGTTGTTCGCCTATTACCGCGGATTTGTCTCGATCGAGGCATTCTCGCTTTACCTGTCCATCCAGTACATCGCTATGATCATCATCGGTGGCATGGGTTCGCTGCTTGGCGCGCTGTTAGGCGCCACCTTTGTCGTGCTGATGCCCTATGCGATCGAAGCCGCCGCACTGAAAATTCCAAACGCAAACCAGTATATCGGTTCGGTATTCGCGTTGATCTATGCATCCTTCGGCGTTGTCATGATCGCATTTCTGATGTTCGAACCCCATGGGCTGATCGGTCTACTGCGGCGCCTGATATCGTGGCGCCGAAGGTCGACCCTGCAGTCGAGGAGCACGAAGCCGTGAGCGGCGATCTTGTCCTACAGAACGTCGAGGTAATCTATCAACGCTCGATCATCGGCCTGTATGATGTCAACTTGGAAGTCACCAAAGGCCAGATCGTTGCGTTGATCGGTGCCAATGGCGCCGGAAAGAGTACGACTCTGCGGGCAATCTCAGGATTCATCGGGCTTGACAACGCTAAAGTGAAGAAAGGTGAGGTGACTTATAAGGGCCAAAGCTTGCTCGGATTGCGGCCACCACAGGTCACGCGGCGCGGCATCGTGCTGGTCCCGGAGCGAGAGAAGATATTCCCCAACCTCACGGTGACGGAAAATCTTGCTGTCGTCCTGGCCCGCGATGAAAGTCAGAGGAAGCGGCTGCTTTCCCTTGTATTCGAGTCATTCCCGCGGCTTGCGGAACTGCGACACAAGGAGGCCGGGCTCTTGTCCGGCGGCGAACGCCAGATGCTCGCGATCGGAGCGGCCATCACATGCGGCCCGGAGCTCCTGCTGATCGACGAGCTGTCGATGGGGCTTGCCCCGGTCATCGTCGAGGAATTGATCCGGCGTCTGCTTCAGATCCGGCGTGAACTCGGGATCACGCTGCTTCTGGTGGAGCAGAGCGCTACCGTGGTGCTTGGCTTTGCGGACTATGCCTACGTTCTGGAGAACGGACGTGTGGCGCTACAGGGCGAGGCCGCCAAGCTGCGCAACGACGAAAACGTGCGGAAGCTGTATCTGGGTCTTTCCGAGAGCGGCCGGGTAAACTACCGCGATGCTCGCCGCAAGCGGGCGGAGGCTGCGGCTTATGGGTGAACTTGAGATCGAAGCCATCACACTACGATTTGGAGGGATGGCGGTACTGAACGCAGTGTCGCTTTCGGTGCGCGCGGGTGAACTGCTCGCGCTGATAGGACCCAACGGCGCAGGCAAGACCAGCATCTTCAATTGCATCAGCGGCATATACAAGCCCGAAGGCACCATCCGTTTTCGTGGTGAGGAAATCTGCGGCTGGCCGCCCCACCAGATCGCGGCCTCCGGTGTCGGGCGCACGTTTCAGCATGCCGAACTGTTCGATGAAATGTCAGTCCTCGACAACGTGATGACTGGACTGCACACAAGATTGAAGCCCAGCGCATTGGCAAACATGGTGCGGTGGCCTTCGAGCCAGAGGGCTGAAAGGAAATGTCGTATAGTAGCGGAGGAGATTCTCGATTTTTTGGAATTGCAGCATCTTGCCAATCAAGCGGTAGGCAATCTACCGTTCGGCGTTCACAAACTTGTCGGTTTCGGGCGCGCGCTCGCCGCGAAACCGTCGCTGCTCCTCTTGGATGAGCCATCCGCGGGTCTGACGCGTGAGGAGCGAGAAAACCTTGCCTTTTATATCATGAAGGCAAAGCAGAGCATGGATATGGCGATCATTTGGATCGAGCACGACATGCAAATGGTCGCGGACCTCGCTGATCGAATCCACGTACTCGATTACGGGCGATCTCTCGCTGATGGAGCGCCTGAAGATGTCCTGCGCGACGAAGAAGTTATTCGGGCATATCTCGGAAGCGCAGAAGTTGTCGCATTTTGAATCAGGCAAACGTATTTGCCGTTACCCTGTAGAAGCTATTAAGCTCAGTGTTGGGCAGCGTCGAGGAACGCGGCGGCCGATAAGCATTAGCCATCAGCAAAAGGTAAGGTGATGCGAGAACCTCCGGCGGCAAGAGTGTCCTTTCCCCTTCCGACATAACTCGACTGAGACCCGCAGAGCGCTGGAATGAAGCCCAGCACCGACATTATGCATGACAAAACGGATGATGCCTTCGTTGTCAGCGGCTGAAACTATCGCGCCCGTGTTACAAAGTTTTAGAGGCGATAGTCACGGTTGAGCATGATCTGGGCAATGCAGGAATCCGGTCCGAGCGCCGTACGCAGCATGTGAGTCCCGCGTGATCGCTTTCCGCCTTAGGAGTTGCGTCCCCCATTTTCCTTCCGGTATCGTGCCCGGCTGTGGCGTCAGGCCAAACGTCAGAACGAATAGAAGAAATATGATCAGGATCGCAGCCTCATTGTAAGAGATAAAAATAGCACATGGGGATAGTGATGTCGCCTTTCAAGCGACAGGGCGCACATGTCACAAAGGCACGGCAGGATAGGCTTGCAACAGCGCTATGAACTGTTTCAGTGTCGGATTGTCATTGTTGTGCCGCCAGTAAGCGACATAACCAAGTCGGGTAGCACCGTTTCCGTCACGAACCTCGCGATAGACGATATCCGACATGACATTGCCGGTCGACGCCTCGCAAAGAAGAGTAATACCGCGATTGCCACTAACAGCACTCAGAATGGCTTCATGACTTGCATTTAAGAGCTTAATCCGAGGCCTGCCTCCGGGTGAGCTCAATTTGGAAAGAAGTACGTCTTGAATCTCGGGCGCAGGATCATGGGGACTCGTGAGAAAGTACTCATTCCTAAGATCGGTCCAGTAAAGAAATTCACGCGTAGCAAGTGAGTGTGCTTTTGGAAGAGCGACCATAATTCGCTCCGACCATAAGCCGATGTGTGCGTAGTCGGTATAACTAGGTTCTCCTAAGACTACTACAATATCGATGGCACCCCGGTCGAGGAGCGGGATCAAAGTGGTGCGGGCGCCTTCAGCTATATTAACATCAACGTTGGGGTGTTTGTTAACGAAAGCTAGCAGCGTATCGCGCAGCGCTCCCGTCGATAGCGAGGTATAGAAGCCGATCTCAAGGCGACCAGCTTTGCCCACTTTTCCTGCTCTCGCCCGATTCTCCATTGCTTGCAATTCCGCTAGGACCCGCCGTGCAGAGACAACGATATCTTCGCCTACTGGTGTCAGTGTTGCACCTCCAGTCGAGCGCTCGAACAAACGGACACCGAGCCATTCTTCAAGTTCGCGGATGCGTTTGCTCAATGTGGGCTGGGTGATGTTGAGGCAAGCTGCTGCGCGCCGGAAGCTACGATGATCGGCTGCGGCTATAAGGGAACGCAATGTGGAAGCGTCTAACCGCATAGCCACCGTCTGAACAACCCTCAGATATTTGTTGCGACACGCCGAGATACCTGAGACTCACCAAATTAGTGCAAATGATACCCGCACGTTGGATACATTCTGCCTCCGCCGCTA
>NZ_JBFWPA010000192.1:0-8682 GCF_050250235.1 Pseudorhodoplanes sp.
GCTAAACATCGGACAGATGGTATAAAGAACGGTTGGTGACGCTTCGATCTTGGGAAAATTGTTTACTGCGTCGTTCATGACGCCTCTGCGAGCGTTGGAAAAGACGCGTGATCTAAGCGCGCTCAGAAATCTTCGTCAACACGCCCGCGACGTTTAAGTCATCTTGGTCGGAAAACACCATCCGAGTCTGAGCTGCAGTCAGCTCTTGGCTCATGGGTGCTTCGATGAATCCTGACGAAACCAGAGTCACTGAAACGTCGCGCCACCAAACTTAGACCTGCATCAATCCTAAAACAAAGCCCGCCGGGACTTCATGTCCGGGCGGGCTGTTTAGCTTCGTTTCGTGACGATCTATATCAGGGGCAGAACCATACCGGTCCGACGATGACACATCCGCGCGTCTGCCAATCGCGAGGGCGGCTGCCGTAGCGCCGCCAGCCGTGCGGGGCGCTATGATAGCGCCCACCCGGCCGATAATGATGACGACGAACATTACGATGACGATCGTTGCGATAATGCTTGTATTGGGCGAGCACGACGGCCGAATCTGTTGTGTAGTCGAGGTTCTTCGCCGCTGAAGACGGCAGCGCCGAAGCCGGAGAGAACGCCGCCGTTAAAGCAAGCAACAGCGTCGGAATGATATAACGAATCAATTTCATGACTTCTCCATTTAATTGAGCCCATTCTTTTCCGGCCGAAAAGCGTCAGATTTATGTCTGCGGATCCTGATCTGGTGCTGCCAGACAAAAATGACGCGCAAGAATCTTGGTTCACTTCATCAGTTCTGCTGAAGAACTGGACAACGATGTGAACGCGAATGCTCCGCTCCGCGGCAAGTTGCAACAATGGTGACCTACCTAGAAATTATAAACTAAGTCGTTCCACGGCATGTTTAGCAGAAATCTTGCTGCACTCTCTGTATTCACGCGGAATCCGTGCAGCGAGCAGACGTAATTGCGCGACATGGAACGGCGCAACCGGTTTCGGGACACTCGGATTCGCCTCCGACTTCGTTTAGCGTAATTAGCCGATGGTGGCGGAACGAGGCGTCTTCCAACACCTTTGCCATCAACGGGTTGATAAATTGAGAGCGAAGTTGTGCACGCGCGACGTGCTATAGCGGCGATTACCAACAAGATCTCTGGTGGCGACCGCACGCAGAAATTCAAAGATGTCCGGATCGCGGCGCAGGCCCTGCGAACCTCGAAATCGTTGTCAAAATTAATTGTATACCTTTACATACAATGCATGTTCCGTCAAATTGTCACGGGAAATGCTGATCTGCGACACGTCGTGAAGAAAATCCGTCTTCGGATAAGATGTTGAGTTCTACCGCTCACAGGGCATTCTTGATGCCGTGAAGCGGATTGTTGTCAAAGAAACGGGGCCCCAAGGTGACGTCTTGTGAGGCGAGATCACAGCAGGAAGAACTGATGCGCTTCGACACGACGGCCTACAGACATTACGGGGACATGCACTATTCTCGCCGCTGGGATTTACTGGTCGAGGAATTTCGCGAGCAGGCACTCCTTGCCGAAGCGGTCGGCATGACGACCTTCTGGCAGTCGGAGCATCACTTCGGGGGCGGCATCGACGGATGGAATAACGGCCCTCCCAATCCTATCCTGCTCAGCATGGACGTGGTGTCGCGCACCAAAACCTTGCGTGTGGGCACCGGCGGCGTCGCCCTCCCCGACTGGAATCCCCTGCGTCTCGCCGAGGATCTTGCCGTGCTCGATATCGCATCGGGCGGACGCCTCGATGTCGGCATCATGCGCGGTGCCAGCCGGCGCACCAATATCCAATTCTTTCCCCCGAAGCGCGACGCGGCGGCAGCCCAACGCGCGTTCGAAGAAGTCCTCGATATTCTCATCAACGCCTGGAAGGATGCTCCCTTCAAGCACAAGGGCGAGTTTTATGAATTTCCGGTTCCGGGCTGGGTGGAAACCCATGAAGTTCTGAACAAGGACCCACGCTATTACGCGCCCGACGGCACCTATATCGCGCTGGCGGTTCATCCCAAGCCGGTGCAAAAACCCCATCCGCCGTTGATCGTTCTCGGCGATTCCGTCGTCACGCACGAATTCTCGGCGAAACACGATTTACCGATCATGTGTTACGCGCCGTCCATGAGCGCGATCGAGCAGACCTGGACCGCCTATCGGCAAACCTATGCCAAGACGCACGGATTCGAGATTACGCCGGGCGAGAACCTTGCGATCATGAAGCCGACTTATGTTGCATCGACCATGGAAGAGGCCATCGCCCATACGAGACCCGGAATTAACGCGCTCTTCGGCCGTTCACCTTTGTCGATGGCGGGCCGGAAGAAATATCTGCCGGCCGGACAGGATCCCACCGATCAGGACATGCAGGACGACTGGTTCGATTTCTTGCATCGCCACGACATCATTCTTGTGGGCTCGCCCGACTATGTTTCGGAGAAAATCGAGGTTCTTCGGCGGCGCTTCGGCTGTCAGCACCTGGCCCTGTTCTCCAATATGCCCGGTCTTACGCGCCGCCAGTGCCTGGATCACCTTGCTTTGTTCGGTCATAAGGTCATGCCGCGGTTTCGTTAGGATCTGCTCTGGGTTGTCATTGCCTGCAGCTGCCGCCGTGGGCGATCTCGCGTCTTGGCTAGAAGGCCATTTGCATCTGACATCTTGGCGTCCACCCGCCTGGGGTGCGTCAAAGATGCCGCCTTGACGCCTCGCGGTCCGTTGATAGGCTGCAAGTGTTTGTATACAAATGTCTTCAAAAGACGGAGCTAGAAGAAAATGCTCATAGGCGCAGCCGGATAACAGTGCGCGACGTTAAAAGCGTCGTCATCTGCGGCGCATAAGGTCAAGGAGCGCGATAAGGGAGGTTTGCAATGATCGTTGATCACGATCCGAATAATGTCACACGTCGACGTTTCATGGGCGCCACAGCAGCTTTGGGCGCCGTACCGCTGCTCCCGCATACCGCGCATGCGCAAGCCCCGGAACCCAAACGCGGCGGCCGGCTTCGGCTCGGTCTCGCCTCAGGCGGTCCCAGCGACACACTGGATCCGGCAAAGCTCATCGATGCCTGGCAGCAGAACATCTCCTATCAAACGCGCAATTCGCTCGTGGAATTGCTGCCCAGCCTACAGGTCGGTCCGGATCTCGCAGAATCCTGGGAGCCGTCGGCGGACGCGAAGACATGGGTCTTCAATCTGCGCAAGGGGGTGACCTTCCACAACGGCAAGACCTTCGGTGCGGACGATGCGATCTTCTCGATCAATTATCATCGCGGCACGACATCGGGCGGGGCCGGCTTTGTCGCCAATATCGAGGACATCAAAGCCGACGGGCAATCGAGATTCATCGTCAAGCTGAAAGTCGCCGACGCGGATTTTCCGGCGGTTCTCACCGAATACCGGCTCATGGTCATGCCGGATGGCGAGACCAATCCAGGCTCCGGAATGGGAACGGGCGCATATGTCCTGCAGACATTCGAGGCCGGCGTCCGCGGATTCACCAAGCGCAACCCGAATTACCACCGCAGCGATCGCGCTTTTTTTGACGAAGTCGAGACGCTCTGCATCAATGAAACCAATGCGCGCACCAACGCATTGCTGAGCGGCCAGGTCGATGTCATCAACAGGGTCGATCTGAAAACCGTCAAGCTGCTGGCTAACAATCCGGCGCTTTCGATCCAGAACGTTCCAGGCTTGAAGCAGTGGAATATCTGCATGCTGACGCAGACACCGCCCTTCGATAACAACGACGTGCGGCTGGCGTTGAAATATGCGATCGATCGCAAGCAAATTCTCGAGAAAATTCTCAACGGTTACGGCGTTGTTGGCAATGACAACCCGATCACTCCAAACCACCGTTTCTTCGATGCAAACATTCCACAGCGCATGCCCGATCCCGACAAGGCGCGCTTCCATATCCGCAAGGCAGGTATCGAAAATCAACCCCTTGAAATGGCTGCGGCCGAACTCGGATTCGACGGCGCCGTCGACGCGGCGGTGCTGTTCCAGTCGGATGCATCCAAGGCGGGCATCAACATCAAGCTCAACCGGCTTCCGATCGACGGCTATTTTGCGAATATCTGGCGGAAGAGATTCTGCACGTCTTTCCGCTCAAGCCGCGCGACCGAGGATTTGACCTTCACGCTGATCTTTTCCGAAAAGTCATCGAGTAACGACACACAGTTCAAGAACGCGCATTTCGAAAGCCTGCTGCAATCCGCCCGAGGCGAACTCGACGAGAAGAAGCGGCGGACCACGTATAGCGAGATGCAGCGGTTCATATGGGAGGAAGGCGGCCTCATCGTCCCGATCTGGATCAATCACATCGCGGCCACGACGTCCAAGGTCAAAACACCCGCAAAGATCTCCGGCGCCTTCGAAATGGATGCGCATCGCAATGCCGAGCGTTGGTGGTTTGGCTGAGGCCGTCGCCATCGCGTGCTCCAGGCGCGATGATCGCGGCACCGGTCTTGAACGCAATGCGATCAGCGATGCTTATGATGTCCTGTCGAAATGCTCTGCCGCCGAGCAGGGGGCACGTGCACTCGACCGATTTCAGCACGCGTGCGATCGCCTCGATCTCGAGGCGGCTTTCTCCAGAAGTGCCGCTGGGGAGCCGTCGTAACGGCCTCGGTCGCTTATCTCCGAATTTTACCGCTCATCCAACTCAAGAATCATCCGCAATTCATCTGCTGCAGATGAAACCGTCAGTTCTGAAACCGAGGCATAACTTTGTGACCAAACAGCGCGAGGTGATCCAGACACTGGCGTTGAGTGAGCCCGGGTATATTCGAGAACAATGAATAGTGCTGGCAGCCGAAACGATCCCGCAGAACTTCGAGCCGCTCAGAAACATAGTCGGGCGTTCCGACAAGAATGATGTCATGGCGATGTAGGAAATCGAACCAGTCTTCCTGCATGTCCTGAGCCGTGGGCTCCTCACCGGGGCGCAGATATTTCTTACGTCCTGCCATTGACAGAGCGGAACGGTTGAAGAGCGCATTGAGGCCGGGCTTCGCATCGGCAATCGCCTGCTCCATGGTCGGAGCGACATAGGTCGCCTTGGTTACGGAAAGGTTCCTGCCCGGCGCCTCGGCTCCGTGCGTCTTGGCATAAGTCTGCCGATAGGTAGTCCAAGTTTGATCGAGCGCGCTCATGGAGGGCGCGTAGCTCATGATCGGCAAGTTATAAGTTGCGGCAAATTCGTGCGTGGCAATGGAATCGCCGAGAACGATCAGTGGCGGATGAGGCTTCTGCACCGGCTTTGGATGAACCGCCAGCGCGATATACGTGCCGTCCGGCGCATAATAGCGTGGGTCCTTGTTCAGAACCTCGTGGGTTTCCACCCAGCCCGGAACCGGAAACTCATAAAATTCGCCCTTGTGTTTGAAGGGACCGTCCTTCCAGGCGTTGATGAGGATATCGAGGACTTCATTGAATGCGCGTTGGGTCGCTGCAGCATCGTGCTTTTGTTGAAAGAATTGAATGTTGGTCCGCCGGCTGGCGCCGCGCATGAGACCAACATCGAGACGGCCCCCGGAAGCGATGTCGAGCACGGCAAGATCCTCCGCCAAACGAATTGGATTCCAATCGGGAAGCGCCACACCGCCGGTTCCGACACGCAGTGTTTTGGTGCGCCCTACCAGATCCATACAAATCAAGACCGGATTGGGAGGACCGTTATTCCATCCGTCAATACCCCCTCCGAAATGATGCTCCGATTGCCAGAAGGTTGTCATGCCGATTGCTTCGGCAAGGAGTGCCTGCTCGCGAAACTCCTCAACGAGCAGGTCCCAGCGCCGGGAATAATCCATGTCCCCATAATGTCTGCAGGCCGTTGTATCGAAACGCATTGTTTCTCTCCTGCTGATGATCTGATTTGCGAGGATTATCGCCCAGTAAAGATTGGCTTTCTTTTCTGCACGAAAGCCTCGCGCCCTTCCGCATGATCCTGGGTCGCGAGTAGATGCAACTGGGTCTCGATTTCGCCCTGAAGCATTCGATCCAAATCATCGCCGGCGTTCAAAAGGGCGAGCTTGGTCTGTGCAACCGACAGAGGGGCGATGTCCCCAAGATGCTGCGCCTGCCGCAAAGCCAGATTCTGCACATCACCTTCGTCCGCAAGGGCGTCAGCCAAGCCGATACGATGCGCCTCAATGCCGTCCACGGGGTTCGAAGTCAGCATCATCCGCTTCGCCGGGCCGGCTCCGATCTTTTGCGGCAACGTCCACAACAGACCAAGATCTGGAATGAGTCCGACTTTGCCAAAGGCACTGCACATCTTCGCCGAAGGCTGTGTGATCAACAGATCGCAAGCGACTGCAAGCGATAGGCCCGCGCCGTAAGCATACCCGTCAACGGCGGCCACGACCGGCTTTGGCGACGTCAGCAGCAATTTGATCAGACGGTGCGCGGCCATCAAGCGGTCACGCATGCTGGAAGCCGATGCTGATCCCAAGGCCCGCACATCGCCGCCGGCGCAGAACGTGCCGCCTGCACCCCGCAAGACGATGGCGCGGCACGCCTTGTCGCTCTGCAGCGCCAACATCGTTTCGTGCAATTGTTCGCGCAATTGCGCGCTGATCGCGTTGCGAACTTCGGGCGCGCTGATGGTCACAATCGTGACCGCTTCTCTCCGCTCCGTCAGGATGCGTCCATCCATGCTTTGTCCTTCACACGCGTCACAGTGCTTCAGTTAAACGCGGGAGCGAACGTCTTCAGATAAGAGGCGATAGCATCGTTGCTATGCCCAAGTTCGAGCAAAATTTCCCGCGTGTTTTCGCCGAGGCGCGGAGCATGTAGCCCTTTCGTGACAGGCGATTCAGAAAAATCCAGTGGAAATGGCGCCGCTCTCAACCGGCCTTCCGTCGGATGATCGGAAAATTTCCAATAATCAATACTGCTGAGATGAGGATCATCTAATAGTGTTTCGAGGCTGTTCACCTGCGCCATTGGAATATCGGAATTCTTGAACAGGGCGATCCATTCGGCAGTGTTACGGGTGGCGAGAACCTTTATAAGTTCGCCCATCGTGACTTGATAGTTCTTCTGCCGGGCCGGATAATTTGCAAAAGCCGGATGCGACATCATCTCCGGACGCCCCAGCCGTTCGAAGAACACGCGCCAGTGCTGATCCGTATAGGGAAGAAATGCGAGAAACCCGTCCTTTGTCTTGTAAGGCCGTCGCGTGCCCGCGCGCACGCTGTCGTAGCCAAGCGATGCGATTGGCGGTTCGAAGACATGACCCCACAGATGCTCGACGAGATTGAAGCCCACCATTGTCTCAAACATCGCAAGACTGACTTCCTGTCCTTTACCGGTGCGCTCACGATGGACGAGGGCGGCGGCGATGCCGAGCACCGCATGCACGGCACAAATCTTGTCCGTGACGGAGGTTGGAATGTATCGCGGTTCACCCGCGACCGCGCTTTGCAGCGACGCCAGACCTGAAATCGCTTGAATGATGTCATCGAGGGCAGCCTGCCCGGCATATGCGCCCTCGTCAGCGTAACCCTTGAGATGACAATAGATCAGCTTCGAATTGTATTTCGACAACGCGGCGTAGGACATTCCTAGTTTCTCGGCGGCGGCCGTGCGGACCGAATGGATGATCACGTCCGCGGTTTCGACTAGACGCCGGAAGATCTCCCGCCCTTCCGACGTCTTCATGTCCACGATAATACTGCGTTTGTTCTGATTACAATTAAGGAATAAAGCCGTCATGCCGGACGAACGATGCGGACCAATCGCGCGCGTCAGATCGCCGCCAGGCGCCTCAACCTTGATGACGTCTGCGCCCATCTGACCGAGATACTGAGCTGCCAGCGGTCCCATGATGATTGACGACGCATCGAGAACGCGGATGCCGGACAATGGTCCACTCACAGTCAAAGCCCGCCCGGACTGGAGAAATCTTGCGCTCTTCGATCCATGACAGCGGCCTGCTAAAAGGTCTGCAAATTAAAAATCACGCCAAAGGAGCGATGGAAAAAAGCTCTCAAGCACCGAAGCCCGCGATGGATAAGTTTTGCGCCATGCAACCTCGTCTGACACCGCACCTCCGGCGCTGATTACGAGCGAGTGCTTGTAACAGTATAAGATCAAATTATTTATGCAAGAATTTTGTACACAAATGGATACACCAGTTGATAGTGCTGACAAAAGCCGCAGAAAGCGGACGAACTACGCGATTTTCCCAAAGCAGGCGGCCTGTCCATAGAAGCTTTGGCAACCCGGATTGTTAGACGCCACCAGAGTTCCATCAGGGTAAGTATGGGCGCGCGCTATACCCATTTTGATTCCAAGGAGACACTGCTCGGCATGATTTTACATACGGTCGCCGAGTCCGTCCGTGGGGATGTGTTGGCTGCTCTCTGCAGAGATTCAGCCCAACAGCCGCGCAAAGTTTGAATTTCGAAATTCAGAGACTTCCAGCGTCGAACAGAAGCGCCCGGACTGCGGGCTCTTCAGTCGACAATCTAAGACTTCCGGTCGAGCTTCAATTGCTTGGCTGGGGCGAGGTTCCAGATCGAGCCGGTCTGGTCTCTGGCCAATTCCCCGCTATCAGGAAATTTTTCGGGGAAAAGTTCGAATTCGACCTTTTGACGCGACCTGAATGGTCTTCTTTACCCCTGAAATCAGTGATTAAGACTGCAATTCTCTGCTATAGATCGGAAGAGCAC
>NZ_JBFWPA010000193.1:0-8601 GCF_050250235.1 Pseudorhodoplanes sp.
GCAAGCGGTCAAGGGAAACACCCTTTCCAACGGACCCTTGAGGATTCCAACCCGTGGCGAAACCGGAGCTCGGCACCAAGCGCCTGTGTGCTTCCTGCGGCGCAAAATTCTACGATCTCAGCAAAAGCCCGATCGTCTGCCCCAAATGCGGCACCGTTTTCGAGGTGGTTGCGCCCCCGGTCCGGGCACGCGCGGAGGCGGCTCCCCGCACCGCGGCCAAGCCGGCTCCTGTCGTCATGGCCCCG
The DNA here is from genome assembly GCF_050250235.1 of Pseudorhodoplanes sp. Taxonomy (GTDB): domain Bacteria; phylum Pseudomonadota; class Alphaproteobacteria; order Rhizobiales; family Xanthobacteraceae; genus Pseudorhodoplanes. The sequence continues at coordinate 246 of NZ_JBFWPA010000193.1, forward strand.
GAAACGGCCGACGCGGAATTCATCTCGCTGGAGGACGCGGATGCCGAAACGGCAGGCGCGAAGGTGGCGGATGGCGCGGAAGGCGAGGATGAGGACGTGGAGGTCGGGGAGACCCTCGACGCCTTCATCGAGGAGGGCGAGGAGGGAGATGCCGACGTGACCGACATCATCGGCGACGGCATCGAGAAGGAAGAGGAGACTTGAGGCTTCGTTGAATTTGTGATTTCAGGGCAACAGGTTTGCCGCGACGCGGACCTGCTGCCAGGAAGGCCGCGACGATCCCTGCTGTCGCGGTCAAGGCAATCGGGGCCATAGCTCAGCTGGGAGAGCGCCTGCATGGCATGCAGGAGGTCGGCGGTTCGATCCCGCCTGGCTCCACCAGCCTCCCCCGGCCCTCACTGGCGGTTCTTGAAGGTTCGGATGTCCTGACCCATATAGGGATCATTCCCGGGCGGGTTCGTCCGGGAAAAAGGGGTGCCGCAAGGGCCCGTCAAAGTCGCTTCGAAGAGGGCTTTGAGATGTCTCGAGTTCCGTCGCTTTCCAGTCCGTTTTTGCTCGGATTTGATGAGATCGAGCGTGTGCTCGATCGTGTGGCGAAAGCCGCCGATGGTTACCCGCCGTACAACATCGAGCGCCTCCCGAAGGATGATGGCAATCCCGAGCGGCTCCGCATCACGCTTGCGGTGGCGGGCTTTACGCTCGATCAGCTCGAGGTGACCGTCGAGGAGAACCAACTCGTAATCCGCGGCCGTCAAAGCGAGGACAAGGGCCGTCAATATCTGCATCGCGGCATCGCCTCCCGACAGTTCCAGCGCACATTCGTGCTGGCTGACGGAATGGAGGTGCGCCGCGCGGATCTGAAAAACGGCTTGCTGGCGATCGATCTTGTCCGCCCGCAACCGGAGCGCCTGGTGCGGTCTATCGCAATCAAGGACCATGAGTGAGGAACGAAGTCCCCGTTCCGCACTTGACAGACAAGAGAGGAGTCGAGGCATGAGCAACGACCCGATGACACCGCAAGCTTTTGCCGTCCTGGGCGGGGGTAAAATTGCGTATGTGAAGCCGATCCGGTCCGAGCAGGTGCATGATCTCTATCCGGAAGCGCCCGAATTGCAGCCCGGATTGCAACTGTTCGCCTTGCACGCTGCGGACGGCACGCCGATCATGGTGACCGACAGCCGCGAAGCGGCGATCGCCAATGCGTGGAGTCACGAACTCGAAACCGTGAGCGTCCACTGACATGGCGGGTGTCGTGCCCGGCTCTGGCCGGGCACGGACGAGCAGCATTTTCCAAAACCTAACCTTGAGTCAAATCTGCCGTCAGCACGGCATAACGCGCTTCCGCATCGCGTGATTCACGCAGCGGGCGCGCCACGTCCGGATCGCGCAAAAGACGCGCGACCCGCGCCAGCGCCTTGAGATGATCGGCACCGGCGCCCTCCGGCGCGAGCAGAAGAAAAATCAAATCGACCGGCTGGCCATCCAGCGCCTCGAAATCGATTGGACGATCGAGACGCGCAAAAACGCCGAACAGCTTGTCGAGATTGGCAAGCTTGCCGTGCGGAATGGCGATGCCTTGTCCGATCCCCGTCGAACCCAGCCGCTCCCGCTGCAGCAGCGTCTCGAAGATGGTCCGCTCGTTCAGTCCGCTGACCTGGGCGGCGCGGGCTGAGATTTCCTGAATCGCTTGCTTTTTCCCATTGGCCTTCAGCGCCGGAATAACGGCGTTCGGCGCGACAAGATCGGTGAGCGGCATGGAACCGGTCCGGAACGTCTGGGAATAGGTGGTGGAAGGGGGCGGGTATACGGAGGGTGCCCCGCGCCGTCAATGGGTGCCGGAACGTCCGGCGGCGAATCAAGGCGTCGCCACGCGCTTTTCGCGCCGACGCTGCACGGATGACGGGATTCGCATGGCTTCGCGGTATTTGGCGACGGTCCGCCGTGCGATGTCGATGCCGGTCTCGCGCAGCTTCTCCACAATCGTATCGTCCGACAGCACGGCGTCCGCGTCCTCGGAATCGACCATTTGCCGGATGCGGTGACGCACGGCTTCGGCCGAATGCGCTTGCCCGCCATCGGCTGCCGCGATGGCCGAGGTAAAAAAATACTTGAGTTCGAAAATTCCTCTGTTGGTGGCCATGTATTTGTTGGTCGTGACGCGAGAGACGGTGGATTCGTGCATCTTGATCGCATCTGCGATCATCTTGAGATTGAGCGGACGCAGATGCTGAACGCCATGAGTGAAGAATGCGTCCTGCTGCTTCACGATCTCTGCTGAAACCTTGAGGATCGTCCGCGCGCGTTGATCCAGCGCGCGAATGAGCCAAGTGGCCGTTTGCAGGCAGTTCGCCAGGTAATTCTTCTCGGCGATATTGGCGGCGCTTTTCGAGACGCGAGCGTGATAGTTCTGGTTCAACAAGACCTTCGGCAGAGTGTCCGTATTCAATTCCACTAGCCATCCACCGTCCGGCCCTTGCCGCACGAATACGTCGGGCAGGACCGGCTGCACCTCGGCGGAGCCGAATGCGAGGCCCGGCTTGGGGTTGAGGGCGCGGAGTTCGCCGATCATGTCGGCCAGATCCTCCTCATCGACGTTGCAGGTGCGCCGCAGCGCCGCGAAATCGCGCTTTGCGAGCAGATCGAGATGACCGACCAGAGCCGCCATAGCCGGATCGAAACGATCACGCTGTCTCAACTGGATCGCAAGGCATTCGCTGAGATTGCGCGCGCCGATGCCGGGCGGATCGAAGGTCTGGATGATCGCAAGCGTCGCCTCGACGTCGTCGCGCGTCACGCCAAGCTTCTCACAGATTGCAGCGAGATCATCCTTCAGATAGCCGGCTTCGTCGATCAGATCGATCAGATATTGACCGATGAGCCGGCGCACGGGGTCTGCGATGGCGAGAACAAGCTGGGACGCAAGATGATCGACAAGCGTGACTTCCGCCGCGACGAAAGCTTCAAGATTGTAGTCGGACGCTGCGCTGCCGCCGCTACTCGCCCATTCCGGCGATCCGCCGATGTCCGGCTCCCGTGATTTCGCCAGGGGTTCGTCGTCATCGGCGTAGACATTGTCGACGGCATTGCCGAGCCGGTCTTCGACCCCGTCCGGGCTCGACACTGCCTCGTCGGCAAAGCGATCCGTCGCGGCAAGTTCCTCGGAGGGCTCTGCGCGGTTTTCCCGCGTCTCGCCCTCGGGAGCAGAGCTTTCATCGCCGCTCGAACGCTCCAGCAACGGATTACGTTCGAGTTCCTCCTCGACATAGGCCGTCAATTCCAGGTTCGAGAGCTGCAGCAGCTTGATGGCTTGCATCAGCTGCGGCGTCATCACGAGCGCCTGGCTTTGCCGGAATTCGAGTCGAGTCGTCAGGGCCATGAAAGGCTTTTAGCCTTCCGGCATGATTTGTGCATGTTAAAAAATGAGGCCAGTTATGCCCGCAGTTAACCGGCCATTAACCGGAACGGAACGGCCAGGGCCGAATCCTAAAGCCGGAATTCGTCCCCCAGATAGAGCCGACGGACATCCGGATTGTTCACGATGTCGTCTGGCCGTCCCTCCATTAGGACCTCTCCGGAATAAATGATGTAGGTCCGGTCGGTGAGCCCGAGCGTCTCGCGCACGTTGTGATCGGTGATGAGCACGCCGATGCCCCGATAGGTCAGGTGCCGGACCAGAGCCTGGATATCGCCCACCGCGATCGGGTCGATGCCCGCGAACGGCTCGTCCAGCAGCATGTAGCTCGGCCGGCTCGCCAGCGCGCGGGCGATCTCCACGCGCCGTCGCTCGCCGCCCGATAGCGCAATGGAAGGTGTCTTGCGCAGCCGCGTGATGTTGAATTCTTCCAGCAGCGCGTTGAGGTCGTATTCGCGGCGCTTCTTGTCCGGTTCGACCACTTCGAGCACCGAGCGGATGTTGTCCTCGACATTCAGGCCGCGGAAAATCGAAGCTTCCTGCGGCAGATAGCCGATCCCCAGCCGCGCACGCTGATACATCGGCAAGGCCGTCACGTCGTAGCCGTCGAGCTCAATGCGGCCGCGCTCGGCCTTGATCAGCCCGGTGATCATGTAGAAAACCGTCGTCTTGCCCGCTCCGTTGGGACCCAGCAGCCCCACGGCTTCACCCCGGCGGACATAGAGGCTCGTGCCCCGCACCACCTTTCTCGATCCGAACGTCTTTTCGAGACTGTGAGCCGCGAGATAGCCCGCCTTGGCGGGTCGGTGCACGGGAGCTGGCGCGGCAATTCGCGGACGGGGAGGTCCGGGCGGCCGCACCGCCGGTTCCGACCGGGCGACAGCTCGCGCAGCCTCGCCGCCTGGGATCGGATTGCGTCCCCGCTCGTGGACCGTTTTGCTGCGGAAATTGGCCTTGCGCAGCCATCCGCTGCTGCGCCAGCTATCGGCGATCATTGCCCTTGCTTCCGCCAGCCGGTCAGCCAACGATAGCTTGCGCCTGCGCGCGGCATCGCGGCGATGGCGGCCCAGGCGTGTCAGAATCTCGTCAAGCAAACTGGCCTCAGAATTTCGCTAACCGGCGCCATGTGTAGCGGTTCGCGGCCGAAAACGCGACCGGCCGAGCCCGATACAATAGCCCTGGCGGGACCTTCCGGCGCATTGGCGGGGTCAGGGACGTCAATAGATCGGCGAACTGCGCGATGCAGCCGGTTTTGCCGCTTCGGACGCGCGCGTGTTGGTTTTGCCTTCTGACTTTTTGTCTTTGGCGAGGCCTTTGAAACTCGCATCATTCGGATTGATGAGCATCTGCACGCGTCCGTTGGATTTGCCGGCCTCGACGGTCGAGATTCCGCTTTCCAGGTTCACCACCAGCCGTTCTCCGCGCATCACGTTCTGGCCCTTGCTGACCGTCACGTTTCCCAACAGCGTCACAGTATTGGCGCGCATGTCGAATATTCCCGTATCGCCCGTCGCGATCTGGTCCTTCTGCGTCACCACCACGCCGCCCTTGGCTTCCAGCCGGCGAATCTGCTGCGCGCCTTGCGGTCCGGGCGTCGCCGCCTTCATGGCCCCCGGCGTGGCTTCCTGATCGTAATAAACGACCAGCAGCTTCGCCTTCATATTCGTATCGCCTTGTGTGACGTTCACGCCACCGCTGAAAGTCGCAACCTTGTCGCGATCGCGGACCTCCAGGGTCGCAGCTTCGATTTGCACCGGCTGATTGCGGTTTTGCGAAAAGCCCTGCAGCGCGTTGGGGATGCCCTTGCTTGCCTGCGCGGCGGTCGGCTCGGCAGGCAACATCAGCGCGCAAAGCATCGCCAATCCGTGAAAGGCTGAAAGGCCCCGCATTTTCATGGCGCATCCGCTTTCGCGGATTGCTCCGGCTTGGCAAGCATCATGTTCATCACGACGCCGCCTTCAAAACGGACGATATCCCCGGCATCGATCACCTGAAGCCGGTTGGCGTTCAGCGTGCCCTGAAGCATTTTCACTTCGACCGGCTTTTCGGAAACGATGTTGCCCTTGCGGATGTCGATCACGGCCTCGCTCAGTCGTCCCTGATAGCCGGTCGACGACGACAGCATGATGTTCTGTCCCAGCGTGAGCATTTCGGACTTGGCATTGTAAAGGCCGCTCACCGCCGACATTTCCATGACGCTCTTGTCCTGCATGTCGAGCTTGGCGCGGATTTCGCGCAATTCCACAAGATCGGGTTTCGTCACGTCCTGCGCGGCGGCTTCCGCGCTGAGTTCATAGGCCCGCTGATCGCGCGTATATCCGGCAAGGCGCGGCGTCTGCATGGTGATCTTGGTGCCCGATACCGCGAGCTTGCCCAGACTGACCGGCAGATCAGCCAGGAAGCGCAGCGGATTGAGCCAACTCGCGAGCGTCACGCCGAGCAGGACGACCACCACGCCGACCGGAATGACGATGCGCAAAACGCGCACCATCCGGCTATGGCGCGCAGCGCCGCGATACGCGCGGTCGCTGTCGCGGATCGCGCCGATATAGCGGCCTTCGTCATTCCCGCTGTCGGTCATCACTCAGCCGGTCCCCACGGCAGTATTTTCTCAGGCGGTGCAAATCAGCGCATTAATATCGCGCAATCCACGCCTGAAACGGCACTTATTTCCCCGATTGGTCAATATTATTGCCGCCGACGCTAAAATCGCCCCCGAATATGGCCCTGACACGGCGGCATGGGGTCAGGAATGGGCGAAAATGTCTTCCTCGGCCCACCCGGCCAGATCGAGGCGCGCACGGACCGGCAGGAACCTGAAACAGGCCTGGGCCATCTCGGCCCGGCCTTCGCGGGCCAGCATGGCTTCCAGCCGGTCCTTAAGTTGATGCAGATAAAGAACGTCGCTCGCCGCGTAGGACAATTGGGCCTCGGAAAGCGTTTCAGCCCCCCAGTCCGACGATTGCTGCTGCTTGGACAGCTCGATTCCGAGGATTTCCCGGACGATATCCTTCAAGCCATGCCGGTCCGTATAGGTCCGGGACAGCCGGGACGCGATCTTGGTGCAGAAAACCGGCTCCGGCATGACGCCGAAGGCATGATAGAGCGCTGCGAGATCGAATCGCGCGAAGTGGAAGATCTTGACGATCCCGGGGTCTCCGAGGAGCTTTTTGAGGTTCGGCGCGGCCGCGCCGCCACGGGGAATTTGCACGATGTCGGCGCTGTTGTCGCCCGGAGAAAGCTGCACGACGCACAACCGGTCCCGGTGCGGCTCCAATCCCATCGTCTCGGTATCGATCGCAACCGCGCCCTTGTAACGGGACAGGTCGGGAAGGTCGCCGCAATGCAGGCGGGTCGTCATGCTGTCTCCAGCGAAATGCGAGTGGTGCCCAGGAGAGGACTCGAACCTCCACGGCTTGCGCCACTGGTACCTGAAACCAGCGCGTCTACCAATTCCGCCACCTGGGCCCGCCGGACACATACGGGGCGGCCTTCGCGCTTGTCAATGTTGGGGTCGGCCGTGGCGGGATAGCTTTCCTTGCCCGCATTCCGGTCCTATAGAGCTTTCGTCATCCATCCCGCGTCCCGAGCCAGGCGTCCTTCGTCATGACCGCTAAAACCCATCTCGATACTCTGGTCACGATTTTCGGCGGCTCGGGCTTTCTCGGTCGGCATGTCGTGCGGGCCCTGGCCAAAAAGCGCTATCGCATCCGGGTTGCGGTGCGGCGGCCGGATCTGACCGGATATTTGCAGCCGCTCGGCGGGGTCGGGCAGATCCACGCGGTGCAGGCGAATCTCCGTTATCCGCCGTCGATCGAAGCGGCCGTGCGCGGCGCCGACATCGTCATCAACCTCACCGGCATCCTGTTCGAACGCGGCCGTCAGCGCTTCGACGCGATCCATCATGTCGGTGCCGAACACGTCGCGCAGGCTGCCGCGCTCCACGGCGCGCGACTGATTCACGTGTCGGCCATCGGCGCGGACGAGAACTCGCCTTCCGCCTATGGGCGCTCGAAGGCGGCAGGCGAGACAGCGGTTCGCGCCGCGCTGCCTGCAGCGACGATCATCCGTCCTTCGATCCTGTTCGGCCCAGAAGATGATTTCTTCAACCGCTTCGCCAGCCTTGCCCGCTTCTCGCCGGTCCTGCCGCTGATTGGCGGCGGAGCGATGCGGATGCAGCCGGTTTTTGCCGGGGATGTCGCGGAGGCGATCGCCGCGGCGGTCGAAGGAAAAGCACAACCGGGCGCCCCTTACGAATTCGGCGGTCCGGACGTGCTCACATTCCGCCAGCTCATGGAGTACGTGCTACAGACGACCGGCCGGAAATGTCTGCTGGCGCCCCTGCCATTCGGCTTGGCGAAAATGCAGGCGAGCATCCTGCAATTCGTGCCGAAGCCGCCGCTCACGCCGGATCAGGTCGAAATGCTGCGGGCCGACAACATCGTCTCGCCCGAGGCGGAGCTCGCCGGACGCACCCTGCAGGGACTTGGCATCACGCCGACCTCGATCGCCGTGGTCGTACCGACCTATCTGTGGCGCTTCCGCAAGACCGGACAATTCCAGGGCCGTGCCGCCTGATCGTCCCGCTGGAATTCGCAGGGCCGGTTATTTTCCAAGCAGCAGCGCGGCGAGGCCTACTCCGCCGACAAACAGCCGCCACCAGCCAAACAGCGCGAAGCCGTGGCGCGACACATAGTCAAGCAGCGACTTCACGACGATCCATCCACAGATGAACGAGGTGACGAATCCGACGGCAACGAGAAGCGTGTTGCTCGCTGTCATCTGGCCGTGATTCTTGTAGAGATCGTAGGCGAAGGCGCCGGCCATTGTCGGCATGGCGAGATAGAAAGAGAATTCGGCGGCCGAACGCTTGTCGGCGCCGAGGAACATTGCGGACACGATGGTCGCCCCCGATCGCGACACGCCAGGGATCATCGCAAGACA
>NZ_JBFWPA010000194.1:0-8581 GCF_050250235.1 Pseudorhodoplanes sp.
TGTTCGGGGCGCCTGGAAATGTCTCGGAGATCAATTGACTTGAGCATCTCGCTTTGCTTTCGAAGTTAAATAGCCCGGTCGCGCGCTAGCATTCCGGACAGCAATCTGGCTCTAGAACCGACGACATGGCCGTAAGTCTTTAGTAAGATTCAAAAGCACACGGCGGCCCGATATCATCGGGCCGCCGTCGCAATCTGGTGTGTGGCGTAAGTTATGGGAGAGCCACCACAACGTCAGGAAAGGCATCGGACAGAGGAAGCGCCTGCCGGAAATCGTCACCACTCGTTCGCGGCAGCGCCTGCTCGTAGCCCGACGAGCGCGGCAGCGCCAATTTCGGGTCGTTGAATGGATCAAACTTAGCGGCGTTGGCCGTTCCGGCCAATAGGAGGACAGAGGCGAGGGTGCTGAGGATCATCTTCATTGGTGTTCTCCACTTAAGCTTGTTTGTGTGACGTTTTCTTTAGTGAGCATTCAGGGCGTAGCGATGGTGATGTCCGGGAAGGACGCGTCGGTCAACGGCAACGCCTGGCGGAAGTCATCGTCGCTGGTACGAGGCACCGCATCCTTGAATTCATCGTTGCTCCAGCGATGAAGTGCTTGTTCGTAACCCGATGCGCGGGGAAGGGCCTGCTGGTCGGAGAAGGGCCCGTAGCCCGCGTTGGCGGCGCCACCCAGCAAGGCAAATGCGACAGCAGCGCTCAGGATCGTTTTCATGTCATCTCTCCATTTTTCTCGATGCGAGGGGCGCTTCGATAGGAGCGGGCGATGCGCCCGATCTGACTATGAATTCGCTTAGTCCCGGCGGATTGTTACAGATTCACGGTATCGTGATGCGTGTGAACCGGACAATCCGGCCATGAGCTCGTGAGCCAAAAGCGCCATGGTCGACCCTTTTGCCTTTTCTCGGGGTCGGAGGCCCTCGCTGTGCGGTGGCGCAGCGGTGTAAAGCATTCGTGATAAGTGCGAGATGGACCGACGGCGATTGTTTGTGCCTGATTGAGTATGGCTGAGTCGGCTAGGCTTCACTCACTTCAGCGAGATCAGTCATGTCCACCGGATATATGACACGACGTGGCGCGGTAGCAGGGCTATTGGCGATTGGGGCGGGTGGGATTCAGAATCAACTGTGGCCGGGCCCAGGTGCAGCGGACACTAAAGGTGCGACTCATGACCCTCTTCTTTACTTCTCGGATTATTTCTCCTTTGTCGGACGTGACAGTACCGGCTGGGTCCATTTTGCCATCGACAACAACCGCGGGCGCGCCGGCGATGCTTACCAGGCGGATCATTTCATCGTCATGCATGACGAACAATCCGGCTGGGTGCAGCTGAAGGGCAGCCAGCACTATGAAAACGCCGAGAAGCAACTCGAACGGATACCGGACTCGCCCTACTTCAAATTTAACGGCTCTCATGCATCGGGAACGGTCATGCAGAGCGCGACAAATGATCTACGTATGGATGTAGGCCCATTGCCCAAGGTCCTCTATCGAGAGAATGCGGATGGGATCTTTTGGCTTGGTGGGGCTCCCGCGACGCTTGTCTGGAATAAGCGCACTCTCAAAGGCCGCGTCATCATCGAGTATCTTCAGCGACACAATTGGAATCGATTTGTCGCCGACTTCACTGCCAACTGGCGAAACTTCAATGGCCTTTACTTGATGACGGATGGGAATGCCGATTTCTACATGCACTACCACGAGCGAGAAGGGGGATCAGACCTGAATGGCAAGATCGTCGGCTTCGCATCGTGGCGAACGCCGGCACCAATTGCTGATATCGACTTCAATGTTCTCCGCTCCGTGTCTGCTGATGGGGGTAAGTACCGTTGGCCTGTGGAGTGGCAGGTTGATTTTCAACATGATGGAAAGGCGTATCGGCTGATGCTTGCGAAGCGGGAGCGGGCCGACATCGCGCACTGGGATACCGGCGGCTTTGCAATGACAGTCGCGAGCGGTCTCATCGTCGCAAAGGATGGTACCGAGCGCCACCAAGTCACGGGTTGGGCTGAGCTTCTTATTTGAGCGGCCGTGCGCCATTTTAGGCGGGATGTGACCGCAGCCGCCAATTGGCTCTGCTGGCGAGAGCCTCCCGGAAGATAACAAACAGGATCTTTGTTCCCGCACCGATGACGCCTCGGATCGTGCCCGACACCTTTGATCGGCCGATGCGTCGGCGGTAGCGCACAGGAACCTCCTTGCACACGAGCCCACGCTGCGCTGCGCGGACCTGCATCTCGACCGTCCAGCCATAGTCTGGGTCGGCCATGCGCAAGCGCTGCAGCGCGTCGAGGCGAATGGCTCGGAAGGGACCAAGATCGGTAAAGCGATACTTCCAGATCAAACGGATCAGCGTGCAGGCTAGCCAATTGCCGAATACCTGCTGAGGAGTGAGTGCCCCCGTCTCTCGATCGCCGAGGACGCGCGAGCCAAGCACGAAGTCCGCGTCACCTGCCGCCACGGGCGCTACAATCATTGCCATTTCGGTGACGTCATCGCTCGCGTCACCGTCCAGGAATACGACAATGTCGACGGGTGGCAACGCTGCAAGCGCCCGCAGGCACGCGCTCCCGTATCCGCGTCGCCGTTCGATGACGACCTGCGCGCCGAGACGACGGGCGACCTCGCCGGTACCATCTGTCGAACCATTGTCTGCTACGATCGTATGGGTAACCCACGAGGGAATTGCCGAGAGCACGGAAGGCAGTGCCTCGGCCTCGTTCAGGGCGGGAATTATGACCGCTACAGTCCCATAGTTGTCTTCAGTGGTGGTCATGCGCGATTAATCCCCCTTGGAGCGACACGGCTAGCTCGGTGTCCAAATAGCCTCTCGCCTACGAGCCAAGCCAGCACCGGAACCGAATGCAGGAATGCAGCGCCGAAGAAGAACGCATCACCGCGTCCATCCGCCCAAAGGGGATAGAATAAATAGTAGAAGGGCAACGTTGCGGAAGCGAGGAGAAGCGGCCAGTTTCGTAGGATGGCTGCCAGAGGTAGGAACCAGACTGCATACCAGGGAAATTGCGCTGGTGAGAGGTAGAACACAGCAGCAGCCACGATGAGGTATGCACAGACGAGGGGGCGAGGACCGCCGCCGGCGCCTCTGGCCACCGAGAGCGACACGACAAGAGCTGAGAGGCCCACGGACACGCGTAGTGCGCGCTCGGCAGTGGTGGGATCGATCAGGTTGCTTGATAGGAAGTTGGCCCAGGCAAAGAAAGCATTATTGTTGCCCCAGCTCGAAGCATAGGCGGTCAGCCCTGAGCCTGGGTGCAGGGCAGACAGTGCCAAGGGGCCGATCGCAGCGGCAAGTACAATCGAGAAGAGAATACAGGTGATGAGGGGCTTCATCGGCTCACGACGCGCGCGTGTGAGAACGAGCGGAAGCAGGAGCATCGGCCAGATTTTGACACCCGCGGCGACGCCCAGAAGTGCGACAGCCATATGTGTTCGATGCCGGATCATCATGAGAAGTGCACCCAGGAGAAAGGTAGGCACCAGTGCGTCGACGTGCGCGAGGCCGATGACGGCAAAGGCAACCATAGGGTTCCACCAATAAAGGATCGACCAGAGTACGGAAGCGTTGAGCACAGACAGAAGAGATAGCATCAGAAAAAAAGTTGCGACTTCGGCGAAAAGAAAGACAATCCTGAGACCTTCGATCGAGAAGGGTGCGATCATGTGAGCGATCGCGAACGAGAGCTGCGCTGACGACGGGTAGATCGTGCGGAGATCAGGGAAAGAGATTCGCTTCAGCGTTTCCTGGCCGGCCGCGGCGACCGCGGAATACCCATGTGGGACCGCTTCGGCGCCTAGGAATCGTTCGGGTGGATAGCGATAGGGATCGAGGCCGGAAGCCACGACCGCCCCATCCCAAAAGTAGCGTTGGAAATCGTCCTCGAGGGGCGCTGGTACGCCGAACCAAACAAGCCGCATTGCCAGTCCAGCAAAAAAGACGATCAGTACGGCGAGGCGGCACGGTCGCAGCAAGGCGATCCGCGGTGCCAGTACCAGCAATACCGCCGTCGGTCCCGCAAGTCCCACCAGCAGCGGCAGGACTGAGGAGACCGACGTTGCGGTGTGATGGTTGAGCCCACGCGTCAGCCAGGTCAAAGCGATCTGAGCGAAGACAACCGTAAGGCCGGCAAGGGCGAGGCGGGCCAATGCCGCCGTCGCTCGAGATCCCGCGAGTGCGCGCAGGACATGCCGAGAATTTACGCCGATCATTGCGTGGTGCGCGTCGCGTCGTTCAATGACCAATCATAGTCATCTTCGGAGATCGCCACAGCAGGTCCTAGGGCTGCGGCAAGATCAGGGGCGGCGTACTTCCGCAGATGCTCGATGATGCCCGCGTCAGTCCCGCCGAAATCTTCCCTGAACCATCGGAAGATGCTCGACACCCTGAGCGGGCGCGATGTCGAAGGCTCCTTGAACCAGTTCAGAAATGCAGAGATGCTTGGGCGATCGGTAGGCAGCACCGTGACGGCGCGGGGATGGTTGATGAACTCGCGTGCTGCAGCATCAAGATCCGTCTCAAGGGACTTGGCCGACCACGCCTTGGGTTGCAGATTGGGGCACCCAAAGGATGCGCAATTTACGGCGTAGTGGACCCGAGGATCCCGGAACGTGGGACGAAGAACGCCGTGCTCGATATCGTCAAGCGAGTAGTCTTTGCCTTCGACTTTTACGCGCTTGGTCCGCCATGGGCCACCATACGCTTTCGGATCGAAGAATCCTTCACTGCTGATCTGCCGAATGGAAGCGATTGGGTACCTGTCCAGAACCACATCGAGAGTCACAGCATTGTAGAGATTGGCCCAGTACGCAAACGCCTCGGCCCGCTTCATCTTTGACGGCACGCGGGCTTCTAAATCGACGATGTAGCGTTTCAGCCGCGCATGATCGGACGTGTTCGCCTTCCAACGCTTGTAGTCTACTCGGTTCACGCCATCGGCGCTCACAATTACATAGCGGGTCAGCAAATCGTCGAACACATCATCAGTTCCGGTGGCCATCGCGGATGCGTGACCGGTCACGAGGAACATGAGGCACACGAGGGCTAGGAGTTGATTGAGCCCTTTCATGGCAGCACTCCCGGTACAGCCTCTTCGCCGTCTCTGCGCGCGCTTCCACACGAGGCACCTCCAAGAACACAGAACGTCGAGCAATACTTGTGGGCCAGATGGACAGGCGTATTCGCTTCCGCGAGCGTACGGCCGAGTTCAAAGCGCGCGTCGTAGGGGAGGAGAGTGCACGCAAGGACCACTGGCCCTTCGGTGTCCTTCCGCCGAACGACCATGCGCGCATTCGAGCACATGATGCCATCAGGCGAGACACCGAGAATCGACCAACAGGACGGCGTGATCTCAGGCGGATCCGACACAGGGCTCATTTCGGGCAAGAGCAGAAGTTGCCGGGGGTCAGCGCAGTCAATTTCTATTCCGTGCGTCGATAGCACTGCGGCGAAGCCGGCGCGGATATCTTCCTCTTCGTCGCCTGACAGAAATCGCCCTGCGACCTCAACTGAGACGCCAGCATCACTCAGCCATTTCAGCCCCGTAAGCGACGTCGCGAAGCTGCCGCGACCCCGCTCTTGGTCATGCACTCCTTCGCGAAAATCATCGAGAGAAACGCGCAGGCGCATCGCCTGGCCGTACCGCTTGGCGAGTTTTATAATCACCACCGTGCGCCGCATCATGGGGCGCATGGCATTCGTAAGCGTCAGGGTTTCGAAGCCGCGCGACAGGGTCTCTTCCAGGATTGCGGGAAAGTTGGCATTCATGAAGGGCTCGCCGCCGGTGAAACCGATAAGGCGGGTCGGCAGGCGATCCCGTTCGATCTCGTCGAGGTACGGCTTCACATCGTCTGGTGAAAGGTAGTCCAGACGATCATTCCGCGGCGAGCTCTCGATGTAGCAGTTGGCGCACGTGATGTTGCACAACGTGCCCGTGTTGAACCACAAGGTCTCCAATTTCCGTAGCGGCACACTTGCGCGCTGTTCTCCCTTTGCAGTCCAATGAAGCAGCTCGAATTTTTGAAACTGTGGTCGCGGATTCATTCTCGCTAGATGCTCCCTCTTGGATATAGGCAAATGCGGTACGCTTCAGTGTCTTCCGAGCGGACCGGTTCCGACGGGTCCCCAAACGTTTCACGGCCTACCCATTCCATTCGTGTGGGTTAGCTGCTCCGTTACACGGGTCACGACTTCGTGACACAGGCAGCGTCCTCTGTGACGAGGATCACGTTCCAGTGATTGGTGTAACGAACAGTTCAGCCATTGCGAACTTGTGTCGTGTGCGCCCTCAGAGAGACGACATGAGCACAAAGACGAAGCGTTCATCAATGCGTCCAACGGCAGGCGAACGCAGCATGGCGGAAGCAACCGGGCCGCAAAGTCCCGCATCGGTTCCGCCGGCGGAGAAGGTTCCAATGCTTGGTAAGCTGTCCAGCTTCTTGAAATACCGGCGCGTGTGGTTGGTACTTGCCATTCTCGCCCTCCTGGCGGGGGCGCGCATCTCGGGTCTAGATCAATATCTCTCTATCGATGTACTGCGCGCCAACCGTCGCGAGCTGATGGACTTCGTGCAGGCAAACCAACTGTTCGCGGCCGCGCTGTACGTTGCGACGTATATTGGAGTCGTGGCGTTCTCGTTGCCCGGCGCTACATTTCTGACGTTGACCGGCGGTTTCCTCTTCGGAGCGGTTGCCGGGACGCTCCTGACCGTACTCGGAGCGACGGTCGGCGCCACGATCGTCTTCGAGCTGGCACGGTCTTTCAGCACGAATTCCCTCGCCCGACTCGGGCCAAGGATTCAACTGATCGCCAACAACCTGCGCGACAATGCATGGTCGTATCTTCTCGTCCTTCGGCTGGTCCCGCTGGTCCCATTCGTTCTTGTGAACTTGATCCCGGCGTTTGTTGGCGTGCGCAGTACAACATTTGTCGTGACGACCTTCTTTGGAATAATGCCAGGCACTACAGTGTACTCATTGGCGGGGGCTGGCCTCGGCACGGCCCTTGAAGGCAACGAACCCATCTCCTTCGCAAGCATTCTCTCCACAGAGGTCCTACTCGGGCTGGTCGGACTGGCGGCATTGGCGCTCGCCGCCATCCCTTTGAAGAAGTGGCTTCTCAAGGGGGAGGCCGCGGCTGAATGACGAATGCCACTAAGGGGAAGCGCCGCCCTGTTGAACCTCCTGGAAGAAGCTGCCCGGCAGACTATGCAACTAATCCTGCCGACTTGCGGCGGGCGGCCGACATAACTGCTCAATCCATCTATGTCGTCGGAGGACTCTATGGCAATGCGTTCGCGCTTGACGCAATAGAGGCACTGGCTTCCGCTGAGAAAACGACCGTGCAGCTTGTGTTCAACGGCGACGCTCACTGGTTCGATGCGGAGCACGACATTTTTGCCGACCTTGACAGGCGAATGGAGCAATATCCCAGCATCGCCGGTAATATTGAGATGGAAATTGCGCGTAACCGAGATGTTGGCGCTGGTTGCGGCTGTGCGTATCCGCCATATGTCGACGACGGTGTCGTCGAGCGATCCAATGCGATACTGGAGGGGCTTCGAGAGATTGTACCACGGCGGTGTCGAAGCCGCCTTCACGCGCTTCCCAAGACGCTCGTCGCCTGCGTCGGAACGCTACGAATAGGAATCGTGCATGGCGACCCGATATCAGTGGCCGGCTGGCGGTTCGCGACCGAGCACCTCGATGACCAATCGATTCGGACCTGGCTCAATGGCGTCAAGGACGCTTCCGATGTGGACGTCTTTGCATCCACGCACACTTGCGGTGCCGTGATGCGGGACTTTGATCTCCCCTCGGGGCGCTTGGCAATCGCCAACAATGGTTCGGCGGGTATGAGTAATTTTTCTAACGATAGGCGCGGCTTGATCACACGAATATCGCTGGATCCAAGCCCTCATCCGACAGCCTATGGAATGCAGCGCGGCGAGGTGTTCATTGACGCACTGCCGGTGGCATTTGACTACACACGCTTTGTCGACCAGTTCGATCGGGTCTGGCCGGAGGGGTCGCCGGCGGCAATTTCCTATCGACGCCGAATACTGGGCGTTCACAGCGCAGCCGACTTAAGCCGGGCCCGTCCGATCCCCTCATGAGATTGTCGGCAATCGAGCCGGATACGTGAACGATGCTAAACGCAAAGCATCGCAATTATTTGTGCTCTCTAGAAGCCCTGCAGGCATTCATTCCTTCGTCAAGCCTAGGCTTGATATAGTTACCGGCACGGCGAAGCGGTCTTCCACCACGACCATAGTTCCAGACGCTAAGAAAGGGCGGTCGCCGGAAGGCCACCGCCCTTGTTGCTTTTTGTCGATCTGGACCGCCGGTACCGGCTTAGAATTGAATCCGCGTACCGGCTATGACGAGGTGGAGGTCCCTAAGGTTGGCGCGCGGCCCGGCGAGCACATCGATGTCGACCGAATAGTTCTTGTACGTAAGAAAGAACTCCATAGCCGCCGCGTCGACGTGCTGATGAATGCCGATTCCCCAGTGCTGAACGTCGCTGCCGGTCGCCGCAACCAATCCGCCTCCGACGTTGACGAGATTGC
>NZ_JBFWPA010000195.1:0-8559 GCF_050250235.1 Pseudorhodoplanes sp.
GGATACCTTGCCATCAGTCGTTCCTCATCGAACGCCCTCAGCCGCCCACTTTTCGTTCTTCGACAATTCTGCCCTCTTCCATGTGGATTCGACGTCCCATCAGATGCAGTTCATCGAGATAGCGATCGTCATGGGTGATGACCACGACCGTCTTTCCGGCGCGCATCATTTCCGGCAGCAACTCGTCATAGAATTTTCGCCGATATTCCGGGTCCTGCTCGGCCGTCCACTCGTCTAGCAGCATGATGGGCCGGTTTTCCAGCATGCTGACAATCAGCGCGAGGCGTCGGCGCTGGCCACCGGACAGGTCGAGGGTACGGAACTCGCCGTTGGTCAGGCCGGTCTTGTCCTCCAGCCGGAACTTGGCCAGCAGGCGCGCGAGTTCGCCGGGATCCGCGTCCGGGACCCCGTAGAGGCGCCGGAACAGATGGTAATCGTAGAAAATCGCGGAAAACAGCTCGCGGTATTCGTCGCGGGTCGCCTTGTTGACGCGTCTGCCGTCGAGCAGCACTTCTCCGGATTCCGGATGATAAAGCCCGGCCAGCACCCGCAGGAAGGTGGATTTGCCCGACCCGTTGCCTCCGGTAATGAAAAGCAGTTCTCCGGAACGCAGCGTGAAGTCGATCGGCCCGATATGGAAGGCCACGTCCGAGTGCCGGTCCACGTAACTGAATACGATCTGGCGCATCTCGATGGTGTCGAAGCTCTTGGGCGACACGACCTCGTCGGTCTCGGAGGAGACGGTCGAGCGCAGCAGGTCTTCCAGACGCACGATCCGGTCGGCCGCGGCATTCGCATTCATCAGGATCGGAATCGACTGCACCAGCGCGAAACACGCCCCGATGACATAAAGAAGCGCCGCGGTGATCTTTGCGACCGACGTTCCGCCGAGGCTTTCGCTGAATTGCGGCGCAACGAAGACAACCGTCCCAAGCAGGATGTACATATAGCCCTGCGAATAGGCGATCTGCTTGAAGGTCTCGGACTGGGCGCGGATCTTGATGTTGGCGGCGGTCCGCGACACGTTGACGGCGTCGTCGAACAGCGAGTCGCTGCGCGGCCGGTTGAGCCTGATCTCCTTGAAGCCATCGAGAAAGTCGGTGATGCGGTCGAACAGCCGCCGCTCCTGCTCGGCCGCCCGTGAGCGCTCTTCGGTCAGCTTGCGGCTGCGGAAATGAAAGATCACGCCTGCGAGACTGACGATCAGGACGCTGAGGGCGAAGGCCGTGAATGACAGATATGCGACATAAACCGCAACAAACCCGATCAGGACCGGGCCCTGGATCGAGAAGCTGAGCATGTTGCTCGCCTGCGTCAGGATCGCGGCATCGCTCGATATCGCAGCAACAATCCGCGAGCGGCCGATTTCCTCGATCGACAGCAGTTCCGAACGGCGGACATAGTCCATCATGCGCACGCGGAGCTTGTGAATGATCGCCTCGATCTCCGACGTGATCGTGGTGGAAACGTAGACCTGCGTCTTGAAGAACAGGAACAGCGAGACCAGGAACAGCGTCGCCGCCCACAGGCTGCCGCGTTCTTCGGTGTCCGCCGCCGCCGCGCCGGCATTGATGGCGGTGAGAATGGCCGCGTTGCTGATGCCGCCGATCACCGACATGAACACCAGCTTCCGCACCGAAGCGTGCATCTCGCGGTGAACAAGCTGAAGGAAGGACATTGCGGCTGCCGGCTATTGTTGCAAGGGGCGCTGCCGGCGCCCGCGGGAAGGCACGCGCCGGTTTTGATACGATAGCGTCGTCAGGGCCGGCGATGCCATTCCGCGTTTCGTGATGGGCCGGTGAGCAGGAGCAGCGGCAATACCACAAGCGGAGTCGTCAGCAGCGCGAGCGCGAATGTGCCGAGAAAGCCCATTCGCCGCCCGATGCCGCACAAGCCGGTGAGCGCGCAGAACACGATATAAAGGCCGGCTTCGATCATCGATCTCTATGGAGCAGCCGTCGACTTTTCGCTCGCGGCTGCCCTCCGGTTTGTGACGGGATACTCGCCTCAAGAGTGCGTTGCCGCAGCCCCCGTGGTCCCGCGGCCGGCCGAAGGCGGAGTCTCCGGTGCGGCCACTTTGGCGCGCGAGCGTGAATCCCACTTTTCCTTCTGCGCCTTGATGAATTCCCGATAATCCGGCGGGTTGAAATCGAGCAGCGTGCCGCCCGACTCGAAATGCTGGATGAATGCCTTGCCGATGGCGAAGGTGGCGCCGGCGGCGAGCGCCGGCATCACGAATCCGGATGCGATGGTGCCGAGGATCGGTACGGTCTTGAGCATGCTGGCAGCCCCGATACCGCTGGTTGCGGGGATCATGGTTCCAGCGAGCGCCGCGATCACCGCCTTGCCGCTATTCTCGGAGAACGGGACATTATAGATCTGTGACAGCCGGCGCAGCATCTGCAGCTGCAGACCGGCGACGGCGGCGACGTCGATGATCGGCACGGGCACCAGCCCGGCGACGCCTCCCCACAGGGCGAAGCGGTCGACCAGCTTGGTCGCCATCTCCAGCCGCGCCGCGGGAGTCAGTTCCGGCGCCTCAGGCTTTGCCTCCGCATCTGTCGTGGTCTTTTGTGCCATACCAGGTCCCTTCTCGGCAGTCGTTCCCAAATTCCTTAACGGATCGGCCGCCACCCAATTCGGCCGCCACCCAATTCGGCCGCCACCCATTGAGCCGTCGGACCAATTAGGCCGTCGGACCGACGACGTCGCGCGGCTTAATCAAATCTGCTCAAAAAAGCTATCATGGCGGTCAGCCACTGCCAAGCGCTCGGAACATGCGGACAGGCCGGCATCACCGCGCCATCTTGCCTTGTACGATCCGATCCCCATAATGGCACACACAGATTGCCCGGAGACGAATATGCGGCCGAAGCCGGTCGAGGGAGCCGCCGCGAGCACGCGTCGCACGTGGGAGCCACCCGCTTTCTCGGAACTGCCGATCGGCACCGAGACGCGGTCGATTCCAGCGCGGCGGACGCCACCCGATGGCGGACAGGCCAACCCGCCGCCACCCGCCACGCCCGCGAGCAAATTGGGCTTTTCGTTCGAAATGTCGTTCCCGCTGTCGGTCCGGACCGAATAGCGACCGGGCGCGCGGGAGGTTGCGAGCGGATGGCGAACGCCGCCCGTCTGTGCGAGAATTGCATCATCATCGGACTTCCCAGCGCGCGTCAGCGGAGACTCGAGCCGTGAGCGTGACGGTCGACAGTGTTCTGGTTCGGAATGGCGATCTGCCCGCGGCGGACCTCGACGGCCGCGTCGTGCTTCTCAGCGTTCGCGCGGGCGCCTATTTCGGCTTCAACCCGGTGGCGAGCGAAATCTGGCATATGCTGTCGGAGCCCCGCCGGGTCGGCGACATCTTCGACACCTTGTTGCAGAGTCACGATGTCGATGCCGGCACCCTCGACCGGGACGTCCTGCCGTTTCTGCAGCGCTTGATCGACCGGCAACTCGCGCGGCAGGTCGGGCGCGGCCTTCCATGACGCCGCGGGCGATGCGGCGGGCCTATCTGCGGGAGGCCGCCGTTATCCTCGCTTTGGCCCGGCTGGCGGTCCATATCCTGCCGGCAAACCGTGTCTTCGCCTGGGCCGACTGGCCACTGCGCCGCGTTCGCCGCTTCGAGACCGATCAGGCGGAATGGGTCGCCTGGGCAGTCGACCATGCCGCGACGCTGCCCGGGATGAAAGCGCTGTGCCTGCCGCGTGCGCTCGCAGCTCACGCGATGCTGCGGCGGCGCGGCATCGCAAGCCGGCTCTGTCTCGGCGTTGCCAATAACGACGGGGAACTCGCCGCTCACGCCTGGATCGAGGTTGGAGAAAAAACCCTTGTCGGCGGCGGCGAAGCCGTTGCCTTCCAGCGGCTTGCCACATTCGGCGGGCGCGGTGCAACGACGGGCCTCCCATGAGCGGGATCGCCGGATTGCTGCATTTCGACCGGCGGCCGGTGAGCCGGCGCGTGCTCGAGCGCGCTGCGAATGCACTGCGCGCGCACGGACCGGATCGATCGCATGTCGTCGTCGATGGCAGCAGCGGCTTCGCGCATGTCCACATGGCCATGACACCGGAGGATCATTCCGACCAGCAGCCGCATCGCGCAACGGACGGGTCGATCATTACCGCTGACCTGCGGCTCGACAACCGCGAAGACATTCTCGCCCGGATCGGAATGCCTGCCGAAGCGAAGTCCTGGCCGGATTCGCGCATTCTGCTGTCTGCCTGGCAGAAGCTTGGCGACGCCGTCTGGCCCATGCTGCGCGGCCCATTCGCCGCCGCGATCTGGAATCCGCGCGATCGCGTCCTGACGCTGGCCCGCGATCCGGTCGGGCTGCATGTGGTGATGTGGCATCGAAGCCCGCGCTTCTTCGCCTTCGCCACCATGCCGAACGGCCTGTTCGCGTTTGACGGCGTCCCGCGCGAATTGAACGAAGAGAAATTCGCGGATTTTCTCGTGCTCAATCACGCCGCGCACGAGACCACGATCTACAAGGACATCTTCCGTGTCCGTCCGGCGCATGTCATGCGGGTAGCCCCCGGCGGAACCATCACGCACCATCGGTACTGGTCGCCGGACGACATCAACCCGGTCCGGCTTCGATCCGACCAGGATTATGCCGACGGCCTGCGTGCCGCTCTCGACACCGCGGTGCGCCGGCAGTTGCGCAGCGCGCATCCGGTCGGCTGTCTCCTGAGCGGCGGGCTCGACTCGTCGTCGGTGGCGGTCCTCGGCGCTCGCGCATTGTCGGAGAAAAGCCAGCGGCTGATGGCATTCACCGGCGTGCCGCGCCGCGGCTTCGACGCCCCGGTCCCCGCCGGCCATTACGCGGACGAGACGGCGTATGTCGATGCCATCGTCCGGGCGGCCGGCACCATCGATGCAACCTATGTTGCCGAGGACGCCGACGAAGACCCTGCCGATCTCGACCGTTTCTTCATCGCGCTGGAAGGGCCGGTGCGAAATCCGACCAATCTCGGCTGGGTGCTGGCGATCCTGCGGCTGGCACGCCAGCAAGGCCGTCGCGTCCTGCTCAGTGGCCTGCATGGCAATCACACCATCAGCTGGAGCGGATGGTCACAGACGTCCGGCCATCTCTTGCACGGCCGCTGGCTGACGGCATTGCAGCAATGCCACCTGTATTATCGCCGCACAGCCTGTTCGCGATGGGGCGCGGTCAGGAACCTGCTGATCGAACCCCTGATCCCCGAAAGGCTCGGCGATTGGGCGCAGCGGCTGCGCCATGCGGACGGCGGCGCGGCCTGGCAGCGCCATTCCCCGATCCGGCCGGAATTCGCCGCCGCCATGGGGGTCGATGCCCGCGCCGTCGCCGATCGTCACGACTTCCATTATCGCATGCGACGGGACGATCGCATCCAGGGGCTGTTCCAGGTGGATTACGGCGGCGACTGGCATGCCGCGCAAAAGGCCGTCACCGGCGTCGAAGTCCGCGACCCGACGGCGGATCTCGACGTCATTTCCTTTTGTTTCGGCGTGCCACCGGAACAGTATCTCGCGGAGGGTACGGATCGCTCCCTGATTCGCCGGGCGATGTGGGGACTCGTGCCCGACATGGTGCTGACCAAC
The DNA here is from genome assembly GCF_050250235.1 of Pseudorhodoplanes sp. Taxonomy (GTDB): domain Bacteria; phylum Pseudomonadota; class Alphaproteobacteria; order Rhizobiales; family Xanthobacteraceae; genus Pseudorhodoplanes. Next base: position 5,581 of record NZ_JBFWPA010000195.1, read on the forward strand.
CGTAGGCGTGGCCTGCAGGGCGCAAGCTGGCATGAACGACTGCAAAACCGGCGCAGCGAACTGGCACGCGAGATCGCCGACCTTTCGAAGTCACCACTGGCACGCCGCGCGATCGATCTTGCACGGCTCGAACGGGCAGTGGCGCATTGGCCGGCCGATGGCTGGCACCGGCCCGACATCTTCACCGAATACAATCTGGCCCTGATGCGCGGCCTGGCCGGCGGCCGCTTCCTGCGCTGGTTCGAGTCGGCGAATTGACGGGAACGCGATATGGTGCCGGGTATGGTCTTGGGGTGATGCGTTTGTGGATCCGGATCCTGCGAGCGAAGGCTTCTACGATCGGATACCCATCTTTCGCGGTTTTCCGCGCATCATGGACGATTCAATTTATCGTCCGCTCCCGCAAGACTGGGTGATCGGAACAACCGACGTCGTGGGCTCCACGCGCGCTATCCGGGACAACCGCTACAAGGCCGTCAACATGGCCGGCGTGGCGGGGATCGCCGCAGTCACCAATGCGCTCGGCCGCGAATTTCCATTCGTATTCGGTGGCGATGGCGCGAGCTTCGCGGTGCCGCCCTCCTGGGCCGACACGGCACGTGTGGCGCTGGCTGCAACCTTGCGATGGGCACAGGAAGAATTGTCGCTCGAATTGCGCGGCGCGATGGTGCCGCTCAAGGACATCCGCGAACACGGACTGGACGTGCGCGTTGCACGTTTTGCGCCGTCGGAGAATGTCACCTATGCGATGTTCACCGGCGGCGGACTGGCCTTCGCCGAGACCGCGATGAAGCAGGGCCGCTTCGCGGTGACGCCGGCGCCGCCCGGCAGCCGTCCCGACCTGACCGGGCTGTCGTGCCGCTTCGAAGAAATGCCGTCGCAGCATGGCGTCGTGCTGGCGCTGCTCGTGGTACCCGGCGAGCGCGCCAGCAATGACGGCTTCCGCCGCGCGGTCGAAGACCTCGTCTTGCTGGCTGAGCAGAAGGGCCATGCCCCGGTCCCTGCGCAGGGGCCTGCCTTCGGCTGGCCACCACAGGGTATCGACCTCGAGGCCCGCGCATCGCGCCATCCCGGCATTCCCATCGCCGTCAGGCAGGCGGCGGCGCTTCTGCGGACCTTGCTGTATTTCCTGATCTTTCGTTTCCGCCTGCGCGTCGGCAAATTCATTCCTGCCGTCTATCTGCGGCAGGTGGTGGCCAATTCCGACTTCCGGAAATACGACGATGGCCTGCGCATGATCATCGACTGCACACCCGAGCTGGCGGAGGAGATCGAGCGCAGACTGGCCGGCGCCGCTGCCGCGGGAACCTTGCGCTTCGGCCTACACCGGCAACACGCGGCGATGATGACGTGTTTCACGCCGTTCCCCACGCATGCCGACCACATGCATTTCATCGACGGGGCTTCGGGCGGCTATGCGCTTGCCGCAGCTGCGCTGAAAAGCGGAAATCAGGGCGCGGCATCATCCGGGTGAAGGCGGTGCGCAGCGTTGCCTCGCGACGTGGTCTTCGCGCGGTGTCGCTGGCGATCCGCCAGCGCGAAGATTCCGCGGCTCCTCAAAGTCTCCGCAACACGGCAAATCGTGTCGAGAACCGCCTGCACCGTAATCGACAGGTGCCGGGCCGCGAGCCACGACACGATCACGTTGCGATACAGGCCGTTCTCGCCGATGCGCGTCAGGTCGACGATGCCGGTCTGCGGTTCGCCACGCAACACGGACCTTGGGAGCACCGTGGCGCCGAGTCCGCGCTCGGCCATCAGCCGCATGGTCTCGACCGCATTGATGGAGGTCATGACGGTCGCTTTCTTGCCGAAAGGCTCGAGAAACTTGTCGACATGGGCCCGCAATCCGTCGCTGAGGACAAGCGGCAGCGACGCCAGCGCATCGGCATCGACGGCCTTTCCGGCGGCAACGGTGCCGGGCGTGGTGACCAGCACCATCTCTTCGTCGAAGAGCGGCTCGAAGCCGAACTTGCGGCCTTGCACGGGCCCGGTCATCACCGCGAGGTCGACCCGTCCCTCGCTCAACCAGTCGCGCAGGCCCGAGCTGAAATTCTCCGCGATCTTCAACTCGATGCGGGGCTGCTCGGCGCGCAGCTTTTCGAACAGCGGTGGCGTGAGAACGGGGCATAAGGTCGGCGGAATCCCGAGCACGACCCGTCCGATCGGGCTCCCGGCCAGACCCTTGATGTCGTCGCAGGCGCGTTCGACGTCACGGAGAATGCGCGTCGCATGATCGTAAAGGCGCCGCCCTGCATCCGTCAGCTTCACGCCGCGGCTCTCGCGGATCAGAAGCCGCGAGCCGAGATCCTGTTCGAGCCGGTGAATTTGCCGCGTCAGCGCCGGTTGCGCGATGCGCAGATTGACCGAGGCGCGGGTGATGCTGCCCGCATCCGCCACCTGCACGAAATACATCAGCGCGCGAAAGTCCAACAGAACCGCCAGTATAGGAGCAATGCCGGAAAAGTATTTTACATGCCTCTCATATCATCGAAAGGTAGGGCGAAGCCAGAAAAAGGCGCGAGGCAAGCGCCTTGAACAGGGAGGTTTGTCTTGATGCGCCGTATCCTCGGAACTCTGGGTGTTTCGCTCACCGCAATCATCGCCGGACTGTCCGCCTCCCCCGCCCAGGAGGCCTATCCCGACCGGCCGATCACCATCGTCAACCCGCTGCCGCCGGGCGGCACCGTCGATCTGGTCGCGCGCGCGCTGGCAACATCTCTTGAAAAGCGGATCGGGCAGCCGGTTCTGGTGGAGAACCGTGCCGGCGCCGCCGGCGCCGTCGGAACCGCGCTGGTCGCGAATGCCAAACCGGACGGCTACACCCTGCTTCTCACCCAGACCTCGCTGCTGCTCATTCCGGTCGCCGACAAGGCGCTCGGGCGGCAGGCGGCATTTTCCGCGGACCTGTTCGAGCCGCTGGCACGCTTCACCGCCGACCCGATCATCGTTGCGGTTCAGGCCTCGAGCAAGGTCACG
>NZ_JBFWPA010000196.1:0-8490 GCF_050250235.1 Pseudorhodoplanes sp.
GTAACCGTCCATTCCTAACACGTCGCTCAGGCTGCGGCGGTTATTCGGGCCCAGTTCCAGGGCAGCAGGTCGTCCAGCCGGGCCATCGGGTGGCCGTTGGACATGCGGTCCAGCACGTCCCGGAGGTAGGCGAAGGGCTCGACATCGTTGAGCTTGGCGGTGGCGAGGAGAGAAGCGATAACCGCCCATCGGGCCGCTCCGCCGTCGGAGCCGGCGAACAGATGGTTCTTGCGACCCAGCGCGATCGGCCGAATGGCGCGTTCGACGGTATTGTTGTCGAGCTCGATACGGCCGTCACCGAGGAACCGGCAGAGAGCTTCCCAACGGGCCAGCGCATAACGGATGGCGTCGGCCAGAGCGCCCTTTGGCGGGATCCGATTCAGCTGGGCTGCGAGCCAGACCTTCATGGTCTGGACTAGCGGCAACGACCTGATACGTCGCGTCACCAGCCGTGCCTGGGCCGATTGGCCTCGAATGGTCGCCTCGATCGCATAGAGCTCGGCGATACGGCTGAGCGCTTCGGCCGCGATAGGCGATCTGGTTGCCTCATGCACGTCGTAAAACTTGCGCCGTGCGTGCGCCCAGCACGCTGCCAGCATGATGTCGCCGCGGTCGGTGAGCCGCTCGAAGCCGGGATAACCATCGACCTGAACGATGCCCTTGAACTTCGCCAGGTGAGCAGCGGGGCGCTCGGAGCGACGATCCGGGCTGTAGAAGTAAACCGCTGCTGGCGGCTCCGGTCCGTTCCAGGGTCGATCATCCCGGGCATAGACCCAGAGCCGGCCAGTCTTGGTGCGGCCCCGGCCGGGATCGAGCACCGGGATCGGCGTGTCGTCGGCGAACAGTGTTTGCGAAGCGAACACATGCTCGGCGAGCCGCGCCTGCAGCGGCTCAAGCCACCAGACTGCTCCGCCGACCCAGTTGGCCAGCGTCGAGCGATCGAGTTCGACACCCTGCCGGGCGAAGATCTGGCTCTGCCGATAGAGCGGAAGGTGATCGCAATACTTGGAGACCAGGACATGGGCCAGGAGGCCGGGCGTGGCCAGGCCCTTGGCGATCGGCCGCTCCGGAGCCGGCGCCTGATGGATGCTCCCGCAGGCCCGGCAGCCATAGCGTGGCCGGCGGATGCGGATCACCCGCAGCCGCGCCGGCACATGATCGAGCATCTCGCTGACGGTCTCGCCGATCAGATGAAGCAGACCGCCGCAGCAGGGGCAGGCCTCATGTTCGATATCGAGCTGCATGTCTTCACGCGGCAAGTGTGTCGGCAGACTCGATCGATCGAAGCGCTGCGCCTTGTCTGCCTTGTCCGTCGCTGGAGGAAGCTTGGCCTCAACGAAGGCGAGGTCGGCCTCGAGGTCCTCGAAGCCGAGCCGCAGTTGATCGTCATCGAGCTGCTCCGCGCGGCGGCCGAACTGACTACGCTGGAGTTTTTGAATGATCAGCCGCAGCCGTTCGATCTCGGCATGGGCATCAGAGAGAGCGGTGCGCTCGACTGCGAGCGAGCGCACCAGCCGCTGTAGTGTCTCCACATCGTCCGGCAGAGCGGCAAGATCGATGTCCATGCGCGGGAAGATACTCTGAATCGCGGACTGCCTCACCAGGCGACATGATGTTGAGTCAATCCGCCGCAGCGATCATCCTGCCACTGCCGGCCGCCATCGCTGTTCCGGCACTCGCCAATCGACACCATCGATCAGAAGCGACAACTGCGCCGAGGTCAACGACAGCGTCTCGCCAGGCTCGATGCTCGGAGGCCACAGGAAGACACCGTGCTCGAGCCGTTTGGTGAACAGACAGAAGCCGGTACCATCCCAATAAATGATCTTGATGAGATTGGCCCTGGTCCGGCCCCGGAACACGAACAGGTGGCCTGTAAACGGATCCTGATGCAGGACGCCTTGCACCAGCATGGCGAGGCCGTCGATGCCCTTGCGCATGTCGATATAGCTCGATGCCAGGTGCACCTTCACGTTCGGAGGAAGCAGTGTCATGACACGGCCTCCTCGTCGTTGTCGGTAATGTGTACCGCGATGAAGGTCGGCTCGGCTGCACTGGCAAGTTCCTGCTTCCACCGAAAAACGAGCCGCACGGCGATCCCGTAATGCCGCGCCACCGCGGATAGATTGGCGCCCGGCTGCGTTGCCTCCTCGACGATCCGGCGTTTGTCTTCCTCGTTGAACGCTCGCCGGCGACCATCACGTGCCGGTGGGACAATCGGCCGCGACACCGGCTCCGTAGTCATATGACCAAGGCTATGACTAGCGATGTGACTAAGCCTATGTCTTAGGCCGGAGGTTCGGTACAGCAGCTTGCGCTCAGGAGGTTGCGGCTCGGCTCTGAACTTCTGACGCCAATTCTCGAATGCCTTCTGCGGGAGACCGTGAAGCTCGCAATATTGCCGCTGATTCAAGTCGCTACGCTTCCAACCCTCATGATGCGCTCGCCAGAAAGCCTCGTGCTGCCGCTTCCATCGTCGCTGTTCGCTCGCCATCCGTTCTCTCCCAATTTGCAAATCGAGGGCGCGAACAGATCGTGCTCATGAGTCTTCGGGCAAGTGTGTGAGAAATGGACGCTTACAATACAGGGAAGTCTCCCCTGATATTCTCGCGAAATTTCCCTGATCCGCAAAATCCGTCCCTGTTTTTTTTCACAGGGAAAAAGCTCAGAAGTGCCCGTCAAATAGGAGCTTTTGCGCTCTCAAGCCGCCTACATCGGAATTTGCGACATTTTACCCTGTATTTTTCCCTGTTTTCGCGCGCGCAGAATTAGAGACTGGTTCGACGCACACTGTTCGGCGCGCCAGTAACGAACGGTCCGTTCCGCACACATGGGTGAACGATCGTACCTAAGAACATTTCGCGCCTGAGACAGGGGTGACAACCCGTCGAAGGTCACAGCCGCCAGGTCACTCTCAGTCGCAAATCTCAATGCGCCGCGGTGTTGGCCAGTGAAGCGCGCGCCCAGGCCGCGAGATCGTCGGACGGCGACAGGTTGGTCTTGAGCGCCACCGGCTGTGAATCCACCAGCAGGACGGCAGTCGGAATGCTCCGCACGCCGAAGCGGGCGGCGAGTTTTTCGCTCTCGTCGATCGACGCGCCGAGCACCGTGAAGTCGCCATCGAGCTGCTGCGAGGTGCGAGAAATCATCGGCGCCGCGGCGCGGCAGGAGGCACACCAGTCGGCGGTGAATTCCAGCAGGATCGGGGTCGCGACGCCGACGGCGATCGCATCGAAAGTCGCGTCCGTCACCTTGCGCAGGCCTGGTTCCGTGGCTTTGCCTTGCGTTGCGGAGGTTGCGCCGCGCTTGCGTTGCCGATCGCCGGACGTCCGGAACGTGGCTGCGAAATCCTCGAGCGTTTCGACCGTCACGTTCATGGCGCGGCCCTGGCGCCGGTTGAATTCGTCGCTTTCCAGTTCGGTCCAGAACGAGTCGTTCAGGCGGTTGGCGATGTTGAACAGTCCGATGGCCATGGAGATTTCGACGATTTCCGTCTCGGTGAACACCGCCTTCATTTCCTCCCACAGCGCTGCGTCGCGCTTGGCGGTGTTGAGGGTCATGGCCTCGGCCCAGGCAATCGCGGCCTTCTCCCTGCGGGAAAACGCGTCGCAGGTCTTGTAGGCATCGGACTGGAGCGCTTCGAACTCCTCCTTCGACAGCCCGAGCGACTCGCCGAGGATGCGCGTATGCGCGGTGCAATAGGCGCATTCGTTGACGATCGAGGTCTTGACGCTGGCGAGATTTCGCAGCCGCACGTCGGTCGAGGATCCGAGATTGGGCTGTCTGATCGCGGCGACGAAACCGAGCCACCATCGCGCGACGTAAGGGCTGTGCGTGGCGATGATCTTCAGCAGGTTCGCCGAGCGCCCGAGCATGTGATTGGAGGCCTCGATCACTTCCTTGGCGATGCCGGTGGCGTCTTCTTCCGAGATCATCGAGAGGCGTTGGGACATCAGGCAGTCTCCGAATTTCAGTTTGCGGGTCAGCGGCCGTCGTGTGCGGCAATCGCGACGATGACCGGCTTGTTCGAGCGGTTGCTCCAGGCATGGCGCGTTCCGCGCTGCACCACGATCTGCCCGGCGCGCAGATCGACCTCCTCGTTATCGAGCACGAGCGTGACCTCGCCTTCGATCACCGCGCAGAAATCGAGGGTGCGGGTCTGCTGCAGATAGGGGTGCGCGCCCTCGCCGAACCGCGAGGCGCCGGGTGCCCCCATCGCTGCGAAATAGGCGCGAACCTCGCTCTCGCCGACGCGGCCCTTCCAGGACTCGTCCGGCGGCAGCGTCATGTAGCGCATGACCGAACCGTTGGCGGGCGGCAGCATCCGGTGCGGCAGCTGCAAGGTCTCGAACACGATCTTTGCCGGTGTCGAATCCGTGACCCAGACCCGCGTCGAAGCGAAGCCCGGCCGGGCAGGGTCCAGCCAGATGTCGGGAGCGGGCCCATCGGAAACCAGCGACGACTTGCCAAGCTCGCGATCGATGGTGACGATCCGGCGGACCGGACGAATGCCGGCAGGCATTTTGAAATCGGCAGGCAGGGCAATCGTCTCGTCCGGGCCCTGTCCGAGCCCGGCTTCGCCGTCTTCGAACCGCGCCGAGATCATGTCGAACATCATGGTTGCGCCACTGCCGGGAACCGCCCAGCGATGCCAGGCGCCGACCTGAACCACGATATCGCCGGGGCGCATCGTGAGCTCGACGTCATCGAGAACGAGCACGCGCTCGCCGGTCAGCACGATGCCGTAATCGACCGTCTCGGTCTTGTGCATCGGCGAGGTGAACGCGTTGTTGTAGCCGCGATCCCACATCCGTCCGGGCGGAATGACCTTCGGCGCATGCGGCGCTACGAAATCCTTGTCGTTGTTCGGATCGTAGCCGGGCGGCGGACCGTCGGCCTTGACCACGCGCAGATGGCCACCCTCGATCGGGCCGGGGAAGTTGTAGCCGAGATTGGCGTCGTCGTTGGTGCCGCTCAGCGGTGCCGGACTTTCATTCCAGATCCACAAATCGGTGTAGCGGCGGCCGGAACCCATCGACGGCGCATGCATCTTTTCGGACTCGCCGTCCCAGACCACCCTGGAGCGGCCGCCGGCATCGGTACCGGTGACGACGCGGCGAAACGTCTGGTTCGATCGCGCTGGCGCGACGGGGCTTGGTGCAAGGCGGGCTTCAGACATCTGAATCGATCCGTATGGCTTCGAGAAAGCGGGACACGCAGTTATAGGCGCCGATGGTCGCGGTCAGCTCGACCATCTGCCGCTCCGGAAAGGCCTCCTTGACCTTCGCGAAGACGTCGTCCGGCACCTGGATCTGGCGCGTCATGGACTCGGTGTAGGCCAGCACGATGCGCTCGACCGGATCGTATTCGGGCGATTGCTGCCAGTTTTCCAGCGCGTCGATCTGCGCCTGCCTGACCCCGGCGCGCAGCGCATAGGGAACGTGTCCCTCGTACTCATATTGCGCGCGATTGAGCAGCGCGATCCGCAGGATCGCCAGCTCGCGATAATTGCCGGGCAACTGGCATTTCTGCCGGATCGCGGTCAGAAAGGCGAGCCAGCCTTCCGCGACCGGCGGGCTCTGCAGCAGCATGCGATACAGATTGTGCATGACGCCCGCGCGCTCGGCGCGAATTCGCCTGGCCAACGCCGCGACTTCGGGGTCGCGGTTCTCGTCGGCATACTCAATGCGTGCCATCGGTCGGGGTCTTTCCTTTCATCGATCCGTCAGATTCAGGCCGACCTGGTCGCGCCAGGTCGCGCGATTCTTGCGCAGGGTCCCGATCACCATCGCCGCCAGGATCAGGGCGACGATGGAGAACAGCGTGATGGTGATCGGCCGCTCGAAGAAGATCAGGTAGTCGCCGCCCGACATCGCGAGCGATTGCCGCAGCGACAATTCGAAGATCGGGCTGAGCACGAGGCCCATGACCACCGGCGCCGGATCGAGTCCGAGCTTGCGCATGGCAAAGCCGATGGCGCCGAACAGGATCATGAGCCACACGTCGCCGACCGACTGGTTCAGCGAATAGACGCTGATGACGCAGAAGCAGAGCAGGATCGGATAGAGATAGGTGTAGGGAATGCGCAGCAGGTTGACGAACAATCCCACCATCGGAAGGTTGAGCAGCAGCAGCGCGACGTTGCCGATATACATGCTGGCGACGAAGCTCCAGAAGATCGCCGGATGCTCGACGATGAAATTGGGGCCGGGCGTGATGCCATGGAACATGATCGCGGCGAGCATCACCGCGGCCACCGGACCCGCCGGGATGCCGAGCGACAGCATCGGGACGAAGGCTGCGCTGGCGGCGGCATTGTTGGCGGATTCCGGGCCCGCCACGCCTTCGATGGCGCCGTGGCCGAATTGCTCGGGATGGCGCGACAGCCGCCGCTCCAGCGCATAGGACATGAACGACGCGATGATATGCGCGGCGCCCGGCAGGAGCCCGATGACGAAGCCGAGCGCGCTGCCGCGGCCGATCGGCGCAAGCGAGCGGGTAAATTCCGCGCGGGTCGGCGCGAGTTCGCGAAGCTTTGGCGCCCTGATCTTGACCGCGGTCGCGGAGGCGGCGCTCAGCATGATTTCCGACAGACCGAACAATCCGACCGCGACCGGAATGAGACCGATGCCGTCGCCGAATTCGATGACGCCGAACGTGAAGCGCGTATAGCCGGTCATCGTGTCGATGCCGATGGTGCCGAGCAGCAGCCCGAGCGCCGCGAGCGCCAGCGTCGCCCAGGCCGAACCCTGGCTCATGGTCGCGAGGGCCAGCAATCCGATGGTCAGCAGCGCGGTCATTTCCGGCGGACCGAACAGCAGCGCGGTTTCGGCAAGCGTCGGTGCCACCAGCATCAGCAGCACGACCGAGATCGTTCCGGCCACGAAGGAGCCGACCGCCGCGATGAACAGCGCGGCGCCGGAGCGGCCGCGCTTGGTCATCTCGTAGCCGTCGATGCAGGTGATGACGGACGCCGTCTCTCCCGGTATGCGCATCAGGATCGAGGTCGTGGAGCCGCCATACATCGCGCCGTAATAGACTCCGGCGAGCACGATCAGCGAGACGGCGGGATTGAGGCCGAAGGTCGCCGGCAGCAGCAGGCTGATCGCCGCCAGCGGGCCAAGCCCCGGCAGCATGCCGACGACCGTGCCGATGATGCAGCCGGCGATGCAGTAGATCAGCACCGAAGGCTGCAGCGCGAAGGCGAAGCCGTGCAGGAGGCTTTCGACGATTGACATCGCGGCGTCAGATCCCGAACGGCCCGAGCGGCAGGTTGATCTTCAGCGCGTTGTGCAGCAATGCGTAGGTCGCAACCGGGAACAGCACGGCGATCGGCAGGACCACGCGCCAGTCGCGGCGTTCCAGCGCGCCGAGCAGTACGACCAGCACGGCGGCGACCGTCAGCCGGAAGCCGAGATGTTCCAGCGCAAGGGTTGCCGCCGCCAGCACGACGAGAATGGCGAGCGGCCGGCCGTTTTCCCACCAGCTTGAAATGTCGAGACGCGACTCGTCCGCTCTCCATGCGACCACCGCACCGAACGCCGTCAGCAGGACCGACAGGATCAGCGGGTAGTAAGCGGGTCCCGGTTCCGTTGCATCGCCGAGCGGATATTGCAGCGACAGGCCGATCGACACGATGCCGATCAGGCTGAGCGCGGCGCCCGCGACACGCTGGTTCCGGAGACCCGATACCGCAGCCGTCACTTCTTGGCTCCGGGCGTGATGGAATCGACTGCGGCGTTCACCTCCTTGGTCTGCTTCTCGAGATAGGCTCGAAACGCATCGCGACCCAGCGGGACCAATTGCGTGCCGGCGTTTTTCATCGCTTCCTTGAATCCGGGCTCCTGAATCGCGGCGGCGACCTCGGATGCAAGCTTTGCCAGGATCGGCGCCGGGGTCTTGGCCGGAGCGAACAGTCCGGTCCAGACGGCGAAGTCGATCGGATATCCGAGTTCGGTGGACGATGGGACATCCGGGAAGGCGGAGTTGCGTTCCGCGCCCAGCGTCATGATCGGGCGAATCTTGCCGGCTTTGGTCTGTGCGGTGGCACCGGCGACGACCATGGTGCCGACATCGACATGCCCGCCGAGCAGCGCCGTGATCGCGGGCCCGCCGCCATTGGTCGGCACGTGGCGCATCTTGCCGCCCGCACTGCGCAGGAACATTTCCATCGGCACATGCATCGGGCCGAAAACGCCGCTGGACGAGTACGTCATCTTGCCCGGCTGATCCTGGATTTGCTTGAGCAGGTCCTTGACGTTCGTGACCTTGCTCGAGGCCTGAACCGCAACGATGATCGGGTCGGCGGTGAAGCGTGCCAGCGGCTCGAACTGGTCCGCGGAAAATGCCGCCTGCCGCCCGAGAGCCTTGTCGGCGACCGGAATGAGCAGCAGCGAGGTCTGGGTGAGAAGCAGGGTGTAGCCGTCCGGTTTGGCATTCGCGACCAGCGCGGTTCCGACGGCGCCGGCGGCGCCGGCACGGTTCTCCACC
>NZ_JBFWPA010000197.1:0-8253 GCF_050250235.1 Pseudorhodoplanes sp.
TCTGGCCGGCGGCCTCGATCAGGTGCCAGCGAATATTCCACCAGTGACGCTTGCCAGCCCATCGCGAGGTCCACGCTGTCAGCTCGGCCTGGTGCCAAAGATAGTGGAGCAAGCTGTGCAACGAGAGCTTCTTTGCGTCGCCGGCGATGGTGTCAGTCGCATCCGTGCCCGCTCCCGGCGCAGCCCGGGTGCCGATTTTCGTCAGACTGAAGGCGACTTTCAGCGCCGACATTCCACTCTCCGGATCGACCTGGATCGCGCTGCCCATCAGCACACCGAGACCCGACAACTCGTCAGGCGGCTCGTAAGATGGACAGGCTGGATCGTGCCCGCCACCCGACATCGGCATGCGCTTGACGATGTACTGCTCTCCAACCTGAGCAATATACATCCCGAGGCCGCCTTCCTTGCAAAGGCAGAGCGGTCGAAGGCGCTTACGGTAAGCATCCGCTAACGCGGCTGGGAATTCTGGCGCGGTCTCTTCGATGACTTGGTCAGCAAGTTTGAATCGTCGCATCGCCTCCATCGCTCCGGACGCCGCCGCATCCCCTACGCACATTGATCCACGGTTTCGGCGGCGACGCAACCTTCAACACGGCAATTGGAGAGTGCGGCCGCGATGCGCGCGCGCTTCGCGCGCGGCTGGCGCAGGGAGAGGCAGAGGGGAGGCCGGGATGCGATGGCGGGCCGAGGCCAGGAGAGAGGCTCCCGGCGCCCGTTGCGGAGAACGATCATGACCCATATGGAAATCCAGGCGCCGGCGCGCAGCGTGTCAAACGGCTATAAGGTTGATGTCGGCCGTGGACAGCGCATCGGCCGCGTGTCGTCGGAATGGTGCAACCGGCCGGACGACGAACGCTTTCTGTCGCTCACCGACCTCAACAATGCGGTCAAGCGGCGGTCCGAACGCAGCAAGACCCGGATCGTTGAAAGCGAGACCATCCGTGTCGAAGCATCCCGCGACAATCCCGAGAGGCTAACGCTCATGCTTCCCGATTCACACACCCCGGTTGCGCCGACACACTGGAGCTTTGGTCAGCTCGCCAGCCTGGTCGGAGCGCCGGCGACCTATCTGCGCCAGTTGCCGGCCGCGCTCGCCGGCATCAATCTGCAGTACGGGCTTTCGACGCACCGCGCCGAGCAGGTCAAGACACTCGAAATCGAAAACGGCCGCCTAGAACTCCGAGCGGTGACGGGGCCGGACTACGGGCGTTATCTAAACAGTCAAGCTGTCTCACCGGCTTTTCACTGATCCCATCCCGCCGACGTTGAGCCCGACGCCGTTCGAAAGCGCCGGCGATCCCGTGCGCTCGCGTCGCCCCAAAGGAGCTTTCACGATGTCTTCCAGGGTACAGTCCGGAGCGCGTGCCGACGTCTACACGCGCGTTACCGCCGAGATCATAGCGGCAATCGAAGAAGGTGCAGGTGATTGGCGCGCGCCATGGTTCCACAACGGGACCAGCGCCGCCCGCCCGACGAACGTCGCATCTGGCCGCCGCTACCGCGGCATCAACACGCTGGCGCTGTGGGCCGCAGCGATGGCCAACGGTTACAGCGATGGTCTCTGGGGCACCTATCGGCAATGGCAGGACACCGGAGCGCGGGTTCGCAAGGGCGAACGCTCGACCACCGTCGTGTTGTGGAAGCAGATCGCTTCGTCCGACTCGGCGGATGACGATGGCGGAGACGACGGCGGCCGCGTTCGGATGTTCGCCCGGGCCTTCTCGGCGTTCAACATCGCGCAGGTGGATGGATACGAACGTCAGCCGACGAGCATCCTGTCGGAGGAAGAGCGTCTGGCCCACGCCGAGACCTTCATCGCCAACCTCGGGATCAAGACTGTGTTCGGCGGTTCGGAAGCCTGCTACGTTCCTTCGTCGGACACGGTGTTCATGCCAGACTTCGCTTCTTTCCGGGATGCCGCGTCGTTCTATGGGGTCTGGCTGCATGAGAGCGGCCACGCTTCCGGGGCAAAGCACAGGCTTGACCGCGATCTCTCGGGCCGGTTCGGCTCGGCGGCCTACGCGGCCGAGGAGTGCAGTGTGGAGATTCTCAGTGGGGTTGTGCTTGCCGATCTCGGCATCGCCCACCATCCGCGCCCTGATCATGCCGCGTACATTGCCTCGTGGATCAAAGTATTGAAGGACGACCCCCGCGCCATCTTCACGGCTGCCGGCAAGGCACAACAGGCAGCCGACTGGATGCACGAACAGCAACCTGCGCCCACGTCATCCAACGTCACCGAGGAGACGGAGGCGGGCCACCTTGCTTCTCCTGTTCTCGTCGGCGCGTTGTAGCAAAGCGCGCACCTGGACGTGCTGAGCGATCACGTTCTCCCGATCACGCCGCTGCCGCTCCACGTCAACCTGCGGGGAACGGGGCTCATCAGGCCGAGATAGCTTCGCCGTCTCGGCCGCCTCCCGCAGTTCCGTGAGGATGGCCGGAGCTCGGTTGGCGGTTGCGCGGCTGACGCCGGCTTCCCGTGCCAGATCGGCAACCGTCAGGCGGCCGTCCGATATACATGCGTTCCCTGAGACAAGCCGGGCGAGCGCTTCGCGAAGCGCTCTCTCTGTTGAAGTGCTGACAGGCTTCACGAGCGTTCCTCCAGCAGCGGCGCGATCAGCTTGCGCATCCGATCCCGGTCTTGCCGGATCGCGGACCGCTGCACGCTCGACAATCGCTTCTCTTCCAGCATCGTCTCGGCGTGAGCGATCGCGGTTTGCCATGGCGGCAGATGACGACGGGCAATGCAGGAGTTCGGGCAGCGGTCAGGGGCGCAGTTCGACAGGATGGGCTGGCTCTCCGAACCCGTCGAGCGGCCAAGACAAAGCGCGGTCGCCGGCTCGAAGAAGCAGTCGTTCAGATAGCCGACGTGCAGCGTGCGCGCGAGGTGAGCGAGCATCGCCTTCACCCGTTTGCCGTCTGCGATCATTCCTGGCAGAGGACCGATCTCCTGCGCGACACGGTCGATCTCGTGCTTGATGCGGGAAGCGCCGGGGCCGGCCAGTCGCTCGCCGCGCTGCGCCGCTTCGTAATGCGCAACGATGTCGTCGAGTTGTCCCAGATGATGTTCCTGCTCTACCTCTTGGCGGTAGCCGGAGGCGGACGATCCGGCATAGCCGTCGAACATTGCGACAGAGGCATGCTTGTACTGGATCTTGCCGGCGACCACACCGAACGGCCGATTGGCGATGTACCAGGCCACGGTTCGCCGGAACTGCCGTGTGTTGAAGACCCAATGCCGTCCTTCGGCAAGCGGGATTGTCGGCTCGTCTGGGGCGCCGAAGTGCTCGTCCAGATGCTCTCGATACCGATTGATCTGCCGCACGACATGCGGAACGCCACGATCGAGCGCAACGGCGCGATGCAGAACGATCCAGATGCCGTCGTCCTTGCGCCGCGGCCGGTGCCTTGCCGCCAAACGCTCGGCGATCTCCACGGCGCGGCCGACCGGCTCGATCGTCACCCATTCCTCCGGGTCCCCGCGCTCCTGCCGACCCTTGTAGACGACGCTGCGTATTGTCAGCCGCTCAATCATGCCGTCGGCGCTGCGCTTGCGCTGAAGGCAACCGGGCTGCATGGCCTGAACTTCACTGTCGCGCATGCCGGTCAGATAGGCGCACAGGACGTAGGCGGCCGTCTGAAGCTGACGCTCCTCGTGCGCCACTGCAAATGCGTCGAAGCGAGACCGCCATGGTTTACCGCTCTCAGGGTCGATAGAGATCGGCGTGTCCATACCGCCTTGCTCGACGCCAAGTTCCTTCACAGCGTTGAGAAGCAGGCCATAGGCTTCTTTATTCTGGATGATGTTGGTCACGTGAATCCTGCTTTGCAGCGAGATCAGTTTTAGGTTCAGCACGTGACCGTTCAGTTCGTGCCGATCGGCGCGTGCGAGGGAAGCGCAGATGCCGCCGATGCTGGCGGGCGCATTCCAGACGGGGATACCGCGGCCCGCCTTGCGGCGGCCTTCGATAAAGGACGCCATGCGCGTGGCGACGGCCTCGCGAGGACGGGCTCGGTCCGCTTCAAGTCGGTCAAGCTCTGCCCGTGCCTCGAGGATATCGGCAGAGAACAGCTCGACATAGCGCAATGACCAGCGCAGCAATGCGCCGATCACCTGCTCGGGAATGCGGGGCGTTAAGTTCTCATATGGCCGGCCGCCGCAGCCAGCCACCTTGAAGATCGGCGTTCCGTTCCAGGGCACGAAGTCGAGACCACCATGGGTCAGGAAGCGTGCGAGCCGGTGAAGCTGCACGGCCGGCCTCATGCAGGTAGCGACCTGGGTCGGCAACACGGAACGGTTCTTATGAAGAGCGAGGTAGGCGTCGAGCAGGTCCTGATCGATGAGCGCGGCATCGAACCTGCCCTCTCGTTCCCGAACGAACGCCATGAACTGGCGCAGGGTGGCAAGCGCTGCCCGCGCGCTCAACGGCCGCAGCCGTCCCGTGCGATCCGGCAGGCGTTCGTTGAGCCAGGCGAAGATGTATTCCTTGGCCGTCAGCCTCTCCACCGGACAGGCAATGTCGATGAAGTCGATCGTGCGGAATGCATTGCGCGCAGTGACATGGAAGATTACCGGATCGAGATCCCATACGTCGTCGCCGAATCTCGAGAGCGTCTTCCGATCGGTCCCGTCCTTGAGCTTCATCGAGCAGAGCACGATGTCGCTGGGGCTGCGTATCGCCGACGGGCCTGTAGCCTGCGCGGTGTTGAGCGCCGTCATCGTGCCGTCGCCTCCACCGGCAGATAGAGGACCGTCGGCCCTTGCTCCGCGATCCTTGCCCGTGCCGCTTCAACGGCCTGCGGCGCAAAGGCGGGCAGGATCTGCTTCGTGACGCGGTGCCAGGGGCGGCCGAACTTGATCGACCACTCGCCGGCGTCGAGCACCGTCCGCTGGTCGGCCATGAATGACTGGAATGCGATGAGCGCCGGAAGCTTGCGTTCTGTGATCACGGCATTCTCGCATTCGAGGCAGCCCCAGAACGGGCTCGGGCAGGGTTTGCCAGCTTCCGTGAACGGGCTCTCGTAAAAGCCGCCGCATCGCGCGAGCCAGACATCCTGTTCGTCGGTTGCCGGAGATGGGTCTTGCCGCTCAACGACCGGGTGTTCCGCTTCATTCGTGTCTATGCGCGGCTTCAGCGCAGCATCGAGGGCATCATGGAACGCATCAGCAAGGGTCTGCTCGTGAACATGACGCAGGGCGGGTATGTCCGCATAGTGTCGAGCCGCGACGCCGATCGAGTGACCCACGGCAAACTGTTCGAGCTGACCATTCGTGCGTCGGTACCATTCGGCCTTCTGTGTCTTGCGCAACCGCGACAGTCGCAGCCGCAGCCGCGCACCGTCGTCATCGACCAGGTAGTAGCGATCGACGAAGGTGGCGATGCCCTGGCCGCCTTCTTCGTTGGCCGGGCGCAGGCCGTCGATAGTCCAGAGTACCCACAGACGATCCGACCCGGTGTGGCGCCGCGCACGCTCGGTGAGCGCGATCGCCATTCTGACCAGCCCGCCCGGAGTGGCGCTCGACCCGTCCCGGACGCGCAGGCGCTTCCACTCCGAGCCGCGTGCCCGGCGCTTGTAGTACTCGATCTCGACATAGCCCCGGGTGGGATTGCGCAGGCAGTCCGCCTTCAGGCGGATCAGGCATTCCATCTCCATGCCGGTCTCCAGCGACAGCAACGTCAGGAATGCCGCAAGGTCGATCGGCGTGAGGTGGAATCCCCGATGCGGCACCTCGATCCTGCAGTCAACGTGGCGGTAAGCACCGAGGCCCTTGAATCGTGCGAAGGAGGGGTGCCGCGTCTCGATTTGTCCGGATCGTATGATCTCGGCCACGACAGCATCATGATGAGCGCGCAGCCGCGTGCATGCATCCACTCCCGGCGGAGGCGGCGGAACGTCGTCACCGAGCGCGATGCGCTGGCGAGCTTCAGCGATCTGAGCCCGGGCCGCGGCACGCAGGGCTTCGGCGATCCTGCTACTGTAAGCGTCCCGGGGCCGACTGCCGCCACTATCGCCATGACCAAGATAACGCAGACGGGATACGACCTCCGGCATCAGACCGCCGGGACGGTTCTCGACCGCGATGCGGAGCCCACTGATCAGCGCCGCCAGAAGGTGCCGCTGGAACAGCCGGTTCCCGGCATTCTGCTCGAGCCATGCCTCATAATCGTTGATCAACTCGACGGTGATGTCGCCCAGTCCGTGCAGGATGATCGTCCGATCATCCAGGAACGACCAGAACCGGCGGAGATTGAGGAGATGGCGCCGCACCGAACGTCCGATCGGCGTCGGGCCCATCTGGCGGATGCGTTCCCGCACCAGCGGGGCGATGTCGACAACGAAGGACGGGCTCGACCACGAACTCAGGTCGACGATGATCTCGCCGCCTGTGTCGACGCGCACAGCGAAGCGGCGTGGATCGGCGATGATCACGGCGGTGACAGTGCACTTATCGGGAGTATCCGACTGCGGCGGGAATGTTGCCCGTCGCCCCCGACTCATGACGCGAGTTCCCCGGAGGTCACGTCGAGACCAAGGTTGCCCGCCGCCGCATCGACGATCTCCTGGCTGTCCGCGAGGTGATCGAGATAGATATAGGTGCTCTCGATCCTGCTATGCCCCATCAATCTCTGGAGCTTCAGCAGAGGATCGCCGATCATTCGACGATAGGCGGAACCGAGATACCGCGATCGCTCGCTCACCACCCAGGCGACCTGCTCGCGCAGAAGCAGCGTCAGCATATGGACGGCAAAGCTGTGTCGCAGCATGTGAGGGGTCACGTACATATCCGTGAAGCCGAGGCGACGGCATCTCTCGCTGGCGCGCGCGAACACGGCCTCCCACGACGCCATCGGCATCGGCTCCCCGTCTTCTGTCAGCCAGAGCGCCAGCGGCACGCCCGTCTCGGCGTCGACAAGGCGCGTCCGCTCCGACGGCGTCACCTGATCGACGCTTACCTTCAAGGCGCGGTCGCCATCGCTCAGGCGAAGGGCACGGTGCTCGCATTGGACAACCGGGATCGGGCTGCGAGTTCGGCGGATGCGGCCGCTCCGCCGAACTCGCCCAAGGGCGTTGTCCCGTTCAATCCGGACGTAATCGTGCAACTGCCCGATCAGACGGATCGGCATGCGGATGTCCCGACCGCGCGAGCCCTTTGCGGTCGCAGCCGCTAGTCGGAAGGGCAGCGATCGAACCGTGGAACCCAGGCATGTATCCAGTGCGGGCAACTCGCTGAGCAGCAGGCTCGACGCCTCCTGCAGCCGCAGGCCGGTGGTGATCAGCAGCTCCGCGAACAGTGCATTGCGCTCTCCGTTGCGGCCTCGCCATGTCGGGTCTTCCCCGCCATCCGGAAGCCTGCCGCGCAGCCCGACCTCGCGGAACGCCAGATAGCGCGGCATGTCGAGGAAGCGCATGTCGCCCTTGCGGGCACCGCTTTCTTTGGCGCAGTTCACCGCCATGGCGATGACCGCACCTGACGCCGACGCGCGTGACCAGAGCTGTCGATAGGTGAACGGAGCGGCGGCAATGATCTTCTCGTCACCTGCCCACCGATAAAGCTTGTCGAGCGCCGCAATCATCCGGTTCCAGGATGAGGCCGATATCCGGAACGGGGGTTCGGACATGCGCCGGGCTTCGTGGAATGCGGCGATGTCATCGCGATCGGCTGACCAGAGAGACTTGCCGTTCCGCCGCTCTTCGAGGAAGCGCATCCAGACGACGATGTCCCGCGCATAGGCCCGAAGGCTGTTCATCGAGCGCACGCCCATGGTCGGGCAGGATCGGAGGAAACGGCTGAGGTGGTGATCGTAGGCGCCGTCGCTTCCCAGAATGAACGGCATGCCCTCGACGAGCCCGACGTTGTCCGCGGCCGCTATCTCGTCTGAGGACAACTCGTATGTCGTGCCGTGGACCGTCACGGAGCGGTGTACGGCGGAAAGATCGGTGATGAACAACTGCGGCAAAGGACCTCCCAACGGCGCCGAAGTTTTTGCCGGGGACGGGCTCGAGCCCGCCCCCGGCAAAAACTTCGCACCGGCGTCACTCGACGGTTCTGGGTCTCTGACTGTCGGCGATACTAACCGCCAATCCTGACGTCTGTGAGACAGGTACACAGAGTCTGGATAATGGCAGAATTTTCGACCATGAACTCGTTGATGCGGTCCAGAAGATCGCCGGCAACGGCACCGGCGACACACGCTGGAAAGTTCCGGGCGTGCTCGACTGGTCAACCAGCATCTACAACCCCAATGT
>NZ_JBFWPA010000198.1:0-8248 GCF_050250235.1 Pseudorhodoplanes sp.
GCGAGGTGGAGCCCACCCCGCAGGAATGGATCGAGGCCATCTTGTGGCTGACCCGGACCGGCCAGATCTGCGACGCCAAGCGGCAGGAATTCATCCTCGCCTCGGACGTCCTCGGCATCTCCATGCGGGTCGACGCCAACAACAACCGCGCCCCCCGCACCGCCACCCCCTCGACGGTGGAAGGCCCGTTCCACATCGCCGATTCGCCCCAGATCGCCGATGGCGGCAACATGGCCGACGGCGCACCGGGCATCCCCACCTTCTGCACCGGCAAGATCACCGATCTTGACGGCAAGCCGGTCGCGGGCGCGATGCTCGACATGTGGCAGACCGACGGAGAGGGCCTGTACGAAGCCCAGATCGAAGGCGCCGAGGGCTATATGCGCGGCATCTACCATTCCAATCCGGACGGCAGCTATACGGTGCGCACCGTGGCACCGATCGGCTACACCATCCCGATGGACGGTCCGATCGGCGAATTGATGAACAAGACCCGGATCAGCCACATGCGTCCGGCGCATATCCACTTCCACATCGCGGCCCCCGGCTACAAGAGCGTCACCACCCATCTTTTCCAGAAGGGCGACCAGTATATCAACACCGACGTGGTGTTCGGCGTGAAGGAGCCGCTGATCGTCGACTTCGTGCAGAAGCCGGCCGGCAGCAAGGCGCCCACCGGCGAGGTCATGAACGAGCCGTTCTACGAAGTGAAATACGACTTCAAGCTCGCCAAGGCCGCGGCGGCGCAGAAGGCGGCGTAACTCTTCGGACTGCAATGCGGGCTCGCTCGCCGCGCGGCGGGCGAGCCCTGCTCGTTTCAGGTTGCGGCGTGACCCGTCGCAATCATCGCCAGCCGCTCCGGCTCCGCCGGCATCGCGTTGCCTCGCCAGACCACATGCAGGTCCGGCCGTACCAAAATCAGATCGCGGCCATAGACGTCGCGCGGCTCGTAGCCGGGAAGATCGCTGACCGCGAACGGCGCGCCATGGCGCGCGAAGGCGTCGGCGAGAGGTGCGGGATCAGGTCTGGCACCGCCGAGCCGGAGCAGTGAAAAGCGGTCGTCGGCAATCCGATCCTGCACCGCGCCGCCATCGGGCAGCCAGGCATGCGGCAGCCGCACGCCGGGAAATGTCGAGGGCGCGTAGCGCGTGATGTCATCCTCGGGCGGCGCACCCTCATCCGGACAGATCAACGGCGAGCCCGCATAGAAATAGCCGAGTTCGGCGCCGATCATCTCGTTGCCTTTTCGCTGCTCGACGCTGGCGATGGTGGTGAGATTGGCCCGCGCCGCCGCACCTTCCGGCGTGTCATCGCGAAGCTCCGGCCTCCATGCCGCACGCCATTTGCGCCGGCCGAGCGATGCGAAACGCGAGGCGCCGACATTGCGCAGACCCACCGGCCGCCGCTCGGCCTCGTAACTTGCGAGCAGCGCCGGACCGCCCCAGCCCTGCAGCGTCGCGGCAAGCTTCCATGACAGGTCGATCGCGTCGCCGACGCCCGAGTTCATGCCCAGACCGCCGGTCGGGATCATCAGGTGAACGGCATCGCCGGCAAGGAACACCCGGCCGCTCTGGTAGCGGTCCGCGACCATCAGGTTCTGCCGCCAGGTGCCGACATACAACATCTCATATTTGACCGGCATCGCGACCGCCTGCTCGAACGCCGCCGCCATGTCGGAATCCTGATCGACCACGGCATGCAGCGTGAAATGCTTCGTCGAGTCCTGCACGATCAGGAAGCCGGCGTGATTGTCCGCGACGTGATAGTGGCGGCCCTTCCCGATCGGAATCCGCTCGAACAGGTCGTCGCAGCGATACAGCGCCTGCCGAAGCTGCAGGATGTTGGCCTCGCCTTCGAGCTGGAAGCCGAGCTGCTTGCGCACGAGGCTGCCGCCACCGTCGCAGCCGACGAGATAGCGCGCAGTGATCGCCTTGGTTTCCGCGCCGTGCTTCGCGAAGGCGGTGACGCCGGCCGCGTCCTGCTCGAACGAGAGGTATTCGCAGCCATAGCGCACATCGACACGCGGCAGCGTTTCCGCCACCGACTTGAGCAGAGGCTCCAGCGTATATTGCGAGATCAGCTGATACGGCTCGAGCGGCTGCGAGCCATCATGGGTCCCGGCGATGATCCCCTGCGCCTCTGCGACCGACGGGTATTTCAGATGCAGCAGCGGTGGCTCCACGAGCGAGGTGACAATGAACACATCCATCGGCACGTCGCGCGGAAATCCGGCTGCGCGGATACGGTCCGCAAGGCCCATGCGCCGGTAGATTTCCATCGTGCGCGCGTTGCAGCGTTCCATCTTCGGCAGGAATTGCGGGGCGGCCTTGCGTTCGATCAGGATGCAGTTGATGCCGCGGCGGCCAAGATCGACGGCCAGCGTAAGACCAACCGGACCGGCGCCGATGATGACTACGTCGGTATCGGGCATCGGTCGGGCGCTCCTCATGGCCGGCTTCACGCAAACGTCCAAGCCTGCCGGTATTGATCGCAAGCGTGGATCGCCGGGACAAGTCCGGCCATGAGCGGAAATCTATGCCGGCCTTGCAGGCTTGCCCCGCACCGAACCGATCATCCGCATCCGCAATCTGTTGCCCGCCTGTCCCAGCCGGTCCATGTACAGATACAGAACCGGCGTGATGAACAGCGTCAGGAATTGCGACACCACCAGTCCGCCGACCACGGCAATACCGAGCGGCTGGCGCAATTCCGAGCTTGCCCCATGGCCGATCGCGATCGGAAGCGCGCCGAGGATCGCTGCGAATGTCGTCATCATGATCGGGCGGAAACGCAGGATCGCAGCCCGATAGATCGCCTCATCCGGCGCCATATGCTGCACACGCTGCAGATCGAGCGCCACGTCGATCATCATGATCGCGTTCTTTTTCACGATGCCGATCAGCATCAGGAGCCCGATCATCGCGATTACGCTGAGATCCATGCCGAACAGCACCAGCGCGCCGAGCGCCCCCACCACCGCCGACGGCAGGCCGGTCAGGATGGTGAGCGGGTGGATATAGCTCTCGTAGAGCATCCCGAGCACCATGTAGATCGTGATCACGGCCGCCGCCAGCAGGATGCCCTGGTTGGCGAGCGACTGCTGGAAGGTCTGCGCGGTGCCCGAGAAGGTGGTCGAGATCGTGCTCGGCACGCCGAGCTGCTGCTTCAGCAGTTCGGTCTGCGCCACCGCATCGCCAAGCGCAACACCCGCAGGCAGATTGAAAGAAACCGTCACCGCCGGAAGCTGTCCGAGCTGGTTCACCGTCAGGTCGCCGGCCGTGCGCTCCACGGTTGCGATCGAGGAGAGCGGCACGAGCTGACCGGCCGGAGTCCGGATGCGGATATTGCCGAGATCGCTCGAATTCCAGTTGATGCGCGGGTCGAACTCCATCAGCACGCTGAAGGTGTCGCCGCTGCCATAGATGGTCGAGACCTGGCGGGAGCCGAAGCCCGAATAGAGGGTCGAACGGATCTGGTCCGCATTGATGCCGAGCGAGGCCGCCTTGTCCCTGTCGACCCGCAGCGTGACCTGAATGGCGCCGTCCTCAAGGTCGTTGTTGACGTCGGCGAAATGCGGGTCGGATGCCATCGCCGCGGTCATCCTGCGCGCCCATTCGCGCATCTCGTCCTTGCGCACGCTCTGCATGACGAACTGGTATTCGCTGCGGCTGGAGCGTCCGCCGATCCTCAAATTCTGGACCGGCGACATCACCACATTGATGCCGGGAAACGACATTTCGCGCCGGAAATGGCCCAGCAGCTCCGGCATGGGCGGACGCTCCGCGCGCGGCTTCAGTTCGATGAACAGGCGGCCGTTATTGAGGCTCGACGAGGACCCGCCGCCACCGACGATCGAGGCGACGTTTGCGACATAGGGCGACTTGCGGAAGGCCTCCTCGACCTGCTTCTGCAGTTCGATCATCGCCTCGAACGAGATATCGGGCCGCGCTTCGGTCGAGACCCGCAACTGCCCGATATCCTCCTGCGGGAAAAAGCCCTTGGGTGTGGTATAGAACAGATAGACCGTGCCGATCAGCGTTGCGAAGAACACGCCCAGCATGAAGGGCCGGTGGCTCAGACTCCATTGCACGCCTCGGTCGTAGCCGCGGGTCATCGCTTCGAGCCCGCGCTCCAGCGCCGCACGCCAGCCGGTCTCCGGCGCGACGCGACCATCCGCATCGCGCTGCGGCGGCCGCAGCATCTTGGAGCAGAGCATCGGCGTCAGCGTAAGCGAAACGAAGGCCGAGATCGCAAGCGCCACGGTCACCACCACCGCGAATTCATGGAAGATGCGGCCGACCACGCCGCCCATCAGCAGCACCGGGATGAACACCGCAACCAGCGACACCGTGATCGAGATGATGGTGAAGCCGATCTCGCGCGACCCCTTGAGTGCCGCATCGAAAGCGGACAGTCCGTCCTCCTCCATGTGGCGATAGATGTTTTCGAACATCACGATCGCATCATCGACCACAAGCCCGACGGCCAGCGTGAGCGCCAGCAGCGAGATGTTGTTGATGCTGAAGCCGAACAGATACATCGCTCCGAGGGTGCCGACGAGCGAGATCGGCACCGCCAGCGCCGGAATGATGGTCGCCGTCAGCCGCCGCAGGAACAGGAAGATCACCATGATGACAAGCGCGATCACCAGCAGCAGCGTGAACTGCACGTCGGCCACAGCCTCGCGGATCGAGACCGAGCGGTCGTTGAGGACTTCGATCGAGGACGCGCGTGGCAGGTCGTCCTCGAAGCCGGGGAGCATCGCCTTGACCCGGTCCACCACATCGACGGTGTTGGCTTCGGGCTGGCGCTGCACGGCGAGAATGATGGCATTGGTGCCGTTGAACCAGCTCGCCCGCTGATTGTCCTCGATCGAATCGGTCACCACCGCGACATCGCCAAGGCGCACCGGACGGCCGCCCCGTACCGCGACGATCACCTGACGGAACTGCGCGGCATTGTCGAGTTCGGTTTCCGCCTGGATGGTCAGTTGCTGCTGCGCGTTGCGCAACGTGCCGACGGGCGTATTGGCGTTCGCGGCCGCGACCGCCGCCTGCACCTCGTTGACGCCGATCCCGCGCGCGGCCAGGGAGTTCGGATCGATCTGGATTCGCACCGCGAATTTCTGGCTGCCATAGACGAGCACCTGCGCCACGCCGTCCACGGTCGACAACGCCGGCGAGATCACCTGCTGGGCGAAGGCGTCCAGCTCGGGCAGCGGCGTGACGTCGCTGCGGATCGCGAGCAGCAGCACCGGCGCGTCGGCCGGGTTCACCTTGCGATAGCTCGGCAGCTCGGTCATCTCCGGCGGCAGCCGGCGCTGGGTGCGGGCGATCGCCGACTGCACATCGGCCGCCGCCGAATCGATGTCGCGATCGAGATTGAACTGGATCACGATCGAGGTTGATCCCTGATTGGAGGTCGCGCTGATATTGTCGATGCCGCTGATGGTCGTGAATTGCTTGATCAGCGGCGTTGCGACCGAGTTCGCCATCGCATCGGGAGACGCGCCGGAGAGATTCGCCGAGACATTGATGGTCGGAAAATCGGTGCGCGGCAGCGCCGCCACCGGCAGATAGATATAGGCAAACAGTCCGGTTGCGACCACCGCGACCGACATCAGCGTCGTGGTGACGGGATGGCGAATGCAGAATTCGGAAATGTTCATCGCGCGACGTCCCGCTGCGCCGCCGATGCCCCTGATTGCGGCTGGGCTTGCTGCGGCGCCGGCGTTTCCGTCTGCTGCGCGGTGTCGCGAATGCGTGCGCCGTCGGCGAGGCGGAGCTGGCCTTCGGTCACCACCCGCTCGCCCGGCTTCAGCCCGGACCGGATCGCGGTACGCTGGCCGACCAGCCCGCCGGTTTCCACCTGCCGCAGTTCGGCGGTGCCGTCGGACTTCGCGACGAAAACGAACGGACCCTTCTGACTCGTCTGCAGGGCAACCGTCGGGATGCTGACGGTATCAGGCCGGGTATCGAGATCGATTTCCACATCGACATACATCCCCGGCCACAGCTTGAATTCCTCGTTCGGGAAAGTGGCCTTCGCCATGATCGTGCCGGTCGCGGGATCGACGGAGGAATCCACGAAATTCAGTTCCCCGGTCGCCAGCGGCGTCGAGTGGCCGGCAACATAGACCCGCACCACCGGCGGCTGCTTGCGGCGCACGGCGGCGCGCAATGCGCCGAGATCGCGCTCGGGCAGGGTGAACGAGACGCGGATCGGCTTGATCTGCGTGATCGTCACGAGGCCCTGCGTGTCGGACGACGACACCAGGTTGCCCGGCGTCACCCGGATCGTCCCGATGCGCCCGGTGATCGGCGCCGTGATCCTGGTATAGCCGAGCCGGATGCGGTCGCTGTCGAGCTGCGCCTTGTCGGCGGCAATGGTGGCTTCGGCAGCCTTCGCTTCCGCGGTTTTTTCATCGAGTTGCTGGCGTGCGGCGACGTTCCTCGCAAGCAGTTCCTCGGTCCGTTTGAGGTCGGCATTGGCCCGGTCGCGCGCGGCTTCGTTCTTGGCGAGCTGGGCTTCGTTGCGGGCGATGGTTGCGCGCAATTCGCGGTCGTCCAGCGTGAACAGAAGGTCGCCCTTGCGCACCAGTTGCCCGTCATTGACGTGCTTTTCGAGCATCTGGCTGTCGATGCGCGAGCGGATCACCACGACGGCCGGGGATTCCAAGAGACCGATGCTGCGGCGGCGCACGGGAAACGCGCCCTGCTCCGCGGCGACGGTCGTGACCGGGATTGCCGGCCGGCCTCGCGGGCCCTGAGCCTTCTGGGGCTGCGCGGATTGCGTCCCGGCCAGGCCGAGCCGATCGCCGTAGTGGCGATAGCCGTAATACCCGGCCGCGGCGAGGATCAGGAGAACAAGAAAAACGACACTCGGTCGCCGCATGAGGTGGCCGCCTTCGTTGTTGTCGCAAGGCTGTTCGTGCCGCCGCCCAGCATGGCGCGATCGACACAACGTCTTTCACCACACAACGTTCCACAAGCGGCATAAATCCGGCGGCTGACACGAATTGTCACAGCGCCGGATTAAATTGCTGTCATGTGGGCCCGAGATGGACGGGAGGCGGGCCTGCCGCGACGGTCAGCCCCAGATGGCCCGGGCCGCTTCCACCTCGAGCTCCAGCTTCCTGCGCTCGTCGGCTTCCGTCACCGGATTTCCCGCGACGGTCGAGGCGAACCCGCATTGCGGCGAGATCGCGAGCCGGTCGAGATCGATATATTGCGTCGCCTCCTCGGTGCGGCGCTTCAGCACATCGAGCGATTCCAGCACCGGTGTCTTGCTCGAGATCAGCCCCAGCACCACGCCCTTGCCCTTGACGAAACGCAGCGGCTTGAAATCGCCCGCGCGCTCGGTGTCGTATTCGAGCAGAAAGTGGTTGACCCTGGTGCCTTCGAAGAACCGCTCCGCCACCGATTCATAGCCGCCGGCGCCGAGGTAATGGCCCTTGAAATTGCCGCGGCACATATGCACGCCGAACACCACATCGGCCGGCGCGCCTTTGACGCACTCGTTGATGCTGTCGATATAGAGTTCGACCAGTTCGTCCGGCTTCATGCCCTCGGCCTCGACCTGCTGGCGGATATTCGGATCGCACAGCAGCGCAATCGCAACCTCGTCGAGCTGGATGTATTTGCAGCCGGCCTTCGCCAGGTCGGCGATCTCCTCGCGGAAGATGCGGTTGAGATCGTCGAAAAAGCTCTTCACATCGGAATAGGCGGACTTCGCCGCGAAATCGGTCGCACGGTAGAAATGCATGGTCGAGGGCGCCGGCAGCGTGATTTTCGGCGTCGCAGCCGTGATCCCCTGGAGAAACTCGAATTCGTCAAGCGCCAGCGGCTTGTTGCGATGAAGCCTTCCCTCCGCATGGGGCGCGGTGAAATCGACCTGATGTCCCTGATCGTCGCGAAACTTGAACACCGCCGACTTGATCGCGAAGCCGTCGATCCGCTCGACAAAGCGGCCCCAATAGGAGCCGCGGCGGAATTCGCCGTCCGTTACGACCTGCAGGCCCACATCCTCCTGCATTTTCACCACATCGCGGATGCATGCGTCCTGGATCTTCGCAAACGCGGCGTCGTCGATCCGCTTGCCCATGTGGTCGCGAAATGCCTGCCGCAGCACCGGCGGTCGCAACAGGCTGCCGACATGGTCGGCGCGGAACGGTGGGCGGCCTTGCGGCAGGGTCGTCATTGGCGCATGCTCCCGGTCATGAGTTTTTTCTATAGGGCTATAGATGAAA
>NZ_JBFWPA010000199.1:0-8073 GCF_050250235.1 Pseudorhodoplanes sp.
GCCGGCTTTACCAGCGTCATCATCCGCTTTCCGGTGGGCTGCCGGCTCATGATCGATGTCGCGATCAGGCTGCTCAGCCTGTGTAACCAGATCGTTGCGATGACAAAGCGGCTGCGGCTGGAGTTTGCGGAGGGCGCCTACGCGATCAGGGGTTATCTGGACCGCATGGGGTTCTTCGATCATCTTTCGCGCGAGGTGATCGTGATCCCCACGCGGCCGATCGTCTCGGGCGCGAGGATCCATCGCGGCGGAAACCGGGGGCTCGTCGAGATCGAGCGTTTCAGCCGGTCGAGCGAACCCGATCAGAACCTCGTCCCACGCCTTGCACACGCGGTGCAGCGCAGCTGTGCGTGCCGCGGCGACGTCAAGGAAATTGGAGATTCTATCTTTAACATTTTTGGCGAGCTCATCGGGAACGTTTTCGAGCACAGCGGTACAGCCCTTGACGCATATGCTGCCCTCCAGACCTATCCTCGGGGAAATCGTGTCACGGTGGCAGTGTCCGATAGCGGAATCGGGATCATAGATAGTCTAAGGCCGGCGCTGGTGCGCAAGGATTCGCCGTTCGCGACGAGTAGTGAAGTGGATCTTCTGGTGGAGATTTTCCGCGAGGGCATTTCCCGCCACGATGACGACAAGCGCGGTCTGGGGCTCATGGCGAGCGCTCATAGCGCGATCCGCTTCAAAGCCGATCTCGATGTCCGCTTGCTGCGTCAGCGCGTGTTGCTGAAGCCGGCCAACGGTCACTATCGGCCCAATACCGCTTATTCCCAGGAAGAGCTGCCGTTGCTTTGGGGCACCCATATCGCTTTTTCGCTCGATTTGAGTTGACACGGCGCGGCATATCTGGTTAAGTAGGATCGTTGAACGGGAATCGGGTGGCATATTCGCCTTCTGGATTACATGGATGGCAGTACGGGTTGGGGACGGCCGCAAGGGCGTGTCGTTCTCGAGAAACTGGTCACTTTCGTAGAGTCGCGTCCCGCGCAGCAGGTGTTCAGACTGTCAATGAAAGGAGTGAAGAGGATCGATGCCTCATTTGCGTCCGAGGCCATTGTGGAACTGATGCGTCGTTATCGGAGTACCAAGGGTATTTGTCTGGTTGATCTCGAGGATGCTGAGATCCGTTACAATGTCCATCTGGCCGCGGCGCATGTGAACATGCCGGTGGCAATATGGAACGGCAATTCAGTAGAGGTGATTGGGGGGCAGCCTAGCATGGGCAATCGTGAGGCGCTCGAATTCGCTTTAGGCAGACCGCAAGCTCGCGCTGCCGAATTTGCGGAGAAAGCGGCGAATATCTCGATTGCGAATGCGAGCACCAAGTTCAAGCAACTCTGGGAGCAGGGGTACTTGTTGCGTAGTGAAGGAGCGGCCGACAGCGGCGGAGTCGAATTTGTGTACCGCCGCATCGGCTAATTTTTTTAACAGGCGTTCAGTGGAATCATTGAACGAGATTATGGAGTAAGACAATGAAAGGCAATGACGTGGATGAACTGGTGCGTGTTGAGGTCGAACGCGAGGACTCGAATGAGATCGTCGAGATCGCGGTGCCCAGGAATTCCGATATGCTTGGCGAGGTGCGCGCACGACTGGGCCTTGAAGCCCACGTGCACATCTTCGAGCGTGATCGGGACGAGCCGCTCGATCGCAACATTGAGGATCGCCGGCACTTGCGGCTCCTTGCCCACCCGCACCGCGCGCTCGACGTGGTGGTGCGCTATGAGCACCAGGAGAAGGATCACCGCTTCGCCCCCTCAGCGACGGTGTTCAAGGTCCTGCAATGGGCAGTCGGGAAGAAGGGCTATAATCTCGATCCGACCGCTGCTGCCAAGGCCAACCTGATCCTGCCGGGCGCGGAAGAGCCACTGCCTCGCGATCGTACGATCGGGTCGTTCACGAAGCCTGGTAGCCGACGCCTTGTCGTCGACCTCACGCTCAAGGACTTCACCAATGGCTGATGACGACGTCCCCGGGGATCAAGCCACCCTTGAAGCGCATCTGCGCAAGACAAGCTTTTGCGCGGGGACGGAAGAAGGACGCTGGGCAGTGCTGCGCTACGAATTCCCGCTCTTCGAGGTGCGGGTATTCGGGCGGAGCCTGCTCGGCGGCACCTGCCCGATGGAGTTTCAATTAAGGTGCGACGGTTTCCCGGCCATCGGTCCGTTCGTGCAGCATTGGGATCTGGCGCTCGGCGCGCGTCCCGCGCCGCTCGGAGCCGACAAAGCGGCACCCAGCATCGTTGATGCTCTGAAGGAGTGGCAC
This sequence comes from Pseudorhodoplanes sp., assembly GCF_050250235.1. Classification (GTDB taxonomy): domain Bacteria; phylum Pseudomonadota; class Alphaproteobacteria; order Rhizobiales; family Xanthobacteraceae; genus Pseudorhodoplanes. The sequence goes on from NZ_JBFWPA010000199.1 coordinate 2,266, forward strand.
GAGCACGGCAACATCTATGGCGGTATCTACCGACCCTGGCAGCGCGGTGCGGCAGGCCACAACAACTGGGCGCGGCTGCGCCCGGATCTCGCCTGGCATCCCCGCCGCGAACTCACCTTCATCATGGAGCAGCTTTATGCGCTCGCTTCTGAACAAGCTTCTTGGCTGGATAGCAGGGCCGCCGCCTAGACTGCGCTGCGATCGCGCGGTTTGGACCAGCGGGGTTGCCGAACTCGCGCGACGGACCCGCGGCTGCAGCCAGGAAAGCGGCGCCTATCTGCTGGGCACGCGGCTTAGCGACGGTAGCAGCCGGATTCTCGAGTTCGTCTATTATGACGATGTCGATCCGCGCGCACTTGAAACCGGCGAGGTGACGATCCGCCAGACCGCGCTGCCGCGCTTGTGGGCGCTGTGCCGCAAGCGCGGATATGGCGTCGTCGCCGATGTTCACGTCCATCCTGGAAGCTGCCGCCAGTCATATTCCGATCATGCCGATCCGGTGATGCCACGCGCAGGGCATATTGCGATGATCCTGCCGAACTTCGCGGCCAATGCACCGGAGCCCGGCCGGATCGGGATTTACGAATTTTGCGGCGAAGGTCGATGGCTTGACCATTCTGCCAAGGGCTCTGGTTTTGTCCGTCTCGACGGCCGCGCATGAGCTCGCATGTCGCTCGTTCACGGGTCACCAAGGCGCTGACGGACGCCAACCTAGCTTCGTCCTTTGCCGCCGCAGAAGCGCGACTCGATGCCGTTCGCCCCTGCATTCTGCTCGGCGCTACGGAGGCCGCGACCGCAGCCGGCCAGACCGCTGCGCTCACCGCAATTGTCACGGCGCGCAAGTGCTTCGGCCGCGTGCAGCTCGTCGGTGCTGGTCTCGATGTGCCTCTGCTTCAGCCTCTGCTCGCCGGAGCAACGATCGGCGAGGCAGCCCAAACCTTGGGCGCCGATGTCATTTCCGCGATGGGCAGCGGCGTAACCCACTTGATCCGTATTGGTGACGCTACGCGTTGGCGCGGCTGGCAGGTCTCGACCTGGTGGGATAGATGGCTCGCGGGCACGCGCCTATTTGGTGAGAAAACAGGCAGCTCGGCGTTGGCGCTCACCGGCATGTTTGCTGGGGCGCTGGCGGTGCGGCAGATCTTTGCGCATGTGCGGAGTGGCATTTCCGCGCAGGAAGCCACGGTGTCACTTTGGGAACCGGCTTGTGCCGCGCGCCCCGATCGAACCGGTCCCAAGCGTTGCACCATCCCCACGCGTTTGTGGCTGGTCGGACTCGGACATCTTGGGCAGGCATTCGTCTGGGGTTTGCTCGCGTTGCCGCTGCGCGGCGAGCGCTATGCCGTGCTTCAGGATGATCAATGGATCGGGGTCGAGAACGAGCCGACGAGTCTGTTGGTGGGCGCTGGCGACATAGGCGCGCGCAAGGTTCGCGTGGCAGCCCGCTGGCTTGATCATGGCAGATGGACGACGGGGCTCATTGAACGCCGGCATCTTGGCGACATTCGGCGAACGGAGCAGGATCCTGCAATCTTGCTGATGGGCCTTGATGATGTGCGGCCCAGGCGCGTCCTCGCCGCCCATGGGTTCGATTATGTGATCGATGCCGGCATCGGGCATGGCGCGACCGACTTTGAGAGATTTCAGATCCGCGTCATTGCTGCGGGCGCGCCGGTCGACAAGCTGTGGCTTGAGCACGCGCCCGCGCCGCGACGCGATCGACTGATGGAGCAAGCCGCCTATGCCGCACTCGAGCGCGAAATCGGCCAGTGCGGGGTCGTTCCCCTTGTCGATGCGAGTGTTGCTGTGCCGTTCGTCGGCGCAGCGACTGCCGCTTTGGTAATCGCCCAGCTCGCACGTTTGGGCGCGATGTCGTCCGCAATCGCTCTGCTCCAGCTCGAGCTTGACGCGCCCGGCATGGTCATCGACGGCGGCCAGACAGATGCGCCGGCGAGCTTCCTCGGCGGCGAGACCTTCATGCTCGACTAATTTGGTTGTGGCCGTGCCGCCAGCCTGGTCATGGTACGTCTGAGGCGCTTAGGCTTCCTTCACCTCGACTGAGACCTTCGACACCTTGTACAACGCCACCCCGCCACCGGTCGCACTTTCGGGCTCGAACAGCGCGAGGTTGATACCGTCGCTCACCGAGCTGCGATAGACGACGCCGTCGAACCCGCTTTTCTTGATAAACTCACACAGATATTGTCTCGGGATGTAATCGATAGCCGCGCCTGAGGGTAACACAGGCCGAGTCAGCTCCTCGCCAAGCCGCTCCAGAAACGGCAAGTCAGCGCGCAGCTGCCCGATGGCACTCGCATCTTCGAGAATGAACGGCGAAACTAGCTTGCGCGGGTCGCGCAGGTCGACGGCCCGGATTTCTGGTATGGCAAAATCGGCGACGCATGCGACTTCGCCAGTATGCGGCCGGATCTCGGCCACCGCGGTCTCGGGTTTCGAACCCAAATAGAGATAAGGAATGCCGGCCGGATTGGCGCGGCCATGAGAAGCCAGGCGCTTGGGCGGTGCTCCCATCTTGTCAATTGCATAGGTCTCATCGCCTGAAGGGATGCGCGCGCGATACCAGGTACGCGGAAGGCCAATGGCGGGCAGATGGTCGAGCAGTTGGAGCAGGCGGTCGGTGTCGAGGCTCATGTCCAGAAACCAGCGGTTTCGGTACATCATCTCATCACGCAGCGTCTCCCACTGCACCAGGCCTTCGCTCTTGTAGCTTGGCGACGGAATGAACGATGCTCGAACGATCTCGCCATCGCCGAGAATGTCGGCGAGCAGCTGTTTGGCAGACGCGACGTTCATCGCCGGGTGAGGGAAGAGCTGCCAGTCCTCCTTCATCCATTCCGCGAGTGACTGGCCCTGCTCGCTCAGCTCATAGACATTAACAACCAGCTCGAAATACGGCGCCAGTGCCTGCGGCTCGAGCAGATCTACGTCATGCCTGCCGCAATAGCTGCACGTGCCGTGTTCGGGTTCAAGGAATGGGAAGATCTGTTCGCGCAGCCCACGATCGTCGAAACACTCCGGGCAGCATAGCCGCTTGGGCATGGCTGGCTCAGCTCAGATAGTTCGCAAGCGTCTCGATATGATGCATCATCGAGAGCTTCTTCACATAACCAAGGCCAGGGAAATGGCCCTTTGCATGAAGGTCACGAAACTCCTGAATCGCCTCGGTCTCGAGCAGCTTCGATGTGCCGCTGTCGAGCTTGTCGATGAGCTTCTTAAGGGCCTGCGCAAACTTGCCGGCAGGGTCGGTCGGCGTATCATTCGTCGTCGAGACGAAGTGGTAGACGAACATCACATCGTCCTTCTCGGGATCGATGAAGGTGAGGTGGATGGCAACGGCATAGGCCGGGCCGCCGGTCTCGGAATAGCTGTCGCCGACGATCAGAAAATCGCCGAACCCCGCCATGTTCATGTCGGCGTAGGTCAGGTGCAGCTCGGAAAATTCCTCGAAAGGGATCTTCCCATATTCGGAATTCTTCCGCCGCTTGAACCCGTCGCGCACGAGGATGCGCGTGCTGCCATCATAGTGCTTGCGGTACAGGGTATTCGCATGCTCCTCGATGAATACATTACGCGATGCTGCCAGATCGACGCCAAGATAATCCGCAAGCCCCTTTTGCCACGTGAAGCCGGCATGCACGAAGGTCGGGTTGTGATCTTTGTGCGCCTCATAAGCGTCGATTGCGGCCGCCAGGGTCATGTCGGCGCGCAGCAAGATCCCGGCCGAGATGGCATCGTTGCCAATATAGTCGGTCTGCAGCAGGTTGGTGATGCCAATGCCGTCTTCCTGATGATCGCCATGGTATGGATTGACGATCACGATTGCCCTGCCGCCGGCGTCGCAGATTGCCTTCAGCGTCCGCTCCAGCCCGCCGAGCGCCTCTTTTACCGGCTCAATTATCGGCACGAAGTCTGCACCTGCCATCAGTACGGCAGTCTCGCGGATCGTTATAAGCTCGAACTGTTTTCCGCGGAAATACGGATGGTACATGGGCGTTACGCCCAGGCCATCGTCGCATCGAGCGGCGTCGCAACAGCTCCGACCAGCCGGCCATGATCGGCGCGGCGCACCGGTATCGACAGCGCCGCGGCGTGCAGCGACTGCGGCAATTGGTCGACGAGATCGCTCAGCGGCGCGAGATTGCGCGTCCGCTTCAACGTCCGAACGAATTCGCGATGAACTGCGCACGGCTCGAGCTCGGCAAACAGCTCGCGCATTGCGCGATGGCGCTGCGTGTTCGGTAGGTCAGGAACGACGACGTCGAGCGCCCTTAGGATGGCAGCGGCCTCGGCCGCGCGCAGCGATTCAAATACGGTAACGGGACAGATGCGTTCCGGGCAGTCCAGCGCGTCTTGCACCACCGAGAGGCGATATCGGCTGGACAGGCACATGATGCCGACTTCCCCCGGCACGGCCCGTCGCACGCTGTCGACATGGCTCTCGCTAACAATGATATTTACGCTCGCGAACACGCGCTTGTAATTCTCGACCTGGTTGACGAGCCGGGCGAGTGAATCCCGCTCCGACTTGATCTCGTACACCGTGGCAGTGCCGTTGAGGATGACCAGGTCCGCCCTGCACGGACCTGCCCGAAACTCGTTGAGCATCGAAGCCGTGCGCAGCGAATGTTTGCCCATAAGGATCTTTTGGGTGACGGCGGCGCGATAGACATACTCATCGCGCAGCCCGGCAACTCGCAGCACCTTGAATGCCGAATCGAACGCGTCGCCGACAGTCGCATCCGGGCGGCAGCTTTGGGCAATAGGAGTCTGGTTCAGCAGCCGCTTGAACAACGCAGAGCGGCCCTTCTTCGCCATGTCCTGGAAGACAGCCGAAGAAAATAGGCGCGTCAGCGCAGACAATTCAGATGCACTCGGCGTCAACTCATTCCCCTGCGCCGCGCGTCTAAGGCTGCGCGGGCGCCCCGTGTTTAGCGCACATGGCGGAGTAATGGAATCGATTCGACGGATCAACGCTGGAACACGCGTGATCTCGATCAGCTGGACGTTGCGATCGTCAGCGGTGCTCAATTCTGGCGACTATCAATATCCGAAACCGAATCTGAATGCGACGGCAAAGCCGAAAGCGGTCGGTTAGCTAACGGCCATTACGAGACAAATCAGCCGCGTCTCGCCGCAGCCTCTGCGGCATCGGCCAGCGCCAGGATGTCGTTACCAGCTTGTCGCACTTCGGCGATCACGGCTGCGGTGTCTTCCGACCTCGTCAGCGCAATTGGCGAGACGTCCTCCATGATCGTGCCGGCCAATGTGCAAAGCCTGGCGACAAGCTCCGCAGCGTCTTTATCCACGTCGTCCCTCCTTGCGGCGCACGAAAGCGAAGCGGGTGCCGGAAGTCCACAACCAGCTTTTCGAGCCGCACATTCCATTCGACTTCCGATTGGTTCGGAGCATTGCTGTGGCAACGGCGACTCGCCGGGTGAAGCCGCTCGATCCCTGAGGATCCGCGGCCCGGGTCAGTGCAACGGCCGGAATGGTCCGGCCGGGCCACCGGAGACCCGAACATGACCGACAAACCGAGAGCTTCAAAACCAGCGGGTGCTGGCAGCAAGACCAAGGCGGATACCGTGAAGCGCCTGGTCAGCCGCGAGAAGGGCGCGACCATCGAGGAGCTGATCAAGACGACCGAATGGCAGCCGCACAGTTGTCGCGCCTTCCTGACTGGGCTGCGCAAGAAGGGTCACGTGATCACCCGCGAGGACCGTGACGGCAAGACGGCCTATCGTATGGCCGCGACTGTGCCTGGTGCCGACGTCAGCTCCGCGCCGAGCG